>NZ_JBHXHX010000001.1:398019-569445 GCF_042723915.1 Streptomyces sp. NPDC058335 | reverse complement strand
CTCGGACGGCGCCCCGCCCACCCCCCCCCCCCCATCGCGGCCTGGCGGGGGGGGCGGCCGGCGGGCGCCCCCCGCCCTTCGCGCTCTACCGGGTCAGGGCGTGTAGACCGTGGGCCGGGGTGCCGTCGCCATGCCGTTGCCGATGAAGAAGCTCGGGTGGGGCGGCTGGTTGTAGGCGGTGTTCTGCCAGGCGAGGGCCGTGCGGTACTGGGTGTCGTGCAGCAGGGTGGTGATCTTCGTGCCGGTCTCGACCGGCGTGGAGTAGATCCGCAGGGCCGTGTTGTTCGAGGTCGGCCAGACGACCTCCTCGCGCCAGTCGCCGAGGATGTCCCCGGACAGGGCCGGGGTGGACTTGGTGCCGTTGTTGGAGTGGACCCCGGAGGCGGTCAGCAGACGGGTGTCGCCGGAGGTTCCGTACTTGTCGATGCGGGTGCCGTCGAGGAGTTCGCGCACGGGGTCGCCGTCCCACCAGTTGACGAAGTTGATGCTGGACGGCTCACGGCCGAGGGAGGCGCCGGTCGCCGAGCGCAGGGTGGTGTCGGAGGCGGACCAGGCCTCGGCGCCCGCGCTGCCGGCGTAGATGTCGGCGGCGACGCCACGGCCGTTGTCCGCGCCGGACGCCGTCTGCCAGAGGATCTGGCCGGTGCGCGCGTCCGCCATCCAGGAGCCCGGCTTGCTGGTGTCCTCGGAGACCTTGAAGTACTCCAGTCCGGACCGGGAGGGGACCAGGTCACCGAGGTGGCCCGCGTCGCCGTGACCGAGCTTGGTCGTCCACAGGCCGTTGCCGTTGTCGTCGACGGTCATCGCGCCGTACACGATCTCGTCCTTGCCGTCGGCGTCGACGTCGGCGACCGACAGGGAGTGGTTGCCCTGACCGTCGTAGCCCTTCCCGGAGTTGGTGGAGGAGCTGGTGTCGAAGGTCCAGCGGCGGGTGAAGGCGCCGCCCCGCCAGTCCCAGGCCGCGATCACCGTACGGGTGTAGTACCCGCGCGCCATGACGAGCGACGGGCGGGCGCCGTCCAGGTACGCGGTGCCGGCGAGGAAGCGGTCGACGCGGTTGCCGTAGGAGTCGCCCCAGGACGAGACGGTGCCGCGGGCCGGTACGTAGTCGACCGTGCCCATCGCCTTGCCGGTCTGGCCGTTGAACATGGTGAGGAACTCGGGGCCGGACAGCACGTAGCCGCTGGAGTTGCGGTGGTCGGCGCTGGAGCTGCCGATGACCGCACCGGTTCCGTCCCTGGTGCCGTCGGCCGTCTTCATGGCGACCTCGGCCTTGCCGTCGCCGTCGTAGTCGTACACCTGGAACTGCGTGTAGTGGGCGCCGGAGCGGATGTTGCGGCCCAGGTCGACGCGCCACAGGCGGGTTCCGTCGAGCTTGACGGCGTCGACGACGGTGTTGCCGGTGTAGCCGGACTGCGAGTTGTCCTTGGCGTTGGTCGGGGACCACTTGAGGACGAACTCGAGCGCGCCGTCGCCGTCGAGGTCGCCGACGGAGGCGTCGTTCGCCTCGTAGGTGTAGGCCACGCCGTCGGGGGTGGTGCCGCCGGCGGGCGGGGTGATCGGCACGTCCTTGTAGCCGGTGCGGAGTTGGACCGCGTGGACGGAGTCGGCCTGTTCCACACCACCGACGACCGCGCGGACCGTGTAGTCGGCCTGGGCCGGGGCGCCGGCGTGGAAGAAGTTCGTGGAGCCGGTGACCGGGGTCGAGTTGACCAACGCACCGGCCCGGTAGACGTTGAAGGACACGTCGTTCGGGTCGGTGCCGAGCCAGCGCCAGCTGACCAGGTTGCCGCTGCCGGTGTACACGCTGACGACTCCCCGGTCGAGCTTCTCGACCTGGCGGGCGGTGGCGGCTTCGGCGCTGTCCGTGGCGAGCGTGGTGAGTCCGGCGCCGACGAGCGCGGTCACCGCGATCGTGGCGGCGAGGCCGGCGGTCCGGCGTCGTCTGCGGTGCGCGGGCGGACCCGGATGGTTCTGCGCGGGCGCGGGCGCGGGCGTTTGCGGGTGCGGGTGCGGGTGCTGCACGTGACGTACCTCCCGGGAGGGCGGACGGGTTCCGCTCTCTCAGTTGCCGCCGACGGGCCGGGGGTTGCCGGGATCGCCGTGCGGATCGCCGGGGGTGGCGCGGTAGCGCTCGGCGAGCGCGGTCACCGTCCGGGCGAGGCGCGCCCGCAGCTCGGGCGGGCCGAGCACCTCCGCGTCGGCGCCGAGCCGCAGGAACTCGTCGTGCGCCCGCTCCACGGACTCGATGGGGACGGTGACCACGGTCCAGCCGTCGGCGCCCGCGGCCTTTCCCGTGCCCTCCCCCATGGGGGTCGCGCGCGCCAGGCTCACGTCCGGCGCCAGCCGCACCACCGCCTCGGCGGTGTACAGCCGCTCGTGGAAGTCGCGCTGGTACGCCGTCCAGTAGGCGGAAAGGTCGAAGTCCTCCGGGCGGACGAACCGCTCCCCGGAGGCGGTGAGCCCGAGGATCTGGTCGACGCGGAACGTCCGCGGGCCGGGACCGGCGACGACGTACCAGCGGCCCGCCTTGAGGACGAGGCCGTACGGCTCCAGCCGGCGGTCCACGTCGGTGGGTGTACGCCAGCGACGGTATGCGATATCCAGTACACGGTTGTTCCACACCGCGTCGGCGACCGCCGACAGATACGGCGCCTCCTCCGCCTGCGCGTACCAGCCCGGCGCGTCCAGATGGAAGCGCCCGCTGATCCGGTCGGCGTGCTCCCGCAGCTCCGCCGGCAGGGCCGCCCGCACCTTCAGCTGGGCGGCGGCCAGCACCGCGCCGAGGCCGAGCTGCGCGGCGGGGCCGGGCACGCCCGCCAGGAACAGCGCCTCCGCCTCCTCGGTGGTGAGGCCGGTCAGCCGGGTGCGGTACCCGTCGAGGAGCCGGTATCCGCCCGCGTGCCCCGCGTCGCCGTACAGCGGGACCCCCGCCGCACCCAGCGCCTCGACGTCCCGGTAGACCGTGCGCACCGACACCTCCAGCTCCGCCGCGAGCTGGGCGGCGGTCATCCGGCCACGGGTCTGGAGCAGCAGCAGGATCGAGACGAGTCGGCTGGACTTCACTGACACAGGATGTCAGTGGAGCGCCCCTAACGTCACGCCATGGCCTTCACCGAGAAACTGCTGACCGTGCACCCGCCGATCGAGGTGGCGGGGCGGAGCGTCAAGCGCTACCACGTCACCGGCGACCCGGCGGGCATCGCGCCCGACGTGGAACGGGCGGCGTACGCGATCCTGCCGGAGCTGCTGCCGGAGCCGGACGGTACACCGCCGGCCACGTTCGTCGTGCTGCACCGGGGCGGCGACGACGGCGCCTACCTCAACGCCTACAGCTGGGTGTGGGACAACGTCCTGCACTTCCGGGGCGCGGCGGCGGGTCAGCCGGTGCTCGGCTGCCCGGACCGCGACCCGGCGCACTTCGTCGCGACGCACCGGCCGTGGATCGGCTGCGTCTGGGAGCTGCCGCCCCTCCTGCACGAGCGGGACGCGTGGGTACGGCACCTGCTCGCGCCCGAAGTGCCGGACCTGGACGCCTATCTGACCGACTCGCTGCCCGCAGGAACCACGGGAGACCGCGCATGAGCACCGCCCACGACTTCGACTTCCTCCACGGCGCGTGGCGGGGCAGCCACCGCCGCCGCACCGACTTCCTCGACCCCGGCAGCGCCTGGGAGCCGGAGTTCACGAGCACCAGCCACTGCCGGCCGCTGTTCGACGGCGCCGCGAACATCGACGAGATCGACATGCCGCACCTCGGGTACAAGGGGCTGACCCTGCGGCTGTTCGAGCCGTCGACGCGGCAGTGGTCGCTGCACTGGTCGTCCAGCGGCACCGGCCGGCTGTTCCCGCCCGTCGTCGGCCGATTCACGGGCGACCGGGGCGAGTTCCACGGCGATGACACCCTCCCCATCGGCAAGGAGGTGCGCGTCAGGTTCGTGTGGTCGGGGGTGTCGGCGACGGCGGCCCGCTGGGAGCAGGCGTTCTCGGCCGACGGCGGGGACACCTGGGTGACCAACTGGATCATGGACTTCACACGTCCGCCGGTGCTCCCCCCGGCTTCCGGTACGCCCTCAGGGTGAACCAGGGGTCGGGGCGGGGCCGGTCCTGGTCCGGCAGCGCGGCCAGGCGCGCGGCGAACGCCTCCGCGATCGGCTCGCCCGGCGGCAGCGCGACGAACCAGCCGCGCCGCAGGTCGGCGACGGTGCGGCGCGGGCTGCGGCCCTGACCCCGGCCGGGAAAGCGGCCCTGCCCCGCGGGGACGAGGCCGCGGCCGACGGCGTACGACTCGACGAGCGCCGCCGCGTCCCGGGCCGCGCTGGGCGGGCGGGAGGCGAGGACGGCGTCGATGTCACTGCCCACGTTGTGCGAGGCGGCCTTGTCGACGGTGGTGACGTACACGCCGCCGGGCCGCAGCACCCGCGCGCACTCGGCGACGATCGCCCGCACGTCCGCGTCGGAGGCGGCGAGGTGCAGCAGCCACACACTGCTGACGGCGTCGAACTCGCCCTCCCGGAAAGGGAGTCGGCGACTGTCGGCGCGTACGACGGCACCCGGCAGACGTACGGCGGCCTGCCGGACCATCGCCGCGGCGAGGTCGACGCCGGTCACCCGTAGTCCGTCGCGTCCGGCGGCGAGTCTGCGGGTGACGATGCCGGTGCCGCAGGCGACGTCGAGCAGTCCGCGCGTGCCGTCCGGCAGGAGGGCCAGGACGGCCTCCGCGGCGGCCGCCGCCCGGGGTTCGCCTCCGCGCGCGGCGTCGTAGCGTCCGGCTTCCTCGTCGTAGTCCAGCACCTGGGCCCCCCGTCCCGTCCGCCGTGCGTGTCACCGCGCCCCGTGCGCCGGGGCCAGGTCCTGCACCCGGCGGGCCAGCTCGAAGTCGAGGTCGGTGACGGCGTCGCCCACGCTGTGGGTGTTCACCGCGAGGGACACCGTGTGGTGGCCGAGGGTCAGCTCGGAGTGGTGGTTCAGCTCCTCCTGCACCTGGGCGATGTGGATGACCAGGGCGGTCGCGGCGAAGTGGGAGGCGAGGCGGTAGGAGCGGGTGAGGCGGCCGGCGTCGTGGGACCAGCCCGGCAGCTCGGCGAGCCGGTCGTCGATCTCCTTCTGCGTCAGCGGTGCCACGGCCATGACCTGGCTCCCTTCCTTCGGGGGTGGGTGTCCGGTACCCGTCCAGCCTGCCACAGGAGGACCGCGGCGGCCCTGGCCACAAGGGTTCCCGCCGGTCCGGGTCGGGAACCCCCGGGCCCACCGGCGCGCGAGGCACCGGGGGCGTACGACGCCCGCCCGCCTCTCGGCTACGGTCGACCGTATGACCCTTCTCGCGACCGGCACCCCGGGCTCCGCCGCCGCCCCGGCCGACCGGGGCGTCGGCCCCCTGCTGCGGGCCTGGCGGGAGCGGCGCCGCGTCAGCCAGCTGGAACTGGCGCTGCGCGCGGACTCCTCGGCCCGGCACATCAGCTTCGTCGAGACAGGCCGCTCCCGGCCCAGCGAGGAGTTGCTGCTGCGGCTGGCCGAGCACCTCGACGTGCCCGTGCGCGAGCGCAACACCCTGCTGGTGGCGGCCGGTTACGCCCCCCGCTACCGCGAGACCCCGCTGGACGATCCGGCGCTGGACGCGCTGCGCGCCGGCATGGAACGCCTGATCCAGGGCTACGAGCCGTATCCGGCGCTGGTCGTCGACGCGACGTACAACGTGCTGGCGGCCAACCGAGGGATCACCATGCTGATGGACGGCCTCCCGGAGTCGCTGCTGGCGCCGCCGCTGAACGCGATGCGGCTGACGCTGCACCCGGAGGGCCTCGCGCCGCGCATCCGCAACCTGCCCGAGTGGCGCGGGCATCTGCTCGCCCAGATGGAACGGCAGATCGCCCTCCACCGCTCCGCCCCGCTGCGCGCCCTGTACGAGGAGGTCGCCGCGTATCCGGTTCCGGAAACGGCTTCCGATACCGAACCCGGCGAGCCCGTACCGTACTTCGCGCTGCCGATGCTGATCGAGCACGAGGGGCGGACACTGTCGTTCATCTCGTCGATCTCCACGTTCAACACACCGATGGACGTGACGGTCGCCGAGCTGGCCATCGAGACACTGCTCCCGGCCGACCCGGCGACGGTCAAGTACCTGCACTCGCTGATGGGCTGATCGACGGTCAGGTCTTGCGCGCTTGCAGGGCCAGGTGCTGGAGCACCGCGAACCCGGCCACCGTCACCGCCTGGAGCACGGTCCACACCGCTCCCGTCGCGGTCGGCGACAGCCACAGCGCCAGGGCGACGAGACTCAGCGCCGACCAGGCGAGGTTGATCTCGACAACCGCCTTCACGGGCAGTGCGGCCGGACGGGCGCGCGAGGCGAGAAGTCCGACCGCGGCGGCGTACACCGTGAGGATCAGGCCGAGTTCGAGCAGCAGCGCGGAGTCGACGCCGAGGAGGCGGCCGAGCGGACCCGCCGCCGCGAGGTAGGCGACGCCGTTCGCTCCGGTCACCGCGGCGTCGAGGGCGAGGAAACGGCGCAGGGCGCTGTGCGGCTCGGCGGTGCGAGCGAGCGCGGTGAGCGTGGCGGGCTGGGTTGCGGACATGACGAATCACCCTCCGTCGAGGTCGGGTCCGGTCTGGTGGGACCGGGTTCCGGAGCGGAGTGCGCCGCCCCGGAACCCGTTGCCCCCACGATCCCGTCCGCGCGGGCCGCCGTCGATTACCCGTGAGGTAATGCACCGCGCGGGCCCCCCCGCATCCCTCCCCGTCGTCCCTGTCGCCGCACAGCCGGAACATGACACACTGACCGGCGTGTTCCGACACGTAGGGGAGACGGGGCGTGAGTGAGCGGCGGCCCGCGCCCACGGTGGGCCAGGTGGTGCTCGGCAGGCGGCTGCAGGAGTTGCGCGAGGCGGCGGGTCTCAGCCGCGAGCAGGCGGCCCGCGCGCTGCGGGTGGCCCCGGCGACCGTACGGCGCATGGAGACGGCCGAGGTCTCCCTGAAGATCCCGTATGTGCAGGTGCTGCTGGAGAGCTACGGGGTGTCCGAGGAGGAGACCGGCACCTTCGTCACGCTCGCCGAGGAGGCGAACCGGCCCGGCTGGTGGCAGCGGTTCCACGACGTCCTGCCGGAATGGTTCAGCCTGTACGTCAGCCTGGAGGGCGCGGCCCGCCTCATCCGCTCCTACGAACCCCACTTCGTTCCGGGGCTGTTGCAGACGGAGCGGTACGCGCGTGCCGTGCTGGAGGCCGGGACGGTCGGCGTGACGAGCCCGGAGGCGATCGAGCGGCACGTGTCGCTGCGACTGGCCCGGCAACAACTGCTCGAGGGGCCCAACCCGCCCCATCTGTGGGCCGTCCTGGACGAAACGGTACTGCGCCGGCCGGTCAGCGTCGACGCCGACGTCATGTACGAACAGGTCGACAAGCTCCTGGAGTTGGCCGAGCGCGACCGGATCACCCTCCAGGTCGCGGAGTTCGCGAGCGGCCCGCACCCGGGGACGTCCGCGCCGTTCTCGCTGTTCCGTTTCGCCGAGCCCGAACTGCCCGACATGGTCGTCACCGAGTACCTGTCCGGCGCCCTGTACCTGGACTCGCGCAGGGAGGTCTCCGCGCATCTGGAGGTCCTCGACCACATGACGACGCACGCCGCGTCGGCCCAGCACACCCTGAAACTCCTGCGGGACGTCCGCGCGGAGTTCTGACCGCCTCCGACTGTTCCCAGCCGTCCCACTCGTCCCGCTCGTCCCACTCACCAGGAGAAGACCGCGCATGACCGGATCCGAGTCCGAGGCCGCCGTCCGCATCGACACCAGCAGGCCGCATCCGGCCCGGGTCTACGACTGGTGGCTGGGCGGCAAGGACAACTACCCCGTGGACGAGGAACTGGCCCGCAGGATCCTCGCCGTGGACGGCACGGTGCTGCGCGGGGCGCGCGCCAACCGCCGGTTCATGCAGCGGGCCGTGCGCACCGTCGCCGAGACGGGCGTCCGCCAGTTCCTGGACATCGGCACGGGCATCCCCACCGAGCCCAATCTGCACCAGGTGGCGCAGACCGTCGCCCCCGAGTCGAGAATCGTCTACGCCGACAACGACCCGATCGTGCTGCGGCACGCGCAGGCGCTGCTGCACGGCTCGGACGAGGGTGCCACCGAGTACGTGCACGCCGATGTCCGTGACGTGGACACCCTGCTGCGCCGCGCGGCCGACTGCCTGGACCTCGACCGGCCGGTGGCGCTGTCACTGGTCGCGCTCACCCACTACCTGGGCGAGGACCCGGCGGGCGACGACGTGTACGGGCTGCTGAAGCGGTACGTCGACGCGCTCGCGCCCGGCAGCCACCTGATCCTCTCCCAGGTCACCCCCGACCTGAACCCGGAGGCGATCGAGAACGCGGCGAACCACTTCCGGCGCAGCGGCACGCCCTTCCACCCCCGCTCGCTGACCGAGTTCTCCCGCTTCTTCGAGGGACTGGAGCTGCTGGGTCCGGGCGTTATCCCGGTCTCCGGCTGGCGGCCCGACCCGGAGGACGTGGCCCTCCAGGCGGAGGGCATCGTGCCGGTGTACGCGGGAGTGGCCCGCAAGCCCTGAGACGCCGGGTGCCGGGGCCCAGGCGTCGGGTGCCGGGCTCCGGGTGCCGGGCTCCGGGTGCCGGATGCCGGGCTCCGGGTGCCGGGCTCCGGGTGCCGGATGCCGGGCTCCGGGCTCCGGGCTCCGGGTGCCGGATGCCGGATGCCGGGGCCCGAAGCGCTGCACGTCGGCCCCGGGTGACCCGTACGGGCGCCGTGAACGGGTGCGCTCCCGCGCCCGCCCCTAGGTTCGGGACAGGGGCGAGCAAGGGAGCGCCCCGTGACCGAGACCCGGACACCGCCCGCGGCACCGCGGCCCACCGGACCGCCGCCCACCGGACCGCGGCCCACCGGAGCGCAGCCCGCCGAGCCGGGCGCGGCTCCGGCTCGGCCGCTCGGGCGCCCCGTGAAGGAGGCGTGATGCCCTCGGACGCCGTGCTGTACCAGGCGGCCGCGCTCTGCCTGACGTACCCCGACGACGATCTGTACGCGCGGCTGCCCCTGGTGCGTGAAGCGGCCCCGCCGCTGCGGGAGTTCACCGATCACGCGGCGGTGACGCCGCGGCCGGAGCTGGCCGGGCACTACGTGCGGGTCTTCGACTCCGGGGACCGGCGCAGCCTGCACCTGAGCCGGTGGTACGACGAGGGCGCCCGGCGGGACGGCATGTCACCGGCCCGCTTCGCGGACCTCTACCGGCGGCACGGGCTGGAGTTCACCGGCGAGGAACTGCCCGACTTCCTGCCCTCGGTCCTGGAGTTCGCCGCCCGCACCGGCGACACCGGCCTGCTCACCGGCCACCGCGCGGGACTGGAGCGGCTGCGCACCCGGCTCACCGGATACGGCACACCGTATGCGTCCGTCCTGAATGCCGTATGCGCCACACTGCCGACCGTGTACACCGAGCCGTGAACCCATGACCCCGCCGGGACACCGACCCCTCCGGTAGCATCGGCCGCCGCGGATCAGGACACTTCCAGGGCGCTGCGGGGGAAGGCGGGCATGGTCAGGAGGTACGTGGTCGCACCGCACGGCGGTCGTCGTGCGCACCCCGACATCTCGTCCGCGCTGCGCGCCGCCGCCGAGCGGCACGGCCCGGCCCTGATCGAGATCCGGCCCGGCCACTACGAGGAATCCCTCACCGTCCGCGGCGAGGTGCAGCTGACCGGCCTGGGCGCACCCGGCTCGGTCGTGGTGAGCCCGCCGCAGGGCACCGCCCTCGACGCCTTCGGCACGGTCCGGGTCCGCGGGCTCCTCCTGGTCGGCCGCGAGGCGGATGCCGTCGACTGCCTCGGGGGAACCCTGGCGTTGGAGCACACGGAGGTGCGCGCGCACGGCGGGGTCTGTGTGCACGCCCGGCGGGGAACCCTGGTGACGCTGACGGACAGTGCGTTCCGCTACGGCCGGACCCTGTTCGCCGGGGCCGCCGGAAACATCGAGCGGTGCGGTTTCCACGATGCCGCCGACAACGCGCTCGCGGTGATCGAGGGGGCCCGCGTCTCGGTCCGGGACAGCCGGTTCGAGGGCAGCCGGATCCACGGGGTCCGGGTCAGCGACGCGTGGGGCGAACTCGTCGGATGTGCGCTCACCGGCACCGAGAAGGCGGCCGTCATGGCCGACACCCGGGCCGAACTGACCATGGCGGCCTGCCGGGTGGACTCCGTGCACGCGGAGGCGGTCATGTTCATCGAGCAGTCGCGCGGCCTGGTACAGGGCCTGCGCGTCTCCGACGCCGAACACGGGATCGGGGTGGCGAGCGGCGCCGACCCGGTGGTGCGCGACTGCGTGTTCGCCGACTGCCGCGACACCGGCATCAACGTGCAGACGACGGGCCGGGGCACCTTCGAGAACTGCGAGGTCCTGAACGCGGGCAGCGTCTCCGTGTTCTCCACCACCGGCGGCGCTCCGCGGGTGAACGGCTGCCGGGTCACGGGCGGCAACGTCGGGGTCGCCGTCGTCGACAAGGCCCGGGGACACTTCGCGGGCGTCGTCGTCGAGGACGTGGCGGGCACCGCCCTGCGCGTCTTCGACGAATCCAGGGCGGTGTTCGAGCGGACCCGTGTCGAACGCTGCCCGGCGGGCCTGGAGGTGCGCGGCAACGGCGGTACGACGGCCCAGCTCACCGACGTGCGGATCGCCGGCTTCGACATGGCCGCCGTGGCGGTCACCGGCGAGGCCCGGGTCACCCTCACCCGCGTCTCGGCCGAACGCGGACTGCTGGGCTTCGGCGTCGGCGAGGGGGCGTTCCTGCGGGTCGAGGACTGCGAGGTCTCGGCGACGCGGGCCGGCGGGGCCGTCGCGTTCGGCAGGGCGAGACTCGTCGCCCGCAACCTGACCGTCACCGGCTCGGAGGCGTTCGGCCTGTGCGGCACCGAGTCGGCGTACGTGGATGTCGCCGACAGCCGGTTCGACGACTGCGCGGCCGCCGGGGTCACCTTCGACGAGTCGGGCGGCGGCCGGCTGGTGAACTGCTCCGTGACCGGCACCCGGGGGATGGGCGTGCAGCACAACGGCCGCGTCGACCTGGTGTCGCTGCACACGTCACGGCCGGTCGTCGAACGGGTCCCCGAACCGGCGCCGCCGCCGGTACAGATCGTCAACCACCACTACCACGGCCCGGTCTTCAACGCGGCCGTGCACGGGGTGCACCTGGCGTGGAACAACGACGAGGTCACGCAGCAGATCATCCAGCCGGCCACCCCGCAAGCCACCCCACAGGTCGTCCGGCGGACCACCCGGGAACACGACGACCAGGACGGAGCCACCCCATGAGCGACCCCACGACCGGCCCCACGAGCGGCCCCACCGGCGACGGGCGGCAGGTGCACAACTACCACGGCCCGGTGTTCAACGACCCCGTCTCCGGCGCCCAGTTGGCGTGGAACAACCAGTCCGTCACGCAGAACCAGCAGAACAACACCGCGGTCGCCCCCGGCTTCGAGGCCCTCGCGGCACTGGTGACCGACCTGCTGCGGCAGTTGCCCGAGGCCGGTCTCACCGACCGGGACCGCGAGGACGCCGAGGCCGCGGCCCAGGAGGTCCTGGCGGAGATCACCGGCCCGCAGCCGCCCGAGCAGGGCCGGCTCCGCCGCGCGGTGAACGGCCTCAAGGGCGCCCTGGCCCCCGTCGCCACCGGCGTCGCGGCCGGCACGGCGATCGGGGCTCAGGAGTGGGCGCAGTCGGTGATCGGGAGCCTGGCCGGGCTGGTCTGAGGGCCGCGGGTGGCGGGTGGCGGCCCTGCCGGGTTCCGGATTCACCGGGACGGGCCGCCCACCGGCAGGTCCCGGCGCGGTTCGCCGCGCAGCCGCACCGCGTGCCACGGCCGGTCCGTGACCAGTACGTCCACCCGGGGATCGGCCAGGAAGGTCCGCAGTCCGGCGTCGTCGTTGACCGTCCACACCAGCGTGAACAGGCCCTGCCGGGCCGCCGCGCGCAGTACGGTGGCGCGCGCGAGCCGCTGATGGACGGCGACGCCGTGCGCCCCGCAGGCCCGCAGGCGCCGCATCGGGAACAGCTCGCTCGCGCGGGTCCCGGCCAGCCGGGCCGTCGCGACCTCCCGGCGGTCGCGCCCCAGCGACAGCGCGGTGCGCACGCCGGGGAAGGCGCGGGTGATCTCGGCGACGGAACGGTCCTCCAGCGTCGTGGCGACGAACCCGTCCCGGCCGAGCAGCGCCACCGCGAGGTCGGTCGTCTCCCGCTCGTGGCCGGTCTCCTTCAGGTCCAGATGCCCGATCAGCTTTCCCGCGACCAGCGCCATGACCTCCTCGACGAGGGGCACGGCGAATCCGGTGCGCGCACACAGTTCGGCGTACGTGATCCGGGACAGCGGCGGTCCGGAGTGCCCGGCGCGCGGATCGTGGTGGACGACGAACACTCCGTCGGCGGTGCGCCGGATGTCGAACTCGGCGTACTCGGCGCCCGAGGCGAGCGCGTCCTCGTAGGCCTCGAGGGTGGCGGCCGTACGGTGTTCGCTGCCGCCGCGGTGGGCGGAGACGGCGGGTCGGGTCATGCGTCTTCCTCGTGGACGCGCCGGAGTCCGGACCGGGGGCGAATCCCGGGACCCGGCCGGTCGTGCGGGGAGCGCGACCGGCCGGGCGTCCGGCGGCTCAGGCCAGCTTGGCGGACAGGGTGATCGGTACGGCCTTCAGGGCCTGCGAGACCGGGCAGTTGACCTTGGCCTCCTCGGCAGCGGCGACGAACGCGTCGTTGTCGAGGCCCGGCACGGTGCCCTCCACGGTGAGGTGGATGCCCGTGATGCCCTCGCCCGGCTGGAAGGTGACGTCCGCCGAGGTGACCAGCTTGGTGGGCGGGTTGCCGGCACCGGCCAGGGCGTGCGAGAACGCCATGGAGAAGCAGCTGGAGTGGGCGGCGGCGATCAGCTCCTCCGGGCTGGTCTTTCCGTTCGCCTCCTGGGTGCGGGCGGCCCACGTCACGGGCTGCTCGTCGATGGCACCGGAGGAGTCGAAGGTGACGACCCCGTTCCCCTCGATCAGGCTGCCTTCCCAGACGGTGTGTGCGGAGCGCGTGGTGGCCACGGTTCTTCCTTTCGCATGGTTTTCCCGTAGGACGGGTTTGACGGGCCCATCCGATCACACTCGCGCTCACCGCACCCGGAAGACCGGCCCCCGAGGGGTGAACGGCAGGTGACGGCCCTGCGGGACGAGGTACGCGTGCTCGCGCCGGACCCGCAGGACGTCGCACCAGCCGTCGGTGATGACGAGGACCGGCGCGCCGCGAGGGAAGTCGTCCGCCCGCTGCAGGAGGTCGATGCCGGGCTGGAGGACCGTGCCGCCGCGGCCGTGCACACGGATCCGGCCGGCGATCTCGGTGACCGGCACGTAGCCCGCGTCGTGCGGAGCCGCGTCGCAGAACACGACCCGTGCGGCGGGTACGTCGCGGGCCTCGGCGTAGGAGGCGATGGCGCCGAGCGCCTTGCCGAGGAGGGTGCGGTCCATCGAGCCGGAGGTGTCCAGGACGACGCCGAAGGTGCACCGGGCGATCTCCTCGGGCGGGAAGTACCGGCCCGCGCGGGGGATGTCGGGGGTGGAGGACTGACGGCGGGAGGGCCGGGCGTAGGAGCGCACCGGCTCGGGGCGGGGCACGAACTCGTCGAACCAGCGGGCGAGTCGGGCGTCCCAGGGCAGGGGCGGGTGGCTGAGGGCGCGGATGTCCTCGACCAGGCCGCCGGGGAGGTAACCGCGTTCCTGACGCTCGTGCAGGTCCAGGCCCTGGGCCAGGCCGCGCCGGTAGAAGCCGTCGAGGTCGACGTAGTGGCCGGGCGGGCCGAGCGGGGCGCCGAGGATGTCGCCGACGCCCTTGCCGCGGAGCGTGGACAGGCGGCGCATGCGGCGCAGGTCGCCCGCGATCCGGTCGTAGACCTCCTCCGCGGACAGGCCCTCCAGGGCCCGGTCGTACAGCAGGCCTTCGGGCATGGTGCCGACCTGCATCTCGCGCAGCCAGCCGTTGATGACGTAGTCGCAGGCGACGTTGAAGAGGTACGGGTCGCGGGTGCCGCAGCGGTCGCCGTGGCGCAGGGCGGCGTGCAGCATCTCGTGGGCGAGGACGAACCGCCATTCCTCGTCCTCGAACGTCCGCAGCGGGTTGACGTAGATCTCGCCCGCCTCGGCGTTCACGGCGGCGACGGAGATGCCGTGGGCGCGGGCCAGTTCGGCGTCGGCGACGAGCTTGATGCCGGCCGCGATGCCGCCCAGCAGCGGGTAGGAGGTGATGAACCAGGCCAGCGCCCGTTCCCAGGGGCGCTGGCCGGGCGCCTCTGCGTCGAGGGAGTCGCGGCGGCCGCCGGCCATGTCCATCGCGGCGGACACGGTCCGGGTGAGGGCGGTGGCGAAGGCCAGCTGCCAGTCACGGGGGCTGCCCAGGCCCTCCCACGTCAGGAGCACCTGGTCGGGCTCCCCGCCCGCCGTCCCGCAGCGTTCGTAGGCGGGTGGGACCCCGGTGCGGCGCCAGCGGTCGGCGAGCTGTTCCTCGTCGCCGTCCGGGTACGTCGGCGGCAGATCCTCGGGAGCGCGGCCGATGGGGAACGTGAGCAGGAAGCGGTTGACGACCGCGCAGCGTGCGGCGAGCTGGTGGCGGTCGGGCTGGACGCGTTCGCCCCGGGCGATCGGCAGGTGCCCGAAGCCGAGGTGAAGGGCGGCGTGGGCCAGCGACCAGGCCCACAGGGCGGGTTCGGCGAGCCGGTCGGGGTGTGCGTGGACCTGGCCGCTGGAGTGGACGGCGAGGAGCCCGTCCCGCGGCGCGAGGGTGCAGTCCGGGTCGCGGCAGACGGAGAAGTCGACAGCGGCCAGGGCCGGATTGGCGCGCACCAGCCGCATCCCCTCGGCGAACGCCTCCCCCGCAAGGTCCCGCTTCTTCCTGCCGCGGCCACCGCGGCTCATCGCCGCGCCTCCACCAGCCGGGGCATGTCCCGGGCCGCCTCCACCAGGAACCAGGCGGGCAGCACCGGGTTGCCGTCGGCGTCCGAGGCGATGACGGTCTGGGCGACCTCGACGGATATCTCGGCGAGCTGCACGAGCAGCGACTTGGCGCGGTGGGCGGTCTGCCGGCCGCTCGCCGGCATGTGCTCCTTGACGGCGGGCAGTTCCTTCACCAGCCGGCCGCGGAAGGACTCGGCGAGGTAGTAGAGCAGGTCACGGTCCTCGATGCGGTGCGGCCAGGGGGCGTCGCCCTTGATGACGGCCTCGATGCCGTACCGGCTGCGGACGATCTTGACGTAGCCGCAGAAGGCGGTGGCGTGCGCGGGGGTCAGCGTGCCGTGCGCGAGGACCTTCAGGGTGTCCTCGTCGAGGTCCCGGCCGAAGGAGTGCAGCGCGTCGGAGAGCATGTGCCAGGAGCGGGGCGTGGAGAACGGCTCCTCGGTCTTCGGCGGCTTGGACCACAGGTGGTCGGGCCGGTCGGTGAGGTGGTCCAGGACCCACGGATGGATGCCGTTGTCCGCCGCCCAGATCAGCCAGTCCTTGGCGGAGGCCTCCAGGTGGACGTGGGTGAGGCGGTTGACCAGCGCGGAGGCGATGGGGCGGGCGAGGGCGTTGTCGGTGGCCCGGTTGCCCGCGCCGATGACGATGGAGCCCTTCGGCAGCTCGTAGTTCCCGATGCGGCGGTCCAGGATCAGCGAGTAGAACGCCTTCTGCACGTCGGGGCCGGCCGCGTTCAGCTCGTCCAGGAACAGGCAGTACGGCTCGTCGCGGGCGATCGCCTCCGGCGGGCAGAACACCGAGCGCCCGTCCCGGATCTGTGGCACGCCGATCAGGTCCTCGGGCGCGAGCTGGGTGCCGAGCAGGCTCACGCACTCCAGCCCCAGGGACTCGGCGAAGTCCCGCACCAGGGAGGACTTTCCGATGCCGGGGGCACCCCAGAGGAACACGGGCCGCACGGTGGCGAGGCCGAGCAGCAGTTCGGGGATGCGGGAGGGCGTGACGGTGACGGCTGCCTGCACGCAGCGACTCCTGGGTGTCCGAGCGGGCGCGCGAGTGCGCGATTCACGAACAGTGTGTGCGTACGGATCTGTCGTCGCAGCCGATTTTTCAGGCGGCCCGCTCCTCCGACGCCCTCTCCGACGGGACCCGTGGCCCGGCCGCCTCGCCCAGCCAGCGGCGCAGTACGTGGTGGACCTGCTCGGCGCCGATCAGGTCCCCGCCGTCCGAGGTCGGCGGGGACAGGGCGAGGGGGGACAGCAGGAACGGTTTCGACTGGGCGCCGCCGAGGCCGCCGTGGGAGCCGATCTGCTCCTCGAAGGCGAGGACCTCTCCGTCGGCGGGGTCGTGGAAGGAGTTGACCATGATGTCGGCGGTGTGCGGGAAGGAGTGCGTGCGGCGCACGGCCTCGGCGGCTCCCGGGCCGAAGCCGGCCAGCGGACCGGGTTCCTCGTCGAGCCGGTCGACGGGGATCTGCGCGCCGTACGCGCCGAGGACGACCCCGCCGTGCTCCTCGCTGCGGACGAGGAGGAAGCCGATGCCGGGGTGGTTGGCGAGCGTGGTGAGCAGCGCGGGGTGGCGGGCGTCGATCTCCTCCTTGCTCATCCGGTGCGGCACGTCGGGGAAGGAGACCAGGCCGAGGTTGCCGGAGGCGAGCACGATCGGCTCCGAGCGGCGGGACGGGCGGTGCTGTTCGCCGCCCTCCTCGACGGGTCTGCGCAGCGCGGCGCGGACGGCCGCGCGGGCCTCGGCGCCGCTGTGGGTGCGGCGCGCCCGGCGCGGCACGGGCAGCCCGCAGCCGGCCCGGACCAGGTCGCCGAGGGTCAGGCCGTAGCGGGCGCGGAAGGTCTCGCCGGGGCTCTGCCCGTGGTCGGACAGGACGACGATGCGGTACGGCCGCGGGGCGTGCTCGGCGACGTTCTCGATGAGCGCCAGGGAGCGGTCGAGGCGGGCGAGGACCTGCTCGGTGTCGCGGCCGAGCGGCCCGGAGTGGTGCGCCACCTCGTCGTAGGCGACCAGGTCGGCGTAGACGGCGCTGCGGCCGGCGAGCATGTCGCCCGTCACCGCGGCGACGACGACGTCCCGCTCGACGACGGTCGCGAACGCGCGGATGAACGGGTACAGACCGCCGCGGGCCACCCGCGGGCGCTGCTTGCGCAGCCGGGCGCGGGTGGACTGCCCGATCTCCCGGCCCGCCTCCGCGACGAAGGACAGGGCGGTGCGGACGGCGTTCGCCGGGTCGGAGAAGTACGCGAAGTAGCCGGCCCGGGAGCGGGTCGCGCTGCTACGGCGGCCCACGGCGATGGAGAGGACGAGGGCCTGTTCGCCGGCGCCGCCGCCGAAGAGGTTGCCGCGGCTGGCGCCGTCGGCGGAGAGCAGCCCGTCGTCGCCGGTCCGTTCCACCGCCCGGCGCTGGAGTTCGGCGGCGCTGGTCGGACGGTTGCAGACCATCACCTCCCGGCTGTCCTTCTCGTACCAGCGGAACGCGGGCACGTCGAAGTTGCTGCCGTGCAGGATGCCGAGCTGGCTGGCCCCGGTCTGGCTGGACCAGTCGGTGCGCCAGGGGGTGAGGCGGTGGGTGGGGCGGGCCGCCGTGTCCGGCCGGGCGCCCAGCCACCTGGCGACGGTCGGCATCAGCCCCTTCCCGACGGCCGCGGCCAGCACGTCGTGGCCGACGCCGTCGAGCTGGACGAAGACGGTGCCGTGGGTGGCGGGGCAGGCCGGGCCGCCTCTTCGGCGGCGGTCGGCGAGCCGGTACAGGCGGCGCCGGTAGGCGTCGTCGTCACGGACGGCCAGGGCGCCGCCGGTCGCGGAGGCGACGGCGGACATCACGGCGGCGACGATGACGGCGGTCTCGGGGGCGGCCTCGCTCTGCCCGGACGGGTTCAGCCGCAGGGCGAGCAGCAGGAGCGAGCCGTTGAGGAAGAACACGAGCAGGCCCAGGACGAGCGCCGGCACGAGCAGCAGCAGCCGGACCAGCAGCGGCCAGGCCAGCGCCGACAGCACACCGAAGACACCGGCCCCGGCGGCCGCGGTGACGGCGATCGTGGTGGCGCTGTCCCCGTCGGGCGACTGGAGCCGGAAGTCCGGCAGGATGCCCGCGAGCACCAGCATCGTGACCGTGGACACACCCCACACCGCGACGCTCCGCCCGGCCTGACTGACGGCCCGCCGCCAACGCCCCTCACCCACGCCCCGTACACCTCACGTCCCGGCCCGTCGTCGATGCGGACCTCTGCCTGTCCACCCTGTCATACGGAGGGACGGGGCCGGCCGGATCCGGGGAGCTGCGGCAGCTCCCCGAGGAGGTGCGACGGCACCGCGGCCGACACGGTCATCGTCCGTCGTACCCCGCCGTCGGCATGGACAGCCTGCGATGCACCCGCGCCTTCATCTGCGCGTCGTAGGCGGGTTCGGCGACGCCCACCGTCTCCACCCGCACCCCCCGCCGCGCGCACTCCTCGGCGAACTCCTCCACGGACGACAGGGCACTCTCCAGGACCCGCCGGCTGGGCGCGACGAAGAGGTCGACGCCGGGTCTGACGCCGTCCCAGAGCACGCAGTGGTCCGACCGCAGCCCGCGGACCAGCAGCTCCCGGCTGACGACGTAACCCCGTTCCGCGGCCCACCGCGCGCACATCGCGTGCTGGCTGCGGGAGTCCACCAGGAAGGGATCGGCGTCCAGTTCCTCCAGCGGCGTCAGACTCGCGATCGCCGTGACCCGCACCGGTCCCATGGCGTCCCCCTCACCTCCGGGTTTCGCCGCCGACCCTACTCCTGCCCGTAGGCTTCGGGGGAGTCGCGCGAAGGGGGCAAAGAGGTGCCGGTGGAGATCACCTGGTGGGGTCACGCCACCTGCACGATCACGGATTCGGACGTCCGCGTGCTGACCGATCCCCTGTTCGCCCGCCGGCTGGCGCATCTGCGGCGGCGCCGGGGGGCGTTGCCCACGCCGGACGCCTGGCGCGCGGACCTGGCGCTGGTGTCGCATCTGCACTCCGATCATCTGCACATTCCCTCGCTGGCGCGCCTCGCGCCGGGCACGCGCCTGCTGGTGCCCCGCGGTGCGCCGCGCGCCGTCCCGGGCCTGCGGCGCCTCGCGCATCTGCGGCTGACCGAGATGGCGCCGGGCGACGAGACGACCGTCGGCGACCTGCGGGTACGGGCCGTTCCCGCCCGGCACGACGGGCGGCGGCTGCCGGTCGGCCGGCACCACTCCCCCGCGCTCGGCTATGTCGTGCAGGGCGAGGCGCGGACGTACTTCGCCGGGGACACCGGCCTGTTCGAGTCGATGGCCGAGGAGGTCGGGCGGGTCGACGTGGCGCTGCTGCCGGTGGGCGGCTGGGGGCCGTACCTCGGGGAGGGGCACCTGGACGCGGGGCGGGCCGCGGAGGCGCTGGCCCGGCTGGCGCCGCGCAGTGCGGTTCCGGTGCACTACGGCACGTACTGGCCGATCGGCATGGACGCCGTGCGCCCCCATGAATTCCATGCGCCGGGCGAGGAGTTCGTGCGCCTGGCGGCGGAGCGCGCACCAGACGTGATGGTGCACCGGCTCGCGCACGGGGAGAGCGTGCGCCCCGAGGTCGCGCGATGATGACGCTGGCCGTCGTCACGACGGTCGCACCGGCGGAGTCCACGCAACAGGCGCTCGGCTACCCGTCGTTGTTCCTGTTGGTGCTGATCGGCGCGCTGGTGCCGGTCGTGCCCACGGGGGCGCTGGTGAGTTCGGCGGCCGTGGTCGCCTTCCACCAGACGGCGCCCTTCGCGCTGGCGCTGGTGTTCGTGACGGCGTCGCTGGCCGCGTTCTGCGGGGACGCGGCGCTGTACTGGCTGGGCCGGCGCGGGATGCGGTCGAGGAACGGCTCGCGCTGGCTGGCGGCGATCCGGTCGCGGGCGCCCGAGGAGCGCCTCGCGGGGGCCCAGGAGAAGCTCGCCGACCACGGTACGGCGGTCCTGGTGCTGTCCCGGCTGGTCCCCGCGGGCCGCATCCCGGTCATGCTGGCGTGCCTGATGGCCGACTGGCCGCTGCGCCGGTTCGTACGGGGAAACCTGCCGGCCTGTCTGGCGTGGGCGGTGACCTACCAGCTGATCGGGATCCTCGGCGGCTCGCTGTTCCCGGAGCCGTGGCAGGGCGTCCTCGCGGCGGTGGCGCTGACGCTGGTCATCAGCGTGGTGCCGGGACTGTGGCGCCGGCTGCGGGAGCGGCCGGCCGGGTGAGAGTCGCCGGCCGCGGCCGGCAGGGGGCGCGCCCCCTGAGACGCCCCCCGGGCCGTGCGCAGTCCTACAACACCCGCGAACCCCCCACCGGCATGTCCCACAGGTCCTCGCGGGCCAGGCCCGCCTTCTGCCAGGCGGCCCTCACGCGTGTCAGGGGTTCGAGGACGGGCTCGGCGGACAGGACGAACGTGCCCCAGTGCATGGGGGCCATCCGGCGTGCCCCCACCTCGCGGGCCGCCCGTACCGCCTCCTCCGGGTCGCAGTGGACGTCACTGAGCCACCAGCGCGGGTCGTAGGCGCCGATCGGCAGCAGCGCCAGGTCGATTCCGGGGTGGCGCTGTCCGATGCGGGAGAACCAGTGGCCGTAGCCGGTGTCGCCCGCGAAGTAGACGCGCTGTCCGTCGGGGTCGGTGAGGATCCAGCCGCCCCACAGGGAGCGGCAGGTGTCGGTGAGGCTGCGCTTGGACCAGTGGTGGGCCGGTACGAAGTCGAAGCGGACGCCGGACAGTTCGGCCGCCTCCCACCAGTCCAGCTCGGTGACCCGGGTGAACCGGCGGCGCCGGAACCAGCGGCCGAGCCCGGCCGGCGCGAACACCGGAGTGTCGCGCGGGAGTCGGCGCAGGGTGGGGGCGTCGAGGTGGTCGTAGTGGTTGTGGCTGATGACGACGGCGTCGACGGGCGGCAGTGTCTCCCAGGGGACGCCGACAGGGGTGATGCGGGCCGGGGTGCCGATGATGCGGCGGGACCAGACCGGGTCGGTCAGCACGGTCAGGCCGCCGACGCGCACCACCCAACTGGCGTGGCCCGCCCAGGTGACGGCGACGGTGCGGGCGTCGACACGGGGCAGCGGGCGGGGCTCGAAGGGCAGCCGCGGAACGTCGGCGAGGCCTTCTCTTCCGGGCCGTACGGCGCCTTCGCGGGCGAAGCGGGCGAAGGCCTTGAGGCCGGGCAGCGGGGCGGTCAGCCGGTCGTGGAAGGTACGCGGCCACGCCCGTTGTTCGCCCAGCGGGCGGGGCTCGGCGAGGGGCGGGACGGGGGAGGTCACGGGGGAGACGACCGGCGGGATGCCGGTGTCTCGCAGGGGCGTGGGGGTGGTCGACTCGGACTGCTGCGTCATCGAGGAGGCTCCCGTCGCTGAGCGTCGTCACGGAGGTCGTCGAGGACCGACCTCAGGTGGATCAACGCGCGTCGCACGTGTGGCAGTTCCAACGGGGTGGGCGACATCAGGCATTCCGTGCGCTGCGCGTCCGTGCCGTCCAGCAGCATGCCCGTGGAGAGCCGTACGCGCAGCGCCCCCAGGTCGTCGCCGAAGCGGTGGCCGCCCGGCACGGGCATGCCGAGCCGGGCGGTGAGGAGGTCCTCGAGGTCCTGTGCGTCGCCGACGCCCCGCGCGGCCAGCGCCTCGCGCAGCGGCCCGAGGTCGGCGTACAGGTGCCGGCCGGCGCGCGGCGGCAGCGCGAGACCGCCCGCGGCGACGACGGCGGTGTGCGCGGCGGCGGCCACGCGCGCGTGCAGGCCTACGGCGGTCTCCACGCGCGCGGTGACGGGCTCGGGTTCGGTCAGGGCGAAGGCGGCGGCCGCGGCGACGGGGGCGGCCACGCGTGCGTCGAGCGCGGTGAGGACGTCGAGCACGCGCGCGTGGAGGTCGTCCCCGGTGACGGTGTCCGGGAGGCGGGCGACGGCGGCGGGCCAGCCGGAGGGAAGCAGGGCGCCCGCGAGGTCGCTGACGACGGTGACCCGGTCGGGGAGCATCTCGGCGGGCCCGACCAGGACCGTGTCCTGCGGGGCGTGCAGGGTGTCGCGCCAGGTCTCGTCGCTGATCAGGTGCAGTCCCTCGCCCGCGGCGGCCTCCACGGCCTCGTGCAGCAGCTCGGGCGGGGCGACGGTGGCGGTGGGGTCGTCGGCGACGGACAGCACCAGCAGCCGTGGGTCGCCGCCCTCGGCGCGGACCCGGCGGACGGTCTCCAGGAGGGCGTAGGGGTCGGGGACGCCGCCGCACTCGGCGGGCGTGGGCACATGGAAGACGGGCCTGCCCAACAGCCGCGCGTAGGGCGCCCACCAGGCCGCGCAGGGCCGCGGCACCAGGACGTCGCCGCCGAGGGCGGCGGTCAGCGCGAGCAGCAGGGCGGGGGCGCCGGGTCCGGCCACGACCCGGTCGGGTCCGGTGGGGGTGCCGCGCCGTTCCCAGTAGCCGCAGGCGGCGTCCAGGAGGGCCCGGCCGCCGCCGACGGGTTCGCCGTCGGCGCGTTCGGCTGCCGCGGCCAGGACGGCGGCGAGTTCGGGCAGCACGGGCAGGCCGTCCGCGGGCAGCGCCGGCCCGTAGCGGACGGGGCCGTGTCCTTCCGGTCCGGTGCCCCGCATGCCGTCCTCCCCGTCCTCCGCGCCGTCGGTTCCTGCTGCCTGCCCTGTGCCGCCGCCGGCCGCCGGACCCGCCGTGCTGCGGCGGGACTTGGTCCGCGTGCCGGGTGGTGCGTGACGGGGCGTCCGGGGCCGGGCGGGCCCTGGGGTGACGAGTACCCCGTGTGCCGTCGCCCCATGGCCGCGGGCCGGGGTCGCGCCGGTCACAGCGCGGGCCGGGCGCGGTCAGAGGCCCGCCGTACGGTCGCGGCGGCGCAGCCGGTGGGCGGCGGCGCCGACCGCGCCGGCGATCAGCAGCCCGCCGACGACCAGGGCGGGGACGGAGTCGGTGAAGGTGCCGCCGGTCCCGGCGCGTACACCGTGCTGGACGGCCGCGCCGGGGCAGCCGGTGCCGTGCGGGGCGGTGCCGTGCGGGGCGGTGCCGTGCGGGGCCGTGGTGCGGGAGGTCGGGCACGGCTGGGGCGCGGGGTGGGTGGGGCAGGAGGCGGTGTGGCCGGGCGTGCACGGCTGGGGCGTGGCGCAGGCCGTGGGGTGCGCCGGTGCGCAGCTCGGGGCAGGGGGAGCGCTCGGGGCGCCCGGTCCCGCGCCGCCGCCCGCGCGGGGGACGTCGTAGGTGGCGCTCCACGGGCCGCCCTCCCCGCCGGGGGGTGCCGGACAGGTGCCGTCGACGGTCCAGGCGGAGTCCGCGTCGGCCGCGTCGGCCGCGTCGGCCGCGTCGGCCGCGTCGGCGGCGTCGGCCGCGTCGGCGGCGTCGGCGGCGTCGGCGGCGTCGGCGGCGGCCGGTACGTCGAGGTCCGCGGCCGGGGCGATGCGGGCGGTGCCCCGGTAGGCGGGGCCGGTCAGCTCGTCGCCGCCGGGCTCCAGGGTGAGCTTGACGGTGCCCTCCTCGAAGGCGTCCGAGGCGGCGTCGATGGTCTGTGGGGCAGGCGCGCCCAGGGGGTCGCAGGTGACGGTGACGGTGACGCTGCCTCCCGCAGCGGCCGTGGCAGGGCTGACCTCCACCGCCGGGTCCGCGGACGCGGCCGGGGCGACGCCGGCCAGCACGGCACCGGCCAGGGCGGCGACGGACAGGAGACGGGCGGTGCGGCGCATGGGACGGCTCCTTCGGCCGACGGCTGCGGGGCACATGTCCGTGCCCCACGGCCATCACAGCCCGACCCGCCCGCCGGCGCCCGTGGCCACGGTCCATTGGCGGGACGGCCGCACCCGTCCGGGTGACCCGCCCACCGGGGACGAAGGGAAACGAACGGCAGCCCTTACCCAGCGTCTTCGAGGACCTCTTCCCGCAACCGGTTGCAGCAACGGCTGATCAGCCGGGAGACGTGCATCTGCGAGATCCCCAGCTGCTCGGCGATCCGACTCTGCGTCATGTCCCCGAAGAAACGCATGTAGAGAATCGCCCGCTCGCGTTCCGGCAGCGCGGCGAGCCGCGCCCGTACGGCCTCCCGGTCGACGACGGTGTCGAGCGCGGGGTCGGGCGAGCCGAGGGCGTCGCTCAGGGAGTAACCGTCCTCGCCGCCCCGCAGCTCCGCGTCGAGGGACAGCGCGGTGAAGCTCTCCAGCGCCTCCAGCCCCTCGCGCACCTCCTCCTCGCCGAGCTGGGCGCGTTCGGCGATCTCCGCGACGGTGGGACGGCGCCCGGAGACGGTCTGGGACAGGTCCTGAGAGGCGAAGCGGACCCGGTTGCGCAGCTCCTGGACGCGCCGCGGCACGTGCAGCGTCCACATGTGGTCGCGGAAGTGCCGTTTGATCTCCCCGGTGACGGTGGGGACGGCGTAGCTCTCGAAGGCGTTGCCGCGTTCGGGGTCGTAGCGGTCGACGGCCTTGACCAGGCCGAGGGCGGCGACCTGGCGCAGGTCCTCGGCGCTCTCGCCGCGGTTGCGGAAGCGCCCGGCGAGGCGGTCGGCCATGGGCAGCCAGGCCTCGACGATCTGCTGACGGAGCGCGTCGCGTCGGGGGCCCGCGGGCAGCTCGGCGAGCCTGCGGAAGGCGTCGGCCGTGTCGGGGGCGTCGTCGTGCGGGTGGTGCCTCGCGCTTGCTCGGTTTCGCATGGGCGTAGCAACTCCCTTGAAGGTGCTCGGTGTCGGCCGGTCACCGTGGGAGCGCGGAGCGGCCTCCGGAGAGGGCTGCCGGGGCCGCGGCGAGGCGGTGTCCCACGGGCGTGCCTCCGGTCCGAAGCACTGTGCTGCGTCTGCCCCCGGCCCCTGTGGGCAAACGCCTGCCCAGGTTTTCCGGCGGCCCCGCGGGGTCACTCGGAACAGGGGCACGCAGACGCGCGCCCCTGTTCCCGTGCCCCGACGCCCAGGGAGGGCCCTTCCATGAGCACCAAGGTCTCCGACCACGTTCTGCGACGGCTGCGCGAGTGGGGTGTGGAGCAGGTCTTCGGCTATCCCGGCGACGGCATCAACGGGCTCCTCGCCGCCTGGGGCCGGGCCGAGGACCAGCCGCGTTTCGTGCAGTCCCGGCACGAGGAGATGTCGGCGTTCCAGGCGGTCGGCTATGCCAAGTTCAGCGGCCGTCTCGGCGTGTGCGCGGCGACCTCCGGACCGGGCGCCGTCCACCTCCTCAACGGCCTGTACGACGCGAAGCTGGACCATGTGCCGGTCCTGGCGATCGTGGGCCAGACGCACCGCACCGCGATGGGCGGCTCGTACCAGCAGGAGGTCGACCTGCACACCCTGTTCAAGGACGTCGCCTCGGAGTTCGTGGAGACGGTGACCGTCCCCGAGCAGTTGCCGAACGTCCTGGACCGGGCGATCCGCACGGCGTACGCCCGCCGCTGCCCGACCGCGGTCATCATCCCCGGGGACGTGCAGGAGCTGGACTACTCGCCGCCCACGCACGAGTTCAAGATGGTGCCCTCCAGTCTGGACCTCAGCGAATGGACGACGGTGCCGTCGGAGGAGTCGCTGCGGCGGGCGGCGGAGATCCTCGACTCCGGCGACAAGGTGGCGATCCTGGTCGGCCAGGGCGCGGCGCGCGCCCGCCCGGAGGTGGAGCGGATCGCCGGACTGCTCGGCGCGGGCGTGGCCAAGGCGCTGCTCGGCAAGGACGTCCTCAGCGACGAACTCCCGTACGTCACCGGCTCGATCGGCCTGCTCGGCACCCGGCCGTCGTACGAGCTGATGCGTGACTGCGACACCCTGCTCACGATCGGCTCCTCCTTCCCGTACACGCAGTTCCTGCCGGAGTTCGGCAAGGCGCGGGGCGTGCAGATCGACCTCGATCCGCACATGGTCGGGATGCGGTATCCGTACGAGGTGAACCTGGTCGGCGACGCGCGGGAGACGCTGCGGCGGCTGATCCCGATGCTGACGTCCGAGGACACGCGGGGCCGCGAGTGGTTCGACACGGTGTGCGACAACGTCCGCCACTGGCAGGACGTGCTGGACCGGCGGGCGCAGGTGTCGGCCGATCCGATCAACCCGGAGTATGTGGCGCGGGCCCTGGACCCGCTGCTGCCGGACGACGCGATCATCACCTCCGACTCGGGTTCGGTGGCGAACTGGTACGCGCGGCACCTGACGATGCGCGGCGACATGCGCGGCTCGCTCTCCGGCACGCTGGCGACGATGGGCTGCGCGGTGCCGTACGCGATCGGCGCGAAGTTCGCCCACCCGGACCGGCCGGTGATCGCGCTGGTCGGGGACGGGGCGATGCAGATGAACGGGCTGGCGGAGCTGATCACGGCGGCGAAGTACCAGGACCGCTGGACGGACCGGCGCCTCGTGGTCGCCGTCTGGAACAACCAGGACCTCAATCAGGTGACGTGGGAGCTGCGGGCCATGGGGGGCGCCCCGTCGTTCCTGCCCTCGCAGGAGCTGCCGGACGTGCAGTACGCGGCGTTCGCCCGGTCCCTCGGGCTGACCGGGGTGCGGGTGGAGAAGCCGGAGGACGTGGCGGCGGGCTGGCGTACGGCGCTGGAGGCGGACGGCCCGGCGGTCGTGGAGTTCCTCACCGACCCGGCGGTGCCGCCGGTCCCGCCGCACGCGACCTGGGAGCAGATGGAGGCGACGGCCGCGTCGATCCTGCGGGGCGACGCGGACCGGGGCTCGGTGCTGAAGCAGGGCTTCAAGGCGAAGGTGCAGGAGTTCCTGCCGGGGCGCGAGCGGAGGTGACCGCGTCCGCGGGTCCGGCGGGAGAGACCTCGTGTCGGTTCCCCTCCGCCGGGTACGCGGTGGGCCCGCACCCGAGGATCTGGAGGGAGACATGCAGCGAGGCAGCGCCCGGCTGAGTGTCCACCGGGACGACGAGATGAAGCACGAACTGCAGGGACTGCTCAGGTCGGGGCACCCCACGCGGTCCGAGGAATGGCACGACCCCGAGCCGTCCGCCGAGGACGATCCGGCGGTCTGGGGCGGACCGGTGGTGCCGGGGGACGCACGGGCGTCACTGGCGACGGTGCGTCTGGAGCTGGCCCGCATCCTGGGCCGCAGCGCCTTCCCGGCCGGCCCCCAGGAGCTGGCCCGGACCCTGCGCCGCAAGAACGCGCCGGACGCCCTCGTCGACGCGGTACGGCAGCTCCCGGACAAGGAGCGCTACGGCACCGTGCAGGAACTGGCCCAGACCCTGACCCGAGGCGGGGCATGAGCGGCCACCGGCACAGTCCCGTCACCGGCACAGTGGCGGGCACGGTCAGGCACACCAGGAAAGGACGTTGAACGATCATGCGCATCGCGTTTCTGACGGCTCCCGAGGGCGTCGAGCAGGTGGAGCTGACCGACCCCTGGCAGGCGGCGAAGGACGCGGGACACGAGCCCGTGCTGGTGTCGACCGAACCGGGTGAGATCCAGGCCTTCGACCACCTCGACAAGGCGGACACCTTCCCGGTCGACGAGGTGGCCGGAGAGGCGTCGGCGGACTCCTTCGACGGACTCGTCCTGCCGGGCGGGGTCGCGAACCCCGACTTCCTGCGCACCGACGAGAAGGCGGTCTCTTTCGTCAAGGGGTTCTTCGCGCAGGGCCGGCCGGTCGCCGCGATCTGCCACGCCCCATGGACGCTGATCGAGGCGGACGTCGTACGCGGCCGGGTGCTGACCTCGTGGCCCAGCCTGCGGACGGACATCCGCAACGCGGGCGGCACCTGGGTGGACGAGCAGGTCAAGGTCTGCGACCACGGGCCCAACAAGCTCGTGACCAGCCGCAAGCCGGACGATCTGAAGGCGTTCTGCGAGACGTACCTGGACGTGTTCGCCCGGGAAACCGCCTGAGCGGCTCCCGGGCCCGGATGGCCGGGAAACTCGGGAAAGCGGTTCCGGCAGGTGTTTCAGGCCCTGCCGGGACCGTTCGCCGTGCCGGGGCCCCACTTGCCGGCCGGGGTGCCCGAGCGGTCCGTACCGTCGGCCTGCCCGGTGCGATCCCGGGCTCCGTCGCGGGTGCGGGCCGGCGAGACGAAGCGGCGCGGGTTGCGGCGCAGGTACTCGCCCTCCAGCTCCGCCATCCGGTCGTTGTGGGCGCGCAGGGCGTCGTTCGAGCCGTGCAGGAGGGTGTCGTGGCGGGTGCGGTGGATCGTCTCCAGCTCCTTCATGAGCTGCTGGTCGTCCAGCCGGTCGGGGTCGACTCCGGTCATCGTGGTGCCCCACTCGTCGTGTTCGTCCATGGGGCCCGAGTACCCGCCGGGGGAGCGCAGACATCCGGCCGATGTCCGGGAGAAGCCATGGATCTCGCGTTGCTGCATCCACTGTACGAACATTCCGGCTCCTGGGCCTCCGTCCACGTCGACACGTTCCGGCATCCCGGGAGCACACCCCACGAGCGTCACCTCACGGCGTCCGCGCCGGGTCCGGCGGCTGGCGGAGCAGGGCGCGGACGAGGCGACCTGCTCCGCCGTGCGGACCGCGGCCGAAGGGGTTACGGCGCTGGTCGAGGCGGCCCGTGAACACCGCGTCGGCGAGCTGCTGATCCACGCCGACGGGTGTGGATCGGCGAGGATCCGGACCAGCTGCTCGTACCGCGTACGCCGTACCGAGCTGGAGGCGCTCGGCGAGCAGAACTCCTGGGCGCCCGCGCCGACGACGTCCTGATCCGCTCGGCGGTGGCCACCGGCGCCCCCGTCCTCGTGGTGTCCGGGCCCGACGAGGGGATCCCGGCGGGCGGCCTGGGCGCGCTGCTGCGTCGGCGTGACCACCGGGAGCCCCGGCGGTCACGTCGGCAAGCCCTAGCGGACGCGCTCCACGCGGCGCTCGTCCCACACCGGCTCCGGGGTCTCGCGGACCCGCCCGTCGCTGCCGAAGACCAGGTAGCGGTCGAAGGAGCGGGCGAACCAGCGGTCGTGGGTGACGGCGAGGACCGTGCCGTCGAAGGCCTCCAGCCCTTCCTGGAGGGCTTCGGCGGACTCCAGGTCGAGGTTGTCGGTCGGCTCGTCGAGCAGCAGGGCCGTGACGCCCTCCAGCTCCAGCAGCAGGATCTGGAAGCGGGCCTGCTGGCCGCCGGACAGCCGGTCGAAGGCCTGCTCGGCCTGCTGGGTCAGCTCGTAGCGGCGCAGCCGGGACATGGCCGCCCCGCGGTCCTGGGAGTGCTCCTGCCACAGGATGTCCAGCAGCTTGCGCCCCAGCAGCTCGGGGTGCGCGTGGGTCTGCGCGAAGTGGCCGGGTACGACCCGCGCGCCGAGCCTCCACTCCCCCGTGTGGGCCACGGTGTCGCCGGCCAGCAGGCGCAGGAAGTGCGACTTGCCGGAGCCGTTGGAGCCGAGGACCGCGACGCGTTCGCCGTAGAAGACCTCCAGGTCGAAGGGCTTCATCAGGCCGGTCAGTTCGAGGCCCTTGCAGGTGACGGCGCGCACGCCGGTCCGGCCGCCCTTGAGACGCATGGTGATGTCCTGCTCGCGCGGCGGCTCGGGCGGCGGGCCCGCCTCCTCGAACTTGCGCAGGCGGGTCTGCGCCGCCTGGTAGCGGGAAGCCAGCTCATGGCTGATGGAGGCGGCCTGACGGAGGTTCAGGACGAGTTTCCTCAGCTGGGCGTGCTTCTCGTCCCAGCGGCGGCGCAACTCCTCGAAGCGGGCGAAGCGTTCCCGCCGGGCCTCGTGGTAGGTGGCGAAGCCGCCGCCGTGCACCCAGGCGTCGGCTCCGGCCGGTCCCGGCTCCACGGAGACGATCTTCTCGGCGGCGCGGGAGAGGAGTTCGCGGTCGTGGGAGACGAAGAGGACCGTCTTACGGGTCTCCTTCAGCCGCTCCTCCAGCCACCGCTTCCCCGGCACGTCGAGGTAGTTGTCCGGCTCGTCGAGCAGCAGCACCTCGTCGGTGCCGCGCAGCAGCGCCTCCAGCACCAGCCGCTTCTGCTCGCCGCCGGACAGGGTGCGCACCTGACGGAACTGCGCCTTGTCGTAGGGCACGCCGAGAGCGGCCGTCGTGCACATGTCCCACAGTGTCTCGGCCTCGTAGCCGTGCGCCTCGGCCCAGTCGGAGAGGGCCTGCGCGTAACTCATCTGCGCGGCCTCGTCGTCCACGGTCATGATCGCGTGCTCGGCCTTGTCGACCGCCTTCGCGACCTCCTGGATACGCGGCGAGGACACCGACACGAGCAGGTCGCGTACGGTCGTCTCGTCCCGTACGGAGCCGACGAACTGGCGCATCACGCCGAGCCCGCCACCGACGGTGACCGTCCCGCCGTGCGGTTTCAGCTCACCGGAGATCAGCCGCAGCAGGGTCGTCTTGCCGGCGCCGTTGGGTCCGACCAGCGCCACGACGGCCCCTTCGCCCACCCGGAACGACACGTCGCCGAGCAACGTCCTCCCGTCGGGGAGGTAGTACTCGAGGTGCGCGGCTTCCAGATGTCCCATGAGGCTGCATTCTGCGGTCCGCGCACCGGATGCGGCAAACCCTTATGGGCGCGGTCCCCGCAGGTCGGAGATCATCCGGCCGGGTCGAACGGCTCGCCGGCCGGCCCGCCCTCGCCCGCGGGTGCCACGGTCGCGCCCGCCCACGTCAGGGCCTTGAACCCGTCGGACGGGGAGCCGTCGAGGACGATCACGCCGGTGTTGGCGAGCGGGTGGGCGGCGGCGAACGGCACGTCGACGTTGAGCGCGCGGGCGGCCGTCCAGGTGCGGATCGCGGCGCCGTGGCTGACCAGGGCGACGGTGCGGGCCCCGCTCGCCGCGGCCTCGGCGACCACGGCGTCGTAGCGCTCCAGGAACTCGCTACCGCTCTCGCCGCCCGGCATGCGCAGCCGTAGGTCCCCGGCCGCCCAGGCGAACACCGTGCGCATGTACCGCCCGCCCTGCTCGGAGTCGCCCGGCAGGAGTTCGAGATCGCCGGCGGAGATCTCCCGGATGCCGTCGCGGACGAGGACGTCCAGGCCGTGGGCGGCGGCGAGCGGCGCGGCGGTGAGCCGGGTGCGCACCAGGGTGGAGGCGTACAGGGCGTCGATGTCCTCGCCGGCGAGGGCGTCGGGCAGGGCGGCGGCCTGCCGCTCGCCGAGCGCCGTCAGGCCGGGGCCGGGGACGGCGGTGTCCAGCAGGCGGTCCACGTTGGAGGGAGTCTCGCCGTGGCGGACCAGGAGCAGACGCATGCGCTCACCCTTTGGTGTCGTGCCGTCCCGCGCAGGAATCGGCCCCTGAAGGGTACCCGCGGGCCATGATCCCTTGACGGTCCACGGCCCGCCGACACGATCCTGACGTACCGTCAGTCCACATTCCAGAACGAACTGTCTCAGCATGCGGTTGCACGCATACGGTGACACACGTCAGCCCCCGGAGCTCCCCCGAGCCCGGGGACCGGGCCGTCGAGAAAGGGCTGAGCCATGCCGGGAGCGCGCGAGACCGCCGTCTACACGCACGGACACCACGAGTCGGTACTGCGGTCGCACACCTGGCGGACCGCCGCCAACTCGGCGGCGTATCTGCTCGGTTCACTGAAGCCGCACATGAAGGTCCTGGACATCGGCTGCGGTCCGGGCACCATCACCGCCGACCTGGCCGCCCTGGTCCCCGACGGTCATGTCACCGGCGTCGACCACGCGCCCGGCATCCTGGAGCAGGCGCGGGCCGGCGCCGCCGACCGCGGACTGACCAACATCGACTTCGCGGTCGCCGACGTACACGCCCTGGAGTACCCGGACGACACGTTCTGCGTGGTCCACGCCCACCAGGTGCTCCAGCACGTCGGCGACCCCGTACAGGCGCTGCGCGAGATGCGGCGCGTCACCAGGCCGGGCGGGTACGTCGCCGTCCGCGACTCGGACTACGCGGCCATGACCTGGTACCCCGCCTCCGCCGGGATGGACGACTGGCTGGACCTGTACCGCACGGTGGCCCGCGCCAACGGCGGGGAACCCGACGCCGGACGCCGGCTGAAGTCCTGGGCCCTGGCGGCGGGCTTCACCGACATCACGGCCACCTCGGCCACCTGGACCTTCAGCACCGCCGAGGAGCGGGCCTGGTGGAGCGGCCTGTGGGCCGACCGCACGCTGGCCTCCGCCTACGCGGAACGCGCCACCGAGGGCGGGCACGCCGACGCCGGACGGCTGCGGGCCGTGTCCGACGCCTGGCGGGAATGGGGAAAGCAGGACGACGGGTGGTTCGCCGTTCTGCACGGAGAAGTTCTGTGCAGAAAGGACGCCTGAATCGCAAATTTGTGGAAACCCGGACAGCAGGAGGTTCACACTATGGTTCCCATCCTGCTGGTGCTGCTTCTGGTGCTGATTCTCTTCGGTGCCGGATTCGCAGTGGAGGTGCTTTGGTGGATCGCGATCGCGGTCCTCGTTCTCTGGCTCCTGGGATTCCTGATGCGCGGAACGACCGCGGCGGGAGGCCGGGGTCGTTGGTACAGGTGGTGAATTAGCCCGGGGATTCAGGAGACTTTCTCACTCCCGGGGCAGCAGCGGTCCGAGCGGCCCGAGGTCCAGATTCAGGTCCTCGGGCCGCAGGCCGTACCGCTCGCGCAGTTCCGTCATCCGGTCGTCGAGCAGCATCAGTGTGAGCCCGATCCGCTCCTCCTGCTCCTCGGACAGATCACCCTGGTCGAAGCGGCGCAGCGCCTGCCGTTCCATCAGCTGGCGCAGCAGCTCCACGACCGTGAGGACGAGCTTGATCAGGTCGCGTTCGACCGTGTCGGGTTCGAGGTCGAGATGACGCTCGCGCGGCGTGCTCACGAAAGATCCCTCCAGGGCGACGGAACATTCTCGTTCACGGAGCTGATCAGGGCGTTCAGATCGATGCGGACCAGGTCGACGTCCGCGATCCGCAGGGTGATGTCGCCCGTGATGACGACGCCGCCCGCCAGCAGCCGGTCGAGCAGGTCGACCAGGGCGACCTCACGGCGCTCCACGACGGTCACGAGCCCTCCTCCCCGGCCCCACCGGCGTGCCCGGTACTCCCGGCGTCCCCCGAGCCCTCCGTGCCCTCCGCGCCCTCGGCCGCCGCGGGCTCCACGAAGGAATAGGCCGCCCACGGTCCCGTGAGTTCGACGCGCATTCCGGGTTCCTCGCCCTTCGTGCGGTCCACGATTTCCACGAATTCCTCGGATTCCGCGCGGGGCACCAGATAGGCGGCATTCAGCACGTTCTGTCCCGAGGCCCGGGAAAGGGCGGAGTTCTGCGGCGCGTGGAGACGGGCCGCGTCGGCGTGCTCCGACAGCAGGGCGTGCAGTCGGCCGGCGAACTGTTCCGCCCGCTGCCATGTGTCCTCGTGCGCCCGCGCCCTCATACGCCGCTGCCGCAGATAGTCACGGCCCGAAACCGGTTTCCCCTCCGTGCCGTCCGGGCCCGCGGTCTCCTCCTGACCGGTGGGCTCGACGTACACCTTCACGCCCCATTCCACGCGCCCCGCCAGCCGGTCCAGGGTGCGCAGGAAGACCTCCTCGCGTTCCTCGATCATCACGCGGACGCCGCTGTCGTCCCGGAAGACGGTGCCGAGCCGCAGCGGCAACGGCGTGGTGACCGCCGTCAGCGCGTCGATCACCTGCTGGTGCCCGCGCGCGGTCGCGGCGAGCCAGTCCAGGTCCTCCAGGTGGGCCCGGAGCGGTTCCTCGGCGAAGTCCCGCTCGGGCACGTCGCTGACGACGGCGATCAGGCCGTGGTGGTGCAGCAGCTTGGCCGGTGCGCCCGCCACGCCCGTCAACTCCGCCTGGAGCGGCGCGGTGAGGGGCCGGCAGACGGCGTAGACGTACCGCAGTCCGGTCACGGGGACTCCTCCCTGGTGCGGGCACGGCCCGGCTCCAGCTCCTCCAGTCGTGCCAGCCGCTCACGCAACTCCGCGTTCTCCCGCGTGAGCTGGTCGCGTCTGGCACGGGTGGACAGCGCCGGGTCGTCCTCCCACCAGTCGATGCCCATCTCCTTGGCCTTGTCGACCGAGGCGACGATGAGGCGGAGCTTGATGGTGAGCAGTTCGATGTCGAGCAGGTTGATCCGGATGTCACCGGCGATGACGATGCCCTTGTCGAGGACCCGTTCCAGGATGTCCGCGAGATTGGCACCGCCGCCCTGGCCGTACGGTTCCGGCATCCGGCTCGGAATGCTCATCGCCGGCCCCTGTCCTCGTCGTCCGCGGGCTCGTCCTCGTACTCGTCGGCCTCCTCGTACTCGGCTTCCGGCTCGCCCTCCTCCTCATCGGCCTCCTCGGCCTCCTCGTACTCGCCCTCGGGTTCGTCCTCGCCCTCCGCGTCCTCCTCGTCGTACTCCGACTCCGGCTCGGACTCGTCGTACGCCTCCTCGGACCCGCCGTCCTCCTCGGACCCGCCGTCCTCCTCGGAGTCCCTCTCCTCGTCGGCGACGGCGTCCTCGTGGGAGCGGACGACCTCACCGTCGCGGATCTCGCCGCGCCAGCCGTCCTCCGCCTCCCCCTTGAGGGTGACGAACCGGGCGAAGTTCTTCAGGTCCAGGCGGGCCCGGCGGCCCTGGGCGCGCCAGATGTTGCCGGTCTTCTCGAACAGACCCACGGGGTAGTACTCGATGACGAGCAGGACCCGGGTGAGGTTGTCGGCGATCCGGTGGAAGGACACCACACCCTTGGTGGTGCCCTTGGCGCCCTCGGACGTCCAGGAGATCCGGTCGTCCGGGAGCTGCTCGGTGGTCTTCGCCTTCCAGCTCCGGTTGGACCAGAACACCTTCAGCTGCCAGTCGCTGGCCGTGTCGTCGGCGCGGCTCGCGCTCTTGACGCCCTTGGCGAAGGTGCTGAAGTCCTGGTACTGGGTCCACTGGTCGTAGGCGGTGCGCAGCGGTACGCCGACATCGATCTGCTCCATGATGACGGTCGGCTTGGAGCCCGAGCCGCCCTTGCGCTTGCCCTTGCCGCCGCCCAGGTTCTTCAGGGCGCCGGTCACCTTGTCCTTGGCGCGCGAGGCGCCGAGTTCCAGCGCGGTGCGCACCGGACCCTTGCCCTCGGCGACCTTGCGGCCGCCGTCCAGGGCGAGCTTGGCGAAGCCGGGGCTCTTGCCCTCGGCGATGTCGTTCAGCTTCACGGTGGTCTCGCCGAGCTTGCGGCCGACGCCCGCCAGCACGCGCTCGGTCTGCGCGGCGAGGTACTCCTGCACCTCCGCCTTCAGCCGGTCGGCGGCCTCGCTCTGCGCGACACCGGCCAGCGGATTGCCGCCGGCCGCCTTGCCCGCCGCCTTGCCGGCCGTTCCGCCGGCCGCGGACGTGGCCGATCCGAGGGTCTCGGTCATCGCTCACCGCCTCCCTTCGGCCGCCGGGCCCGCGACGAGGTCCTCTCGGCCGTCTTGCGGGCCGACGCGGCGGTCTTCTTCGCGGGCACCGTCTTGGTGGGGGCCTTCTTGGCCGTCTTCTTCGCCGGTGCCTTCTTCGCCGGTGCCGTCCTGCGCGGACGCTCCTCACCGGCGTCCGCGGCGTCCTGGTCCTCGTCGTCCCGGTCCTCGTCGTCCTCGTCCTCGTGGCGCGCGGACTCCGGCTCGTCGTACTCCTCGTCCGTGCCCCTGTCGTCCGTGTCGTCCTTGTCGTCCTTGTCGTCCTTGTCGTCCACGTCGGGGACGACGCCCTGGAGCTGGTCGCGGACCTGTCCGGTGCGGCTGTGCAGCCGGTCGGCGAGGGCGCTCATCTGCCGCTCGACCATCGCACCCGAGGCGGCCTTGCCGACACCGCGCAGGTCCCCGCGGAGCTGTTCGCCGATCTCCTTGAACTGCGGGTTGTCCTTCAGTTGCTGGGACACCAGGTCGGCCACGCCGCGCGGGGTCAGGTTCAGCTTCTTGCCCGCGACCATCGAACCCACGGCGAGCGCCAGTTTCATCTTCTTCGTACGTCCCAGGACGTATCCGGCCCCTATCGCGAGGCCCAGTCCCACTCGGTTCATCGTGCCGTCCCGTCGTCGGTTCCCGTGCTCCTGCCCATGGCGATGTCCAGCCGGTCGAGGAGTTCGTCCTCCAGCCGGTCGAACTCCTCCTCCGTGATCTCTCCGGACTCCAGCCGCTCCTCAAGCCGGGAGAGTTCGGCCCGTACCGTGGCGGGGTCGTAGTAGATCCGCTCGGCCTCCTGGACGACCTGCTGGATCACCCAGGAGGTGCCGCGCACCGGGGCGAACGGCAGCAGCAGCACCTCTGAGATCAGGCCCATCTCCCTGCTCCTTCCGCTTCGGCGGCCGCTACTCGGCCGCCGGCACTGCGGGCTTCGCCGGGCCGGGTTCGACGAAGCTGTACGGAGGCAGCGGGCCGTTCACCCGCACCTCCAGGTGGGGGCGGGCCTCGCGGAGCCCCTCGGCCGCCTCCAGGAACCGTGCGGCCTCGTCGCGGTCCACGAGGAAGGAGACGTTGGCGAGCCAGCCGGTGGACTCGGGGCCCGGCTCGACGCCCGTCGCGAGGGGTTCCAGCACCCGCTGGATCTCCGCCGCGTCCTCCGCCTCACGGCTCTTGACCGCGGCCGCCACCATCTCGCCGAGCTGGAGCTTCTGCTCGTAGGTGCCGCCCCCGGCCTGCCGGTTGGCCTCGGCCAGCGCGCGCAGTTCGGGGTTGTCCGCCATCACCTGATGCAGCACGGCCTCCTCCACGTGGGAGGCCTTGACGTTGTACTCGACCTTGTTCTCGAGGGCCCGCAGCCGCTCCAGGTAGTGCTCGGCGCGCTCGGTGAGCACCCCGGTGACGGCGTCGTCGTCGGGGGCGACGCTGCCGAACCGCATGGGCAGCACACAGCCGCCCGCCCCCACCTCGCCGAGGACGGTCTGGTGGGCGAGCAGGTCGCGGCGCTTGGGCCGCAGGTTCTCCGGGGCGTCGCTGACGACGGCCACCAGGTCGCCCGCGCGCAGCACCCGCACCGGCAGCGGAGGCTCCCCCACGCCGGCCAGGGCCTCCGGCAGGGAGGGGTGCGCTGCGGCGGTGATGCCGTAGACGTAGGTGCTCACTCCTGCTCCTCCTTCCGGCGTGCGGAGGCCGCCTTGCGCGGACGCGGCCTCGACTCGGGCTCGCCGCTCTCCTCACGGGCCTGCTTGAAGGCGCCGGAGATGGTCTCGGCGGCGCCGGACAGCGCCCCCTTGGACTTGCCGCGCGCGCCGGACTCGGTGACGTCGCCGACGATCTCGGGCAGGCCGGGGCTCTTGCGCGGGCCCGCCTCCAGGTCGAGGCGGTTGCACGCCTCGGCGAACCGCAGATAGGTGTCGACGCTGGCCACGACGACCCGCACGTCGATCTTCAGGATCTCGATGCCGACCAGGGAGACGCGTATGAAGGCGTCGATGACCAGCCCCCTGTCGAGAACGAGCTCCAGGACGTCGTAGAGGCCGCTGGAGCCGCCTCCGCCACCGGACTGTTGTGCCGGGACCACGGTCATGCCGACCGCACCTCCTTGTATGTGGTGAGTGGTGTTCGGGCCCGTTCCGCGTCTGGCGAGCGGCCTACCGGCCGCCGGGCCTGTGTGCGTCGGCCCGCCCGCGTTCGTAACGGCGGACGCGGCGGTAGCCGGTGAGCTGCCCCTCGGGGTCGAGTTCGACCTCGTAGCTCGCCATGAGGCTCATGGTGTCGGGCACCCGTTCCAGTTCCAGGACCTCGACCTCCAGGGACCAGCCGTCCTCGGTCCGCGCGAAGGACGAGACGCTCTCCGCGGTCATGCCGGTCAGCTCGGCGAGCTGGGCGCGCGCCTGACGCAGCACCTCCATGGGGCTCGGCCGGTCGTCCGTCACGGTGTCGTCCTTGCCGTCGGGGTCGTCGTCGTTCCCGGCCCCGCCCTTCGGGGTGTTCGGTGAACTCTGTGTCCTTGCTGTGTTCTTCGTGTCCTTGGTGTTCGTCATCGCCACCTCTTCCTTCCGTGTGGCCGGAAGGTCCATGGCCAAACCTTCACAGGCACACGCGTCCGCGGCGCGGGCCTGACGGCCTGCGCACGGACGGTATGTGCATCAGCCACGCAGCGCGTCGAGGCGGCGCCGGGCGGGTCCCAGGGCGCGGCCGCGGGTGCTCACCCCGGACCACGGGCCGGTGCGGGCCTGCTCGACGGCGTCGGCGATGGTCCAGCGGCGGGGCCCGAGGCCTGGGTCGTCGAGCTGCTCCCAGGCGATGGGCATGGCGACGGGGGCGCCGGGGAGGGCGCGCACCGTGAAGGGGGCGACGGCGGTCTGTGCGTAGCCGTTGCGCTGCACGTCGAGGTAGAGCCGCTCGCCGCGGTCCTTCTTGCGGGCGGCGGTGGTCAGCTCGTCCGGGTGCCGGGCGGCGAGCAGGTCGGCGGCGTCCCGCGCGAAGGCCCGCACCTCGTCGAAGCCGTGCCGTCCGTCCAGGGGGACGACGACGTGCAGTCCGCGTGAGCCGGTCGTCATCGGCGCGGAGGGCAGCCGTACCTCGTCGAGCAGGTCGCCCAGCCGTCGGGCCGCCTCCCGCACGGCCTCGAAGTCGTCGCCGGACGGGTCCAGGTCGAAGATCATCAGATCGGGGCGGTCGGCCCTGCCGACCCGTGCCGGCCAGCGGTGCAGGGTGAGGCAGGCCTGGTCCGCGAGGTACACGAGGGTGGCGGAGTCGTCGCACACGGTGTGCACGACGGTGCCGCCCTCCTTGGCGACCTCCACCCGGGTGATCCACTCCGGGTAGTGCTCGGGGGTGTTCTTCTGCATGAACCGGGGGCCGTCGATACCGTCCGGATGCCGCTCCAGCATCAGCGGCCGGCCGCGCAGCTGCGGCAGCATGAACGCGGCCACCGACCGGTAGTACGCCACCAGGTCGCCCTTGGTGTACTCCTTGCCGTCGGCACCGGCCGGGAAGAGCACCTTGTCGGGCCGGTGGACCTCGACCGTGCGGCGTCCGGCACGCACCGTGCGAACGCCGTCGCCCACGGCACGACCGCCGTCGCCCGCCGAACGACCGCCGTCGCTCACCGGACGACCGCCGTCTCCACCAGCAGCCGGGCGGAGGCGGCGATCGCGTCGGCGTCGATGCCCGCCGCGTGCAGCTGCTCGTCGGGCGTCGCGGAGCCGGGCATCATGCGGACGGCCAGCCGCACCAGGCGGGGCACGGGGCGCCCGTCGGTGAAGGCGTCGAGGACCGCGTCGCCGAGGCCGCCCTCCTCGTGGTGGTCCTCCACGGTCATGAGACACCCGGTCTCCTCGGCGGCCAGCCGCAGGGTGTGCCGGTCGACGGGCTTGACCGAGTACAGGTCGATCACCCGGACCGGGACGCCGTCGGCGGCCAGGGCGTCGGCGGCCTTCAGCGCCTCGTGCACGGTGACACCGGCCGCGACGACGGTCAGCCGGTCGCCGCCGGAGGAGCGCAGCACCTTGCTGCCGCCGACGGGGAACTCCTCGTCCGGCCCGTAGATCACCGGGCTCTCGCCGCGCGAGGTGCGCAGATAGCGGATGCCGTCCAACCCGGCCATGGCGGCGACCAGCCGGGCCGTCTGGTTGGCGTCGCAGGGGTAGAGGACCGTCGAGCCGTGCACGGCCCGGAACATCGCCAGGTCCTCCAGGCCCATCTGTGAGGGCCCGTCCTGCCCGATGGCCACCCCGGCGTGCGAGCCGACCAGGTTGATCCCGGCGCCGCTGATCGAGGCCATCCGCACGAAGTCGTGGGCCCTGGTGAGGAAGGCCGCGAAGGTGGAGGCGTACGGCACCCAGCCGCGGGTGGCCATGCCGACCGCGCTCGCCACGAGCTGCTGCTCGGCGATGTAGCACTCGAAGAAGCGGTCGGGGTGTTCCTTGGCGAAGAACTCGGTGCGGGTGGAGTCACCGACCTCCCCGTCGAGGGCCACGACGTCGCCGCGGGCCGTGCCGAGGGCGGCGAGGGCCTGCCCGAAGGCGTCCCGGGTGGCGACGCCCTTCTCGGGGTCGCCCTTCTCCCAGCGGGGCAGGTCGAGGCGGCCGGTGGGCACGGAGTGCAGCATGCGGGTCGCGGGCGGCTCGTGCACCCGCACGCGCAGGTCGCGGATCCCGCCGAGTTCCCCTATCGCCTCGTCGGCGTCCGGCAGCGGCTTGCCGTGCAGGCCCTCGCGGTCCTGGACGGCCTCGACGCCCTTGCCCTTCAGGGTCCGGGCGAGGATCGCGGTGGGCTGGCCCGTGGTGGAGACCGCCTCCCCGTACGCGCGGTCGACGGCGTCCACGTCGTGCCCGTCGACCTCGACGGTGTGCCAATCGAAGGCCTGGAAGCGGCGGGCGTAGGCGTCGAGGTCGTGGCCGTGCCGGGTGGGGCCGCGCTGGCCGAGCCGGTTGACGTCGACGATCACGGTGAGGTTGTCGAGGTGCTCGTGGCCCGCGTGCTCGGCGGCCTCCCACACCGACCCCTCGGCCATCTCGCTGTCCCCGCACAGCACCCACACCCGGTGCTGGGAGTGGTCCAGCCGCTTGCCCGCGAGGGCGATGCCCACGCCCACCGGCAGCCCCTGGCCGAGCGAGCCGGTGGCCGTCTCCACCCAGGGCAGGCGCTGCGGGGTGGGGTGCCCTTCGAGGCGGCTGCCGAGTTCCCGGAAGGTGAGGAGTTCGTCGTCGTCGATGGCTCCGGCCGCCTTGTACGCCGCGTACAGCAGCGGGGAGGCGTGGCCCTTGGAGAGGACGAAACGGTCGTTGGCCGGGTGGGCGGGGCGGTCGAAGTCGTAGCGGAGGTGGTTCGCCAGCAGGACGGCCATCAGGTCCGCGGCGGACATGGAGGACGTCGGGTGCCCGGACCCCGCTGCGGCGGAGGCGCGGACGCTGTCCACCCGCAACTGCTGTCCGAGTTCGGTGAGTTCGGCGGTGTCCATCGGGTTACCGATCTCCTTCCTGAGGGGCGGAGCGCGTGGGGGCGGGCTGCGGGCGCGGCTGCTTCCCGGCCGACTCGGGGCCGGGCCGGTTCTTCGCGGGCTCGCGACCGGGCTGGTTCCTGGCAGGTTCGCCACCGGGCTGGTTCCTGGCAGGTTCGCCACCGGGCTGGTTCCTGGCAGGTTCGCCACCGGGCTGGTTCCTGGCAGGTTCGCCACCGGGCTGGTTCTTCGCGGGCTCGGCGCCCGGCCGGTTCTTCTTCGCGGGCTCGCTCTTCACCGGTTCGGGTGTCGGTGAGGTGATCGTCCGGGAGGTGTCGTCACCGCCGCCTCCGCCCACGGCCTTCCGACCGCTGGCCGAGGGGGCGTCCGCCCCGCCGGACGCCGCGTCCGGCTCCCGCCGCCGTTCCCGCCCGTCCGGCACCCGCGCCAGCTCCGGCGACGCCGTGTCCAGCGGCACCGACCAGGACCGTACGAGACCCAACTGGACGGCCTGGCGCGGCAGTACGGCGTCCAGCAGCCAGTCGGCCGCGACGCGCACGCGGTTGCCGGGCATGGCGGCCAGGTGGTATCCGCGGGTGACCGCACCGGCGGGCAGCCCCGACAGCGGGACGCCCAGCGGGTTCGCGGCGGCCTTGACCCCGCCGAGGTCGACGACGAAGCCCATGTCCTTGTGCCGGTAGGGCCGCAGTTCGCGCCCGGTCAGCGAGGCGGCGATGTTGTGCCCGGCGACCTTGCCCTGCCGCCAGGCGTGCTGCGCGGTCATCGGCGTGTACGCCCCCGGCTTCTCCAGGTCGGGTACGGCGGCGGCGTCACCGCAGGCGAACACCTCGGGCCTGCCCGGCACCTGGAGGGTCGGCTCGACGAGGAGCCGTCCGCGCTCCATGGGCAGTCCGAGCGACTCCGCGAGGGGATCGGGCCGTACGCCCACGCACCACACGAGGGTGCGGGTGCCGACGAACTCGCCGTCGGTGAGCAGGACTCCGTCCGGGGTGGCCTCCTTGACGGAGGTTCCCATCCGCACGTCGACGCCCCGCTCGCGCAGCACCCGGTCGGCGGTGCCGGAGAGCCGTTCGTCCAGTTCGGGCAGGACCCGCTCGGCGACGTCGAGGAGCAGCCAGCGCGGCCGCATGCCCTTGCGCAGGGGGTGGGCGCGCACCAGCGCGTCGGTGAACAGCTGCCCCTGCGCGGCGACTTCGGTCCCGGTGTAGCCGGCGCCGACCACCACGAACGTACAGCGCGCGGAGCAGAGGGGGCCCTCGCCGTCGGAGGCGGCCAGTTCGACCTGGCGGGTCACATGGTCGCGCAGATAGAGCGCCTCGGGCAGGCCGCGGAAGCCGTGCGCGTGCTCGGCGACGCCGGGGATGGGCAGCAGCTTGTTCACGCTGCCGGCGGCCAGCACCAGCCGGTCGTAGCCGAGGCTGCCCGGCTCGCCCTCGGGACCGGTGTAGTGCACGGTGCGTCCGTCGAGGTCGACATGGCCGGCCTCGCCGAGCACCAGCCGCACGTCCGGCAGGGTGCCGGCGAGGGAGACGGTGACCCGGCGCGGTTCGAGGATGCCGGCGGCCACCTGGGGCAGCAGGGGCAGGTACAGGAAGTAGTCGGTCGGGTTCAGCAGGGTGATCTCGGCCCGGCCGCGGGCCGCCCGCGCGAGGGTGCGGGCCGTGCGGTACCCGGCGAAGCCGGCTCCGACGATCACGATGCGGGGTCGACTCACGTTCGCCTCCGGTGGCCCCACGCCCGGCGAGGCCGCGGGGAAGTGTGTCGTACGGGAGTTTCCGCGTCCCCCCGGCCGGGCCCGCCAAACGTTCCGCGGGGTCCGCCGGGTCCGCCGTCGCGGCCCGGTTTCCGGCCCGCGCGCGGGGTAACCCGGAGCGCGACCGCCCACCCGCCGCACCACAGCGGAGGTACCCCCATGCCCGAGTACGGCTATTTCCTGTCCTGCGAGGAGTTCGGTCCCGCGGAGCTGGTCGAACAGGCGCGGATGGCCGAGCAGGCCGGATTCACGGCGCTCTGGATCTCCGACCACTATCACCCGTGGAACGACGCGCAGGGCCAGAGTCCCTTCGTCTGGTCGGTGATCGGCGCGCTGTCGGAGGCGGTGTCGCTGCCCATCGAGACGGCCGTGACCTGCCCGACCGTACGCATGCACCCGGCGGTGGTGGCACAGGCCGCCGCGACGAGCGCGGTGATGACGCAGGGCCGCTTCCGGCTCGGCGTCGGCTCGGGCGAGGCCCTCAACGAGCACATCCTGGGCGGCGCCTGGCCGCCCGCGCACGTACGTCTGGAGATGCTGGAGGAGGCCATCCAGATCATGCGGCGGCTGTTCACCGGCGAGGAGGTCAACCACGTCGGCACCCACTACACGGTGGAGAACGCCCGCCTCTACACCGTCCCGGACGAGCCGGTCCCGATCGACATCTCCGGCTTCGGCCCGAAGGCCACCTCCCTCGCCTCCCGGGTCGGCGACGGCTACATCACGATGATGCCGGAGGAGGCGATGGTGGAGCAGTTCCGCAAGGGCGGCGGCGGCACCAAGCTCGTCAGCGGCGGCACGAAGGTCTGCTACGGCCCCGACCGGGAGGAGGCGGTCCGCACGGTCCGCAAGCTGTGGTCGAACCAGCTGCTGCCCGGCGAGATGGGCCAGATCCTGCCCACACCGAGCCACTTCGAGCAGCTGGAGCCGCTGATCTCGGAGGAGATGGTCGGCGAGAACACGGTGTGCGGCGACGACGTGGACGACCACGTCACAACGCTGAAGGCGTTCGCCGACGCGGGCTTCGACCGGATCTACGTCAACCAGATCGGCCCCGACCAGCGCGGCTTCTTCGACTTCTACCGCACCAAGGTGCTGCCGCAGCTCCCCTGACTCCCCTGACTGTCTCCGGACCCGGCGTGGCGGTGCTCAGCCCGGGTGCGCCTGAGCACCCCGGCCGTCACCGCCGCGCCGAGCCCCGCGGCAACCCCAGGTACGTCACTTCGGTCCCCCGGCGCCACTCGCTCGTCGTGCCGCGTCCTCGACCGCCTGGGCGTCGGCCATGTCGACGCCCACCACGAGCGGGGCGCGCCCCGGTCGCCAAGGGCGGCGAAGGCCACGGCCGGGCGAAGGCCACGGCCGCCGCCCGGCCCACGCCGCCGGTGGCCCCGGTCACCGGCGGCGGCCCGGCCCCGGGGCCGCCTCACGCGTCAGGCCCGGTGGTGCGGCGCCTCGGGGTCGATGTCGCCGGGCCGCGGCGCCGCGCCCGGCGTGGGCGCGCCGACGCCGGGCGCGGTCGACGGCATCGGCGGGTAGGGCGCGGCGAGGCCGGTGGCCGCCCCGGCGGGCCCCGGCTGTGCGGACACGTCGGCGCTGCCGTGGTGGGCCGGGTGCGGGTGCGCGCGGGCGGCACCGCGCAGGACGTACGCCAGTACGCCCAGGATCGCCGCGGTGATCAGCGCGGCGGCCCAGTCGGGCAGCCCGATGCCGAGGGCGAGGCCCACGGCCAGCGCGACGGCGGCTCCCGCGTACAGGGCGAGCGCGCCGGACGCGGCGTACAGCAGCGCCGTACGGCGCTGCTTGCGGGTCTGTTCGCGCAGTTCCTCGCGGATGGTCTCGCGCGCCACCTGCGCCAGTTCGTCGACGAGGTGCTTGTCCAGATGCTCCAGGTGATCGATGCGCTCCATGCGCTGCGGGTACCCGGGGCCTCCGGCCGGTAACGGGGCCGGGCCGCCGAGGGGATCGGGTGAAGGGATCTCCACGGCCCCGCCTGCCCAACTAGGCTCCCGCACATGAACATTCTGGGAGCCACCCTGCGTGTCTGCGTCGATGATCTGGAAGCCGCCGTCCCCTTCTACGAGCGCCTCGCGGGCACTCCGGCGCTGCGCTTCGAGCGCGGCGGCGTGCAGGTCGCGGCGGTCGGCTGCTTCCTGCTGATGAGCGGGCCCGCGATGGAACTGGAGGTGCTGCGCAAGGTCGCGGCGACGATCGCCGTGACGGACGTCGACGAGGCGCTCGAGACGCTCGGCGAGCTGGGCGCGGACATCATCGCGGGCCCGGTGGCGACCCCGGCCGGCCGCAACCTGATCGTGCGGCATCCGGACGGCGCCGTCTACGAGTACGCGGACCGCCGTCCGGCGTGAGGCGGGCCCGTCGGCTCAGGAGCGGCCGAGGGCGGCCACGACGAGGTCGGCGAGGAGCGCGCCCGCCGCTGCCGTCAACGGTCGCGGCAGCGCGACGAGTTCGTCGGGTAACCGGGTAAGAGGCCGTCGGGGTCGGGGCTGTCGACGGCGGGCATGACCGTCGGGTCGAGGACGTCGGCGTCCAGGTGGACCCAGAAGCCGTCGAGTTCGGGGATGCCGAAGGCGCGTGCGGTGGCGGCGCCGAGCGTCTCGGCACCCCACTCGCGTAGTCCGCCCACGGTGACGACGGGCGTCTTCGGCGCGACGAGTTCGGCGGTGTCGTCGGCGAACGCTTCGCGGATACCGAAGAACCGCACGTCCTCGTCGCGCGGATGGGCCCCGGAGTCCTGGCTCGGACGCCAGCCGCGAACTGGCCGGGTGATCACGTGCCCGCCGCCGTGACGGCCTGTTCGTCGCGCTTGTCGTGTTCGTCGTGCTCGTCGTGTTCGTCGTGCTCGTCGTGCTCGTCGTGTTCGCGGAGCATCCGCATGACGTTGGCGGGTGAGGGGGGCCGGCCCTTTTCTGCGCGCCGGTCGTGATGACGAGTCGTTCGGCGATGTCGCGCAGGCTCCTGGTCGCGTAGGTGAAGGGCCACGGACAGCACGGACTCGTCGGTGACGCCCGCGCCGCCGATGGTCTTGCCACGCTTGCGGGCGGATGCGTGGCCTTCGAGGTGCGGTCGCGGAGGTACTCGCGCTCCCTGCCGGACATCGCGGCGAGCACCGTGCACACGATCCCGGAGGGGTCCTGCGAGCCCTGGCGGTCGAACGAGCCCTGGCGGTCGTCTCGGTCGTTCACGTGGTCGGCCGTGCACGTGGGCGGCGCACCCCGAGGCGAGCCGAGGTGGACCGCCTCCACGGATACTTGGCTAGCCACACGATTGCTGTTACCTTGATTACGTGGCCGGCCACCATTTTGGGGGCCGAAGGGAATGGAGTCATCATGAAAGCAATCGTTTTCGACCAGTTCGGCGGCCCGGACGTGCTGCACGAGGCGGACATCGAGGTGCCGCAGCCCGGCCCCGGCCAGGTCCGGGTCCGCGTGAAGGCCGCCGGGCTGAACGCGCTGGACGGCAAGATCCGCTCCGGGATGCTGGAGGCCGTCCGCCCGACGACCCTCCCCGCCGTCCCCGGTGGCGAGCTCGCCGGCGTGGTCGACGCCCTGGGTGAGGGCGTGAGCGACGTGCAGGTCGGCGATGAGGTGCTGGGCTGGTCGGACACCGGCTCGTACGCCCAGTACGCGCTGGCCACCACCGTGGCCCCCAAGCCCGCCGGCCTCGACTGGCAGGACGCGGTCGCGCTCCCGGTGGCCGGCGAGACGGCCGAGCGGGTCCTGAACCTGCTGGGCGTCGCCGCCGGGGAGACCGTGCTGATGCACGGCGCGTCCGGAGCGGTCGGCACCGTGGCGATCCAGCTCGCCACGGCCCGCGGAGCACGCGTGATCGCCACCGCGGGCCGCTCCAACCAGGACTACCTCACCTCGCTCGGCGCCACCGCGACCGTGTACGGCGAGGGCCTGGTCGAGCGGGTGCAGGCGCTGGCCCCCGACGGCGTGGACGCGGTGTTCGACCTGGCCGGGAAGGGCGCCCTGGAGGACTCCATCACCCTGCGGGGCGGCACCGACCGCATCGTCACCATCGCCGACTTCGGCGCACGGCAGCTGGGCATCACCTTCTCCCAGGGGTCCCAGGAACGCTCGACCGTCCGTCTGGCCGCCCTGGCCCAGGACGCCGCGGCCGGCAAGCTCGTCACCACCGTCACCGCCTACCCGCTCGACCAGGCCGCCACGGCCCAGCAGGTCAGCGACGCCGGGCACGTGCGGGGCAAGCTCGTCCTGACCGTCGACTGAGCACCCCCGCCCACCGCCTCCCCACGACCACGCTGCCCTTACGGTGACCCGCCGGTCACCGCCCTGTCGAAGGACCCCTCATGCTGGATTCCCTGTGGACGCCGACCACTCTCGGCGGCATGTCCCTGCCGCACCGCCTGGTCATGGCCCCCATGACCCGTGACCGCTCCACGCCCGAAGGCGTACCGACCGAGCTGAACGCCGAGTACTACGCCCAGCGGGCCTCGCACGCGCTCATCATCACCGAGGGAACCCAGCCCTCCGCCGACGGCCAGGGCTACCTCCTGACCCCCGGCATCCACAATGACGAGCAGGTCGCCGGGTGGCGCAAGGTCACCGACGCCGTGCACGCGGCCGACGGCCGGATCGTCATCCAGCTGATGCACACCGGACGCATCGCCCACCCCGACAACACCCCCCACGGCCGCCGGCCGGTCGCCCCCTCGGCAGTCCGGCCGCAGGGCGCGATGTTCACCGCGTCGGGGCCCCAGGAGATGCCGACCCCCCGTGCTCTGTCGACGCAGGAGGTCGCGGCGACCGTCGACGACTTCCGCCGCGCCGCAGCTGCCGCCGTCGCGGCCGGCGCCGACGGCGTGGAGATCCACGGCGCCAACGGCTACCTGGTGCACCAGTTCCTGTCCGACAACACCAATCAGCGCACCGATGGCTACGGCGGCTCGATCGAGGGCCGCATCCGCTTCGCCGTCGAGGTCGCCGCCGCGGTGGCCGACGAGATCGGCGCCGAGCGCACCGGCATCCGTATCTCCCCCGGCAACCCCTACAACGACATCGCCGAGTCCGACACCGCCGAGCTGTATCCGGCGCTCCTGGGCGCCCTGCGCCCCCTGGACCTGGCCTACCTCCATGTGCTGCACGCGGGCGACGAGGAGCTGCTGGGCACTCTGCGTGCGCTGTGGCCGGCCACGCTGATCCTCAACCGGGGCGGCACCGACCTGCCCGCCCGTGCCAAGGACATCGGCAGCGGCACGGCCGACCTCGTCTCCGTCGGCGCCCTCGCGCTCGCCAACCCGGACCTGGTCGAGCGGCTCCGCGCCGGCGCGCCGCTGAACACCCCCGACCCGGCGACCTTCTACGGCGGCGGAGTGGCCGGCTACACCGACTACCCCACCCACACCGACTGAGGAACCGAACCATGCCCACCCCCGAACCCCGCATCCCCACGACGGCCGGCGCAGGACCGATGAGCTACGCGATCTTCCAGCTCGCCCGCGCCCACCGCGCCTACGCCGCCACCATGCTCCGCGAGATGGACCTGCACCCCGGACAGGAACTGCTGCTCATGCAACTCCTGGACCGGGACGGCCAGACCCAGTCCGAGCTGCTCGCCAGCGTTGGCCTGGACCACTCCACCGTCTCCAAATCCCTTCGCCGCATGCAGGACGCCGGCCTGCTCGTCCGTGAGCCGGCCGCACACGACCGGCGCGTCATGGTCGTCCACCTCACCGACAAGGGCCGTGCCATGCGCGAACCCATTGCGGCCCTGTGGCGGGCCCTGGAGGCGATCTCCGCCCGGAATCTGTCGGAGCAGCAGGCGGAGTCCTTCGTCGAGACCGCGTACGCCATCACCGAGGCGATCAGCAGCCGCGCGCTGTCGGATGAAGAGTCCGCGTGACTCCCCGGTGTGCACCCCACCCGGACTGGGGTGCACACCGTGCCGCATACGTCGCGACCCCGCCGGGTCGGCCCTGTCACCCATCCCGTCGCGGCTTCCTTCGGACGCGGCACACGTTCCGGCGGCGAGGCGCACCGCGGATCCGCCCCCACGGCCCGCCTCCATTGGCCCCCCGGCAGCAGGCGCCTATGTCTGCAACCGCGCCTGCCCCGCCCACCAAGCCCCTCGCTGATGACCTGACGAAAGTGAGACCCTCATGCCTGCCACCGACTCAACCACCCTCCCTGTCCTTGTCGTCGGGGCGACCGGCTCCCTCGGCGGCAAGGTCGTCGACGAACTCCTGGGGCGCGGCAAGAACGTCCGCGCCCTGGTCCGGCCGACCACCGACGCGAGCAGGCTCGAAAGCCGGGGCGTCGAGATCGCCCGCGGCGACATGCTCGACGTCGACTCGCTCGTGGCCGCGATGAACGGCGCCGACGCCGTCATCACCACCGCCGCCGGCTACACCCGCGGCGGCAAGAACGCCGACGACATCGACACCATCGGCAACGCCAACCTCGCCGAGGCCGCCCACCGCACCGGCATCCGGCGGTTCGTCCTGACCAGCATCCTCACCAGCGACCAGACGCCCCAGGTCCCGCACTTCTGGCACAAGAAGCTCGCCGAGGACAGGCTCGAACAGCTCGGCGTCCCGTTCGTCGCACTGCGCCCGGGGGCGTTCCTCGACCAGGTCGCGAGCATGGCGGGCGACCCGGTCGACAAGGGCCGCATGATGTGGATCGGCAAGGCCACCGTCCCGCTGACGTTCGTCCACACCTCCGATCTCGCGGCGTATCTGGCAGCCGCGGTCGACGCCGAGGCCGAGGCCGGCGAGCGCATCGACATCGGCTGGGACCGTCCGGTCAGCATGCGAGAGGTGGCCGACGTGATGGGCCGCCGGGCCGGAAAGAAGATCAAGGTGTGGGCCGTCCCGTCCGGCGCCGCCCGCACCGCAGGAGCCGTCGCCGGCCGCTTCATGCCCCTGATCAAGGACCTGGCCGCGATGTTCCGCTGGTTCGAGACCGGCCGCTACGTCGCCGACCCCCACCGCCAGGAGCAGCTGTTCGGCCCCGTCCCCACGGCCGAGGAAACCCTCGCCCGATACACCGACGAGCTGCGCACCGCACAGCACCGCTGACAGACCCTTCGTCCCCTTCCCACCGCCCGGCGGCCTGAGCAGGACGCCACGGGCCCAACCCTCCCGGCCGAACCACCCCCAACGGGCCCGGCCGAACCGAACAGGCTCGGGGTGTCGCCTGTCGACCATCACGTGTCCGCAGCCTACCGCCCGTTTCGCCCGCTCCGGGGAAAGGATGGGGCGTGCCCTCCGCGTCCGTGGCCGACACCCCGGCCCGCCACCACCCGAGAAGGGAAACACTCATGAACGGATCGACCCTGCAGACGTTCGCCGCCGAGTGCGCGGAGGAACTTCCCGGAGCGCAGCTGGAGCATCCCTTCGGCCCGGACTGGGAGGTCTTCAAGGTACGAGGCAAGGTGTTCATGCTGATGACGGAGGTCCCCGGGCGCCCCGTCGTGATCCTCAAGGCGGACCCCGGCGAGGCCCACGCCCTGCGGGAGCAGTACAGCCACATCACCCCCGGCTACCACATGAACAAGAAGCACTGGATCACGCTGGAGGGCGGGGCAGGCGTCGACAAGAAGCTCGCCAGGGAACTCGTCACCGACTCCTACCGGCTCGTCGTCGCCCACCTGCCCAGGGCCGAGCGACCCGTCGACCCGCACACCTACGGCACCAGCACGCAGGCGGCCCGGTGAACGCGGCCGGCGACCGCCTCCAGGACACCGCCCGCAAGGCGGCCCTCGCCCTCCCCGACGTCAGCCACGGCCGCCCCTTCACCCCCGGACTCGACGTGTACAAGGTCGCGGACAAGGTGTTCCTGATCGTCACCGACGACCCGGACGAACAGATCATCACGGTCAAGTGCGAGCCCGAGCACGCGCGGGCACTGGAACGCGGCTACGCCTCGATCACCCCGGGCCGCTACCTCGACAAGAGGCACTGGATCTCGCTGGGGCCCGGTCGCGGCATCACGAAGCGGCTGATCAACGATGCGGTCGAGCACTCCTACGACCTGGTCGTCGACGCTCTGCCACAGAGCGAGCGCCCGCCGCGAGCCCCTGGCCCGGACGCGGCCACCAGGTGAACGCCGGCCGCGCCCGCTCGGACCGGGGGCCGGCCGGTGAGGGCTCACCGATGAGGGCTCACCGTCGCGCGTGAGGATCGCGGGGAGCGCATCTCGGCGGTGAGCGCCCACCGCTCGTGGTCGCGCCAGTCCCCGTCGATGTAGATCATCTTCGGGGAGAAGCCCTCCAGGCGGAACCCGCAGGACCGCGCCAGGGCGATCGAGGCCGCGTTGCCGGGCTGCACGTTGATCTCCAGCCGGTGCAGCCGCATCGGCCCGAAGGCGTGCCCCACCACGAGGTCGAGGCCCTCGCGCATCAGCCCGCGCCCGGCGGCGTGCGCGAAGGCGCCGTAGCCGAGGGCGCCGCACTGGAAACCGCCTTCGACGATGTTGTTGATGTTGATGAACCCGGCGACGGCCCCGTCGTCCAGGGTGCACACGAGGAACCCGGCCTTCGTGGGGTCCTCGATCAGCCGTCCCGCGTAGGCCCGGTACGCCTCGGTGGTGGCGGGTGGGAACAGCCACGGACGGTGCAGGTCCTTGCTCTCCCGGACCCGCGCGGTGAACTCGTCCGCGTCCGCGTGGGCGAAGTGGCGTATGCCCACACGGGGGCCCTCGGCGAGGTAACGGGATGCGGTGTGCGGCATCGGGCCAGCGTACGACGGCGTCAGCCGCGCCGTCTGACGGCGTACGCGCCGCACAGCGCGCCGATGGCCCCGGTGGCGAGGAGCGCCGTCCACAGCGGCACCGTCACCGTCACCTCGGGGACCAGCAGCCTGATCCGCGTGGCGCCAGTGTTCTCGAAGATGAAGATCAGGGCGAGGACGGCGAGGGCCAGGACGGTGATCCGGGCGGGCGCCGGCGCGCCGGCCGTTCCGCCGGTCTTCCCGTCGCTCTCGGAGGTCTTCGGGCTCATACCGACCAGGGTGGGCCCGCGGGCGGCCGCACGCGCGGCGAAGGCCCCCGGCGGGTGACACGCCGGGACCACCACGGGCCGGCGCTCGGGGTGCCCCCGGGCCGGTCGGCCGGGGGACGCGCGTCAGCGCAGCGCGGGCGCGTCGAGGGTGAGCGTGCCGGTGTCCGCGTCGAGAGCGGCGGTGACGCCCAAGGGCACCGTCAGCGCCCCGTCGCAGTGGCCGAAGCCGAGTTCCTCGACGACCGGAACGCCGAGACGGCCCAGCCGGTCGGCCAGCACCGGCCGCAGTTCCTCGTAGGGCCCGCACTGCGCCCAGGAGCCCAGCACGATCCCGGCGACGCCGTCGAGCCAACCGGTGCGCAGGAGTTGGGTGAGCGCCCGGTCGACGGCGTACGGCCGCTCCCCCACGTCCTCCAGCAGCAGCAGTCCGCCGCGGGCACCGGGCCGGGTGTGCGGGGTGCCGTACCCGGTGGCGAGGAGGGCGAGGCAGCCGCCGAGGGTGACGCCGCGGGCCCGGCCGGGGGCGAGGGCGGTGCCGTCGGAGGTGAGCGTGCGGACGGTCTCCGGGGCGAACAGGGTGGCCCTCAGATGCTCCTGGGCGCGGGCGTTCTTGACGAAGTCGACGCCGGCGGCGACGGGTCCGTACAACGTGACCAGGCCGAGGCGGACGGCGAACGCCTCGTGCAGGGTGGTGCTGTCGCTGAAGCCGAGGAACACCTTCGGCCCGGCGGCCCGCATGGCCTCCCAGTCGAGCAGGTCGACCACGCGCTGGGCGCCGTAGCCGCCACGCGCGCAGATCACCGCGTCGACGGACGGGTCGCACCAGGCGCGCTGGAGGTCGGCGGCCCGTTCGGCGTCGGTGCCGGCCAGGTAGCCCAACTCCCGGTGCCGGTCCAGGACATGGGGTGCGGCGAACGGGTCGAGGTCCCAGCCGCGCAGCAGGTCGAGGCCCGCCTGGAGCCGCTCCTCGACGACGGGTCCGCTGGGCGCGACGACCGCCACCCGGGCGCCGGGGGCGAGCCGGGACGGCCGCACGAGATCCTTCACTGCGCCAGCTCCAGGGTGGGGATGCCGGACACCCGCAGCCCGAACACCTGTGCGTACAGGGACAGTTCGGCCTCCAGGGCGCGCACCACCGTCTCGGCGCGCCGGAAGCCGTGTCCCTCGCCCTCGAAGGCGAGGTAGGCGTGCGGCACCCCGCGGCCCGCGATGCGGGCGAGCAGCCGTTCGGCCTGCGCCGGCGGGCAGATCACGTCGTCGAGGCCCTGGAGCAGCAGGAACGGTGCGTCGATCCGGTCGGCGTGCTCGACGGGCGAGCGTTCCGTGTAGCGGGCGGGCACCTCGTCGAGGGGTCCGACGAGGGTGTCCAGGTAGCGCGACTCGAAGTCGTGGGTCTCCCCCGTCGCCCAGGCCGTGAGGTCGAGGACGGGGTAGCTGATCGTGCCGCAGGCGTAGACGTCGGTGCCGGTCAGCGAGGCGGCCGCGGTCCAGCCGCCCGCACTGCCGCCACGGATGGCCAGTCGGCCCCGGTCGGCGGTGCCCTCGTCGGCGAGGGCGAGGGCGACGGCCGCGCAGTCCTCGACGTCGACCACGCCCCACTGCCCGCGCAGCCGGTCCCGGTACGCGCGCCCGTACCCGGTCGACCCCCCGTAGTCGACCTCGGCGACGCCGATGCCGCGGGAGGTGAAGTAGGCGATCTCCAGGTCGAGCACGAGCGGGGACCGGTCGGTGGGGCCGCCGTGCGCCCAGATGACGTACGGCGGCAGCTCGGCGCCGGGCGCGACGCAGCCGGGGCTGTGCGGCGGATAGACATGGGCGTGGATCTCGCGGCCGTCCGGGCCGGTGAAGGCGCGGATCTGGGGCTCGGGGTAGTGGGCGGGGTCCACGGTGTCGTCGTGGGCGGCGCCGATCACGCGGGCGCGGCCGGTCCGGGTGTCCAGTTCGACGACCTCGTAGGCACTGCGGGGGCTCGCGCCGACGGCGACGGCACGCTCCCCGTGCACGGCGAGGGTGGCGGCGAACTCGGTCCAGGGTCCGGCCACGTCGACGACCTCGCCGGTCTCCGGGTCGAGGACGCCGAGGGCGGCGGCCCCGCGGCCGTGCACGACGGCGACGAGTCCGTCCGCCAGCGGGGCGAACCAGCGGTGGCCGAGTTTCCAGAGCGCTCCGCCGAACTCCTCCTCGCGCGGACAGACGGGGTGGTGGTCCCGGTAGAGGTTCCACCAGCCCGTACGGTCGCTTGTATACAGCAGACAGCCATCTGTCGACCATTCGACCTGGGCGATCGACTCCTCCGGCCCGCCCGCGACCACCTGAGGCTCGCCGAACGTGCCGTCCGCGCCGACCTCGGCGACCAGCACCTCCGTCCCGTCCCACGGCATCCGCGGATGGTCCCAGGCCAGCCACGCGGCCCGCAGCCCGTCGGGCGACAGCCGCGCCCCGGTGACGAACCGCCGCCGGTCGTCGGTGAGTTCCCGCACGGCGCTCCGGTCCCCCGCCGCCGAGCCGTCCAGCGGCACGGCGGCCAGGACCCGGCGCACCTCCGTGGGGCCTTCGCCGGTGAACTCCTCCAGCACACACCACACTTCACCCCGGCCAGGACGCAACTGCGGCTCCGCCCAGCGCAGTCCGCCGCCCACCTCCGAGACGGGGGTCAGCGGACGGGGCTCGCCACCGGGCTCACAGGCGTACAGCCGCTGGTCGGCGAAGTGTACGAACACCACCAGCGTCCGGCCGTCGCGCACCTCACCCGTCCAGGGCTGTCCGCCGTATTCGTGGACCCTGCTGCGCACGTTCCACGGCGCGGGCAGGACGGACTCCTCCGTGCCGTCCTCGCGCCGTCGCACAAGGGTGCGCCGGCCGCCCTCGGCCGGGCGGGGCGCCGTCCACCACACCTCGTCGCCGACGAAACCGACGTACTCGGGACGCCCGTCGTGCGCGGCGGCGAGGCGCGCGTCCAGGGGCGAGGGCCAGGCACCGTACGGCAGGATCCGCATGTCTCTCCGCTCCTCTAGGCCGTGCGCAGGAAGCGGTCGAGCACGTCGACGCCGAAGTGCAGCGCCTCGACCGGGACTCGTTCGTCGACCCCGTGGAAGAGGGCCTGGTAGTCGAGGCCCTCGGGCAGCTTCAGCGGCGCGAAGCCGTAGCCGGTGATCCCGAGCCGCGAGAACTGCTTGGCGTCCGTACCGCCGGACATGCAGTACGGCACCACGGACGCCTCCGGCGCGAACTCCTCGACGGCGGCCCGCATCCTGGCGTACGTCGGCGAGTCCACCGGCGCCTGGAGGGCGACCTCGCGGTGCTCGAACTCCCAGCTCACATCCGGCCCGGTGAGTGCGTCGAGGGTGGCGCGGAACTCGTCCTCCCAGCCCGCGAGATACCGGCCGTCGACATACGCCACGGCCTCCCCCGGAATCACGTTGATCTTGTAGCCGGCGTCCAGCATGGTCGGGTTGGCGCTGTTGCGGACGGTCGCCTCGACCAGCCTGCCCGCCGGGCCGAGCTTCTCCAGCAGGCCGTCCACATCGTCCAGGGTGGCCTCGACGCCGTACAGGGCGGCGAGTTCGGTGAGCGCGGCCGTCACCGTCGGAGTGAGCCGCAGCGGCCAGTCGTGCTCGCCGATGCGGGTGATCGCGGCGGCCAGCCGGGTCACCGCGTTCTCCCGGTTGACCTTGGAGCCGTGCCCGGCGCGTCCGCGCGCGGTCAGCTTCAGCCAGCCGGTGCCGCGTTCCCCGGCGGCGATCGGGTAGATCTCGCGCCCGGCGCCGTCGTGGAAGGTGAACGCGCCCGACTCGCTGATGCCCTCCGTGCAGCCCTCGAAGAGGTGGGGATGGCGGTCCGCGAGGAACCCGGAACCGTCCTCGGCGCTGGCCTCCTCGTCCGCGGTGAAGGCGATGACGAGATCGCGCCGGGGCCGGACGCCCCGGCGGGCCCAGGACCGGACCACGGCGAGGATCATCGCGTCCATGTTCTTCATGTCGACCGCGCCGCGCCCCCACACGACGCCGTCGCGCACCTCACCGGAGAAGGGGTGCACGCTCCAGTCCGCCGCCTCGGCGGGCACCACGTCCAGGTGACCGTGGACGAGCAGCGCGTCCGCGGACGGGTCGGTGCCCTCGATGCGGGCGACCACGTTGGTGCGGCCCGGGGTGCGTTCGAGCAGCGTCGGCTCCAGGCCGGCCCCGGCGAGCTGTTCGGCCGCGTACTCGGCGGCGGGCCGTTCCCGGCAGTCCCCGCCGCCCCGGTTGGTCGTGTCGATCCGGATGAGGTCCGAGGTGAACCGAACGACCTCGTCCCCCGTCTGCCCGTCAGCCATACTGCTCCTCCACCGCGGCCGAGACGACCGTCGTGACCGCCTTGAACGTGCGAATACCCTCGTACATGGTGCCGCTGGTGTAGGCGACCCTGCGCTCCCCGGTCCGCGCCACGCCGGGCACCACGGTCGCGGCCATCGCCAGATGCTCGGCGTCGAACTCCAGGGCGACGGTGAACGGCCCGGCGTCCACCGGTTCCTGACGGACCGCCAGCTGCGCCGCCGCCTTGGCCGCGGCCCGGATGTCGGCGGCGGTCCTGGCCGGGGTCCGGCACACCGCCGCGTATCGCGACACATGGTCCTTGACGGCGACCTTCAGCGCCTCGGGCGCGTACCCGAGGGCGTCCTCGCAGGCCACGTCGTCACCGGTGACCAGCACGACCGGCACCCCGTACTCGGCGACGACCCGTGCGTTGAGCAGCCCCTCGCTGGCCCGCACGCCGTTCAGCCACACCCCGGTGATGGAGTTGGCGAGGTAGGTGTGGGCGAGGACGCCCTCCGCGCCGGCGCCCGCGTGATAGCCGACGAACGCGATGCCGTCGACGTCACCGTGCTGGACGCCCTCCACCATGGACAGCGACTTGTGCCGCCCGGTCAGCATCTGCGCGCGCTCGTCGAGCCGCTCCAGGAGCAGGTTGCGCATCGTCCAGTGCGCCTCGTTGATCAGCACCTCGTCGGCACCGCCGTCGAAGAACCCGAGAACGGCGGCGTTGACATCGGAGGTGAAGAACTCCCGGCACCGCTCCCACTGCGGCGTCCCCGGCAGCACATCGGCCGGCCAGGTGACACCGGTGGCGCCCTCCATGTCCGCGCTGATCAGGATCTTCATGCCCACGACCGTCCTCTCCGGGAAAACCCCCTGAGCTTAACGGGCCCCTTCACCACCACCGAGGGACCGCCCCCGCGTGACCGACGGGGGTCCGCGCTCCGCCCGCGCGGTCCACCACCGCCCGCCCCTTCAGGCCGCCGCCACGGCAGCGGCCCGCCGCTCCGCCTCGGCCAGCAGGCCCGTCAGGGTGGCGCGGGCACGGGCCACGCGGGAGCGGACCGTGCCGACGGGGCAGCCGACACGTCGCGCCGCCTCCTCGTAGGGCAGACCGAGGAGTTGGGTCAGGACGAACGCCTCGCGCCGGTCCGCGGGCAGTGCGGCCAGCAGGTCCATCAGGACGACGCCGTCGTCGAAGCCGGGCAGTCCGCGCGGCTGGGCGAGTTCGGCGGCCGGCCGCCAGTCCGGTACGTACGCCGGGCGCGGCCGGGTCGCGGCGTACCGGTGGCTGTCCATCACCGCGCGCCGGGCGATCGCCAGCAGCCAGGTCCGCGCCGAGGAGCGGCCCTCGAACCGGTGCAGGCTGCCGAGGGCCCGCAGGAACGTGTCCTGCGCGAGGTCGTCGACCGTCTGCGGGTCGGCGCCCAGATGGGCGACGTACCGCAGGACGTCACGGTGCAGGGCGCGCACGAACCGTTCGACGGCGTCCGCGTCGCCCGCGCGCGCGGCCAGCGCCAGCGCGGTCGTCGAGGCGTCGGCCGCCGTCGGCCTCCCGGAGGCGGGACGGCGGGGAGTGGGCAGGGAGGAGGGCAGGGAGGGGTCCATGACCTGGTGTCCTTCGCGAGGTCGGATCCCGGGCCGGCGGCGCACGAGAGCGCGAGCGGTCCGGTGAACGGGGAGACGGCCCCACGGCGGCGACGGGCGTCCCTGGGACGTCCGCGCCGGCGTGGGGCCGTGGCCCGAGGCGCACAGGGGCGGCCTCGGGGCACCGGCTGTCGTCAGGCGACAGCGGTCCCCGCGGGCGGACCCCGGGAGGTGATCGCGTGGACGAGGAGCAGCAACCGCGGCGCCCGGTCGGTGCCACGGCGCCGCACCCGCGGGCGCGGCCGCTCCGGGGCGAGCGGCACGGCGAACAGCATCCGCAGCGGCGCCGCCAGCCGTCCGGCGACGGCCCGCAGGACGCGGAAGGCGGCCCGCTCCCCGTGGGCCAGCCACAGCCCGCACAGCAGCGCCGCGAGCAGATGCGCGGCAAGCATGCCGTACGACGACGGCTCGACCCCGCCCGCGACGGCACCGGTGCGGCCCACGAGGCCCATGGTGTGCGGGGCGTGCCCGGGAGGCGCGCCCATGCCCATGTCCATGCCGGCGTGGGGGTCCATGGCGGCCGTGCCCGCGGCCCGCGTCCCCGGCTGTGCGAGCGAGAACGCCGTGTGCAGAGCCGTCTGTGCCGTGACGACGACGGTGACGATCAACGGCATCCCGCGCTCACGGCCGGCCAGTCCCCAGCCGGCGGCACCCGTCGCGGCGGCGCCCGCGCCCAGCGCCCACCAGGGCACCCGGTCGCCGGACATCAGGACGTGGCCGAGGGCGGCGAGCAGCACGCAGACGGCGGCGAACACCGCGGCCCGTACCGTGCGAGAACACCGCCCTGCTGTCATGGCGCCTCATCCTCGCATCAGGGGTCTCCGCCTCGCCTCCGGGTACGGAAACCGCCCACCCCGGCACTCGGTCCGCGCCGTGTGGCACGCGTCACGCCGCACCCGACGAGCGGCGGGAAACCCTTTTCTGCTCTGATCTCCCGCAGCGCAGGATCGACGCCTGACCGACGCGAACGGGGCCCACCATGACCGCACACCCACGCATCCTCACAGCGGACCGTTTCGAGGCCGACCGTCCCCGGCTGCGGGCCGTCGCCCACCGGCTGCTGGGGTCGCTCAGCGAGGCCGACGACGCGGTGCAGGAGACCTGGCTGCGGGCCTCCCGGGCCGACGTCGGCGAGGTGGAGAACCTCACCGCCTGGCTGACCACGGTGGTGGGCCGGGTCAGCCTGAACATGCTGCGCTCCCGCCGGACCCGGCGCGAGGAGCCCCTGGAGCTGCAGAGCGGCGAGGAGGGAGCGTCGGGCGGGGGCGGCGATCCCGCGGCGGAGGCGCTGCTGGCCGACGAGGTCGGCGTGGCGCTGCTGGTCGTCCTGGACACGCTGGGCCCGGACGAGCGGCTGGCGTTCGTCCTGCACGACCTGTTCGCGGTGCCGTTCGACGCCATCGCCCCGCTGATCGAGCGGACGCCGGCCACGACCCGCCAGCTCGCGAGCCGCGCCCGGCGCCGGGTCAGGGGCGGCACCGCTCCGGCCGCCGACGCGGCCCGGCAGCGGGAGGTCGTCGAGGCGTTCCTGGCCGCCACGCGCGGCGGGGACTTCGACGCGCTGCTGGCGCTGCTGCATCCGGACGTGGTGCTGACCGCCGACCGGTTCGTCCTCCCGACGCCGGAGCCGGCCTCGCTCAGTGGCGGCCGGTCCGTCGCCGAGAGCGCGATGACGGCGGCCGGCCGCGCCATGTTCACCGGTCCGGCCCTGCTCGACGGCCGCGTCGGCCTGGTGATGGCTCCGCTGGGCCGGCTGCGGCTGGCGCTCCTGTTCACGGTCACCGACGAGGGGATCACCCGGATCGAGATCGTCGCGGACCGCGAGCGGCTGGCCGCGATGGAGGTGGCGGTACCCGACGCCTGACCACGCGAGGGGGTGACCGGGCTGTCTGCGGTCACCCCCTGAAAGCGTTCTCAGAACCCTTACGGCGTCAGAACCACAGCACGAGCGAGGCCGCCGCCGGCGCCGCGTACACCAGCGGGAACGCCACGTGCGAGAACCAGCGGGCGCGCACCACGGTGGCCACGGCCCCGAGGAAGTACAGCACCAGCCCGGCAGCGGCCAGCGCGCCGATCACCGGCACGAGCAGGCCGACGAGGAGACCGGCCGCTCCGGCGGCCTTGGCCGCGCCGAGCCACGGCCACCACGAGCGGGGCACGCCGTAGTCGGCGAGCGGCTTCACGGTCCACTCCGCGCCGAGGAGGAGCGAAGCGGCCGAGAAGCCCGCCAGAACGGCTCCCAGCACGGTGACGACGACGTAGGCAGTGGACATGTCAGCAGCTCCTCATGAGGTTCTTCCGGCTTCCTTCACCCCCTCGACACGCGGCGTCGCGCGAGTGTGACGGACGGAGGAGCTGCCGATGTGTGACCGTGGTCACATCTCCCGGCCCGCCAGGATCCACTTCGACGGCAGCTCGATCCGGGTGCCGTCGGACGCGAACTCGGTGGTGGTGAGCGGGAGTTCGCCGGAGGCCAGGACGGTGAGCCCGGCCGCCGCCAGATACACCGGTACCGCGGCGTCGGCGACCTCGCCGGGTGCGATGCCGTGCCGGAAGACCGGCGCGAGCTTGGGCGGCGGGCCGTCGGGGCTCTGCGCCAGGCCGCCCAGGACGGGCCGGGCGGCCTCCGACAGCTCGACCAGGAAGGCCCGGCCGCGCTCCCCCAGCAGCGCGGCGATCCCGTCGACCAGCGGCTGCCGGTCGTCGGGCTCGCACTGGTGCAGGACGCCCCGCATATAGACGTTGGTGTCGCCGAGTTCGGCATGCAGCGTCTGCGCCTCGTCCCTCTCGGCCGCGTCCAGCAGCCGGTACGCGGCCTGCCCACAGGGGTCGGCGCGGCGGGCGTGGTCGAGGGCCGCGACGGACAGGTCGGCGCCTATCACCTGCGGGAAGCGGTCGGCGAGGAAACGGGTCTGCGTGCCGTTTCCACAGCCGAGGTCCACCAGCGGCAACCCGGGGTCGAGCAGCCGCGGCTCGAAGAAGGCGAGGTGGCGGGCGGCGGTCACCGCCGGGTCCGCGTCCCAGAACACCGCCCCCGTCTCCGCGGGGGCCTCGCGCCAGAAGCCCTCCCAGGCCGCCCGGTACCGACTCGTCACGCTCATGCCCAACTCCCCAGGTGTGACGCCGATCCGCCGTAAGTGACGGGCCAGTACGGTGTATCGCTCCCCGGTGGCGCGGACAAGCGCCGTACGCATTCCTTCACGCCTCGTTCGACGGGTGTACGCCGTCGTGCGCCCCTCAGAACCGCGAAAACGCCGGTCAGTGCTTGGGGAGGGTCAGTTCGAACCACACGGACTTGCCCGCGGCGGTACGGCTGGTGCCCCACTCCCGGGCCAGCGTGCTCACCACGCGCAGCCCGCGCCCGGACTCGTCGTCGGGTCCGGCGCTCAGCAGGGTCGGCAGCTCGTGGTCGTCGTCGTCCACCTCGCACAGCAGCGCGTCCCCGCGCACCAGCCGCAGCGTCACCGGCCGGCCGTGCGAGTGCCGTACGGCGTTGGTGACCACCTCGCTGACCATCAGCTCGGCCGGGCCGGCCAGCTTGGCGAGCCTCCAGTCGTGGAGCTGCTCGCGGACCACGGCGCGGGCCCGGCCGACCTGGGCGGGGTCGAGGGGGAAGATCCACTCGGCGACGTCGTCGGGTTCGATGCCGTTGAGGCGGGCCAGCAGCAGGGCCACGTCGTCCTTGCGGCCACCACGCGTGTTGAGGGCGCGGATGATGGTGTCGCAGGCGTCGTCCATGGAGGCCGCCGGGTGGGCGGCCGACTCGCACAGGGTCGCGAGACCCACCCCGATGTCCTCGCCGCGCATCTCGACGAGTCCGTCGGTGCACATCACGAGCCGGTCGCCGGGCGCCACGCGTACGCGTACCGCCTCGAAGGGCACTCCGCCGACGCCGATGGGCGCGCCGGTGGGCAGGTCGAGGAGTTCGCTGCGGCCGTCGTCGGCGCGCACCAGCACGGGCGGTATGTGGCCCGCGTTGGCGAGGTGCAACTCGCTCGCGATCGGGTCGTAGACGGCGTACAGGCAGGTGGCGAGGTAGGTCTCGCCGAGGCGCTGGGCCAGGTCGTCGAGGTTGCGCAGGAGTTGCGCGGGCGGCAGGTCGAGGGCGGCCATGGTCTGCACGGCGGTGCGCAACTGCCCCATCATCGCGGCCGAGTTGAGGCCGTGGCCCATGACGTCACCGACGACGAGCGCGGTGCGGGCGCCGGGCAGTTTCACGGAGTCGAACCAGTCGCCGCCGATACGCCCCAGCAGGGTGCCGGGCAGATAGCGGGTGGCGATGTCGCAGCCCGCCATCCGCGGCGGTATGTGCGGCAGCATGCTGTCCTGGAGGGTCTCGGCGACGCTCTCCTGATAGGTGTACATGCGCGCGTTGTCGAGCACCAGGCCCGCGCGGGCGGCGAGTTCGGCGCCGGTGGCCCGGTCCATGTCGTTGAACTCGGTGCGCTCGGGGTGACGCAGCAGGATCATGAAGCCGAGGACGACCTGGCGCGCCTTCAGCGGGACGACGAGCATCGAACGGCCGGTGATCAGGGGCCGGATGTCGCGCTTGTCGAACTGCGAGGCGATGGCGTGCCCCATCTGCTCGCTGATGCGCGGCACGAGGACGGGTTCGCCGCTGGTCATGCACTGGAAGAACGGGGTGTGCGCCGGAAAGGGCATGGCCTCGCCGACGGGCACCACGTCGTCCCAGCGGCCGGGTTCGTCGGTGTGCTCCAGGGCGACCCGGTGCCACATGGTCCTGGTGTCCGGCACGCCGTCGGGGAACCCCTCGCCGGCGACGACCTGTTCGCGCAGGTAGGTGCCGGCGACGTCGGTGAAGCGCGGTACGACGGCCCTGCTGACCTCGCCGATGGTGCGGGCCAGGTCGAGGGAGGTGCCGATCTTCCCGCTGACCTCGTTGAGGAACTCCAGACGCTCGCGGACGGCGACGTACTCGAGGTCCTCGCCCTCGTCGTCGGGTTCCTCGGGCAGGGGCCGGCCGGCGGCCGCGGCGCGGGCGGCCCGCTCACGGCGGGCTCTGCGCTCGACGCGCCGGGCTACACCCCAGTCGGGGGTGACGGGAACCCGGTCGCTCTGGCTGAACTCCAGGACGGGATAGCCCAGTTCGAGGACCTGCGCGACGATGCGGGCGCTCTCGCCGACGCTCATGCTGGGCAGGATCTCGGGGAGCCTGCGGGCCAGGTCCTCGGCGCCGGGGAAGTCGGTGTGCAGGGCGAAGCCGGGCGCGATGCGCTCGACGAGCGGCCCGTCCTCCGTGTCGGGCCGGTGCAGGGCCTCCGCGTCGGCGGCCAGCACGAGCAGCCGCTCGCTGCCGGGTCCCACGAGGGGGTACGCCCACCACAGCACGTCGACGCGGTCCCTCCCCCACCCTTCGGCCGGAGGGATCCCCGTCTCGCTCCGCTCGGGCACGGTCAGCCGGGCCCGGCCGGCGGCCGGGTAGCCGAGCCCGCCGTCGAGGGAGTTCCCGAGCCCGGGTCCGAGGCCGTCGTAGGGCGCGTACTCCGCGTACGGCAGACCGTCGTCGATGTCGGGGAGGGCGCCGGAGACGGGGAGCAGGTCGATGGCGTGCCGGCCGATCGCCTCGTCCTTGGCGACGCCGAACAGCCGGCGGGCGCCGCTGCTCCAGTGGGAGATGAGGCCGGCCCGGTCGACGACGACCACGGCGAGCGGGATGCGCCCGGTGTCCGCGGGCTCGGGTGCCGTACCGCTCCCGGCTCCGCGGCTGGGAGGCGTGTCCCTCTCGGTGCCACGGTCCATGGCCCAGACCCTCTCTCCCCAGAGCTGCACAAGATCTGCCCCGCAGCCACCACCGTACGGCGCCCGCCACTCGGGATGTGCGGCAATTCTGGAATTGGTTTCACCGGGGAAGTGCTGGGTAACGGCCTTCCCCGGTGTTTCCTCAGTCCTCGTGGCCGAGTTGCAGATCTCGCTCCGTGCGCCCTCCGCCGGCCATGTGCAGCACGGTGGCGACCGGCGGGTAACCCGCGGCGATGACGGTGTACTCGCCGGAGGACAGGTCGATGAAGCGGAAGGTGCCGTCCGGGCCGGTGGTGAGGGTGTCCACCACATTGCCCGCGGCGTCCAGGAGCGTCACGCGCGCCTCCTCGACGGGCCTCCCGCCGGTGGCCCGGACGGTGCCGCGCAGGACGGCGCCGCCGGCGAGTTCGACGTCCTGGCGGGTCTCCCGCGAGGCCTGTACGGAGACCGGCAGCGCGGCCGGGCGGAAGGCGGGGGCGCTGGCGGCGAGGGTGTACTCGCCCGCCACCAGCTCGCTGATGACGTACCCGCCCTCACGTCCGCTGCGGGTGCCGGCGACGACCTCGCCGTGGACGTTGGTGAGGGTGACGGCCGCGTCCCGGACGGGCGTGCCGTCGGCGGTGCGGACGGCCCCGGCGAGGCGTCCGGCGCCGCCGAGGACGACGTCCAGCTCGACGGGGCGCTCACCGACGGTCACGGAGACGGCCTGTGGCTGGTGCCCGCCGGCGGCGGCGATGAGGACGTACGAGCCGGAGCCGGGGGTGGCCAGCGCGTACCGCCCGTCCTCGCCGCTGGCGCCGCGCCCGATCTGCTGTCCGGCGACGTCGATGAGCGTGAGCGCGGCGCGGGGCACGGCGGTCCCGTCGGGGTGCTGCACCGTGCCGCAGACGGGGATGCCGGCGGTGTACGCGGCACGGGCCCGCGGGATGGGGGTGGTCACGGACGCGGGCTCCGTTTCGGTGGCGTGGTGGGACACCAGTGGTTTCTCCTTGAGGAAGAAGGCGAGGACCAGGCCGAGGACGAGCACCGGTACCAGGTACAGGAAGATCCGCGGCATGGCGTCGGCGTACGCGCCGATGTAGGCGTCGCGCAGCGCCGGGGGCAGGGTGTGCACGAGCTGCGGGGTGATCGACTCGGGGTCGGGCAGGCCGGCGCCCGTCCCCTCGGGGAGGCGTTCGCGCAGGGAGTCGGCGAGCCGGTTCGCGAAGAGGGTGCCGAAGATCGCGGCGCCGACGCTGCCGCCGATCTGGCGGAAGTAGTTGTGGGCGCTGGTGGCGGTGCCGAGGTCGGCGGGGCGCACGGAGTTCTGCACGGCGAGGACGAGGACGGGCATCACCAGGCCGATGCCGGCGCCGAGGACGGCCATCCAGAGGCTGTGGTGCAGCCGGGGCGTGTCCGTCTCGAGCCGGGACAGCAGCCACATGCCGAGCACGGCGAGGGCGCCGCCGAGGACGGGGTAGATCCGGTAGCGGCCGGTGTGGGTGATGAGCTGTCCGGAGACCACGGAGGTGACGACGATGCCGCCCATCATGGGCAGCATGAGCAGCCCGGACTCGGTGGCGGAGGCGCCGTCGACCATCTGCAGGAAGGTCGGCAGATAGCTGGCGGCGCCGAAGAGGGCGACGCCGATCACCAGCCCGACCAGGCTGGTGATCGTGAAGACGGAGTCGCGGAACAGCCGCAGCGGGATGAGGGGTTCGGCGGCGAAACGCTCGGCGACCAGGAAGAGGACGGTGGACAGGGCGGCGCCCGCGGCGAGGGAGAGGATGACGCGCGATCCCCAGGCGTGCTCGGTGCCGCCCCAACTGGTCAGCAGGACCAGGCAGGTCGAGGCGGCGGTGAGCAGCAGGGTGCCGAGCACGTCGAAGCGGGGCCTGGCGCGCGGCTTGGGCAGTTTGAGGACGACGGCGACGACGGCGAGGGTGAGCAGGCCGAAGGGGACGTTGATGTAGAAGCACCAGCGCCAGGACAGGTGGTCGGTGAAGTAGCCGCCGAGCAGGGGTCCGGCGACGGAGGCGAGGCCGAAGGCGGCGCCGATGAGGCCCATGAAGCGGGCCCGCTGCCGGGGCGGCACGATGTCCGCGATGATCGCCTGGACGCCGATCATGAGCCCGCCCGCGCCGACGCCCTGGACCGCGCGGAAGGCGATCAGCTGGTCCATGGTCCGCGCCCGTCCGGCGAGCGCGGAGCCGACGACGAAGACGACGATCGCGAACTGGAAGACGCACTTGCGGCCGAGGAGGTCGCCGAGCTTGCCGTAGACGGGCAGTCCGACGGTGGCGGTGAGGAGGTAGGCGGTGATCGCCCAGGACATCTTGTCCAGGCCGTGGAGTTCGCCGACGATCTTCGGCAGTGCGGTGGCGACGATCATCTGCTCCAGCGCCGCGAGGAGCAGCGCGAGCATGAGGCTGAGAAAGACCAACCGCACCCGGCGCGGGCTGAGTTCGGTGCTCTGGGCCGCCTTGGGCGCGGGGGGCGGTGGAGGTGCCGCCGTCGGTGCGCTCCGCGATCCGTGCAGGTCTTTCTGCACCAGAGTGGTCCCGCCCACCTACCGCTCCCCTCGTCGCGCCTGCCGCACAAGTCCCGCGTAAAGCGACAACTCCGAGCAAGCGCGACGAGTTACGGCGCCAACCCGGTCCGAAGGGAGAACCACTCGAACCGGTGAGGTGGAGCAACGGTCAGGAGTCGTCGGGCTCTTGACCGTTCGTGGGCTGCCTCTCGACGTGGGCCACTGCTCGACCGAGCTACTTCTCGACCTCGGTGGCGAGGTTGGCGAGGATCACGTCGTAGATCCGGCCGAGGCCCTTGGGGGCGAAGGTCTTCTCGAAGAACCCGCCGATGCCGCCCGCGCCGGTCCAGGTCGTGGTCACGACGACGCGCGACTTCCCCTCACCGGCCGGGGTGACCCGCCAGACGGTGACCATCGAGGAGTTGCGGTCCTTCTCGACCAGCTCGCCGTCGGTGGGCTCGGTGACCTCCAGGAGGCAGTCGCGGACGCGCTTGCTGGTGGCCTGGAGCTTCCAGTGGACGAGGGTGCCCTCGCCGTCGCCGCCCTCGCGCACCTCGTACTCGCTGAACTGCTCCGGCAGCAGCTTCGCGCGCGTGCCGCTGTAGTCGGCGATCGCGTCGAACACCGTGTCCGGGGCCGCCGCGACGACCCGCTCGGTGGTGGCCTCGACCTGCGCCATGGGGTTCCTCCAGGTCCTTGTTGCTCGGGGGTTCCTCGGATCGGGGCAAGCCAACCACCCCGGTCCCCGGCCACCCAAATCGGGGCTGCCGAAGCGGTCGCGGCGTGGTCGGAAAGGATCCCCGCACGATCATGGGAACAAGTGTTCTATTATGGGTCCAGTGCTACCGAGGAGGCGCCATGCGCTGGGAGAACCTCACCGCGGAACCCGCCGCGGAACCCCGCCACGACCGGCCGGCCGACGCCGCGCTGTTCGGCGCGGACGCGGTCACCACCAGGACTTTCGACACACCCGAGTTCGCCGGAATCACCTTCCACGAGATCCGGGCCCGCACGATCCTCAACCGGGTGCCGGGCGCCTCCCGGATGCCGTTCGAGTGGACGGTGAACCCCTACCGGGGCTGCACGCACGCGTGCGTGTACTGCTTCGCCCGCAAGACGCACGGCTATCTCGACCTCGACACCGGCATCGGCTTCGACACCCAGATCGTCGTGAAGGTGAACGCGCCGGAGCTGCTGCGCCGCCAGCTGGCCTCGCCCCGCTGGCACGGCGAGCACGTCGCGATGGGCACCAACGTCGACTGCTACCAGCGCGCGGAGGGCCGCTACCGGCTGATGCCGGGCATCCTGACCGCCCTGCGCGACCGGGCGAACCCCTTCTCGATCCTGACCAAGGGCACCCTGATCCTGCGCGACCTCGACCTGCTGAAGCAGTCCGCCGAGGTGACCGACGTCGGCATCTCGGTGTCGGTCGGCTTCACCGACACCGAGCTGTGGCGCACCGTCGAGCCGGGCACACCGGCCCCGCAGCGGCGCCTGGACGTCGTACGGACGCTCACCGAGCACGGCATCGGCTGCGGGGTGCTGATGGCGCCGGTGATCCCCTTCCTCGGCGACCAGCCGGCCCAACTGCGGGCCACCGTGCGGGCGATCGCGGCCTCCGGAGCCACCTCCGTCACCCCGCTGGTGCTGCATCTGCGGCCCGGCGCCCGCGAGTGGTTCATGGCCTGGCTCGGACAGCACCACCCGCATCTGGTGCGCCGCTACGAGCGGCTGTACGCGGACGGCTCCTACGCGCCGAAGTGGTACCAGCGCCGGATCACCCGTCAGGTCCACGACCTCGCCGAGGAGTACGGCATCGGCCCCACGCGCGCGGGGATGCCCCGCCGGATCCGGCCGCCCGAGCCTGCGGCGGAGCCCGCCGAGGCCGGACCGACCCAACTCACGCTGCTCTGAGCGCGTTCGAGGGCAACCGGCGGCCCAATCGGGTCAAGTATCAGCAGAACAGGTTCTTCCGGGCCCCGATTCCGGGACGATGCGCCGAGGACCGTGATCCACGCGGTCCGTCGACCTCCGTCCTGGGAGGACCCCATGAGGAAACGCGCAGCCGTGCTGTGCGGTGCCGCCGTCGTCGTGGCCGGGGCGTTGACCGCCGTGCCCGCCGGCGCGAGCCCGTCGCCCGCCGCCGAGGCCGTACCGGCCGCGAAGCCCGCCTGGAAGAAGTGCGCCACCACCGACCACCCGACGCTCCAGTGCGCGTCTTTGAAGGTGCCGCTCGACCACGGGGACCCGGGCGGGAAGCAGATCACGCTCGCGCTGTCCCGCGTCCCGCACACCGCGAAGACCTACCAGGGGCCACTGCTGGTCAACCCGGGCGGACCCGGGGGCAGCGGACTGACCCTCGCCGGGTTCGTCGCGTCGTCGCTGCCGGAAAAGGTGGCCGCGCAGTACGACGTCATCGGCTTCGACCCGCGCGGGGTGGGCCGGAGCACGCCCGCCCTGAACTGCCGGCCGGACCACTTCGCCCCGGTCCGCCCGGACTCCGTCCCCTCCACCGGCGAGATCGAGCGCGCCAACCTCGCCCGGGTCAAGGCCTTCGCCGAGAACTGCGGCAAGAAGTACGCGAGCGTGCTGCCGTACATCGACACCCTCAGCGCGGTCCGGGACATGGAAGCGATCCGCCGGGCCGTCGGCGCGCCGGAACTGAACTACTTCGGTTACTCGTACGGCACCTATCTCGGCGCGGTCTACGCCAAGCTGTACCCGGAGCGGGTGCGGCGCCTGGTGCTCGACTCGATCGTCGACCCCACCGGCGTCTGGTACGACAACAACCTCACGCAGGACCACGCCTTCAACGACCGCCACCGCGCCCTGATGGCATGGATCGCGAAGCACGACGCCGCCTACCGGCTGGGCACCGACCCCGACCGCATCGAGGAGCGGTGGTACGCGATGCGGGCCGAGCTGGCGAAGAAGCCGGCGGGCGGCAGGGTGGGCCCCTCCGAGCTGGAGGACACCTTCGTGCCGGGCGGTTACTACAACGGTTACTGGCCCTATCTGGCCAAGGCGTTCGCCGCGTACGTCAATGACCGCGACGCCGATCCCCTGGTCGAGACGTACGAGAACCTCGGCGCGGTCGACGCCGCCGGGGGCAACGGCTACAGCGTCTACACCGCGGTGCAGTGCCGGGACGCCCACTGGCCGCGCGACTGGCACGAGTGGCGCTCCGACCACTGGTCGGCGTACCGGAAGGCGCCGTTCATGACCTGGAGCAACGCCTGGTACAACGCGCCGTGCGCGTTCTGGCCGACTCGCTCGCGGGGTCCGGTGAACGTCGCCAACGGGCAGCTGCCGCCGGTCCTGCTGTTCCAGGCGACGGACGACGCGGCCACCCCGTACGAGGGCGGCGCGATGATGCACGCCCTGCTCGGCGGCTCCAGCCTGGTCGTCGAGGAGGGCGGCGGCAACCACGGCATCACGCTGAGCGGGAGCACCTGCCTGGACGGGCATCTGGCGGCCTACCTGTCCGACGGGACGGTGCCGCGCGGGACCGGTGCGGTCGACGCGGTGTGCCCGGCGCTGCCCGACCCGAAGCCGCTGAGCGCGAAGGTCGGCACCGGTACCGCGCACGGTTCGACACTGCACGGGCTGCTCGGCTTCCGCGGCTGACGCACCGGAGCCGACGCACCGCACGCCGCGACCCGTCGGGGGCGTTGTCAGACCCATGGTCCACGATGGACCCATGAGTGAACTGACCAGGATTCCCGCCCCCGACGGCGTCGCCGCCGCCGCTCAGTACACGCACGTCGTGCTGGGCACAGGCCGTTTCGTGGCCGTCTCCGGTCAGCTCCCCCTGGACGAGAACCGCCGTCTGGTCGGCGAGGGCGATCCGCAGGCCCAGGCCCGTCAGGTCTTCGAGAATCTGCGGCGCTGCCTGGCCGCCGCCGGAGCGACCTTCGACGACGTCGTCAAACTCACCTACTTCGTCACGGACATGGCGCACATGCCGGCGATCCGGACGGCCCGCGCCGCCCACATACCCGACGACCGGCTGCCGGCCTCCTCGGCCGTGCAGGTCGCCGCGCTGGTCCGGCCGGAGTTCCTGATGGAGATCGAGGCGTTCGCGGTGATCGCCGCATGACGGCGCTCCGGGTGCGCGAGATGACCCTCGCCGACTGCGACCGCGTGTCGGAGATCCGCGTCCGCGGCTGGCAGAGCGCCTACCCGGGCCTGATGCCGCAGTCCCACCTCGACGCGCTCAGCGTGTCCGAGGACGCCGAGCGGCGCCGGGGCTGGTTCGCGCGCGGCGACGGCAGCGTGGTGAACCTGGTCGCGGAGAGCGGCGGCGAGGTGGTGGGCTGGGCCGCCCACGGCGCCTACCGCGACGGCGAAGTGCGCACCGGGGACGCCGAGTTGTACGCGATCTACGTCGACCCCGCCCGTCTCGGCGGTGGCATCGGCCAGGCTCTCCTCGCCGAGTCGGTCCGGCAGTGCACGGCAGCCGGCCGCGGCCGCATGTACCTGTGGGTGGTCGCGGGCAACACGGCGGCCCGCCGTTTCTACGAGCGCGCGGGCTTCCACGCGGACGGCACGGAGGAGCCCTTCGAGGTGGACGGGACGAAGGTGCCGGAGGTGCGGTACGCCCGGCGTCTCATGCCCTGACCCGGCAAGCGGTCGCCCCGCCGGTTCACCGCTGCCGGGGAATCCGCGCCAGCGCCCGCACCGCCGCCTCCGCGAGGACCGGGTGGGCGAGGGCGTCGTTCAGCACGGGCCTGGCGCGGCCGTCGCCGAGACTGCCGAGACCGTCCACGCACGCGAGCGCGACCCGCCGGTAGGGGTCGTGCGGGCGCAGCCGTCGCCGCAGGGTCGTGATCAGCGCGGGTACCGCCTCGGGCGCGCGCAGCTCCACCAGGAGCCGGACGGGGTGCAGGGCGTAGGCGACGCGCAGTTCGTTGGTGGCCAGGGCGGCCGCCGCCCGTGCGGTCCGGGGATCGTCGAGGCGGGCCAGGGCGTGGGCGGCGGAGGCACAGCGGGGCGGGTCGCGGTGGTTGAGGAACAGGACGAGGGCCTCGAAGGCGCGCCGGTCCCCCGCCAGCCCGAGGCGGAACGCGGCCAGTTCCCTGGCCCACAGGGGCTGCCCCGCGGCGGTGAGCACCTCGGCGAGCGCGTCCTGGTCCCCGGTGGCCGCCAGGTTCTCGAAGGCGGGGGTTCCTCCCGACTCCTGCCGTAAGCGCTCCGTGAGCGATCGCAACTCTTCGTCCATGAAGGCGAGCCTAGAGCGGTGGTGACGGCGTCGGGAGCTACATCACAAACCCGGGGGCTGGCGCGCTCGTTACCCACCGGTTAAGCTCATACGAGCGAGTTACCCACTCGCACCCCCGTTCGTGACGGCCTGGTGACGCAGCCGCCGCGACGGAGTCGGTTCGGTACTTCAGGTACCGCTCGTACGACCCGGCCACGGGACAGGGCCGGTCGGTTCCCACCGTTCCTCGGACGTGTGCACGTCCGCAGCGACGGCCCCGGGCGTGTGCGCTCGCAGCCCGGCAACACCCGCACCGAGCACTCCTCTTCACGCACCCCCGGTGCGTCCTGGCCGCCCTTGGGGGCCGCCGGGCGCACCCGGGGCCGCTTCCAGTCGTCACCCTCATTCCTGGAGTCCCGCGATGGCCGCTCCCCTGTCCCCCGCCCCTTCCTCCGCCCTCCGGACGATCGCCGTGGTCGGTCTCGGCACCATGGGCACCGGCATCACCGAGGTCCTGGCCAAGGCCGGCCGCGAGGTGATCGGCATCGACATCAGCGAGGCCCAGGCCGCGCGGTCGCTCGCCGCCCTGGAGGCCTCCACCGCCCGCGCCGTGGAGCGCGGCCGGATCACCGGGCGGGAGCGCGCCGACGCCCTCGCCCGGGTCCGCACCTCCACCGACCTCTCGGCCGCGGCCGGCGCCGACCTGGTCATCGAGGTGGCGCCGGAGTCGTACGAGATCAAACAGCAGATCTTCCGGGAGCTGGACGGGATCGTGCGGCCCGAGGCGATCCTGGCGACCGGCACCAACGCGCTGTCCGTCACCCGGCTCGCCGCCGACTCGGCGCGCCCCGAGCGGGTGCTGGGCCTGCACTTCTTCAACCCGGCGCCGGCGATGAAGCTGGTCGAGGTCGTCTCCTCGGTGCTGACCGCCCCGGCCGCCGTCGCCGCGGTCACCGACCTCGCCCTCGAACTGGGCAAGGAGCCGGTCGCGGTCGGCGACCGCCCCGGTTTCGTCGCGGACGGGCTGCTGTTCGGCTACCTCAACCAGGCCGCCGCGATGTACGAGGCGAAGTACGCCTCCCGCGAGGACATCGACGCGGCGATGCGGCTGGGCTGCGGCCTGCCGATGGGCCCGCTCGCGCTGCTCGACCTGATCGGCGTCGACACCGCCCGGACGGTCCTGGAGGCCATGTACGCCGAGTCCCACGACCGGCTGCACGCCCCCGCTCCGATCCTCAAGCAACTCGGCGAGGCGGGCCTGACCGGCCGCAAGTCGGGCCGCGGCTTCTACACCTACGACGCCCCCGGCGGCGCGACGGTCGTGCCGGACGCCCTGACGCCCGCGGCCGGTACGTCCGGGACCCCCGGCCGTCCGGTGCGCAGCGTCGGCGTGGCCGGCTCGGGCACGATGGCCTCCGGCATCGCCGAGGTGTTCGCCAAGGCGGGCTACGACGTCGTCCTGGCCGCCCGCAGCGAGGAGAAGGCGCAGACCGCCAAGGCGCGGATCGGCACGTCCCTCGCGCGTTCCGTCGACAAGGGCCGGCTCACCGCCGAGGCCGCCGCGCAGACGCTGGAGCGGATCACCCCGGCCGGCTCCTACGACGCCTTCGCGGACGTCGATCTGGCCGTCGAGGCGGTCGCCGAGGACCTGGACGTGAAGCGGCAGTTGTTCGCGGCGCTGGACAAGGTGTGCAAGACGGGTGCGGTGCTGGCCACGACCACCTCCTCGCTGCCGGTCGTCGCGCTGGCCCGCGCCACCTCGCGTCCGCAGGACGTCATCGGCATGCACTTCTTCAACCCGGCGCCCGCGATGAAGCTGGTCGAGGTCGTCCGCACGGTGCTGACGGCCGAGGACGTCCACGCGACGGTCTACGAGGTCTGCGGCAGGATCAGGAAGCACGCGGTGGACTGCGGTGACCGTGCGGGCTTCATCGTGAACGCCCTGCTGTTCCCCTACCTCAACAACGCGATCAAGATGGTGCAGGAGCACTACGCCTCCCTCGACGACATCGACGCGGCGATGAAGCTGGGCGGTGGCTATCCGATGGGCCCCTTCGAGCTGCTGGACGTCGTCGGACTGGACGTCTCGCTGGCGATCGAGAAGGTCCTGCACCGCGAGTTCCGCGACCCGGGGCTGGCCCCGGCGCCGCTCCTGGAGCACCTGGTGGCCGCGGGCTGCCTCGGCCGCAAGACCGGTCGGGGCTTCCGCGAACATGCCCGCCGCTGACGGCTTCGGCGACCGGTCGACGGCCGGTGAGGACTGGGGCGGGCTGCTCGGAACGGCGGCCCCTTCCCTGCCCGCGTGGGGCGGGGAAGGGGCCGGACAGGCGCACCGAGCTGCGCACATGCAGTACGTTCAGGGCATGCCCCAGCCCGCCAAGTCCTCACGTACACCAGCCACGCCCGACGCGCCGGAGAGTGCCGCGGGCTCCCGCGCGGCGGCCCAGCGCCTCAAGATGCGCCGCGAACTGGCGGCCTCGGCGATGGAGCTGTTCGCGACCAAGGGGTACGAGGCCACCACCGTCGACGAGATCGCGGCCGCGGCCGGGGTCGCCCGCCGGACCTTCTTCCGCCACTTCCGTTCCAAGGAAGAGGCGATCTTCCCCGATCACGACGACACCCTGATCCGGGCCGAGGCGGTGCTGAACGCCGCCCCCGCGCACGAGCACCCGCTCGACACGGTGTGCCGCGGCATCAAGGAAGTCATGAAGATGTACGCGGCGCGGCCGGAGATCTCGGTCGCCCGCTACAAGCTCACCCGCGAGGTGCCGACCCTGCGCGAGGCGGAGATCGCGTCGGTGGCCCGTTACGAGCGGCTCTTCACCCGCTATCTGCTCGGCCACTTCGACGAGCACGCGCACGACGACGACGCCAACGACGATCCGCTGCTGGCCGAGGTCGCCGCCTCCGCCGTGGTCACCGCCCACAACCACGTGCTGCGGCGCTGGCTGCGGGCCGGCGGCCAGGGCGACGTCGAGGCACAGCTCGACCACGCCTTCGGGATCGTGCGCAAGACGTTCGGGGACGGCATCGGCGCCGGGCGGAGCATGGCCGCGGAGCGTCCGGCTCCCGCGGCGGTCTCCGCGCACGGTGAGGTCCTGGTGACGGTCGCCCGCACCGACGCCCCGCTGCACGAGGTCATGCGGACCATCGAGCAGGCGCTCAAGGAGCGCTGAACCGCCCCTCCCGACCACAGGACGCTGTGACGACGGCCACCCCACCGGGTGGCCGTTTTGGCACGTCAGAGCCCCTTTTCGCGTGGATTTCGGGACGCGTTCGATCGATCATCGCTCATTTGTTACGTAAAGATTTCATCTGAGGGGAAGTTCTGGCACTCAGTGCCTTGCGGGGTGACACGCGGTGTCATACGTTGAAGGTGTCCGGGCGGCCGGCGTGCAGAGACCTTTCGTACGTCGGCTGTCCCCGCAAGCTCATGGCTAGCGCGCCCGGACGCCTGCGTCACAGGCAACCTCCCGCGCCACAAAGCGCTGCCACACAGCACACCGCCGAACCGACGGCACACCCCCATCCACCCTCAGCAGCACCGCCGTAACCCTCAGCGCCCCTCCCTCAGGGCGCTCACCGCCGGAGGCAATACCGTGACCGTGAAGGACATCCTGGACGCGATCCAGTCGCCGGACTCGACCCCGGACGACTTCGCCGCTCTGCCGCTCCCCGAGTCGTACCGCGCGATCACCGTGCACAAGGACGAGACGGAGATGTTCGCCGGGCTCGCCACCCGCGACAAGGACCCCCGCAAGTCGATCCACCTGGACGACGTGCCGGTGCCGGAACTCGGCCCCGGTGAGGCCCTGGTGGCCGTGATGGCCTCCTCGGTCAACTACAACTCGGTGTGGACCTCGATCTTCGAGCCGGTGTCGACGTTCAGCTTCCTGGAGCGCTACGGCAGGCTCAGCGAGCTGACCAGGCGCCATGACCTGCCCTACCACATCATCGGCTCCGACCTCGCGGGCGTCGTCCTGCGCACCGGCCCCGGCGTCAACGCCTGGCGGCCCGGTGACGAGGTCGTCGCGCACTGCCTGTCGGTCGAGCTGGAGTCCAGCGACGGCCACAACGACACGATGCTCGACCCCGAGCAGCGCATCTGGGGCTTCGAGACCAACTTCGGCGGCCTCGCCGAGATCGCGCTGGTCAAGTCCAACCAGCTGATGCCCAAGCCGGGCCACCTCAGCTGGGAGGAGGCCGCCGCCCCGGGCCTGGTCAACTCCACCGCCTACCGGCAGCTGGTCTCCCGCAACGGCGCCGGCATGAAGCAGGGCGACAACGTCCTGATCTGGGGCGCCAGCGGCGGACTCGGCTCCTACGCCACGCAGTTCGCGCTGGCCGGCGGCGCCAACCCCATCTGTGTCGTCTCCAGCGAGCAGAAGGCGGACATCTGCCGGGCCATGGGCGCCGAGGCGATCATCGACCGCACCGCCGAGGACTACAAGTTCTGGAAGGACGAGCACACCCAGGACCCGAAGGAGTGGAAGCGTTTCGGCAAGCGCATCCGCGAACTGACCGGCGGCGAGGACGTGGACATCGTCTTCGAGCACCCGGGCCGCGAGACCTTCGGCGCCTCCGTGTACGTCACGCGCAAGGGCGGCACCATCGTCACCTGCGCCTCCACCTCGGGCTACCACCACGAGTACGACAACCGCTATCTGTGGATGTCCCTCAAGAAGATCGTCGGCTCGCACTTCGCCAACTACCGCGAGGCCTGGGAGGCCAACCGGCTCGTCGCGAAGGGCAAGATCCACCCGACGCTGTCGAAGGTCTACTCCCTGGAGGAGACCGGCCAGGCCGCCTACGACGTGCACCGCAACCTCCACCAGGGCAAGGTCGGCGTGCTCTGCCTGGCCCCCGAGGAGGGGCTGGGCGTGCGCGACGAGGCCAAGCGCGCGCAGCACATCGACGCCATCAACCGCTTCCGGAACATCTGAGGTCATAGATGACAGAGCGTCAGTCCTCCGGTGCCCGGAGGGAAAAGGACCGGCCGTGGTTGATGCGGACCTACGCCGGCCACTCCACGGCCGAGGCGTCCAACGAGTTGTACCGGCGCAACCTCGCCAAGGGCCAGACGGGCCTGTCGGTGGCGTTCGACCTGCCGACACAGACCGGCTACGACTCCGACCACGTCCTCGCCCGCGGCGAGGTCGGCCGGGTCGGCGTGCCGATCGCGCACGTCGGTGACATGCGCCGGCTGTTCCAGGACATCCCCCTGGAGCAGATGAACACCTCGATGACGATCAACGCCACGGCCATGTGGCTGCTGGCGCTCTACCAGGTCGTCGCGGAGGAGCAGGGTGCGGACATCACCCTGCTCCAGGGCACGACCCAGAACGACATCGTCAAGGAGTACCTGTCCCGCGGCACCCATGTGTTCCCGCCCGGCCCCAGCCTCCGCCTGACGACCGACATGATCGCGTACACGGTCTCCCACATGCCCAAGTGGAACCCGATCAACATCTGCAGCTACCACCTGCAGGAGGCGGGCGCCACCCCGGTCCAGGAGATCGCGTACGCGATGTCCACGGCGATCGCCGTGCTGGACGCGGTCCGCGACAGCGGCCAGGTGCCGCAGGAACGCATGGGCGACGTCGTCGGCCGGATCTCCTTCTTCGTCAACGCGGGCGTCCGCTTCGTCGAGGAGATGTGCAAGATGCGCGCCTTCGGCCGCATCTGGGACCGCGTCACCCGGGAGCGCTACGGCATCGAGAACCCCAAGCACCGCCGCTTCCGCTACGGCGTCCAGGTCAACTCTCTCGGACTGACCGAGGCCCAGCCGGAGAACAACGTCCAGCGGATCGTGCTGGAGATGCTGGCCGTGACCCTCTCCAAGGACGCACGCGCGCGTGCCGTGCAGCTGCCGGCCTGGAACGAGGCCCTGGGCCTGCCCCGCCCCTGGGACCAGCAGTGGTCGCTGCGCATGCAGCAGGTGCTGGCGTACGAGAGCGACCTGCTGGAGTACGAGGACATCTTCGAGGGCTCGAAGGTGATCGAGGCCAAGGTGGGCGAACTGGTCGAGGAGTCGCTCACCGAGATCGAGCGGATCCAGGAGATGGGCGGCGCCATGGCCGCCGTCGAGTCCGGCTACCTCAAGTCGCAGCTGGTGTCCTCCCATGCGGAGCGCAGGGGCCGTATCGAGTCCGGTCAGGAGAAGATCGTCGGCGTCAACGTCTTCGAGACGACCGAACCGAACCCGCTGACCGCCGATCTCGACACGGCGATCCAGACGGTCGACCCGGCCGTCGAGGCCCGCGTGATCGCCTCCCTCCAGCACTGGCGCGACACCCGCTACCAGCCGCCCTTCAACCACCCGCGCCCCTGCAAGGCGCTGGAGAAGCTGAAGGAGGCCGCCAAGGGCACCGGCAACCTCATGGAGGCCACCCTGGAGTGCGCCCGCGCCGGTGCCACCACCGGCGAGTGGGCAGGGGCCCTGCGCGAGGTGTTCGGCGAGTTCCGCGCCCCGACGGGCGTCTCGTCGGCGCCGGTGGCGGTCCCCGCCGAGGAGGGCTCGGCCATGGCCGAGGTGCGCCACAAGGTCGGGCTGACCGCCAAGGACCTCGGCGTCGGCAAGCTGCGCTTCCTCGTCGGCAAGCCCGGCCTGGACGGCCATTCCAACGGCGCCGAGCAGATCGCCGTACGCGCGCGTGACGCCGGCTTCGAGGTGGTCTACCAGGGCATCCGGCTGACGCCCGAACAGATCGTGGACGCGGCCGTCGCCGAGGACGTGCACGCGGTCGGCCTGTCGATCCTGTCCGGATCGCACGCCCAACTGGTGCCCGACGTCCTCGAACGGCTGCGTGTGGCCGGTGCCACAGACATTCCGGTGATCGCCGGTGGCATCATCCCAGGCGGTGACGCCGAACAACTGCGGGCCGCGGGAGTGGCAGCCGTGTTCACCCCGAAGGACTTCGACATCACCGGAATCATCGGCCGCATCGTCGACGAGATCCGCAAAGCGAACAAGCTCGACCCCCTGGAGGTCCCCGCATGACCGTCAACCGTCTCCGCCCGCGGCGCTCCTGCCTGGCCGTACCCGGCTCGAACCCCCGCTTCCTGGAGAAGGCACAGGGCCTCCCGGCCGACCAGGTCTTCCTCGACCTGGAGGACGCGTGCGCCCCGCTCGCCAAGCCCGAGGCGCGGCACACCATCGTCAAGTTCCTCAACGAGGGTGACTGGACGGGCAAGACGAGGGTCGTGCGCGTCAACGACTGGACGACCGAGTGGACCTACCGCGATGTCGTCACGGTCGTCGAGGGCGCGGGTCCCAACCTCGACTGCATCATGCTGCCGAAGGTGCAGAACGCCCAGCAGGTCGTCGCCCTCGACCTGCTGCTGACGCAGATCGAGAAGACGATGGGCTTCGAGGTCGGCCGGATCGGCATCGAGGCGCAGATCGAGAACGCCCAGGGCCTCAACAACGTCAACGAGATCGCCCAGGCCAGTCCGCGGATCGAGACGATCATCTTCGGCCCGGCCGACTTCATGGCGTCGATCAACATGAAGTCGCTCGTGGTGGGCGAGCAGCCGCCCGGCTACCCGGCGGACGCCTACCACTACATTCTGATGAAGATCCTGATGGCCGCACGCGCCAACGACCTCCAGGCGATCGACGGCCCCTACCTCCAGATCCGCAACGTCGACGGCTACCGCGCGGTCGCCCAGCGCGCCGCCGCGCTCGGCTTCGACGGCAAGTGGGTGCTGCACCCGGGCCAGGTCGAGGCCTCCAACGAGATCTTCTCGCCGTCCCAGGAGGACTACGACCACGCCGAGCTGATCCTGGACGCGTACGACTACTACACGTCCGAGGCGGGCGGCAAGAAGGGCTCCGCGATGCTCGGCGACGAGATGATCGACGAGGCCAGCCGCAAGATGGCCCTGGTCGTCTCCGGCAAGGGCCGCGCGGCCGGCATGCAGCGCACCGGCAAGTTCGAGATCCCGGAGGCGTGACGGCCATGCAGTTCGGACGTACGTACGAGGAGTTCGAGGTCGGGGCCGTCTACAAGCACTGGCCCGGGAAGACGGTCACGGAGTACGACGACCACCTCTTCTGTCTCCTCACCATGAACCACCACCCGCTCCACATGGACAGCAACTACGCGGAGCACACCACGGACTTCGGCAAGAACGTCGTCGTCGGGAACTACGTCTACTCGCTGCTGCTCGGCATGTCCGTCCCGGACGTCTCCGGCAAGGCGATCGCCAACCTGGAGATCGAGTCGCTCAAGCACGTGGCGCCGACCTTCCACGGCGACACGATCTACGGCGAGACGACCGTGCTCGACAAGTGGCCGTCCAAGTCGAGGAACGACCGCGGCATCGTCCACGTCGAGACCAAGGGCTACAAGCAGGACGGCACGCTGGTCTGCGTGTTCCGCCGCAAGGTCATGGTGCCGACGGAGACCTACATCAAGGAGCGCGGCGGCGAGCAGCCCGGCCGCCCCCAGCTCAGGGAGCAGGAGAAGTAGTCATGGCGCGACTCGCCCAGACCGCCGGTCTGACCGACGTCCAGCAGGAGATCCTCGCCACGGTTCGCGACTTCGTGGACAAGGAGATCCTCCCGGTCGCCACCGAACTGGAGCACCGCGACGAGTACCCCCAGGCGATCGTCGACGGCCTGAAGGAGCTGGGCCTGTTCGGCCTCATGATCCCGGAGGAGTACGGGGGTCTGGGCGAGTCGCTCCTGACGTACGCCCTGTGCGTCGAGGAGATCGCCCGCGGCTGGATGTCCGTCTCCGGCATCATCAACACGCACTTCATCGTGGCGTACATGCTCAAGCAGCACGGCACGCAGGAGCAGAGGGACCACTTCCTGCCGCGGATGGCGGCCGGCGACATCCGGGGCGCGTTCTCCATGTCGGAGCCGGGTCTGGGCTCCGACGTCTCGGCGATCACCTCCAAGGCGGTGAAGGACGGCGAGGAGTACGTCCTGAACGGCCAGAAGATGTGGCTGACGAACGGCGGTACGTCCTCCCTGGTGGCCGTTCTGGTGCGAAGTGACGAAGGACACCCGGAGGGGACCGCGCCGCACAAGTCGATGACGACCTTCCTGGTGGAGAAGGAGCCCGGCTTCGGCGAGGTCCGCCCCGGCCTCACCATTCCGGGCAAGATCGACAAGATGGGCTACAAGGGCGTCGACACCACCGAGCTGATCATGGACGGCCTGCGCGTTCCCGCGAACCGCGTGCTCGGCGGGGTCACCGGCCGCGGTTTTTACCAAATGATGGACGGTGTGGAGGTCGGCCGCGTCAACGTCGCCGCGCGTGGCTGCGGCGTCGCCCAGCGCGCGTTCGAGCTGGGTGTGAGCTACGCCCAGCAGCGCCACACCTTCGGCAAGCCGATCGCCCAGCACCAGGCGATCCAGTTCAAGCTGGCCGAGATGGCTACCAAGGTCGAGGCCGCCCATGCCATGATGGTGAACGCCGCACGCAAAAAGGACTCGGGGGAACGAAACGACCTTGAGGCAGGGATGGCGAAGTACCTCGCCTCCGAATACTGCAAGGAGGTCGTGGAGGACGCCTTCCGGATCCACGGCGGCTACGGCTTCTCCAAGGAGTACGAGATCGAGCGCCTCTACCGCGAGGCCCCGATGCTGCTCATCGGTGAAGGAACCGCCGAGATCCAGAAGATGATCATCGGCCGCAGGCTGCTCGAAGAGTATCGATTCCAGGGCTAGATATCCGGTTGGGGGTGTTTTCTTCGAGAAGAAGATCACACCCCGTCAACCAGCTCCCGCCATCGACTCGGCTTTCCGGCTTACCCAGTTGCGGCCCCGAACCGCTACGATCGCGGGAAAGCCGCCGTCCCCCCGTCGAAGCGCGGCATCATTCGCTACGAAGGTCATCCATGCCCCACAGCCAAACCTCTGCACCTCGCGACAGCCTGGCCGGCGTACGCCTTGCGCGCGGAGCATCGCCGTGGCTCCTCCCGACCGTCGCCACCGCCGCCGTCAGCCTGGTCCGCGCCCGCCGCTCGGGTGTCGCCAAGGCCGTCGCCGTGCCCGCCACCGCTCTCGCGGCGGGCATGCTGTGGTTCTTCCGCGACCCCGAGCGAGAGATCGCGTCCGGCAGGGTCATCTCCCCCGCCGACGGTGTGGTGCAGAGCATCATGCCGTGGAAGGACGGACGGACCCGCGTCGCGATCTTCATGAGTCCGCTCAACGTCCACGTCAACCGCGCCCCACTGGCCGGCACGGTGACGTCGGTCGAGCACATCCCGGGCGGGTTCGTGCCGGCCTTCAACAAGGAGAGCGAGAACAACGAGCGCGTCGTCTGGCACTTCGACACCGAACTCGGTGACATCGAGATGATCCAGATCGCCGGCGCCGTCGCCCGCCGCATCGTCCCCTACATCCCCGAGGGCACGAAGGTCGAGCAGGGCGAGCGGATCGGCCTGATCCGCTTCGGTTCACGTGTCGACATCTACCTGCCCGAGGGCGTGGACGTCGCGGTCGAGGTGGGGCAGAAGACTGTGGCAGGGGTGACTCGCATTGACCGTGATTGACCCGGAGACCCAGACGGGCTGGGTGCCCGAGGCCGACGAGGTGGACGAAGAGGAGGAGATGCCTCTCTCGCTCCGCCTGTCGATAGCGGACACCCTCACCCTCGGCAACGCCACGTGCGGCTTCATGGCGGTGTACTTCACCACCACCGGCATCCTCATCCCGCACCTCACCGACAGCCAGGAATCCGGCATGGCGCGCAACAGCGCGGCCACGGCGGTCATCCTGATGCTGTGCGCGGCGGTCTTCGACCTGTTCGACGGCCTGGTCGCGCGCAAGCTGCGCTCGTCGCCGATGGGCGCGGAGCTGGACAACCTCTCCGACCTGATCAGCTTCGGCCTGGCACCGGCGTACTTCGTCCTCGTCTACGGCATGGTGGCGGACGACGCCTACCAGCGAGTGGCCGCGGTCGGGGCGATCGTCGTCCTGTTGGCGGTCGTGCTGAGACTCGCGCGCTTCTCCTGTGTGACACCGACGAACGGCATGTTCCAGGGCATGCCGTCCCCGTTCGGCGCGCTGACGGTCGTCTCGATCGTGCTGCTGGAGCTGCCCTTCGTGGCGACGCTCCTCGCCATCCTGGGCACCGCCTGGCTGATGGTGAGCCGGGTCGAGTACCCGAAGCCGCGGGGCCGCCTGGCCGGCGCGATGCTCGGCTGGATCGTGCTGTCGATGGGACTGCTGACCGCCTGGGCCTTCGACGCCCCCGGCGGCCAGCTGCTCCTCCAGACGGGCTGCGCGCTCCAGCTGGTCATGGGCGCGGTCATCCCGCTGTTCGCCACGGCCCGCCGGGTGAACAACTTCCGCGACAACCGGCGTGAGGCGCGGGCGGCGCAGCTGCCGTAGCCCTCGCACCACCGACGGGTGTGGCCCGAGCCCTCGCGGCTCGGGCCACACCCGTTTCGGACGGACCGACGTCCGGTCGGGGCACCTCTGCCCAGGTCAGGTCAGCCAGGTCCTCCGGTCCGGTCCGGTCTGGTCCGGTCCGGTCCGGTCCGGTCCGGTCCGGTCACGTCAGGAAGTCGCGCCCGATCCGCTCCGCGACCCGCTCCAGGATCGGGCCCGCCTCGGCGATGCACTTCGCGATGTCCGGCTCGGCGTCCGTGAGCGGATAGGCCCGCCGGATCCCGGCCCGGCCCAGGGCCTCCGGCGGCAGCGCGAGACGGCCGCACACCGCGACGACCTCCTTGCCGGCCGCGCGCGCGGCCGCGGCGACGCCCGCGGGCGCCTTGCCGTGCAGGGTCTGCTCGTCGAGGGAACCCTCACCGGTGATCACCAGCTCGGCCCGCTCCAGCGCGGGCGCGAACCCCAGCACGTCGAGCATGACCTCGATGCCGGCGCGGAACCGCGCGCCGAGCAGCAGAGCGCCGTACCCGATGCCGCCCGCGGCACCCGCTCCGGGCGCGGCGGCGTACTCGGCGGCCCGCGGGCCGACCGAGGTCTCCAGCACCTTGGCGAAGTGCGCGAGCGCCGCGTCCAGCGCCGCCACGTCGTCCGGGGAGGCGCCCTTCTGCGGGCCGTAGACCGCCGGTGCGCCCTTCGGACCGGTCAGCGGGTTGTCGACGTCGCTGGCCAGGACGAGTTCGACGGAGGCGAGGCGGGGGTCGAGGCCGGTGAGGTCCGCGCTCGCCAGGTCGGCGAGGCCGCCGCCGCCCGGCGTGACGGGCTCGCCGTCCGCGTCGAGGAAGCGGGCGCCCAGCGCGGACAGCATGCCCGCACCGCCGTCCGTGGTGGCGCTGCCGCCGACCCCGAACACGATCGTCCGGACGCCCGCGTCCAGCGCCGCCCGCAGCAGTTCCCCGGAGCCGTACGTGGAGGCCGTCAGCGGGGCGAACACGCCGGCCGGCAGCCGTTGCAGTCCGCTGGCCTCGGCCATCTCCACGACGGCGGTGTCGCCGCGCAGCGCGAACGCGGCGGTGACCTCCTGCCCGAGGGGACCGGCGACCCGTACCTCCCGGCGCTCGAATCCGGCCGCGACCGCCGCGGCCACGGTGCCGTCACCGCCGTCGGCGACCGGCAGGGCCTCCACCTCGACCTCCGGCAGGGCCCGGCGCAGTCCGGCCGTCACCCGCTCGGCGACCTCCACGGCCGTCAGCGAGCCCTTGAACTTGTCCGCGGCCACGAGCACCCTGCGAGTGCCCTGCGCTCCAGCGTCCGCCACTTGCATCCCCTTGCTCTCCGGGCCCACGCACATCGGGGCCAGTCGCGCCGCTGTGACCTTAACCGGAGGACGCCCCCGCCGTCATGCCCTGTCCGCGCCGTGAACAGCGGCAAAGGCGCTGCCTACGGACGTGAGCGCGCCCGGGGCGGGGGCGGGCGGAGGCTGGGCGGGGGGGGGGGGGGAGCGAGGGCTGGGCCGGGGGGGGTGGGCGGGGGCTGGGTCCGGCGCGCGGGGCCGGCCGCCGCGGAAGCAGGGCGCGAGGCGGGCGGCAGGGGAAGGGCGAGCGGCAGGGCGAGGGGCGACTGCACGAGGCGCCGGCGGCTGCGCGTGGCGCGGGCCGTCTCGGAATCGGGTAGACCGGAAGCATGACCCCTGTGGACAACGAGCCGGGACTCGCCGACCGCGTCCTAGGAGGCTGGCTGGGCCGGATCGCCGGCAACATGCTGGGCAAGCCGGTCGAGCAGGGCGACCTGTGGAAGCGCGACCGCATCGACCGCTACCTGCGACGGGCCGGCGCCCTGCCGCTCACCGACTACCTGCCCGAACCGGCCGCCGACGACGACGGGCCGCCGCTGCGCCCCGAGTGGCGCCAGTGCGTACGCGGCCGCATCCACGGCAGCTGCCGCGACGACGACATCGACTACGCCATCCTCGGCCTGGACCTCCTGGAGACCCACGGCTTCGGCTTCAGCACCGAGCAGGTCGGCGACCTGTGGCTGCTGCGGCTGCCGTATCTCCAGACGTTCACCGCGGAGCGCGCGGCGTACCGCAATCTCGCGAACGGGCTGAAGCCGCCGCTGACGGCGACGTACGACAACCCCTACCAGGAGTGGATCGGCGCCCTGATCCGCGCCGACATCCACGGCTGGACCAGTCCCGGTCGCCCCCGCCGCGCCGCCGCGCTGGCCCGCCGGGACGCGGTGCTGTCGCACACCGGCAACGGGGTCTACGGCGCGATGTGGGCGGCGGCGCTGGTGTCGGCCGCGTTCACCGCGCCGACGGTGCGGCACGCGGTGGACGAGGCGCTGGCGGTGATCCCGGCGAGCAGCCGCCTCGCCCGGACCGTACGCCGGGTCACCTCCCTCCACGGCACCCGCCTGAGCTGGGAGGACACCCTCAGCACCATGGCGGAGGAGACCGCGGGCCTGGGATGGATCCACACCGTCCCGAACGCCGCCGTCCTCACCGCCGGGCTGCTGTACGGCGACGGGGACTTCAGCCGCACCATCGCCCTCACCGTGCGCGGCGGCCTGGACACCGACTCCAACGGGGCGACGGCCGGTTCCGTGGCCGGGGTGCTGACCGGTGCGGCGGCGATCCCCGCGCAGTGGACGGAGCCACTGGAGGACACCGTGCGCAGTGCCGTCTTCGGATTCGACGGGGTGCGGATCAGCGAGCTGGCGGAGCGCACGCTGCGGCTGGTGGGTACGGACGCCCCGTGAGCGAGCCGGTCACGCTGCCACCTGCTTCCACCCGCCTCCGCCCGCGTCCGCGCGTGGCACGGGCGGACGCGGGCGCTGGATACCCTTCGAGGGTGACCACTGCTGACTTCGCCACATACATCGCCTCGCTGCCCCGCGTCCTGGCCGGCGCCGCCGCGCTCTTCCGCGACGAGCGGGGGCGGGTGCTGCTGGTCGAGCCCAACTACCGGGCGGGGTGGGCGCTTCCGGGCGGCACGATCGAGTCCGACGACGGCGAGACCCCGCGACAGGGCGCGCGCCGTGAGACGCTCGAGGAGATCGGCCTCGACCGGGAACTCGGTCGGCTGCTCGCCGTCGACTGGGTGCAGGGCCCGAACCGGCCGCCGCTGGTGGCGTACGTCTACGACGGCGGAGTCCTCGGCGAGGAGGACCTCAAGTCGATCCGCCTGCAGGAGGAGGAGCTGCTGTCCTGGCGGCTGGTGCCGCGCGAGGAGATCACCGACCACCTCCTGGGCTCCCTCGGCCACCGGGTGCTGGCCGCGCTGGACGCCCTGGCGGACGGCTCGGGGACGGCGGAGCTGGAGAACGGTCACCGGGTGGCGTGACCGGGGACGCGGGTCGGTGAGAGGGCCTGGCTCATCCCTCCACATCACGCGGTTTGATGTCCACCGTGCGCAGTGCCTCGTCACGGGTGGCGGTCCGCGCCTCGGTGCGGTGACCACGCTCGATGTAGTCGCGCACCACGAGTTCGACGGCGTCCTGAGGGCTGCCCACACCGGTGAGCACCATGACCTCGACGACGAGATCGGCATCGAGCGAGATGTTGACCTTGGCCGTGCGGGGACGGTAGCACCGGCCGAGGCCGCTCGATATCCGTTCGCGGGTACGGGATTTCCCGACCCGCCCTCGGCACGGCTTCGGGAAGTGACGGAAGGGCTTTGCTCAAGGCGGAGAGCGAGTTCGCCGATGTGCCGGCCGAGGAGATGACACCGGCCCGGTACCAGGAACTCGCCGCGCGTTACAACGGGAGAAGCTGGTCACCCACGAGTACTACATGGGCGATCCGGAGATCCGTCGGCGGTCCTGGCAGATGCGGCGGCAGAACCGGACGCTGACGGCCGAGCCGAACGCCGCGCACCGGCCGGTTCGTCGAGCTGGAGCGCTCCGGGGTGCCGGTGCGGGTCATCACCCAGAACGTGGACGGGCTGCACCAGCTGGCCGGGCCGCCGCCCCGCAAGGGCGTCGAGAGACGGTGACGCCCCGGCGGCCGGTGAGGGCCGTCGGGGCGTCGAAGCGGGCCGCATTCGCGGCCGGGTTGCCGCTGCGCTACGGCCTAGCCGCCGAAGGTGACGACCAGGCGGCCGTCCGAGGCGTAGGACCAGTGCAGGGCTCCGGCGTAGGACGAGCAGCGGGAGCCGTTCGTGCCGGACCAGAACTGGTTGGTGCTGTCGGCGCTGCCGATGATCCGGTCGTTGGTGCCGCTGCCGCTGCGGCAGGAGGTGTTGTTGCTGAACACCGAGGTGCCGGCGTCGAAGTTGAAGTTGCGCTGGGCGTTGTCGATGCTGATGTTGTCCGACACCTTCATGGAGCCGGGGTTGCTGTTGTAGGTGAAGCCGTGCTTGCCGTTGTGGTAGGCGATGCTGCGCCGGACGATGTGGTTGACCCCGATGTCCTCGCCGCCGAGCTTGTAGCCGTTTCGGTCACCGTTACCGGCCTGGGAGCCGTCGCTGAGGGTGCCGTTGTCGTAGGCGAGGGAGTCCTCGATGGTCACCGGGCCGATCGGGCCGGTGTCCGTCTTGGTGTAGAGGTCCCAGCCGTCGTCGATGTTGTTGTGGGACACGGCGTATCGGAAAACGTTTCCGGGACCGGTGGTGAGTTTGGCGGCGAAGCCGTCGGCGTCCTCACCGTCGGAGTCGGCGTTGTCGTGCGACTCCGCGCTCAGGACGAGGTTGTTCGACGGCCACTGGCTGCTGGGGGTGCTGGACAGCATCCGCGAGAGCTGGAGGCCGGTGTCGCGGTTGAAGCGCGTCACCGTGCGCTCGAAGACGTTGTTGCTTCCGCCGACGAAGATCCCGTTGTCCCCGGCGCGCTCGACGACGATCCCCTTGACGTGCCAGTACGACCCGTTGACGGCGAGGCCGCGGTTGGCGGGGTCCTCGGCCTGGGCCGAGAAGTTCAGGACCGGCGTCTCACCGGGGTAGGCGAGGAGTTCGGTGCGGTCGGCGGCGGTGCCGTTGTTGCCCGCCGGGATGGTGACCGTCTGCGCGTGACTGTACGTCCCGCCGCGCAGGTAGATCGTGCCGCCGGGGGTGATGCGGCTGATCGCCGAGGTGAGCGTGGTGGGCGCCGCCTGGGTGCCGGCCGCGCCGTCGGTGCCGTTCGGCGCCACGTAGAGAGCGGTTGCCGAGGGCGGCGGGGTGGTGGTGCCGCCCACTTCCGCGTCGAGATGGTCGATGTTGGGCAGCCCGGCGGCGGCGGTGGGGCTCAGCCGGACGGTGTTGCTGCCCGAACTCACCGGCACCGACAGCGTCTTCGTCGACCAGGTGCCCCAGGCGCCGGTGCTCTCGAAGGAGACGGCCGTGGCCGACGCTCCGTTCACCGTGAGGGTCGCGGGGCGGGCGGCGGTGCTCCCGTTGGCGAAGCGGATGCTCAGTGTCGCCGTCCCGGCGGCGGAGGCGTTCACGGTGAACTGCGCATACGAGCCGACCGCGTTGGTGGCGTTGCAGAATCCGCTGCCGGTGTAGCCGGCCCAGTCGGAGTCGATGGTGCCGGTGCAGACCGCCGGGGAACTCTCGGCCTCGTAGCGGGTGGACGCTGCCTGCGCCGTGTTGCCGGACAACGCGACGAGTGTGCCGGCCAGCAGGCCGACGCACGCGATGACGGGTCTCCGTTGCATCGTTCTCTCTCCAGGTGGTTGCGGCTCGTCCGACGGGGGTTCACTGACCCCTTTGCTCTGCGGCGGACCCGGTGCGACCATACGGCTGGTTCGACAACGTGAACATGGCTGACGACCGGGCAGCACGCGCAGAAGACCAAAGCGCTTGTTTCTGGAAGGTAAGCGCTTGCCATGGTCGCGTCAACGGTCGTGCATATGGTTGCCGTTCAGACTCATGAACGGCAGTGCATGCTAGAACAGTGCTGCCGCACCCCGTCCGCTCTCGAAGTCCAGCAGTCGCTGCTTGCGCTCCAGGCCGCCGCCGTAGCCGGTGAGGCTGCCGTTAGCGCCGACGACACGGTGGCAGGGGACGATGATGCCGACCGGGTTCCGGCCGTTGGCGAGACCCACGGCACGGGAGGCGGTCGGGTTGCCGAGGACCTCGGCGAGTTCGCCGTAGGTGCGGGTCTCTCCGTAGGGGATCTGCCGCAGTGCCTCCCAGACCGTGCGCTGGAACGGCGTGCCGTGCAGGCGGATCGGGAGCGTGAACTCCTTGGACTCCCCCGCGAAATAGGCCTCCAACTGTTCCTCGGTCTCGCCGAAAAGGGTGTCGTCACGGGGGTCGAAGCTCTCCTCCGGTGGGCGGTGGCGCTGTTCGGTCATGTAGAGGCCGCACAGGTCACCGTCGTCGGCGACGAGTGTGAGAGGTCCGTAGGGGCTGTCGATGACGGTGTGCCGCTTCATGGTGCGTCCGTTCGTGAACGTGCTCAGGCCGGGAGGAAGTTGATCGGGTGACTGTCGGTCGCCCACAGGTACTGGACGGCGTACGCCCGCCAGGGGCGCCACGCCGCGGCGTGGGCGGTGAGCGCGGCCGGGGTGGAGGGCAGGCCCAGCTCCTGGGCGGCACGCCGGACTCCGAGGTCGGTGGGGAGAAACGCGTCGGGGTCGCCGAGGGCCCGCATCGCGATGACGTCTACCGTCCAGGGGCCGAAACCGGGCAGCGCGAGCAGGTGGGCGCGGGCCTGCGCCCAGTCGGACTCGACCCCCAGGTGCAGGCTGCTGTCGGCCAGTTGACTCACGAGGGTGGTGAACGTCGTACGGCGGGTGCGGGGCATCGCCAGCGACTCGGGATCGAGGGCGGCGAGCGCCTCGGACGTCGGGAAGAGGTGGGTGAGGCCGCCGTCCGGGTCGTCCACGGCGTCCCCGTGCGCGGCGACCAGACGGGCCGCGTGGGTACGGGCCGCCGCCGTGGACACCTGCTGCCCGAGGACCGCACGCACGGCGAACTCGGCCTCGTCCACGGTGCGCGGGACGCGGCGGCCCGGCGCCTTGTCCACCAGCGGGGCGAGCAGCGGGTCCGTGCGCAACCGGTCGTCGACGGCGACGGGGTCGGCGTCCAGGTCGAGCAGCCGCCGGCAGCGGCTGATGGCGACGGTGAGATCCCGCAGGTCACTGAGGGTGAGCCGGCAGGCGATGTGGTCGGGGCGCGGAGCGAGCCCCACGATCCCGTGCCCGTACGGCAGCCGCAGCGTGCGCCGGTACGCCCCGTCCCGCCACTCCTCCACCCCCGGCACGGCGGTCGCCGCGAGGTGCCCGAAGAGGTTGTCGGGGTGGAGAGGGGCACGGAACGGCAGGCGGAGGTGGAGGGTGACGGGGGCGGGGCCCGCCGGTGTCGCGGTGGTTCCGGGCGGCAGGGTGCGGGACGTCGGGGCGCGCGGCGGCACGGCGCGGAGTGCCGCCGTGGTGGCGTCGTCCCGCTTCGGGACGCGGGCGCGCAGCTCGGTCGGGGAGAGGGCGAAGACCTCGCGCACGGTGTCGTTGAACGTACGGACGGAGGCGAACCCCGCCGCGAACGCCACGTCCGCCATGGGCAGTTCGGTGGACTCGACCAGCAGCCGGGCGGTCTGGGCCCGCTGGGCGCGGGCCAACGCCAGCGGGCCCGCGCCCAGTTCGGCGAGGAGTTGGCGCTCGACCTGGCGGGTGCTGTAGCCGAGGCGCCCGGCGAGGCCCGGCACTCCCTCACGGTCGACCACACCGTCGGCGATCAGCCGCATGGCGCGGGCGACGAGGTCGGCGCGCCGGTTCCACTCCGGAGAGCCGGGGCTGGTGTCGGGCCGGCAGCGCTTGCAGGCCCGGAACCCCGCCTGCTGGCAGGCGGCGGCGCTCGCGTGGAAAACCATGTTCTCCGGTTTCGGCGCCACCACCGGACAGCTCGGCCGGCAGTAGATGCCGGTGGTCAGGACCGCTGTGAAGAACCACCCGTCGAACCGCGCGTCCTTGGACTGCACGGCGCGCACACAGCGCTCCCGGTCGGTGTACATCCCGTTCAGCATGCGTCCAGCATCCGCCACCGGCCCGTCCCAGCGCTGGCGAGAATCCGACATCAACCTCGCCTGTCCAGCGGTGACGCCGGTCACCCCTGCCAGGCGCGCTCCCGCAGCAGCCGCAGCCCGTTGAGCCCGACCAGCACGGTCGACCCCTCGTGACCGGCCACACCGAGCGGCAACGGGAGATGGCCGAACAGGTCCCAGAGGACGAGGCCGGTGATGAACGCACCCGCGATCACCAGGTTCTGCAGCACCAGCCGACGCGCGGTCCGCGACAGCCGTACGACCGCCGGTACGGCCGTGAGGTCGTCGCGCACCACGACGGCGTCCGCCGTCTCCAGCGCCAGGTCGGAACCCGCCCGGCCCATCGCGAGACCCGAGTGCGCCGCGGCGAGCGCGGGCGCGTCATTGACCCCGTCACCGACGAACAGCACCTTGCGGCCCCCGAGTTGGAGATCCCGGACGGCGTTCACCTTGTCCTCGGGGAGCAGATCCGCGCGGACGTCCGTGATGCCGGTGGCCTCGGCGACCCGGGCAGCGGCGTACGCGTTGTCGCCGGTGAGGAGGACGGGGGTGGCGCCGGTCAGCCCGGCCAGGGCGGCGGTGGCGGCCCGGGCGGCGGGACGGAGACGGTCGGTGAGGGTGAGGGTGCCGACGGGGGTGGAGTCCCGGGTGACGAGGACGGTGGTACCGGCCGAGGGGCCGGGGTGGGAGTGGGCGTGGGCGTGGGAGGGGGAGGGGGAACGGAGGTGAGGGCTGGGGCGGGGCGGATTCCGCATACCGGTGGCGGGCGACGGGCGGTCGACCGCATCCTGCATACCGTCGTCGGCGGCCGACGGACGGTCGACCTCATTCTGCATACCGTCGTGGGCGGCCGACGGACGGTCGACCTCATTCTGCATACCGTCGACCTCGTGCATACGGTCGTCGAGATCCCGCACATCGTCGACCTGGCGCATACGGTCGGCGGAATCCCCCATCCTGCCGACCTCCACCGCACACCCCTCGACCACCGCGCTGACCCCCCGCCCCGGCGTCGCCACGAACCGCTTCGCCGTGGCGATCCGCAGCCCGCGGGCCCGTGCCGCCGCCACGACCGCTCGCGCCAGCGGATGTTCGCTGGGATGCTCGGCGGCCGCCGCCAGGGCGAGGAGGGCGTCGGCGTCGAGGCCGGAGCCCGGCAGCGGGCTCACGTCGGTGACCTCGGGGGTGCCCTCGGTGAGGGTGCCCGTCTTGTCGAGGGCGGCGGTGTCGATCTCGCCGAGGCGTTCCATCGCGACGGCCGACTTGACGAGGACGCCGTGCCGGCCGGCGGTGGCGATGGCGGACAGGAGCGGCGGCATGGTGGCGAGGACGACCGCGCACGGGGACGCGACGATCATGAAGGTCATCGCGCGGAGCAGGGCGTCCGTGAGGTTCGCGCCGAAGGCGAGCGGCACGGCGAACACGGCGAGGGTGGCGGCCACCATCCCGACGGCGTAGCGCTGTTCGATCTTCTCGATGAACAGCTGGGTCGGCGCCTTGGTGCGGGAGGCCTCCTCGACGAGGGTGACGATGCGGGCGATGACGGAGTCGGCGGGGTCGCGTTCGACGCGGACACGGAGGGCGCCCGTGCCGTTGAGCGTGCCGGCGAAGACGTCGTCGCCGGGGCGCTTGACGACAGGGAGGGGTTCGCCGGTGATGGTCGCCTGGTCGGCCTCGCTGACACCGTCGACGACGCGGCCGTCGGCGCCGATACGTTCGCCCGGACGGACCAGCAGCAGGTCGCCGACGCCGAGTTCGGTGGCCGGGACGGTTTCCTCGCCGTGGTCGGTGAGGCGGGTCGCGGTGTCGGGGGCGAGGTCGAGGAGGCCGCGGACGGAGTCGGCGGTTCGGGCGGTGGCCAGTGCTTCCAGGGCGCCCGAGGTGGCGAAGATGACGATCAGCAGGGCGCCGTCGAGCACCTGGCCGATCGCGGCCGCGCCCAGCGCGGCGACGATCATCAGCAGGTCGACGTCGAGGGTCTTCTCGCGCAGCGCACGCAGACCTTCGCGTGCCGGTTCCCAGCCGCCGGCCAGATAGGCGACCGCATACAGGATCCCGTACGTCCACGACGGTGCGCCGCCGACGTCGAACCCGAGGCCGGCCAGGAAGGAGACGGTCGCCACGAGGGCCCAGCGGGCCTCCGGAAGGGCGAGGAGACGGGTGCGGCGGCGGGGTGGCGTCGGGTCCGCGGCGGTGGAGGGGGAGACGAGGGTGGTGGACACTCGCCCCACCATACAGGAACGCATGAAGACTCGTTCATTTGTTCATTCCCACTGGGTAAGATGCCCCCATGGGTCATGGAGCCGTCACCACCACAGCCACCGACCGCGTGCGCCTGGACGCGGACAATGTGGCCAAGGTGGCCACCACCCTCCAGGCCCTATCCACCCCATCCCGGCTGCTGATCCTCGCCCGCCTGCGCGAAGGGCCGCTCCCCGCGACGGAGTTGGCCGCCGCGGTCGGCATGGAACAGTCCGCGTGCTCGCACCAGCTGCGGCTGCTGCGCAACCTGGGCCTGGTGGTCGGCGAGCGGCGCGGCCGTTCGGTCGTCTACGCCCTGCACGACCACCACGTCGCGGAACTCCTCGACCAGGCCGTCTACCACGTCGAACACCTGCGGTTGGGTGTCAGTGACACCTCCGAGTAACGGGGGAACCGCCTCACCCGGCCAGAGGTGGCCGCGGTACGCGGCCGGTTTCACCACCGCGTCCGGAGCACATGGCATCGCCGCGAACGCGAACCCGGGTCGGCGGTATCCCTCCTCTGTCGTCCGGCCCTCGGCTGCCACGACGCCAGGGCCCGGATGACGAGCACGTCGATCGCCATCACCACCACCGACCACACCGGCTCGTACGGCAGGAACAGGAACTGGGTGACGAGGCTGAGCGAGGCGAGGAGTATGCCCGGTGGGCGGGCCGGGGCCATGCCCCTGAGGAGGCCCGCGCCGGTGACGGCGACCAGGACGCCGAGGACCAGGTGGATCCAGCCCCAGCCGACGAGGCTCAGCCCGTAGACGTACGAGCCGACACGGGCGTAGATGTCGTCCTCCGCGATCGCCGCGATGCCCTGGAGAAAAGCGAGGAAACCGCTGCACAGCATCAGGGTGCCGGCGAAGGCGACACCACCGGTGATCCGGGCGGACACGGTCGGCGGGCGCGGTCCGCCGGGCGGCACGGACCAGGCGGTGCCGATCTCCCCCTGCGGGTTGCCCCGGGGACGCCGATCCGCAGGCCATCCGTGCGGTAACCGTTCACGACGGGCACGCCCGGCGTCCGTGCCGCCCGTGCCGCCCGTGGGGGTGCCACCGTCCGCCATGGTGCTCTCCCTCGTCCGCCGGCGGGGTCCTCCGGATGTCAGGACATCCCGGCCGTACGGGGAGGGCGAGCGCGACGGGGCCGTCCGGGTGAACGGTCCCGCCGCCGGCGTCTCACATGTTGATCATGTGTCCGGCCAGGCCGTGCACGGCCTCCTTGACGGCCTCGCTCAGGGTCGGGTGGGCGTGGACGTTGCGGGCGACCTCGTGGACGGTGAGGTCCCACTGCTGGGCCAGGGTCAGCTCGGGCAGCAGCTCGGTGACGTCGGGCCCGATGAGGTGGCCGCCGAGCAGCTCGCCGTACTTGGCGTCGCTGATCAGTTTCACGAAGCCGGTGGTGTCGCCGAGACCGTGCGACTTGCCGTTGGCGGTGAAGGGGAACTTGGCGACCTTGACGTCATGCCCGAGGTCGCGGGCCTGGGCCTCGGTGTAGCCGAAGCTGGCGATCTGGGGCTGGCAGAAGGTGGCGCGCGGAATCATCGCGTAATCGAGTTCCATGGTTTCCGCGTCGGCGAGGGTCTCGGCGGCGATGATGCCCATCGCCTCGGCGGCGTGCGCGAGCATCAGCTTGGCGGTGACGTCGCCGATGGCATAGATGTGCGGGACGGAGGTGCGGCAGTGGCCGTCCACGTCGATGGCACCGCGCTCGGTGACCGTCACCCCGGTGTTCTCCAGGCCGTATCCGGTGACGTTCGGTGCGAAGCCGATGGCCTGGAGCACCTTGTCGGCCTCCAGGACCTGCTGGGAGCCGTCCTTGCCGGTGACGGTGACCCGGACCTGCGGGCCGGACTCGTCGATCGCCTCGACCCGGGTGGAGGTGAGCACGTCGATGCCCAGCCGGCGGTACTGCTTCGCCAGTTCGGCGGAGACCTCGGCGTCCTCCAGCGGCGCCATCCGGTCCAGGAACTCGACGATCGTGACCTTCACGCCGTAGTTGTGCAGGATGTAGGCGAACTCGATGCCGATCGCGCCGGCCCCCGCGACGACGATCGACCTCGGCAGGTCCTCGGCGAGGATCTGCTCCTCGTACGTCACCACGCGTGCGCTGCGCTTGGTGCCGGGCAGCAGCCTGGGTGTGGCGCCGGTGGCGATGATGCAGTGTTCGAACCCGATGGTGCGGGTCTCCCCGTCGTAACCGGTTACCTGAAGGTTGTGCGCATCGAGGAACGTGCCGCGGCCGTCGTACTCGGTGATCTTGTTCTTCTTCATCAGGAAGTGGACGCCCTTGACGCGGCCGTCGGCGACCTTGCGGCTGCGGCGGTAGGCCTCGCCGTAGTCGAAGGAGACCTCCCCGTCGACCTTGATCCCGAACGTCTTCGCCTCACGGGTGAAGATGTGCGCGAGTTCGGCGTTGCGCAGGAGCGCCTTGGTCGGGATGCAGCCCACGTTCAGGCAGACGCCGCCCCAGTACTTCTCCTCCACGACGGCGACGCGTTTTCCCAGCTGGGCGGCGCGCACCGCGGCGACGTAGCCGCCGGGCCCGGCGCCGAGTACGACGACATCGAAGCGCTCGTCCTGCTCCACCATGGGACGTTCCTCTTCCTCGGTTGGCGTTACCCGTTCCGTGGTGGATTGTTCCGCTCCACCGCGCCCACCGCCACAGAGATCATCACGGTGTGTCCGAGATCGCCATGGGGAGGGGCCCGTCGGCGGCGGCTCCGACGGGCCCCTCCCCGCTACGGCTACTCCGTCGCCGTCGGCCTTCGCGAGGCCGCCATCGCCCGCGTGACGCCCTTCAGCGGACGCAGCCGGTAGCTGTAGGCGTAGTCCCGGTCGGCGAACAGCTTGTACTCGTCGTGGGTGTGCGCGCCCCAGCTGTTGTCACCGCCGACGCCCATCTGCCGGTGGTTCAGCCGCAGTACGACCTCGGGGCGCGGGGTGAGCTGGTAGTCGTGGCGGGCGCCGACCGACAGGTCCTCGGGCGTGAAGTGGGAGGCGTTGACCTCCAGCAGGGATTCACCGGTGGCGAGCAGGCCTACGCCGTCGCGGTCGGTGAGGGCGACCCAGCGCACGTCGGTCCTGTTGCCGTTCTCCTGCGGGCGGATGTACGGCGTCCACTGCCCGCTGACCGTCCCCGAGTGGAGGCCCACGTCGGTGCCGTTGTTGCGGTCCCAGTGGTTCTCCTCGGGCCCGCGCCCGTAGTAGTGCACGTGCTCCAGGCGGGACGGCAGAAACAGGATGCTCCCGACCTCCGGGATGTACGGCAGGTTCGCGGCGCCCGGGTGCAGTGTGTGGTCGACCTTGATCTCGGCGTTTCCGAAAACGGTGTAGGTGGTGGAGTACGTCGACGGTGACGTGGTCGGCAGTGTGCCGGTGACCTTGATCTCGACGGCCCGGTCGCGCAGCGCCCGCACGCTCACACCGTTGACCGTGCGCAGGGTGCCCGCGTCGCGCCAGGTCTGGTTGCGGGTGTGCTGGCCGTTTCCGTGGTCGTTGTCGGTGGGCGCCCGCCAGAAGTTGGGCGCGGGGCCCGAGGTGATGAGGCGGGTGCCGTCGGCCTCGAAGGAGGTGATGACGCCGGTGCGTTTGTCGACGGTGACGGAGAAGTCCCGGCCGGTGACGGTGACGGTGGTGTCGCCTTCCTCGTGGGTGAGGGCGGGAACGTCCTCGAGGGGCACGGGAGTCACGGCCCGGCTGCCCGCGTCGATCGGGAGCTGCTGCCGCGCCACCTCGAAACCCGCCCTGGCCCAGAGGGTGGACTCCTTGAGGGTGAAGGACAGTTCGAGGAAGTACTCGCTGCCGGGTGCCGGTGCGGTGGGCAGCTTCAGGGGGACGGTGATGTCCTTGCGGGAGAGCGGCGGGACGTCGAGCTGGCCGCGGGTCAGCTTGCCCTTCTGGGTGACCTTGCCGTCGGCGACGAGCGACCAACTGCCGTTGAACTGACGGAGGTTGGTGAAGAGATATTCGTTGGTCAGCGTGACCGCGCCGGGTGTGCCGCCGGACACCGGTGCGGCGTTGACGGCCTGGTGGACGCGCTTGACCTCGGCGGCCTTTCCGGTGAGGCCGCGGTCCGCGGTGAGGAGACCGTCGGCGACGAAGCTGCCGTCGTTGGGGAGGTCGCCCCAGTCGCCGCCGTAGGCGAGGAAGGTCTCCTCGCGCGGCTGCTTCTCGTCGACGGCGACGGTCGCCGCGTCGAACCAGAAGCGCACGCCGTCGTCGCCGGGACCGCGGCCGTCCGCGGCGAGTTCGGCCGCGGTCAGTGCGCGGGCGTAGACGCGGGCACGGCGGATGCTGCCGCTGAACTCGCGGGTGTGGTTGTCGGTGTCGTTGCCGAGCGCGAGGGGCGCGGTGTTGTTGCTGGGGCGGCGGGTGGTGGTGCGGGTGGCCCGCGGCACGCCGTCGACGTACAGGGTGAGGGAGCCGGCGTCCGCGTCGAAGACGCCCGCGATGTGGTGTTCGCGGCCGGTCCAGTCCTCGGGGACGGTCCAGGTCGTGGTGATCCACTGGCCGCCGCCGTAGATGAAGAACTCCAGCGTCCGGTCGCTCTGCTTCAGGGCGTACTGGGTGTCGCCCTTGGCGATGATCGGCTGGTGGTAACCGGTGTAGCGGGGGGTTACCCAGGCTTCCAGGGTGAGGGAGCCGGTCAGGTCGAGGCGGGGGTCGCGGGCGAAGACGGTGGCGCCGGAGACGCCCTGCTCTCGGTCGAAGGTGCCGCTGGACGCCATGAGTTCACCCCGCAGCCGGGCGGGCCCGGTCTCGGTGAACAACGTGCGCGCGGAGGTCGGCCAGTTGAGGGACTGGTCGACGAAGTCCCAGATCCAGCCGCCCTGGAGGACGTCGTAGCGGCGGACGAGGTCCCAGTACTTCTTGAAGTTGCCGGTGGAGTTCCCCATCGCGTGGCTGTATTCGATCATGACGTACGGCCGGGTGTCGGCGGTGTCCTTCGCCCGCTGCTCGACACGTTGGGGGCTGTCGTACATCTCGGAGCGGATGTCGCTGATGCCGGGCCGGTCGTCGCCCTCGTACTGGATGACGCGGGTGGGGTCGTAGGAGCGGATCCAGTCGTACATGGCGGTGAAGGTGCTGCCGCCGCCGGCCTCGTTGCCGAGGGACCAGATGACCACCGATGCGTGGTTCTTGTCGCGGTGGACCATGTTCTTGGCGCGGGCCACGCAGGCGGCCGTCCAGTCGGGGTGGTCGCCGGGATACTCGGAGCGGATGCCGTGGGTCTCGAGGTTGGTCTCGTCGACGAGGTAGAGGCCGTACTCGTCGGCGAGTTCGTACCACTGCGTGTTGTTGGGGTAGTGCGAGGTGCGGACGGAGTTCATGTTCAGCCGCTTGATGATCTCGATGTCCTGGATCATGTCGGCGCGGGTGAGGGCGGTGCCGCGGGCGGGGTGCATCTCGTGCCGGTTGGTGCCGCGGAAGGAGACGGGGCGGCCGTTGATGCGCATCAGCCCGTCCTTGAGAGCGAACTCGCGCAGTCCGACGCGGTGGGAAAGGGTTTCGATCACCTTTCCGGCGGGGTCGCGCAGTTGCAGGACGGCGGTGTAGAGGTAGGGGTCCTCGGCGGACCAGAGGCGGGGTGAGGGAACGGCCTTCGCGGCCCGTACGGACACCTCTCCGCCGGAGGCGAGATCGACGCTCTGCCGGAGCGGCCGGCGCCAGACGGGATGCCCGTCGGCGTCATACAGAAGGGTGTCGACGGTATACCGCCCACCGGATCCGCCCGCGTAGTCCCGCACGCTCGCCGTCACCGCCAGCTCCGCGGTGGTGTGGTCGGCGCCGAGCGGGGTGTCCAGCTTGAAGTCGCGCAGGTGGACGGCGGGGGTGGAGAACAGGTGGACCGAGCGGAAGATGCCGCTCAGCCGGATCATGTCCTGGTCCTCCAGCCAGTCGCCGTCCGAGTAGCGGTAGACCTCCACGGCGATCTGGTTGGTGCCGGGCTTCAGATGCTCGGTGATGTCGTACTCGGCGGGGGTGAAGGAGTCCTCGTGGTAGCCCACGAGATGACCGTTGATCCACACGTAGTGCGCCGACTTGACGCCCTCGAAGTGCAGGAACGTCCGTCGCCCGGCCCAGTTCCCCGGCACGGTGAAGGTACGCCGGTACTGGCCGACGGGGTTGTACCGGGTGGGCGCGGCCGGCGGCTGCGGGTCCTCGCCCTGACCGTTGGGACCCCAGTACGGGTAGGTGATGTTGAGGTAGATCGGGCGGTCGTAGCCGTGCATCTGCCAGACGGACGGCACGGGGAGGGTCTCCCAGGCGCTGTCGTCGAGGTCGGTGCGGTGGAAGTCGGCGTCGCGGTCGTCGGGGCGGTCGGCGTGCGCGAACTTCCAGGTTCCGTCCAGGCTGAGCCGGTACGGGGAGCGGGTGCGGTCGGCGGCGAGGGCCTGGGCGACGTTCGCGTACGGCGTGAGGGTGGTGTGGGGTGGTTCGGTGCCGAGCCGGAAGACGTCGAGGTGACCGTTCCATTCCGGGGTCGTCTCCGCGGCGGCGGCGCGGCGGCCGGTGACGGAGGTGGAGAGGGTGAGCGCGCCGACCACGGCGGCCGATCCCTCGAGGAGACGACGACGGCTGACGACCACCCGCTGGGGGCGGTCCGGCCGGTCCATGGACGACACGTGCGGGTGCGACATGACCATGACCTTCCTCGGGGCGAACCGTGCGGCTGCACGGGACAGAGGGTGCGTCAGATCTTGTCCGTTACTGTTGAGAAACCGAACAGGGGCGCGCCGAAGTTGGCCGAATATCAACTCAACTCGGCGCAACGTGACTTGACGAGGATCACCGTGGGTGACGACCGTCAGTAGACGTCCCGTACATACCGTTTGTCGGCGGCCAACTGCTTGACGTACGCCGCCGCCTCCGCCTCCCCCAGACCGCCGTGGACGACGGCGATGTCGCGCAGGGCCTGGTCGACGTCCCTGGCCATGCGGGAGGCATCCCCGCAGACGTAGAAGTGGGCGCCGTCCCGCAGCCAGGACCACAGTTGGGAGCCGTGCTCCCGCATCCTGTCCTGCACATAGATCTTGGCGCGCTGGTCGCGGGAGAAAGCGGTGTCCAGGCGTTCCAGGGTGCCGTCGGCGAGCAGGGCGGTCAGTTCCTCCTCGTAGTAGAAGTCGGTTGCCCGCTGCTGCTCACCGAAGAACAGCCAGTTCGGTCCCCGGTGGCCGCGGGCCCGCCGCTCCTCCAGGAAGCCGACGAAGGGCGCCACCCCGGTGCCGGGCCCCACCATCACCATCGGCGTCGCCGGATCGGCGGGCGGCCGGAAGTGCGGCGAGCGCTGCACGTGCACCGGCACCTCGGTGCCCGGCCCGGCGTCGGCGAGGAAGGGCGAACAGACGCCCTGCCGGGGGCGGCCGGCCAGGTTCTCGTAACGCACTACGGAAACGGTGAGCGAAACGAGGTGGGGGTCGGTGAGCGGGCTCGACGATATGGAGTACAGGCGCGGCTGGAGCCGTCCGAGCACCTCGACCCACTCCTGCGCCCCGGCCCGCACCCCGAACTCGGCGGCCACGTCCACGGCCTGCCGCCCCCAGGACCATTTCGCCAGCTCGCCCTTGTTGTCCGGGCGCAGCAGCTTGCGCAGTTCACGCGGGTCGCGGATGCGGTCGGCGGTGAAACGCAGCAGGGCGGGGGTGATCCGGGTGATGTCGAGGTGGCGCAGCAGTGCCTCGTCGAGGCCGACCTCGCCGACACCGTTCAGCCGCACCCGCGCAGGCGCGTCGAGACCGGTTGCTACCAGCCATTCCGCCACCAGCTCAGGCGAGTTGAGAGGACGTACGCCGAGGGCGTCGCCGGCCTCGTAGACGAGCGGGGTCTCGCTGTCGCGGGTGTCGAAGGTGAAGCGGCGTACCTCCTTGCCGGAACCCGGCAGACTCAGCAACCGGTTGCCGACCAGGCGGGCGGTGACGGCAGCGGGGCGCCCCGACCGCCGCGTGCCTGCGACGACGGACGGCGAAGGCGCGGCCGGTGCGGCGGGCGCGAGCTGCACGGCCGCCGACACGGGTCGTACCGTCTCCCCGGCTCCCGCCGCTCCCCCGCCCGCCTCGGGCTCCGCCTCCTTGAGCGCGGTGAGCACCTGGTCCAGCCAGGCGTCCGCCTGCGGCTCGTAGTCCGGTTCGCAGTCCGTGCGGGGCGCCAGCCGTACGGCGCCCAGCTCGTCCATGCGGTGGTCCAGTCGGCGTCCGTGTCCGCAGAAGTCGTCGTAGGAGGAGTCGCCGAGGGCGAGGACGGCGTAGCGGCGGCCGGTCAGGCGTCCGGCGTCCAGGTCGGCCAGGCCGTCCCAGAAACCGGCGCCGTTGTCGGGGGCGTCGCCGTCGCCGAAGGTGCTGGTGATCAGCAGGAGATCGGCGTCGGAGGGCAGCGCGGCGGGGTCGGCCTCGTCCATGGCGACGAGGGAGGCGGTGTGACCGCCCGCCACGACCCGGTCGGCGGTGGCGGCGGCGACCTCCTCGGCGTTGCCGGTCTGGGAGGCCCACAGGATCACCACCCGGCGTCCAGCGGGCCGCTGCGGCGCGCTGCGGGTACCGGTACCCGCACCGGTGTCGGCACGGGAGTACATCCCGGCGAGGGTGCCGTTGACCCAGAGGGCGTGCTCGGTGCTGAAGGGCGCGTCCGGCGGCAGGACCGGCACGCCGGGCGCACCGGCCGGGATCCCGGCGAGGAACCCGACCAGATACTGCCGTTCCCGCTCGGTCAGGACGGGCGGCGGGGCGGGTTCCAGACCGAACACGGCGGCGGCCGTGGAAGCAGCGGGGTCGGAGACGGAGAGAGGCGAGGTCGCGGCAGCGGGGTGGACCGCGGTCGGTTCGACGGCCGGAGTCCGCGCCGGGGAGGTGCCGGGTATCTGCACGCTCACCGGCGTGGACACCTTGCTCAGCGACACCGCGCACACCTTCAGCTCCGGCTGGAAGGACAGCGGGTCGACGGCGTCGCTGGTCACGGCGTTGACGCTGAGGTACTCGCCGAACAGGTCGTTCCAGTGGAAGGGCGCGAAGCAGGAACCGGGCAGGACCCGGTCGGTGACGACGGCGGGCAGCACCGCCCGGCCGCGCCGCGAGGCGACCTCCACCGAGTCGCCGTCGGCGATGCCGAGCCCGGCCGCGTCCTCGGGGTGCACCTCGACGAAGGGGCCCGGATCGAGCTTGTTGAGCTTGGCCACCTTCGCCGTCTTGGTCAGCGTGTGCCACTGGTGCTGGAGCCGGCCGGTGTTGAGCACGAACGGGTAGTCGTCGTCCGGCATCTCGGCGGGCGGGACATGCGGCCGGGGGTGGAAGACGGCACGGCCGCTCGGGGTGGGGAAGGTGAGCGAGCCGTCCTCTTCGACGTACCGGACGGGGTTGCGGTCGGGGCCGTCGGCGGTGGCGGCCGGCCACTGAACAGGGGTGGCGCGCAGCCGCTCGTAGGTCACTCCGCGCAGGTCGTAGCCGGTCTGCGGGTTGTGGAAGCGCTTGATCTCCTCGAAGATCTGCTCGGCGCTGTCGTACGAGAAACCGTTCTCGTAACCCATCGCGCGGGCGACGGCCGCGATCAGCCGCCAGTCGGCCGTGGCCTCGCCGGGCGGGTCGGCGGCGGGCCGGGCGAGGGTGAGGTTGCGCTCGCTGTTGACGAGGACGCCCTCGGACTCGGTCCACAGCGCGGCGGGCAGGACAACGTCGGCGTAAGCGTTTGTCTCGGTTTCCGAGAAGACGTCCTGCGCGACGACGAACTCGGCGGCCTCCAGGCCCTCGATGACCGTGCGGCGGTTGGCCACGGAGGCGACGGGGTTGGTGCAGATGATCCAGCAGGCCTTGATGTCGCCGTCGGCCATCTTCTGGAACATCTCGACGGTTCCCTTGCCGACGCCGTCGGCGCGGATCGTGCCGGGCTCCAGCCCCCACTGGTCCTCGACGAAGGCCCGGTCGGCGTCGACGAGCACGGACCGCTGTCCGGGCAGGCCGGGTCCCATGTAACCCATCTCACGGCCGCCCATCGCGTTGGGCTGGCCGGTGAGGGAGAAGGGGCCGCTGCCGGGGCGGCAGATCTTGCCGGTGGCGAGGTGGAGGTTGACCAGCGCGTTGGTGTTCCAGGTGCCGTGCGTGGACTGGTTCAGGCCCATCGTCCAGCAACTGGTCCACTCCCCGGCCTCGCCGATCAGCCGGGCCGCCTCGCGCAGGTCGGCCTCGGGGATGCCGGTGATGTGGGAAACGGTTGCCGGCGGGTAGTCGGCGAGGAACTCCGGCATCGCCTCCCAGCCCTCGGTGTACGCGGCCATGAAGGCGGGGTCGGTGTGCCCGTTCTCGTGCAGGAGGTGGAGGAGGCCGTTGAGCAGGGCGAGGTCGGTGCCCGGCCTGACCTGCAGGAACAGGTCGGCCTTGGCGGCGGTGGCGGTGCGGCGCGGGTCGACGACGATCAGTTTGGCGCCCGCCTTGACCCGGTCCATCATCCGCAGGAAGAGGATCGGATGGCAGTCGGCCATGTTGGAACCGATGACGAGAAAGACGTCCGCCCGGTCGAGGTCCTCGTACGAGCCCGGCGGCCCGTCCGCGCCCAGAGACAGTTTGTAACCGGTTCCCGCGCTCGCCATGCACAGCCGCGAGTTGGACTCGATCTGGTTGCTGCGTAGGTAACCCTTTACCAGCTTGTTCGCGAGGTACTGCGCTTCGAGGCTCATCTGGCCGGAGACGTAGAGGGCGACCGCGTCGGGGCCGTGCTCGTCGACGATCGCCCGTAGCCGGCGGGCGGTCTCGGCAACGGCCGCGTCGACGGGTGTCGGCTCGGGTTCCTCGCCGCGGTCCGGGCGGACCAGGGCGGTGATGAGCCGGCCCGGTGCGGCGAGCAGGTCTGCGGTGGTCGCGCCCTTGGTGCACAGCCGGCCGAGGTTCGCCGGGTGCTCCTTGTCGCCGGACGCCTTCAGGACCGTACGGCGTCCGTCCGGGCCGCGGCCGACGTCGAGGACCAGGCCGCAGCCGACACCGCAGTACGAGCAGACCGTGCGCACCTTCGTCGTGCTGTCGGTCCGCGGGTCCGGCAGGGCCACGGGCGCCCCCTTCTTTCTGACGATCGGCCTGGTGAGAGCCGCTGCGAGCCTTCTGCGACGGTACGAACCGTGCATTACACAGGTGTCTCCCGGACCGGCCGCCGGGGGTTAATCCCGGCGCACAGCAGTCGGAGGGCGAATGTGAGCGGGTTGCCGTACGGCGGCCTGTACGAGGGTCCCCGCCGGGCACCGGACGCGGTCCGCGGCAGCCTGAGCCGCGTTCGGGGCGTCCTGCCGAGTCACCGCCAGGGTACGCGCCGCGGCCCGCGGGGAGCCCTCGGCCCCGACCGATCACGGCCCGCGCGCACGAAGAGCGAGGCCGGCCGCGGCAGGCGAGCCCCCGGCAACGAGCTCGTGGCGGCCGTCACCGGCGGTGGTGGGTGTGGTGGCGTCGGGGTGCGGTCCCCTGGAACGGTTCGAGGAGCCGGCGGTTCTCCCTCAGACCGGTCGTGCGGCGAACGCCGTGTACGCCTGCTCGTCGAAGAGGACGAACCTGATCTCCTCGACGGCGGTCGGCGTCGCCCGTACGGTCTCCACGGCGATCCGTGCGGCGTCGTCCAGGGGCCAGCCGTAGATGCCGGCGGACACGGCGGGGAAGGCGACCGTGCGGGCGCCCAGCTCGTCGGCGACGCGCAGCGACTCGCGGTAGCAGGAGGCCAGCAGCTCCGAGCGGTCCTCCTCGGTGCTGTAGCGGGGGCCGACGGTGTGGATCACCCAGCGGGCGGGGAGCCGGCCGGCGGTGGTGGCGACCGCCTGGCCGGTGCGCAGGCCTCTGCCGTAGTGGGAGGCGCGCAGTTTGCGGCAGTCCTCGAGGATGGCGGGTCCGCCGCGGCGGTGGATGGCGCCGTCGACGCCGCCGCCGCCCAGCAGTGAGGAGTTCGCGGCGTTGACGACGGCGTCCACGGCCTGCGCGGTGATGTCGCCCCGCACGAAGGTGATGGCGGTCATGACGGTTGCCCTCTCTCAGCGAACCCTGTGGCCCTGTGACGACGGCGCTGCGGCTGCTATGGCCGCTATGGCTGCTATGGCTGCTGCCGCAACTTCCGCCAGACCGCCTTGGCCGCGTTGTGTCCCGACATGCCGTGGACGCCGGGGCCGGGCGGGGTGGCCGAGGAGCAGATGAAGACGGCCGGGTGCGGGGTGGAGTACGGGAACAGGGAGAGCCTGGGGCGCAGCAGGAGCTGGAGGCCGGAGGCCGCGCCGGTGCCGATGTCGCCGCCGACGTAGTTGGCGTTGCGGGCGGCGAGTTCGGCGGGGCCGGCGACGGCGCGGGCGAGGACGCGGTCGCGGAACCCCGGCGCGAAGCGCTCCAGTTGGCGTTCCATGGTGTCGGTGAGGTCGCCGGTCCAGCCGTTGGGTACATGGGCGTACGCCCAGAAGACGTGCTTGCCGGCCGGGGCGCGGGTGGGGTCGACGACCCCGGGCTGCACCGTGATCATGAACGGCTTCTCCGGTGGGCGGCCCTGCCGGGAGGCGGCGCGCAGGGCGGCGCCGATCTCCGCGCTGTCCGCGCCGACCTGGACCGTGGTGGCGCGACGGGCCTCCTCGGCGGTCCAGGGGACCGGGCCGTCGAGCGCGTAGTCGATCTTGTAGACGCCGGCGCCGTACCTGTAGCGCTCGTAATAGCGGCCGAGGCCGGCGATGCGGGCGAGGGCGGTGGGCGAGGTGTCGAAGACATAGGCGCGGGCCGGGGGAAGGTCGTCGAGGCGCTTGACCTCGTAGTCGGTGTGGATGGCGCCGCCGAGGTCCTTCAGATAGCCGGCCAGGGCGTCCGAGACGGCCTGGGAGCCGCCGCGGGCCACCGGCCAGCCGCGGGCGTGCCCGGCGAGCGCGAAGACCAGGCCGACCGCGCCGGTGGCGAAGCCGCCGAGGGGGGCCATGACGTGGGCGACGAGTCCGGCGAAGAGGGTCTTGGCCTTCTCGTCGCGGAAGCGGCGGGTCAGCCAGGTGGACGGGGGCAGGCCGACCAGGCCGAAGCGGGCGAGGGTGACCGGGTCGCGCGGCAGGGCCGTCAGCGGCAGGGACATGAAGTCCCGGGCCAGTGCGTCCCACCTGGGCAGGAACGGTTCGACGAGCCTGCGGTACGCGCCCGCGTCACGGGGGCCGAAGGAGGCGGCCGTCTCGGCGACCGAACGGGACAGCACGGCCGCGCTGCCGTCGGGGAAGGGGTGTGCCATGGCCAGCTCGGAGTGCAGCCATTCGAGGCCGTACCGCTCGAGGGGCAGAGCGCGGAACGCGGGTGAGTTGATGCCCAGGGGGTGCGCGGCGGAGCACGGGTCGTGGCGGAAGCCGGGGAGGGTGAGCTCCTCGGTGCGGGCGCCCCCGCCCACCGTGTCCCTGGCCTCGAAGAGGGCCACGGAGAAGCCGCGCCGGGCCAGCTCCACGGCGGCGGTCAGGCCGTTCGGCCCCGCTCCCACCACGACGACATCGAGCATCGACGACACCTGGACCCCTTCGTCGGCCGGCGGCCTCCGGGCTCAGGATATGCCGGGGGTACGACAGCGTCGGCGGCGCGGTGGAACTGGGCGTGGGACGTGCGCGCGGGGCATGGGTGCGGGCGTGAACGCGGGCAGGGGTCAGGGGCGTGTGCCGGACAGCAGGCCCGTCACCCGCCGTGCCGTCGCCGCGTCCCGGGCTGCCGTGAACGGCAGGGTGTTGCCGCCCGTGATCCTGAACGGCTCGCCGGTGACGGTGAGATGGGCGCCGCCCGCCTCCTCGACCAGCAGCAGGCCCGCCGCGTGGTCCCAGGCGGCCTCCCAGGAGAAGGCCGTGGCGTCCAACTCGCCCCGGGCTATGGCGAGATACTCCAGACCGGCCGAGCCGCACGGGCGTGGGGCGACGCCGTCCGTCCGCAGGCCGAGCAGGGCGCGCTTCTGGTCGTCGGTGGTGTAGTCGGGGTGGGAGGTCGCCACCATGAGGTCGCGGCCGGGAGCGGGCGGACCGGCGAACAGCCGCTCGCCGTCCAGGAAGGCGCCGCCGCCGCGCACGGCGGTGGCCAGTTGGTCGCGGACGGGGGCGTACGTCCAGGAGGCCAGCACGACGCCGTGCAGGGCGAGCGCGACCAGGGTGCAGAAGCCGTCGTCGCCGTGGACGAACTGCCGTGTGCCGTCGACCGGGTCCACGATCCACACCGGGGCGTCGCCCTGTATCGCCTCGTAACTGGCCGGGTTGGCGTGCACCGCCTCCTCGCCGACGACGACCGAGCCGGGCAGCAGGGCGGCGAGGGCCTCGGTGAGATACAGCTCCGCGTTGCGGTCGGCATCCGTGACCAGGTCGTGCGGCCCGGCCTTCTGATCCACCTCGTGCGCGGCGAGCTGCCGGAAGCGCGGCATGATCTCCGCGGCGGCGGCCTTGCGGACCGCTTCCTCCACATCACCGGCGTGGCGGGCGAGAAACTCGTCGATGGTTTCCGTGTCTCCGATCATGTCTCCATGAGAACACGCCCCACTGACAATTCCCGCCCCGCCGGTGCACACCGGGTGGAATCGGGATGAAGATGAAGAGGAGACGGAAGCACCCTTCCCCCCTTCCCCACCCCCTTCCTCAGCGCCCCACCGCGTACCCCTGCATCCCCCGTGGGTTCGCCGCCGCCGACAGGATTCCGGTCTCCGGATCGCGGGCGACCGCACACAGGCGGCCCTCGGACCACGCGTCGGCGACGGCCACGTCATGGCCGCGCCCGCGCAGGTCCTCGACGACGGGGTGCGGCATGCGGGACTCCACGGTCACGCTGCCCGGCCGCATGCCGCGCGGGTAGAAGGAGCCGGGGAAGGCGTCGTTGTGCCAGTTCGGGGCGTCGATCGCGCCTTGGAGGTCGAGGCCGCCGCGCACGCGCGCGCGAAGGGCGACGGCGAGGAGGAAGTGCAGCTGCCACTGGTCCTGCTGGTCGCCGCCGGGGGTGCCGAAGGCGAGGACCGGGACGCCGTGGCGCAGGGCGAGCGAGGGCGTGAGGGTCGTGCGGGGGCGGCGGCCGGGGGTGAGGGAGTTCGGCAGGCCCTCCTCCAGCCAGGTCATCTGCAGCCGGGTGCCGAGCGGGAAGCCCAGCTCGGGCACGACCGGGTTGGACTGGAGCCAGCCGCCGCTGGGTGTGGCCGCGACCATGTTGCCCCAGCGGTCGACGACGTCGAGGTGGCAGGTGTCGCCGCGGGTGGCCCCGTCCGCGGCGGTCTCCGGCTCCCCCGGCACCGGCGACGTCGGACGCTTCGCGACGGTCGGCTCACCGGCGCCCATGGGGCTGAAGCCGGGCTCGTCCGTGGCCACCACGCGCGCGTGGGCGCTCAGCCGGGGCTCGCGTCCGCCGGGGCTGCCCGGCCGCAGCTCGTACGACGCCTTGTCGCCGATCAGCGCGCGCCGGCCGGCGTTGTACGGCGCCGAGAGCAGCTCGCCGAGCGGGACCTCGGCCGCGTCGCCGTACCAGGCCTCCCGGTCGGCCATGGCGAGCTTGCAGCCCTCGACGAGGAGGTGGACGTAGTCGGCGGAGCCGTGGGCGGGCAGCTCGGGCGGGAGGAGGGCGAGCTGCTGGAGGAGGACCGGGCCCTGGCTCCAGGGGCCTGCCTTGCAGACGGTCCAGCCGTTCCAGTCGTACGTCGCCGGCGCCTCGTAGGTCGCGGACCAGCCGGCGAGGTCGGCGGCCGTGAGCGTGCCGGTGTGGTGCGCGCCGCTGGTGTCCAGGGTGGGGCGCTGTGCCTGGCGGACGAGGGCCTCGGCGATGAATCCGGTCCGCCAGACCTCCCGCGCCGCCTCGATACGGGCCTCCCGTCCGCCCGCGCCGGCGGTCTCGGCGAGGAGCCGCTTCCAGGTGGCGGCGAGAGCGGGGTTGCGCAGCAGGCGGCCGGGGCGGGGCGCCTCGCCGCCGGGCAGGTAGACGTCCGCCGAGGAGGTCCACTCGGTCTCGAACAGCGCGCGTACGGTCTCGACGGTCGCGCCGACGTTCTCCACAGGCGCGTGCCCGTGCTCGGCGTACCCGATGGCGTACGTGAGGACGTCGTCGAGGGACTTGGTGCCGTGGTCGCGCAGCAGGAGCATCCAGGCGTCGAAGGCGCCGGGGACGGCTGCCGCGAGGGGGCCGGTGCCGGGGACGAGGTCCAGTCCGAGGCCCCGGTAGTGGGCGACGGTCGCGCCGGCCGGGGCGACGCCCTGCCCGCACAGCACGCGCACCGCGCCGCCCGCGGGGGCGAGCAGGACGGGGACCTCGCCGGCGGGGCCGTTGAGGTGGGGTTCGACGACGTGCAGCACGAAGGCTCCGGCCACGGCGGCGTCGTAGGCGTTGCCGCCGTCCTCCAGGACGGCCATCGCCGACTGGGAGGCCAGCCAGTGGGTGGAGGACACCATGCCGAAGGTGCCCTGGAGCGTGGGCCGGGTGGTGAACGGCACTTCTCACCTCTTCGTCGACGTGACAGCCGGTCGGATCAGCGCCCCGGATCGTACCCCCGGCCGCCGCGGCGCGAACCGCCCGCGCGCTTCGGTCCGGCCGTCGATCTCGCCGGCCGATTTCCGCTCCCGGCGCTGGGTACCCGGGAGCATCCACGCGCGGGTCCGCCTGCGCCGACGTACGTCAGGAGGCTGCCATGGCCGACATGAGCCCGATCGATGTGCAGAAGGCACTGAAGGGCGCCGAATACCCCGCCAGCCGCGACGACCTCGTCTCCCTGGCCCGCGACAACGGCGCCGACGAGAAGGTCGTCGACAAGCTGTCGCACGCGGGGACGAAGAAGTTCGACGGTCCTAACGACGTGCAGAAGGCCATCTTCGGCAACGACTAGGGGCCACCGCGTCGACACGCCCGCCGAGGTCGCGGGCCGGCCCAGTGGCTCGCCGCGCGGCCCCGGCGGACGGTGCGGCCCGACCTCGCGTCCGGGCCGGCCGGACGCGCGATCCGCTGTACGTACCCGAGCCGAGGACGGTACCGACGATGACCGAGTACGAACGTTCACGCACCATGCCCGCACCGCCCGAGCGCGTCTTCGACCGGGCCGCCGACTTCGGCCGGATGGACGCCTGGCTGCCGGACGCCCTGCACGTCGAAGCCGGGGACCTGCCCGCCGTCACGGTGCACGAGGACCGTACCGACGAGGACACCTCGGCCCTGTTGCGCGCGCGGCGCGAGCAGATGCGGCTGGAATGGGGCACCCGCGACCAGGGCAGCTACACGGGTTGGCTCCAGGTGGCCGGCATCGGCAGCGACACCAGCGAGGTGACGGTGCATCTGTCGTTCTTCGACGCCGGGCACGATCCGGGCGAGAAGGCCGTGAGCGAGGCCCTGGACACCAGCCTGCGGCGTCTCGAGGAGCAGGTGCGGCGGCCTACGGACCGTACGGCCGGCTGACCGGGGAGCGGGCCTGCCGACGCCTGGGGAGCATCCAGGGCAGGGCGTGCCGCCCGCCGTGGCGGGAAATCCGCGCTCCCCTGTCACCGCGCCACCACGGAGCGAGTTCGGCCTTTCGCCCCACAGGCAGTCGTGTGAAACTGGCGTCCCCGTCCGCATCGTGGACCTCGTCCGCACCGTCCCCCACGAAAGTGCGCCGTGCGTTCTCTGCCACTGCCGCTCGCCCTCACCGCGCGACTGACCCCGGTCATCGTGCTCGCCTGCGCGGGCTGGGCGATGTCGTCCGGTCCGACCGACTCAGCGAAGGACACCGCGGCCAAGGACACGCAGAAGCCCCGCTCCGAGTCGTCCGCGCCGTCCTCGACGGCGGTGACGAAGACGTACGGCGCCGCGCCCGCGCCCTGCACGAGTGTGGCCGCCAAGACGGTGAGTTCGCTGGTGCCGGCGGCGAAGACGGCGGGCAAGGAGATTCCGTCGACGGACACCTCCCTGCGCCGCACCTGCTCCTGGAACGCCCTCAAGGGGTACGAGTACCGCTGGCTGGACGTCTCTTTCGAGCTGACGGAGTCCGACGAGGCCGCCGCCACCTCGTACAAGGAGCGCACCACGGAGAAGGGCGGCGGCGGGGCCGTTCCGGGGCTCGGGGACGAGGGCTACTCGGTGGTGAACCTGACCACGGAGGACAAGCAGCAGACCCGTGAGGGCACCGTGATCGCGCGCGTTTCGAATGCGCTTGTCGTCGTTACCTACAACGGCAGCGACTTCGAGTCGAAGAAGGCTCCGAGCACGGACGAGATCAACAAGGGTGCGATCAAGGCGGCGAAGGAAGCGGTTGCTTCGTTGAAGGCCGCCGCGGTGAACTGAGGCTGCCCGGGAGCAGGCTGCCCCGGAACCGGAACCGGAACAGGGCGGTGGCGGGGTTCTCTCACCCGCCACCGCCCTGCCGTCGTTCCTCCTGTGTCACACGGTGGCCTCGTCACGTCCTCTCAGCAGCATCAGCGCCAGGTAGAGCGCCATCGAGGTGCCCAGACCCACCGCCCAGCCGTAGTCGGCCAGCGGCTCCAGCGCCTCGACGGGACGGCCGTCGATCAGCGGCGCGAAGCTCGCGCCGCCGACGGCGAGGACACCGCCCACCACGAAGGCGACGACAGCCCGCCAGTTCCAGCCGGCGGTGTACCAGTAACGGCCGCCCGTCCGGTACAGGTCGGTCAGGTCGAGCTTGCCGCGGCGCAGGATCCAGTAGTCGGCGATGAGGATGCCGGCGACCGTGCCGAGCAGACCGCCGACCAGGCCGAGCCAGGTGAAGATGTAGCCCTCCGGGTCGGAGTACAGCTTCCAGGGGAAGATCAGCACACCGAGCACGCAGGTGACGAGCGCACCGGTGCGGAAACTGATTCTCCGGGGCGCGATGTTGGAGAAGTCGAAGGCCGGCGAGACCAGGTTGGCCGCGATGTTCACGGACAGGGTCGCCACCAGCACGGTCACCAGCGCGAACAGCAGGCCCACGACGTTGTCCGTCTTCGCGGCGAGCTGTACCGGATCCCAGATCGTCTCGCCGTACACGGCCTGTGAACCGGAGGTGACCATCACCGACAGGAGCGCGAAGAGCGTCATCGTCGTGGGCAGGCCGAGGGCCTGTCCCCAGGTCTGCGCTTTCTGCGACTTTCCGTACCGCGTGAAGTCGGGGATGTTCAGCGACAGCGTCGACCAGAAGCCGATCATGCCCATGAGGGACGGCCAGAACAGCTTCCAGAAGTCGGCGCCCCAGCCGAGCTTGGAGGGCTGGTCGAGCAGCGGGCCGAAACCGCCTGCCTTGTTGCTCATCCAGATCAGCATCACGAGCGCGCCGACGAGGACGAAGGGCGCCGCCCAGTTCTCGAAGCGGCGGATCGTCTCCATGCCCCGGTAGATGATCGCGACCTGGAGCGCCCAGAAGATCGCGAACGACAGCCACATGGTCCAGGGGTGGCCGCCGAACCGACCGGCCTCGCTCCAGCCGTTGCCGATCAGCTTTCCGGCCAGGAAGTAGATCGCCTCGCCGCCGATCCAGGTCTGGATGCCGAACCAGCCGCACGCCACCAACGCCCGTACGACAGCGGGGAGGTTGGCGCCGCGGATGCCGAAGGAGGCGCGGGCGAAGACCGGGAAGGGGATGCCGTACTTCGGTCCCGCGTGCCCGGTGAGCAGCATCGGCACCAGCACGATCAGGTTGGCGAGGGCGATGGTGAACACCGCCTGCTTCCAGTCCATGCCGACGGCGATCAGGCCGGAGGCGAGGGTCCACGAGGCCGTGTTGTGGGCCATGCCGACCCAGAGCGCGGAGAAGTTGTACGTGGTCCAGGTGCGCTTCTCGACGGGGACCGGCAGCAGGTCCTCGTTGGCGTAGGGGCCACTGGGCGGCGGCGAACCAGGGGCGATCTCCACCCGGCCGTCGGCGAGGGTGACTTGTGAGGTCGGCGGTATGGCCGTGGGAGCGGTGTCGGTCATGGGCAGGCCAATCGAACGAGGTGGGACGGGAGAGGCCGTGCGGGCGGTACCGAGGGGGGTGCGCGGGAAGGCGCCCTGGGCCCCCTCCCCGGAACGGCGGGAAGGGGGGTCTGGGGGAGCCGGTAACTGACCGGACATCAACTACCGGCTGCGGTTCAGCTGTTGAGGGCGGGGATCACCTGGGTGCCGTAGGCGTCGATGGTGGCCTCCTGCGCGTCGTGCATGTCGTAGACGGCGAACTGGTCGACGCCCAGCTCGCGCAGCGCGTTCAGCTTCTCGATGTGCTTCTCGACCGGGCCGATGAGGCAGAACCGGTCGACGATATCGTCGGGCACGAACTGGGTGTCCGGGTTGTCGGCGCGGCCGTGGTGCGAGTAGTCGTAGCCCTCGCGTGCCTTGATGTAGTCGGTGAGTTCGTCGGGTACGGCGGCGGAGTGCTCGCCGTACTTGGAGACCAGGTCGGCCACATGGTTGCCGACCATGCCGCCGAACCAGCGGCACTGGTCACGGGCGTGGGCGAGCGCCTCGGGCGAGTCGTCCTCGGTGACGTACGCCGGGGCGGCGACGCAGATCTTCACCTCGGCGGGGTCGCGGCCGGCGGCGACGGCGGCGTCCTTCACGGCCTTGACCATGTACTCGGTGAGGTACAGGTCGGCGAGCTGGAGGATGAACCCGTCGGCCTCCTCGCCGGTCATCTTCAACGCCTTGGGCCCGTACGCGGCCATCCAGACGGGGAGTTCGGCGCCCGGCTTGATCCACGGGAACCTGATCACCGTGCCGCCGAGGTCGGCCTCGTCGCCGCGGCCGAGGGCGCGGATGACCTTCATGGCCTCGCTGATCCGGGCCAGGGTGTTGGGTTTGCGGCCCGCGACGCGCATCGCGGAGTCGCCGCGGCCGATGCCGCACACGGTGCGGTTGCCGAACATGTCGTTGAGGGTGGCGAAGGTGGAGGCGGTGACCTCCCAGGTGCGGGTGCCCGGGTTGGTGACCATCGGTCCGACCGTCAACCTGCTGGTGTTCGAGAGGATCTGACTGTAGATCACGAACGGCTCCTGCCAGAGCACGGCCGAGTCGAAGGTCCATCCGTAGGTGAAGCCGTTGTGCTCGGCCCGTTGCATCAGGCTGATGACCTTCGAGGCCGGCGGGTCGGTCTGCAGGACGAGTCCGAAGTCCATGGCGCCACTCCTAGGTGAGGTACTGACAGGTGGAGCGCGGGGTGTAGACACCGTGACCGGCGCGACCGGTGTACTCCCGCTCGGTGATGACGGGCTCGCCGCGCGAGAGGACCGTCTCGACGCGGCCGGTGATGCGCTTGCCCTCGTACGCCGAGTAGTCGACGTTCATGTGGTGGGTCTCGGCGGAGACGGTCTGCTCGGCGTGCGGGTCGTAGATGACGACGTCCGCGTCGGCGCCCGGGGCGATGGTGCCCTTCTTCGGGTACATGCCGAACATGCGCGCCGGGGTGGCGCAGGCGATCTCGATCCAGCGGCGTCGCGAGATGTGTCCGTCGACGACGGCCTGGTGGAGCAGGTCCATACGGTTCTCGACGCCCGGCAGACCGTTGGGGATCTTGGAGAAGTCGCCCCGGCCCAGCTCCTTCTGGCCCACGAAGCAGAAGGGGCAGTGGTCCGTCGACACCACCTGGAGGTCGTTGGTCCGCAGGCCCTGCCACAGCTTGGCCTGGTGCTCCTTGGGGCGAAGGGGCGTGCTGCACACGTACTTGGAGCCCTCGAAGTCGGGCTCGGCGAGGTTGTCGGTGGACAGGAACAGGTACTGCGGGCAGGTCTCGCCGAAGACGTTCAGACCCTCGTCACGCGCCCGGGCCAGTTCCGCAACCGCTTCCATCGCCGATACGTGCACCACGTAGAGGGGAGCGCCGGCGACCTGCGCGAGTTTGATCGCGCGGTGGGTGGCCTCGGCCTCCAGCAGCGCCTTCCGTACTTCGCCGTGGTAGCGGGGGTCGGTCTCACCGCGCGCCAGCGCCTGCTCGACCAGGACATCGATGGCGATACCGTTTTCCGCGTGCATCATGATCAGGCCGCCGTTCTCGGCGGAGCGCTGCATGGCGCGCAGGATCTGGCCGTCGTCGCTGTAGAAGACGCCCGGATAGGCCATGAACTGCTTGAAGGAGGTCACGCCCTCCTCCACCAGCAGGTCCATCTCCTTGAGCGTCTCCTGGTTCACGTCGGAGACGATCATGTGGAAGGCGTAGTCGATCGCGCAGTTGCCCTCGGCCTTGGCGTGCCAGGCGTCCAGACCCTCGCGCAGGGTGTGGCCGACGCTCTGCACGGCGAAGTCGACGATCGTCGTCGTGCCGCCCCAGGCGGCCGCGCGGGTGCCGGTCTCGAAGGTGTCGGAGGCGAAGGTGCCGCCGAACGGCAGCTCCATGTGGGTGTGGGCGTCGACCCCGCCCGGGATGACGTACTTCCCGGTGGCGTCGACAACCCTCTCGGTGGTCCAGGCCTCGGCGGCCGGGGTACCGGAGGCGGCGAGGGCGACGATACGGCCGTCCTCGATCAGGACGTCGGCGTGGATCTCGTCGGACGCGGTGATGACGAGGCCACCACGGATGACGGTTCGGCTCATGCGTTGACGCTCCGCTGGGTTGTGGTCGGCAGATACGGGTCGTGGGCGACGGGTCGCGTCCCGGGGCCGGGCCGCACAGGGCTCACGGGGACCCCGCCCCGCGCCCCCGGACGAGGGCTTCGCCCCGCACGGGGGACGCGGGGAACCGCACCGGTCAGGGCGCGGTCAGCGGGGGGTAGGCGTCGGGACGGCGGTCCCGGTAGAACTGCCAGCGGTCGCGGACCTCGCGCAGCTTGGCCATGTCCAGGTCGCGGACGACGAGTTCGCTCTCCTTGTCGCTCGCCACCTCGCCGACGAACTGGGCCTCCGGGTCCACGAAGTACGAAGTCCCGTAGAAATCGTTCTCGCCCAGTTCCTCGACGCCGACCCGGTTGATCGCGCCGACGAAGTACTCGTTGGCGACGGCCGCCGCCGGCTGCTCCAGCTGCCAGAGATAGGCGGACAGACCGCGCGAGGTGGCCGACGGGTTGAAGACGATCTCGGCGCCTTCCAGTCCCAGGGCGCGCCAGCCCTCGGGGAAGTGGCGGTCGTAGCAGATGTACACGCCGATCTTGCCCACGGCGGTGTCGAAGACGGGCCAGCCCACGTTGCCGGGGCGGAAGTAGAACTTCTCCCAGAAACCCTTTACCTGCGGGATGTGGTGTTTGCGGTACTTGCCGAGGTACGAGCCGTCCGCGTCGATCACCGCGGCGGTGTTGTAGAGGACGCCGGGCTGCTCCTCCTCGTACATCGGCAGCACCAGGACGATGCCGTGCTCCCTGGCAAGGGCCTGGAAACGCTTGACGATCGGGCCGTCCGGGATCTGCTCGGCGTACTCGTAGAAGGCCGGGTCCTGGACCTGGCAGAAGTACGGTCCGTAGAACAGTTCCTGGAAGCACAGGACCTGTGCACCCTGGGCGGCCGCGTCGCGCACCGCCTGCTCGTGCACCTGGATCATCGACTCCTTGTCGCCGGTCCACGCGGTCTGGAAGACGGCGGCTCGGATCACTCTGCTCATCGGGACCTCCGGTCGCTCGGTGTGCGAGGAGCCTAGGAAGTCCGAAAGCGGGCTTTGAGGTGCACCGTGTCACGTCTGGGGGCGTCCGGCGTGCCACGGTGTCACGACTTCGTCGACGCATGTTTCACCCCCGTTTTCCCAGGTCGTCGCATGTTTCACTCCTGTTGCGCACCGGCTGCGCCGGCCGTCTTCTCCTTGTTGTGCGCCGCGCCTTCCCGCAGGTTGCCGACCGGTCCCACGCCGGTGACACCGGCCGCACCGGCGCGGCTCATGCCTGTTGCGCGTCGTGCGCGAGGAGGGCGATGTGCACCGACGCGGCCTGTTCGAAGTCGTCGAGGTCCACGCCGAGCCGTCCCTGGATCGCCTCCAGCCGCCGGTACAGCGCGGGCCGTGAGACATGGTGGAGCTGGGCGGTACGGGACTTGTTGCGGCCGGTGGCGAGGTAGGTGCGCAGGACGGCCAGCAGATCCTCCCCGGCCGTGCACAGCAGCCCGTCCAGTTCCCGTTCGGCGAAGGCCTGCACGTGCGGGTCGTCCCGCAACAGCCGTATCAGGCCGCGCAGATGGACGTCCCTGAGGCGGACGACGGCCGGGAGGTCGAGGACGGCGGAGGAGTCGGCGACGGCGTCGGCGACGTGCTGGGCCTCGCGCAGCCCGGCGGGCACGTCGTCCCAGGCGGTGCGGGGCGCGGCGGCGGCCACGACGGTGCCGCTCTCCCCGGACTCGGTGCGCAGCCGGGCCGCGAAGTGCGCGGCGAGTGCCTCGGCGTCCTGGTCCCGGGCGAGGCTGAGCAGTACGGCGGTGGCCCCGTCGGCGAGTTCGGCGACCAGCCCGGCCATGCCCAACAGGCGGAGCATTCTTTCCAGTTGGGCGCAGTCGCCGTCGCGGACGACCAGCGGGACGAAGGTGCGCCGGTTGACCGGCAGTCCGGCGGCCCGCGCGCGGGGCAGCAGTTGGCGGGCCGCCACGACGCCGGAGACCAGGTCGGTGAGCAGGCCCTGCGCGGACTGTTCCTCCCAGGAGTGGGCGGTGGCGCCGCCGAGCATGCGGTGCAGGACGAGGGCCTCGGCGGCCCGGTCGGCGAGCAGCCGCCCGCCCGCGGTGTCGCCGCGGTAGCCACAGAGCATGATCTGGCCCCAGCGTTCGCCGCGTCCGCCCAGTTCGGCGCGGATCCAGCCGTCGCCCTCGCTGCCGCCGGCCTGGCGGGCGATGCGTTCCCAGTCGCGCAGCACGTCGTCGACCGCGGACCGCTCCCCGGCGGTGGCCAGGACCCGGTGGGCGAGGTTGGTGACGACGACGGGACAGCCGGTGTGGTGGGCGATCTCGTCGAGCAGGTGCTGCAACGGCGCACCGGCGGTGATCAGTCCGGTGAGCGCGGTGCGTACGGCCTCGGACAGGCTGACGGCGGCGAACTTGCGCCGCACGAGCCGCGACTGGACCTCCTCGGTCAGTTCCGCGAAGGGAGAGGGCCGGTGCAGGACGACCATGGGCAGCCCGCACCGTTCGGCGGCGCGCCGCATCGTGTCCGGCGGGGCGGGGAAGGCCCGGCCGAGACCCAGGACGACGGCGGCGGCCTCGGCGCGGTGCAGCGAGCGGATGTACTCGGCCTGCGCGTTCTCGTCGCCGGCGAGCAGAACTCCGGTGGTGAGGACCATCTCGCCGCCGCTGAGCATCACGCCGACGTCGGCGGCCTCGGCGACGTGCACCCAGCGGACGGGCCGGTCGAGCTGGGCCGCGCCGGCCACCACCTCCGGCTCCCCGGCCAGCACGCGTTCCAGCGCGAGGACCTGACGGACCGACAGGGCGGGCTCCAGGGGCTCGACTGGCCCCCAGTACTCCCGGGTGGTGGTGGTCATGGCGTGGTTCCCTTGCTCAGACGCTGCGTGCGCTCGGGCGCTGCGGCGCGCTCAGGCGCTACTGCGTGCTTCTCAGCGCGCTTTCGAGGATCGCGGCGCCCTCCTCGGCCTCCGCGACGGTGAGGGACAGGGGTGGGGCGATTCGCAGGGCGCTGGTGCTGTGGCCGCCGCCCTTGCCGATCAGCAGGCCCTCGGCGCGGGCGGCCTCCAGGACGGCGGCGGCCCGGTCGGGGTCGGCGTCGTCGGTGCCGGGCCTGGTCAGCTCGATGCCGATCATCAGCCCGCGTCCGCGTACCTCCCGTACGCCCGGGTCCTGGGCGGCGGCGGCCCGCAGCCGTTCGATGAGCAGTCCGCCGACCCGCCGGGCGTTGCCCTGGAGGTCGTGCTCCAGCAGATGGGCCAGGTTGGCGAGGCCGGCGGCCATGGTGACCTGGGTGCCGCCGAAGGTGGAGATGCTGTTGGCGTCGAGGCAGTTCATGATCTCGGAGCGGGCGACGACACCGCCGATGGACATGCCGTTGCCGATGCCCTTGGCGAAGGTGACGATGTCGGGCGGGCCGTTGCGGTCGTGTGCCTGCCAGCCCCAGAAGTGGTCGCCGGTGCGGCCCCAGCCGGTCTGCACCTCGTCGGCGATCCACAGGATCCCGTATGCGTTCAGCACTTCGCGGAATGCCGCATACAGTCCGTCCGGCGGGGACGTGAAGCCGCCGACGCCCTGGACCGGCTCGGCGATCAGGGCGGCGGGCGGCCGGGTGTGACCGAGCAGGTCCTTGAGATCCTCGACGCAGGCCGCGATGAAAGCGGTGTCGTCGAGCGACGCGTACGGGCCGCGGCTGCGCACGCCTCCGTGGACGTACAGCGTCTGGAGCGGGGACAGCGAGGTGGGCGACCAGCCCCGGTTGCCGGTGATGCCGACGGCGCTGAAGGAACGGCCGTGGTAACTGTTGCGCATCGCCAGGATCGTGTTGCTGCGCCGGTAGGTGGTGGCCAGCAGCAGGGCGGTGTCGTTGGCCTCGGTGCCGGAGGTGGTGAAGAAGACGCGGGCGTCCGGAATGGCGCTCAGCCGGGCGATGCGCTCGGCGAGTTCGACCATCGGGCGGTTGAGGTAGAGCGTGGAGGAGTGGACGATCCGTCCGGCCTGCTCGCTCACCGCCTTCGTGACCTCGGGCAGCGCGTGCGCGGTCATGGTCGTGAGGATGCCGCCGAAGAAGTCGAGGTACTTGTTTCCCTGGGCGTCCCACACGTGGCGGCCCTCGCCGTGGGTGATCTCCAGCGGCTGGTCGTAGTAGAGGGCGAGCCAGTCCGGCAGGACCCGGCGGTGGCGGGCGTAGAGGTCGTTCACGGCTGGACCAGCCCTTCGTAGGCGTCGGGGCGGCGGTCGCGGTAGAAGGCCCACGTCTGCCGCACCTCCTCGACCAGGTCGAAGTCGAGGTCGCGGACGAGGAGTTCCTCGTCCTTGTCGTCGGCGGTCCCGCCGACGAACTGTCCGCGCGGGTCGACGAAGTAGGACGTGCCGTAGAAATCGTTGTCGCCGTATTCCTCGACGCCGACCCGGTTGATGGCGGCGACGAAGTACTCGTTGGCGACGGCCGCCGCGGGCTGCTCCAGCTGCCAGAGGTGGGACGAGAGCCCTCGGTGGGTGGCCGACGGGTTGTAGACCAACTGGGCACCGTTGAGGCCGAGCTGGCGCCAGCCCTCCGGGAAGTGGCGGTCGTAGCAGATGTAGACGCCGACCTTGCCGACGGCCGTGTCGAAGACCGGCCAGCCGAGGTTGCCCGGCTTGAAGTAGTACTTCTCCCAGAAACCCTTTACCTGAGGGATGTGGTGTTTGCGGTACTTGCCGAGGTAGGTGCCGTCCGCGTCGATCACGGCCGCGGTGTTGTAGTAGAAACCGGACTGCTCGATCTCGAAGACCGGGACGACGATCACCATGCCCGTCTCGCGGGCCAGCTCCTGCATACGACGCACGGTCGGTCCGTCGGGGACCGGCTCGGCCCAGCGGTAGTGCTCCGGCTCCTGGACCTGACAGAAGTAGGGGGCGTTGAAGACCTCCTGGAAACCGATGATCTTCGCGCCCTGCCGGGCCGCCTCGCGGGCGTGCTCCTCGTGTTTCGCCACCATGGACTCGGTGTCGCCGGTCCAGGTGGCCTGGACCAGAGCGGCACGTACGACGTTGGCCATGAGCTGCTCCTTCGACGGGAAACGTCAGGGCCCTCTACGCCCGTAGACACGGGGCCGTAGAGGGACGAACGTAAGCCTCGGGGACGGGCTTGCCAAGACCATCGTCGTTAACCCGCGGAGTCGATCGCGTTTCACACTCCGGTGGGTGAGTCGCGGGCGTACGGCGTACGGACGGGGGTGCGGGTCAGGTGGTGAAGCCGGCGACGCGCAGGGCGTGGACCAGATCCCAGTGGCGCTCGTCCGAGACGCCGCGGGCGGCCGTCAGCAGCAGCGGGACCAGGAGCTGCGGGTCGGGGGCGACGCTGCGGGCCGCCTCCTCGGGGGTACGGACGCGGACGTAGGCGTCGAGCAGCGCGTGCACCTCGCGGCGGCGCCCGTCGGCCGCCAGGGCGCCGACGGCCTCCCCGATCTCGTCGGCCGGGCGGGCGACGCCCTGGCGCAGGATCTGCTCACCGTCGGCCGTGCGGCCCGCCTCGACCAGGGCGTCCGCCGCGGCGACGAGCCGGTCGGCGGGCAGTGAGGCGGCCTCCCACAGCAGGGTCGTCCAGTCGGCGGTGAGCCCGGAGCGCTGGAGGCCGGCGGCGAGCAGCGGGATGCGGGCGGCGGGCCAGTACGCGAACTCGACGAGCAGCGCGTGCGCCTCGCCGCTGCGGCCCTCGGAGCGGAGCCGGATCAGCCGCTCCACCGCCTCGGCGGTCTCGCGCCGGGCCGCCGTGTCCACCGGCTGGGCGGACGACTCCGGCCGCTGCCGCGGCTCCTCGGCGGCACCGGCGAACCGGGCACCGCGCGGGGTACGGCGCGTGCTCGGCGCGGGCGCCGGCAGCGCGGCCTCAACGGCGGGCGGTACGGCGACCGGGGCGGCCTCCTCGTCGGCCATCCCGGCGAACCGCGCACCGCCCCGGCGGCGTTTGCGCTGCTTGGGGACGGAGGCCGGGGCGGTGTCGTCGGGGGCGTGCCCGTGGGCGGCCGGGTCGGCGAGTGGCCCCTGGCAGGAGTGCGGTTCCTCGCGGGAGTGCGCGCCGGCGTCCCCCGGGTTCCGGACGGGCGAGGTCGGGGCCGCCTCGGGGTGCGGGGACACCGGGGACGTACGGGAGTCGTCGTACGGGGCGTACGGGGATACCTGGGAGGTACGGGGGTCTCCGTACGGGGAGACCTGGGAGGTACGCGGCTCGCCGGGGGCGGGAGCCGGGGACGGCCGGGTGTAACCGTATGTGTCGGTTTCTCCGGGCCGGACCGGCGCGGCCCCGTCGATCCGGCCGCCCCCACCCCCACTCCCACCGGTACCGGCACCACCTGTACCGCCGCCACCACGCCGGTCCAACTCCGAGATGCGGTAGCGGAGTTCGGCACAGCGGGCGGTGGCCCGTTCGTGGTCGTCGTGGGCCCAGGCGAGGTCGAGGCGGATGGCCTCGGCCTCCTCGCGGGTGGTCGCGGCGGCGAGCAGACGGCCCAGTTCGGCCTGCCGGTCGACGGCGTAGCGCTGTTCGCGGAGCATGACGTCGAGCCGGTCCCCCAGGGCGTCGCGGGCGCCGGGCCCGGCGTCGTGGGCGGCGAGAGCGGCGATGTGCAGGGGCCGGGCCCGTTCCGCCTCCTGGGCGGCGACGGGGGTGCCGTGGTTCGCGGCGAGGTCCTGGAGCAGGGCCTCCACGACGTCCCAGGGCGGCACCTCACGGCCGTCGAGGCAGGCCCGCATACCGTCCGGGTCGCGCTGCCAGAAGACCGCGCACCAGCCGGAGCCCTGATCCAGGCGCGCCAGCAGTCCGTCCAGGTAGTTCGCAAACTCCCGCAGCTGCCCTGGGAGTTGATCCAAAGCCATCGCCCAACTCCCGCCGACCGGAACACTCCGGTCCGTAGAAAACACCATGCGTGTTACAGCGCGGATACGAGGAGTTTTCATTGGGGACGCGACGGTCTCCCGCCGCCGTCCCGACGGATGAGCGGAACCGGTTTCCGGTCACCGCGACCAACCACTCACGCGACGCGACCCACCCGACCGACCTGACCGGTCCCCTGCCCGGTCCGCCGCTCCGCCGATATCAGCCGCGCCGGCCTGGGCGGCCGCCACGAGGACGCACCGCGCCGCCGGTTCGTCCAGGGGCAGGCCGAGCGCGCGCGAGGACGGAGACGGAGTCGGTGAAGAAGGCGGGGGGAGCCGGCGCGGGGCCGGCCTTCATCTCGCGAAGCGCTCGGCGGAGATCCCGGCGCTCGCGGCGACCGCGCCGACCGCGGTCATGCGGCGAGCGCCGCGGGTCGCGGGCCGCATCGAGCAGTCCGCCGAGCCGCTCGCCGCGTTCACGACCCGCCTCCGCAGGAAACACTCACAAACGCCTCCGAAACACTCAGAAGCCCTGCGGACTCCTTTAGGCACCTCAGGACATGCCACCCCAAAAGGAACGTGTCATCGTGGTGTAGCCCGACCCGGACAGGAAACCCGTCCGCACCGGCAACGCAGTCGAGGGAACGGAATGCCATGACCAGCGGCTACATCGGCCCTGAGGGCGACCCCTTCGGTGAATTCCTGGCCCGCTTCTTCGGCGGGCCCCGCCCCGGCCCCCGCCAGATCAACATCGGCCAGCTCCTCAGCCAGCCGGCCAGGGAGCTGGTCCGCGGCGCGGCCCAGTACGCCGCCGAGCACGGCAGCCGCGATCTGGACACCGAGCACCTGCTGCGCGCGGCCCTCGCGGCGGAGCCGACCCGCAGCCTGCTCAGCCGGGCCGGCGCCGACCCCGACTCCCTCGCGACGGAGATCGACGAGCGCTCGGGCCCGGCGCAGCACCCGCCGGGCGAGGTGCCGCCGCCCACGTCGCTGTCGCTGACGCCGGCCGCAAAGCGGGCCCTGCTGGACGCCCACGACCTGGCGCGCTCGCGCGGCGCGGGCTACATCGGCCCCGAGCACGTGCTGAGCGCCCTCGCGGCCAATCCGGACTCCGCGGCCGGGCACATCCTCAACGCGGCCCGCTTCGCGCCGTCCGCGGGCCCGTCCGAGCCCGCGGACACCTTGCCCCCGCAGGCCGGCCAGGAGCGGCAGCGGCCCGCCTCCACGCCGACCCTGGACAAGTACGGCCGCGATCTGACCGACCTGGCGCGCAAGGGCCGTATCGACCCGGTGATCGGCCGGGACGACGAGATCGAGCAGACGATCGAGGTGCTGTCCCGGCGCGGCAAGAACAACCCCGTGCTGATCGGTGACGCGGGCGTCGGCAAGACCGCCATCGTGGAGGGGCTCGCGCAGCGCATCGCGGACGGCGACGTGCCCGACGTGCTGACCGGCCGCCGTGTCGTCGCCCTGGACCTGTCCGGCGTGGTTGCGGGAACCCGTTACCGGGGCGACTTCGAGGAGCGCCTCAACGCCATCGTGAACGAGATCCGTGAGCACTCCGACCAACTCATCGTCTTCATCGACGAGTTGCACACGGTCGTCGGCGCGGGTGGCGGCGGCGAGGGCGGCTCGATGGATGCCGGAAACATCCTCAAGCCGGCGTTGGCCCGCGGCGAGCTGCACATCGTGGGCGCCACGACGCTGGAGGAGTACCGGCGGATCGAGAAGGACGCGGCGCTGGCCCGGCGGTTCCAGCCGATCCTGGTGCCGGAGCCGTCGGCCGCGGACGCGATCGAGATCCTGCGCGGTCTGCGCGACCGGTACGAGGCCCACCACCAGGTCCGTTACACCGACGAGGCGCTGGTGGCGGCCGTGGAGCTGTCCGACCGCTACCTCACCGACCGGCGGCTGCCCGACAAGGCCATCGACCTGATCGACCAGGCCGGCGCCCGGGTGCGCCTCGGTGCCCGCACCAAGGGCACGGACGTACGCGCCATGGAGCGCGAGGTCGAGCAGCTCACCCGCGACAAGGACCAGGCGGTCGCCGACGAGCAGTACGAGCAGGCCACCCAACTCCGGGACCGGATCATGGAGTTGAAGCAGCGGATGGTGGACGCGGCCGGGGGCGGCGAGGCCGACGAGGGCCAGCATCTGGAGGTCACCGCGGAGGCCGTCGCCGAGGTCGTCTCCCGCCAGACCGGCATCCCCGTCGCGAGCCTCACCCAGGAGGAGAAGGACCGGCTGCTCGGCCTGGAACAGCATCTGCACGAGCGGGTCGTCGGCCAGGACGAGGCCGTGCGGGTCGTCTCGGACGCCGTGCTGCGCTCGCGTGCCGGGCTGTCGAGCCCGGACCGGCCGATCGGCAGCTTCCTGTTCCTCGGCCCGACCGGCGTCGGCAAGACCGAGCTGGCCCGCGCGCTCGCAGAAGCGCTGTTCGGCAGCGAGGAGCGCATGGTCCGCCTGGACATGAGCGAGTACCAGGAGCGGCACACCGTGAGCCGCCTGGTGGGCGCCCCGCCCGGCTACGTCGGCCACGAGGAGGCCGGCCAGCTGACCGAGGCGGTCCGTCGTCACCCGTACTCGCTGCTGCTGCTCGACGAGGTGGAGAAAGCGCATCCGGATGTTTTCAACATCCTGCTCCAGGTCCTCGACGACGGGCGGCTGACCGACGCGCAGGGCCGCACGGTCGACTTCACCAACACGGTGATCGTGATGACCAGCAATCTGGGTTCCGAGGCGATCATCCGGCGCGGTGCGGGAATCGGTTTCGGCGCGGGCGGCGCCGAGGCCGACGAGGAGGCGCGCCGGGAGCAGATCCTGCGCCCGCTGCGCGACCACTTCCGGCCGGAGTTCCTCAACCGCATCGACGAGATCGTCGTCTTCCGGCAGCTCAGCGGTGACCAACTGCGGCGGATCACCGACCTGTTGCTGGACGGGACCCGCCGGCTGGTGCACTCGCAGGGCATCGCCGTGGAGTTCTCCGACGCGGCCGTCGACTGGCTTGCCGAACGCGGTTACCAGCCCGAGTACGGCGCCCGTCCGCTGCGCCGCACCATCCAGCGTGAGGTCGACAACCAGCTGTCCCGTCTGCTGCTCGACGGGCGGGTCCAGGAGGGTGCCCGCGTGTCGGTCGACGTCGAGGACGGGCGGCTCGCGTTCCGCACGAGTCGCGACGAGCCGCCCGCTCCCGAGCTGTGAGGCCCCCGGCGTCCTACGGCGCCGGCAGCACCACCTGCGCCGAGCCGCCGCCCCGCCGTACGGTCTCGGCCGCCGCGAGCCACTTGCCGTTCGGCAGCCGCTGTACGGCGGTCGCGGCGCCGATCTCCGGGTTCAGCCGGAACGAGTGCCCGATCGCCTCCAGCCGTTCGGCCAGGTCGGTGCCGTAGAGACCGGGTTCGAGTTCCGTCTGGGCGGCGTTGCGCTGGCTGGCACGGGGTGCGGCGATGGCGTCCACGAGCGGGAGCCCGCGGTCGAGGAACCCGGTGAGGGTCTGGAGCACCGTGGTGATGATGGTGGCGCCGCCGGGCGAACCGAGGGCCACCACCGGCCGGTCGTGCCGGTCGAGGACGATGGTCGGCGAGATCGAGGAACGCGGCCGCTTGCCCGGACCGGGCAGGTTCGGGTCGTGCACGGCCGGGTTGGCCGGGGCGAAGGAGAAGTCCGTCAACTCGTTGTTGAGGATGAATCCGCGCCCCGGGACGGTGATGCCGCTGCCGCCGGTCTGCTCGATGGTGAGCGTGTAGGAAACGACGTTTCCCCACTTGTCGGCGACGGTCAGGTGCGTGGTGTTCTCGCCCTCGTACGTCGTCGGCGCCGCCGTGCCTCCCGTGGTGCAGGCCGCCGGGTGGCGCGGGTCGCCGGGCGCGACCGGGCTGGTGAGCACCGCGTCGTCCTTGATCAGGCACTCCCGCGAGTCGGCGTACCGCTGCGACAGCAGTTCCCTGGCCGGTACGTCCTCGAAGGCGGGGTCGCCGACCCAGCGCCCGCGGTCGGCGAAGGCGATGCGGCTGGCCTCGATGTACCGGTGCAGGTACTGGGCCCGGCTCGCCTTGGACAGGTCGGTCCGCTCCAGGATGTTGAGGGCCTCGCCGACGGTCGTGCCGCCTGAGGAGGAGGGCGCGATGGAGTACACGCCGAGGCCGCGGTAGGTGGTCCTGGTGGGGGCCTGGAGCTTGGCGCGGTAGGCGGTGAGGTCCTTCGCGGACAGCTCGCCGGGCCGGGCGTTCCAGCCCGAAGCCGGGTCCACCGGCGGCTTGTTCACGGTGTCGACGATGTCCTCGGCGATGTCGCCCCGGTAGAGCGCTCCGACCCCCTTGCGTCCCAACTCGGCGTAGGTGCGGGCGAGATCGGGATTCTTGAAGGTGGAACCGACGGCCGGGAGCTGTCCGCCGGGCAGGAACAGTTCGGTGGTGTCGGGGAAGTAGCGGAAGCGGGTCTCGTTGGCGGCGGTCTGGCTGCGGAAGGTGGCGTCGACGGTGAAGCCGTCGCGGGCCAGGCGCTCGGCGGGCTTGAGCAGTGTGCCCAGCTTCCTGCTGCCCCACCGGTCGAGGGCCGTCGCCCAGGTGGCGGGCGTGCCGGGGGTGCCGACGCCGAGGCCGCTGCTGACGGCGTCGGCGAAGGGGAGGGGTTTGCCGTTCTCGAGAAACAGGGTCGCGTCGGCGGTGAGCGGCGCGGTCTCCCGGCCGTCGATCGTGCGCACCGTTCGGGACTTGGCGTCGTAGTAGACGAAGTAACCGCCTCCGCCGATACCGGCGGAGTAGGGCTCGGTGACGCCGAGGGCGGCGGCGGTGGCGACGGCCGCGTCGACCGCGTTGCCGCCCTTGCGGAGGACCTCGATGCCGGCCGCGGAGGCGTCCGCGTCGACGCTGGCCACGGCACCGCCGTAGCCGACGGCGACGGGTGTCTTCTCGGCGGCCGTCCTCCCGGCGGCGGCGGGTGGCGCCGCCGCTCCCACCGAGACCACGGCGGCGGAAACCGCCAGGACCGACAGTTTCCGCGCGACAGTGCGACGCATCCGTACCTCCAGTCCGGGAACGTCCGCGCAGCGTAACCACAACGCGGTGCCCCCGACAGCCCCCTTCCGGGCAGTGTCATACGACTGGCACACATCGAACACGGGTACGTTCCGGCCATGGGATCCCACTACTATGCGCGCCCATGAATGACGACGTGCGCAACATCGTTCTGGGTGTGGTCGCGGCCGGTATCAGTGCCGCGCTCGGATGGGTGGCCCGCACCTACCTCTGGCGACGCAAACTACGGCGCAAGCAGGCCTTCTTCGGGCTGCCGGACAACTCGGAGTGCCTGCTGGTCGTCAACCGCGACCCGGCGACCTCGGAACCGGCGGTCCACCGCTTCGACGTCTTCGCGCTCCTGGAGCTGTCCGCGCTGATCAAGGACTGTGGCGCCAACGTCCAGGTGGTCACCCAGGACACGGCCCAGCAGGGCTTCGGCGAGCGCACCGAGTTCTGCGTCGGCGGCCCGGCCTCCAACCGGCGGATGATGGCGCACATGGCGGCGATGCTGCCCGGCGTGCGGGTCAACGTCGACGCCGAACCGGGCCCGGACCGGGGTGCGTTCCAGATCGGCACCGAGCGGCACCGCCTGGAGGCGGGCGCCACCGAGTACGTGCTGCTGGCCCGGCTCACCGCCGCCCAACGCCGGGACGCCCGCCCGGTGTTCCTCTTCTGCGGCCAGCGCGCGATCACCAACCAGGCAGCCACCCGCTATCTGGCCCGCAACCATGAGCGCCTGTACCGAAAGCACGGAAACAACTCCTTCGTGCTGTTGCTGAAGGTCGTCAACTCCCAGGCGTACGGCCCTGATGTGGTGGAACTGGTCGCCGACGTGACGCGGGCCGCCCAGACGCCGCTGCCCGCGCAGGCCGCCTCCACCCGCGCCTCGCACCGCGCGCCCTGAGCCCCCCCCACACACAACTCCCCGCACACCGCCGCTCGCCGACAACTCCCCGCACACGTCAACAATCGTTACTGGCACGTAACTTACCGGCGGGTACTCATGGTAAGGGCGGGAGGTTACCGTCGGGTCACTTTGCACTGACACGAGTGAGGAGTGACCGTGGGACACCACCGCACGGCCCTGCGCACGACCGCCGTCGGCGCCGTCTCCGCGACCCTGGTAGCCGGTGGCGTCCTCGGTCTCGCCCCCGCCGCGCAGGCCGCCACGAGCGGCATCCGCTTCGTCGACATCCAGGGCGCCGACGGCACCGTCCTGAAGGCGAACGTCGTCACGCCCGCGGGCGTCGACGGCACCGGCCGCCACCCCCTGATCGTGTTCCCGACGAGCTGGTCCTTCCCCCAGATCGAGTACCTCGCCCAGGCCCGGAGGCTCGCCGACTCGGGCTACATCGTGCTCACGTACAACGTGCGCGGCTTCTGGCAGTCCGGCGGCGAGATAGAGGTGGCGGGTCCGCCCGACGTGGCCGACGCTTCCACGGTGGTCGACTGGGCGCTCGCGCACACCGCCGCCGACCCCCGGCGCATCGGCATCGGGGGCGTCTCCTACGGCGCCGGCATCAGCCTGCTCGCCGCCGCGCACGACCCGCGCATCAAGGCCGTCGCGGCGCTCAGCGGCTGGGCCGACCTGACCGGGTCGATCTACTCCGGCCGCACCGAACACGTCCAGGCGGCCGCCCTGCTGGACGCCACGGGCACGGTCACCGGCCGCCACAGCGCCGAGACCCGCCGGGCCTTCGACGACTTCTACTCCGCCGACCTCTCCAGGGAACAGGACCTGATCGCCTGGGGGAAGAAACGTTCCCCCAGGACCTACCTGGACCAGCTCAACCAGAACGGCGCGGCGGTCATGCTCGCCAACACCTGGGGGGACACGGTCTTCCCGCCCAACCAGTACGCGGACTTCTACGAGAAGCTGACCGGCCCGAAGCGGCTGGCGTTCCGGCCCGGCGACCACGCGACGGCGGAACTCACCGGCCTGTTCGGACTGCCCAACGACGTGTGGACCGACACCGTGCGCTGGTTCGACCACCACCTCAGGGGCGTGGACAACGGCATCGACCGCGAGCAGCCGGTGCGGCTCAAGTCCCGTTCCACAAGCGGTTACGAGGGTTACCCGGACTGGAAATCGGTTACCGCGACCACCCGCAAGGTGAACCTCGCCGGCACCGCCACCATCCGTGCCGACGTCAACTCGGGCGCGGACGGCGGGATCGTGTTCCTGTCGAGCACCTTCGACCAGATCGCCCGGCTGCCCCCGGTGGCCTCGATCCCCCTGCTCCCCCGCCGTTGGGCCGCCGTCTGGCAGTCGGAGTCGTACGCGAGGACCCAACAGGTGCGCGGCACCGCCAGGTTGCACACCACGGTGACGCCGACCGAGGAGAGCGGCACCCTCGTCGCCTACCTCTACGACGTGGGGCCGCTCGGTCTCGGCAAGCTGGTCACCAACGCGCCGTACACCTTCCACGGGCGCACCCCGGGCGAGCCGTTCGGCGTGGACCTGGAGCTGTTCTCCACGGCCTACGACGTCCCGGCGGGGCACCGGCTGGCACTGGTCGTCGACACGGTCGACCCGCTCTACCTGGAGCACAACCCGACCGGCGCGCGGCTGACCTTCTCCTCGCCGGCGAACGACCCGTCGTACGTGTCGATTCCGCTGCGCGAACAGTGATCTCCGGCCGCCGCCGGGCGGGTATGGCTCCTGTGACTCTGCCCCTACGGCCCAGATGAACGGCCCATCCTAGACGAGGTTCCGTCCCGGGGGTCATGGCGGGCGCGTACTCGGCTAGTGCTTGAGGATCTTGGAGAGAAAGTCCTTGGCCCGGTCGCTGCGTGGATCGGTGAAGAACTCGTCCGGGCTGCGGTCCTCGACGATGCGGCCGTCGGCCATGAACACCACGCGGTTGGCGGCCGAGCGGGCGAAGCCCATCTCGTGGGTGACGACGACCATCGTCATGCCGTCCCGGGCGAGTTGCCGCATGACCTCCAGCACCTCGTTGATCATCTCCGGGTCGAGGGCGGAGGTCGGCTCGTCGAACAGCAGCGCCTTGGGCTCCATCGCGAGGGCCCGAGCGATGGCCACGCGCTGCTGCTGGCCGCCGGAGAGCTGTGCGGGGTACTTGTCGGCCTGGCTGGCCACGCCGACCCGGTCGAGCAGGGCACGCGCCTTCTCCTCGGCCTTCGACTTGTCGGTCCTGCGGACCTTGACCTGGCCCAGCGTCACGTTCTGGAGCACGGTCTTGTGCGCGAACAGGTTGAAGGACTGGAAGACCATGCCGACGTCGGCGCGCAGCCGGGCCAGCTCCTTGCCCTCGTCCGGGAGCGGTCTGCCGTCCAGCAGGATGGTGCCCGAGCGGATGGTCTCCAGCCGGTTGATGGCCCGGCAGAGCGTCGACTTGCCCGACCCCGAAGGGCCGATGACCACGACCACCTCCCCCTTGCCGACGGTGAGGTCGATGTCCTGGAGGACATGCAGTTCCCCGTAGTACTTGTTGACGTCACGCAGCTCGATCAACGGATCGACGGCCATGCGCAGCCCTACTCACTCTCAGCTGTCCCGTGCTGCCGCAAACTATCCAGATAAAACCGCCCTAAAGATTCGACACGCACTTCCCCCGCATTAGCCGTATTTACGCCCGTATCGAACCGCCACTCAAGCCTCCACTCGAACCTCGCCTCAGACCTCCGCCATCTCGCCGTAGCGCTGCGACAGCTCCGGAACGCCGTTGGCGGCCCACTCCTGCCCGGCCGTCACCACGTCGAACTCCCGGCCCGACGCGAGTCGAACGACGGGCTGGCCGCCGGGCCAGACCTCCCAGGCGGCGCCGGGGACGGTGCGTACGATGACCGTGCCGAGGTAGAGGCCGGCGTCGTTGCCGAGCCACGGCAGGTTCTCCTCGTCGTCGCGCCAGCGCGGCAGCAACTGGTCGAGCGCCTCCAGCGAGGCCGGTGTGTCGTCGAGCCGGATGCCCTCCCGCTCCGCCAGAGCGCGCAGCAACTCGCACTCGGAGAGGAGTTCGGCGACCCCTTCGGGGTCGGCGGCGGTCAGCGTCGCCTCGGCGTGCTTCTTGCGCCTGCTGCCCAGGAAAGGGATGTTCATACGTCCAGCGTGACATTCACACCGGCGTGCGCACCACAGGCGCGCGGACAGCGGCGAGCGGCCGGATCCCCCTCCCCCGCCCGCACGTCGAATTGACCGGTACGCGGCGTTTTCCCTGCCGTCGCGGTGCCCTGATGATCGACCGGACGTACGGGAGGAGTCGGTACGTACGCCGTCCTGTGCGCTGGTTTCCGTTGGTGGTCCTGCCCCTCGGCTCGCTGTTCCTCCCGCCGGGCAGGCCCGTACAGGCCGCGCGGGCCGCACCGCTGACCCTGGAGCGGCATTGCCGCTGTCCTTCGGGGTGCGGCGGGAGCCGAGCCGTCGGCGGGGCGCAGGCGGCCGGCGATCCCCTCGCCTTCACGGTGCCCGCGGGCGCCGGCCTGCCGGTCGGCTTCCACCTGCCCAGGACGGTGGCGGCGGTCCCGTCGCACGGGCTCGCGGTGCGGCGGTCGCACATGAGCGGGCCGGGGGACCACACGGCGGACGGTGACGGGACGGCGTACGGCGCGACGCTGACGAGCCGGCCGCTGCCGACCGGGGGGGGGAACGTCGGCGGCGGGCCGGGGTCGGTGGTACTGCTCGGGGACTCGATCACCGACGGCGACCGGTCGACGACCGACCCCGACGGCCGACCCCGACGGCCGTTGGCCCGACGTGCCGGCCGCCCGGCTGAGTCGGCTGAGCGGCTCAGTCGGCTCAGTCGGCAGGAAGAGACGTGCCGCGGTACGGCGTGCTCAACCAGGGCAGCGCGGGCAACCGGGTGGCCATCGAGGCCCCGGTACGGACCGTTGTCGCCGAGGGCATCAGCGACCTGCTCGCCGGGACGACGGCGGAGTGGCTCACGGCCGGTCTGCGGGCGACCGCCGAGCGGGCACGGCTGCGCGGGCTGCGGGTGCGGATGCGGATGCGGGACGACGCTGACGCACTGCGGAGGCCTCGCGCGGTGCACACCGGACGTGGAGGCCGGGCGCACCGCGGTCAACGCCTGGACCGGGAGAGCGGCGTCCTCGACGGCGTCCCCGATGCCGACCGCGCCCTGCGCGACCCGGCCGCTCGCGGGCGGCTGCCGCCCGCGTACGACAGCGGGGACCAACTGCACGCCGGGGACGCTGGGTACGCGGTCCTCGCGGAGCCCGTGGACCGGCGGCTGCTGTGACGCCCCTGGGGGGCCTCCGGGGCCTACACGTCCAGGTCGACGACGACCGGCGCGTGGTCCGAGGCGCCCTTGCCCTTGCGCTCCTCGCGGTCGACGTAGGAGTCCTTCACGGCCTTGACGAAGGGCGCGTTGCCGTAGACCAGGTCGATGCGCATGCCGCGGTTCTTGGGGAAGCAGAGCTGGCGGTAGTCCCAGTACGTGAAGGGGTGCTCGTACTTCAGGGGGCGCGGGACGACGTCGGAGAGGCCCACGCCGCGCAGGGAGGCGAGGGCGGCGCGCTCGGCGGGGGTGACATGGGTGGAGCCCTCGAAGGCGGCCACGTCGTGGACGTCGTCGTCGGTCGGCGCCACGTTGTAGTCGCCCAGCACGGCGAAGGGGCGGCTGCCTCCCGCGTCACCGGCGACGGCGGCCCTGAGGGCCTCGAACCACTGGAGCTTGTACGCGTAGTGCGGGTGCTCCACCTCGCGGCCGTTGGGCACATAGACCGACCAGACGCGGACCGGGCCGCAGGTCGCCGCGATCGCGCGGGGCTCCGGGGCCCCGTCGTAGCCCGGGTCGCCGGGCAGGCCCTTGACCACGTCCTCGATGCCCACGCGGGAGAGCACCGCCACGCCGTTCCACCTGCCGGTGGCGTGGACCGCCGCCTCGTAGCCCAGCTCGCGCAGCTGGTCGAACGGGAACTGGTCCTCGGCGACCTTGGCCTCCTGGAGGCAGAGCACGTCGGTGCCGCTGCTCTCCAGCCAGGCCAGGAGCCTCGGCAGGCGGGCGGTGATCGAGTTCACGTTCCAGGTCGCGATGCGCATGAACGACAACCTACCCGGAGGGTCCGACAACGCCGTCGCTCAGATCTGCGCCGAGGCTCCCGAGGCCAGCCGCTGGTGGTCCGCGCCGCCCAGATTGCCCAGGTGCGTGTCGTAGATCGGGCGGGCGAGGTCGGTGAGGAGGGCGTCGTGGATGTCGTAGACCCGCCGCGGCCCGACCTCCCTGACGTACTCGATGACCTCGGCGATCTTGTTCCAGGGGGCCTGGACGGGAGCGAGGAGGGTCTCCACCGGGTGGTCGGGGACGGTGAGGGCGTCGCCGGGGTGGAAGACGCGGCCGCCGTCGATCAGGAAGCCGACGTTGGTGACGCGCGGCAGGTCCGGGTGGATCACGGCGTGCAGCTCGCCGTGGACCTGGACGTCGAAGCCCGCCGCGGTGAAGGCGTCCCCGTGGCCGACGGTGTGGACGCGGCCCGGGAAGGCGCCGGCGATCTTCTCCGCGACCGACGCGAGGGTCCAGATCTCGGTGGCCGGGTCGGCCTCCAGGGCCGCCCGCAGCCGCTCCTCGCTGAAGTGGTCGGGGTGCTCGTGCGTGACGAGGATCGCGTCCGCGCCGAGCGCCGCGTCCTCCTCGGTGAACGCGCCCGGGTCGAGAACGAGCGTGCGGCCGTCCTTCTCCAGACGGACACAGGCATGCGCCTTCTTCGTCAGCTTCATGGGCGTCACGGGCGACTTGGGGGTCATGGGCGTCATGGGCGTCATGATCCCATCCTGCCGCCGCCGGGCGACCGGCTCACTCGGAGGGCGTCGTCTCCTCCCGGATGACCTGCTGCGCCACCCGGAACGCGCTGTTCGCTGCCGGTACGCCGCAGTAGACCGCCACCTGGAGCAGGACCTCCTTGATCTCGTCCGGGGTGAGGCCGTTGCGCAGGGCGGCGCGGGTGTGGAAGGCCAGCTCGTCGAGGTGTCCGCCGGCCACCAGCGCGGTGAGCGTGACGCAGGAGCGCGAACGGCGGTCGAGGCCGGGGCGGTCCCAGATCTCGCCCCAGGCGTAGCGGGTGATCAGCTCCTGGAAGTCGCCCGAGAAGTCGTCGGCCTCTGCCAGCGCCCGGTCCACATGGGCGTCCCCGAGGACCTCGCGGCGTACCTTCAGCCCGGCGTCGTACGGGTCGGGGCGGCCCGTGACCTGCGGCGGCGCGACGACCGGTGCGGGGGCGATCTCGGCGATCGGCGCGGCGTGCGGGGACACGGCCTGCGGCGGCCTGAGGGAGACGCCGGGGACGGCGGTCTGGCCCGTGCTGTGCTCGTGGGCGGGCTGCCAGGCGGTCGAGAAGTGCCGGACCAGGAGGTCGGTGACGGCGGCGGGCTGCTCGACCGGGACCAGGTGGGAGGCGCCGGGGACGACGGCGAGGCGGGCGTCGGGGATGCCCGCGACCAGCGTGCGGGCCTCGGCGGGGCCGGTGACCTGGTCGTCCGAGCCGACGAGGACCAGCGTCGGCACGCCGACCATGCCGAGTTCGGCCCGCACGTCGAAGGAGGCGAGCGCCTCGCAGGCCGCGATGTAGCAGCCGGGGTCGGTGGTGCGCACCATCTGTACGGCCCACTCGGTGATCGCGGGCTGCGCGGCGGCGAAGCCGCTGGTGAACCAACGGTCGGGCGAGGTACGGGCGATGGGGTCGAGGCCGTTCGTCCGGACGATCACACCGCGCTGCCGGAACTCGTCCGCCGTGCCGAACCGCGGCGAGGCCGCGATGAGCGCGAGCGAGGCGACCCGCTCGGGGTGACGCAGCGCCAGCTCCACACCGACCGCACCGCCGAACGCACAGCCCGCGTAGCCGAAGCGCTGCACACCGAGCGCGTCGAGCGTGGCCAGCAGCCGCTCGGCGAGGTCACTGACGGAGCCCGCCGGATAGGCCGGGGACCCGCCGTGACCGGGCAGGTCGAACCGGAAGATCCGCCACTGCTGGGCCAGCTCGGGAACCTGCCGGTCCCACATGTGCCAGGTGGTACCCAGGGAGGGACCCAGGATCAGGACGGGAGCCTCTTCTGGCCCGTCAAAGCGGTATTGCAGGGTGTTCGGTGGTGTCTCACTCACCCGCAAGACCCTCTCATCTGTCACGGACGCCCCTATGACGGGGGGTCGGTAGACACCGTCCTGACCAGCGGCACCGACGACGTCATCACCGAGCCACTCCTGGACGGTAACGGCAACCCCAGCGCCGTGACCTAAGAGTGCCATGTGTGCCGGCAGGAGTTCGAGCGCTCCGGCACGGCCGCCTGGACCCACGGCGCCGTCGTCTGCTCCCTCTCCTTCCCGGGCCTGCCCGGCGCCTCCGTGACCCGCGCGACGCTCCTGTGCCCGAAGGGCAGTGTGCAGGTCGGGCACGACGGTTTCGATGTGGTGAAGGCCCGTCGCGGCTGCTCGACGACATCCTCGACGGTGTCGGCCCGGCCGGCTCCAGAACGCGTACTCCTACCGGCTGTCCGGGTCGGGCGAGCGGCGGGGAGTCATCATGCGAGCCGTCACCCACGGGTCCCCACCCGGCGGCCTGGAGCCGGCGGCCTCCACCCGGCGGCCTGGACCCGGTCGACCGGCCACGGGACCGAAATCACTACTGCATATGATGTGCAAGTGCATAGCTACCGCATCAGAACGGCAACGGCAGCAGACCTCGACGAGGCGCGGGTCGTCATGCTCGACACCGTGTACCGCGACTTCGGCACCGGGTACGTGCCGCACTGGCACGCCGACATCATCGACCCGGAGACGTTCTACGTCACACCACCACGGCACACCCTGCTGGTCGCCGTCGACGAGCGGGACGGGACGGTGGCCGCCACCGGAGCGCTGGACGCGCGCGGGCCGGCCCATCCGCCGAACCCCCGCCGGCTGGCCGAGAGGTATCCGTCGGGGGTGACCGCGCAGTTGCGGCGGGTGTACGTACGCCCTGAGCACCGGCGACGCGGCCTGGCCCGGCAACTGGTGGACGGACTGCTGGACTTCGCGAAGGCCGACGGGGGTTACCGGGCGGTGTATCTGCACACGTATCCGCACGCGCCGGGCGCGATGGGCCTTTGGCAGACGCTCGGCACAAAGGTCTGCGACGAGCGGGAGGAAGTATCCGGCGGCGGCAGTGGCGTCGTGCACTTCGAGATCCCCATGATTTAAATGACAACCATGTTCATGTAGCTTGTGGCTGATATCAGCCCTTGAAAGGCAAGAACGAAGACCATGAGATCTCCCCGCCGTCGGCTGACAGCCGGCCTGCTGCTCGCTCCGCTCCTCTCCGGCTGCTTCTCCTCTTCCGGCGATGACACGTCGTCCTCGGACTCGTCCGGCTCCGACGGCGGTCGCCTGCACGTGGCGCTGGCTTTCACGCCGACGCAGAACTTCTCCCCGTTCGGGCAGGACGCCTTCCACCTGTCCCGGCTGGGGGTCGCGGAGGGGCTGACCCGGCTGGACGCCAACGGCACCGCGGTCCCCGCGCTCGCCGAGTCGTGGAGCGCCGAGAAGAGCGGCCGGAGCTGGCTGTTCACGCTCCGGGACGCGAAGTTCCAGGACGGCGGCACAGTGACCGCGCAGGCCGTCGCCGCGGCCCTCACCCACGCCGCCGACGCGGACCCCGCGCCTGCTGCCCTGTCCGGGGTGAAGCTGACCGCGGAGGCGGCGGGCGAGGAGCAGGTCCGGGTGAGTACCGGTGTCGCCGACCCGGCGCTGCCGCTGCGGCTGTCCAACCCGAGCCTGGCGGTGTTCTCCCCGAAGGCGTACGGCAAGAAGGGCACGGCGAACCCGGTCGGTACGGCCACCGGTCCCTTCGAACTGACCAGGATCACCGGCGATACCGCGGCCACCCTGGACCGGTTCGACGACTACTGGGGCGGTCGTGCCCAGGCGTCCGGCATCGACGCGAAGTTCATCGCCGACGGCACCGCCCGAGCCAACGCACTGCGGACCGGGGAGACGGACATCGCCGAGGCCCTGCCCGTCGCGCAGGTCGCCTCCCTCGACAAGGCCACCGTCCACGAGTCGAACACCGCACGCAACACCAGCCTGCACCTGAACACCAGGTCCGGTCCCTTCGCCGACCCGAAGCTGCGGGCCGCCGCACGCGAGGCGATCGACACCGCCGTCATCGCCAAGGACATCTACGAGAGCTACGCCGAGCCCGCCCGGGGCATCTACGGCCCGGCGCTCAGCTGGGCCGCGGGCAAGCGGATCGGGCCGGCCGGACGGGCGAAGGCCGCCGCTCCCGACGGCACGTCCATCACCCTGGCGACGTACAACAACCGGCCTGAGCTGCCCGAGGTCGCCCAGGTGCTGCAACAGCAGCTCGAGAAGGCCGGCTTCGCGGTGAAGCTGGAGGTGCGCGACTACTCCCGGCTGGAGAGCGACGCGCTCGCCGGGAAGTTCGACGCCTTCGTTCTCTCCCGGAACATGATGCTCGACACCGGTGACCCCGTCTCCGTCCTGGCCTCCGACTTCACCTGTGACGGCACGTACAACCTGTCGCTGCTGTGCGACAAGAAGGTCGACGCCGCCGTCGCCAAGGCCCAGGCCGTCTCCGAGACCGGCGCTCGGCAGGACGCCACCATGGCGGCGGAAGCCACGGTCCTCGGCACCGACGCGGTCGTTCCGCTCGTGCACCTGAAGGTCGTCACCGGCATCGTCACCTCGGTGCAGGGCACGCTGCTCGACCCGTACGAGCGTGCCTTCGTCGGCACGGGGACCCGGCGCTGAACCGCATGCCCGTCTCTCCGGCCGGAGGCAGCCCGGCCGCCCTGCGCCGCCTCGCGCGGGGCGGCGCCCCCACCCTGCTGTGGCGGGCGCTGCTCGCGGCCACACTGGTGGGCGGGATCGGCCTGCTGCCGTGGCTGTCCCGTACGGACCCCGCGCTGACCGTGCTCAAGGCCCGCTCGGTCGAACGCGATCCCACCCCCGAGGCGCTGCGGGCCGTACGGGACGAACTCGGCCTGGACGACGGCCCGCTGACACTGCTCGGGCGATGGCTGGGCGGGCTGCTGCACGGCGACGCCGGTCAGTCGTGGATCTCCGGCACCGACGCGCTGCCGTCCGCCACGCAGGCCCTCGGCGTCTCCCTGCTGTTGATGGCCGGGGCCCTCGCGGCCGCCGTCGGTACGGCCGCGGCGGTGTGCGCCCGCACACTGTGGCTCGGCTCGCGGCGCCGGCTCGGTGAGCGCACACCGGGCGGCACCATGACGGCCGTGCTGGCCGCACTGCCCGAGTTCCTCCTCGCCTCGGTGTCGGCCTCGGTCATCGGCGTGCAGCTCGGCTGGCTGCCCGCTCTGGGCTGGTACGGCCCACAGTGGATGGTGCTGCCCTCGCTCGCCCTGGGCCTGCCTGCCGGGGCCGTGCTGGGGCGGATGCTGGACGACCTCCTGCCCGCCGCGTTCGCCGAGCCGTGGGCGCTGGCCGCCGCCGCACGCGGCGTCCCACCAAGGAGCGTGGCCCGGCAGGCGCTGCGCCGCAGCCTGCCCGGACTCCTGCCCAACCTGGGGCTGTTCGTGGTCGGCCTGACCGGCGGGTCGGTCGCCGTGGAGCAGATCTTCGACATACCGGGCCTCGGCCGGCTCACGCTGCGCGCCGCCCTCGCCCAGGACCTGCCCGTCCTGCAGACAGGCACACTCGCCCTGGTGCTCCTCGCGGCCGCCGTCGGAGTCGTGGCCCGGCTCACGGCCCGGTGGCTGATCGGACCCGCGCTGCGCGACGGCGCCCTGCACTCCCTGCACCGGCCCACCCCACCCGCGCCCCGGACACTGCCCCTGCTGTACGGGACGCTGCTCCTCGCCGTCATCGGCCTCGGCCTGCCCCGCGATCCACTCGTGCTGAACACGGCCGTCCGGCTCCAAGCCCCCTCCGCGGCACACCCCTTCGGCACCGACGCGCTCGGCCGCGACATCCTCGCCCGCATCGCCCACGGCGCGCTCAACACGCTCGCCCTCGCCCTCGCGGTCAGCGTCACCGCCCTCGTGACCGGGGTGCTGCTGGGCCTGCTGCCCCGGCTGTCCGGGCCACTCGTCGACACCGTCAACGCCGTACCGCCCGTCCTGGTCGCTCTCCTCGTCACCGGGATCGCAGGCAGCGGCCCGTGGACCCCCGCCCTCGCCGTGGCCGCAGTCGCCTGGTCCCCGCTGGCCACCCACACCTCCGCCCTCCTGCAACAGGAACGCGCCACCACCCATCTGACCGCCACCCGCGCCCTCGGCGCCGGCCCCTGGTACCTGCTCACCCACGAGCTGCTCCCGGCCATCCTGCCGCCCGTCGCCCGCCACGCCCTGCTCCGACTGCCCGGCATCGCCCTGTCGCTGGCCGCCCTCGGCTTCCTCGGCCTGGGCGCCCGGCCCCCGTCGCCCGAGTGGGGCCTGCTGCTCGCCGAGAACCAGCCCTACGCCGAACGCGCCCCCTGGGCGGTCCTGGCACCAGCCGCCGTCCTCGCCCTGCTCGGGGCCCTGGCGGTGACGGCGGCGGGTGGCGTGCGCAGGCCCCGGCTCCCGCGGCGGCTCCAGCGCTCCGGGGCGGCACCGGCCGAGCGCCAGGGCCGCCCCGTCGAGCGGGAGCCGTCCGCGCTCGAGCCGCTCCCCACCCCCGTACTCATCTCCCCTACGGACACCACATGACGGATCTCATCTCCCGTGCCCTGACCCGCCGGGCCGAGCGGTCCCCGAAGTCCCCACGCGAAGGCATCCGGGTGACGTGGAAGGCCCTGTCACCGCTCCTGCGGTTGTTGATCATCACCCAACTCGCCTTCAACATCGGCTTCTACGCCGTGCTGCCGTTCCTCGCCGAGCATCTCGGCACAGCGATCGGCATGGCGGGCTGGCTCGTCGGATTCGTCCTCGGTCTGAGGACCTTCAGTCAGCAGGGCCTGTTCGTGGTCGGCGGCTGGCTCGTCGACCGGTACGGCGTGCGCCCCGTCGTCCTGGCCGGCTGCGTGCTGCGGATCGCCGGGTTCGCGTGGCTGGGGTACGCGCAGGCGACCTGGGCCGTGATCGGCGCGGTACTGGTGATCGGCTTCGCGGCGGCGCTGTTCTCCCCGGCCGTGGAGTCCGAGGTGGCCCGGCAGGCGGTGGCCTGGGAAGAGGAGGGCAACGGCCCGCGTACCCGGGTGCTGGCCCTGTTCACCGTGGCGGGCCAGGCCGGAGCCTTCGTCGGCCCGCTGCTCGGCGCACTGCTGCTCGCCGTGGACTTCCGCACCGCCTGCCTCGCCGGGGCCGCGGTCTTCGTCCTGGTCCTCGCCGGACACGCACGGCTGATGCCCCAGCACATCCCCGGCCGGGTCCCCACCCGGAAGCGGGGCGGGATGCGCGCACTGCTGCGCAACCGCCGCTTCCTCGCCCTGTGCTGCGCCTACGGCAGCTATCTGCTCGCCTACAACCAGCTCTACCTGGCCCTGCCGGACGAGGTGCAGCGTGCGGCGGGCTCCCAGGCTCCCCTGTCCTGGCTGTTCGCCCTCTCCTCCCTGCTGGTCGTCTTCGCCCAGCTCCCGGTCACCCGCTGGGCGGGCGACCGGCTCGACCTGCGTCACTCCATGACCGCCGGGCTGCTGCTCATCGCGGCCGGATTCGCGGTCGTGGCCGCGGCCCGCCCGGCCGAACTGACCGGCACCACGGGCCTGCTGCCCGCCGCGGGCTTCATCGTCCTGCTCACCCTGGGGCAGATGCTGGTCGTCCCCGCCGCCCGCGCGTGGGTGCCCGACCTCGCCGAGGACGGCCGGATCGGCCTCTACATCGGCGCGCTGTCCTCCGTCTCCGGCCTGATCGTCCTCATCGGCAGCGCGGCCACCGGCTCCCTGCTCGACCTGGGCCTCCCGGCCGCCGTTCCCTGGCTCGTCCTCGCCGCTGTCCCAGCCCTGGCGGTGGCCCTGGTGCCGCGCCGCCCGGGACGGACCGGGGGCGTGGACGCGGCACGCTGACGATCCTCGGGGCGAACCGGTCGGTCCTCCCGTCCGCAGGGACGTCGGGGAGTGCCGCGATGCCGCAGGCCCTCGTCCCGAGGCGGCTGCCCGATGCGTGCACACCAGCACCCGCCCGTCAGCCCCGTACCCCGCTCGGTGGGAGATCCGACCTCGGCGTCAGATGCTCGGGCCGGTGCCCGGCCGCGCACCCACGTAGGTGCGGGGCCGGTGCCCGGCCGCGCACCCACGTAGGTGCGGGGCGCCCGCTCGGTGATGCGGCACACGGTCTCGTCGGCGATCGTCCCGGCCCACCCCGCGATGTCGTCGGCCGAGATGACGTCGCCTCCCTGCTCGCCCATCAGGACGACCTCGTCGCCGGGTTCGACCGGCTCGTCTCCGCAGTCGATGGTGACCTGGTCCACGGACACGGCGCCGGCGACGGGGGTAGCGCCGTCGCCGGCGGCGTGACTGAGCCGCCGATCTCCTTGGGCGCGGCGGCCAGATCTCACGGCAGGCCGCGACGATGGCGGCCGCTGTCTCAGGCGCCAGCAGCCCGAGCTCCTCATTCGCGCCACCGGATGGTTGGGGCGGAGGCAACAGGGCCGAACACGCCGGGCTGGTCGCGCAAGAGAGCCGGCTGGTCGCGAACAAGAACCAGCCAGTCGCCGTGGGTCAGGCCGATCCGATGCGAAGCTCCTCGGCGACGATGTCGATCCGGTGGAGGATCAGATGCGGTCCCAGCGGCAGACCGAGAAGCCGATTGCATCGAGAGGGCCAGTGCCGGGCGGACGCCGGCACTGGCCCTTCTGTTGGTTCATCGGGTGTCAGCGCAGGCGGTCCTTGGCCTTGTAGTAGGCGCCACCGAACGGCAGGAACCAGGGGGTGCCGTTGTAGAAGGGGACCGGAACCTTGGGGAAGCCGAGGCCGCGCAGCGGGTTGGCCTCCGGCTTGCCGTCCATCATCTCGGCCACCGCCCGGCCCATGTACGTGGCCATCTGGACGCCGTGGCCGCAGTAACCCATGGAGTAGTACAGGCCGTTCGCCTCCCCAGCGTGCGGGAGGCGGTCCCAGGAGAAGCCGACCATGCCGCCCCACACGTAGTCGACCCGCACCCCCGCCAGCTGCGGGAAGATCTCCGTCATCTCCCGCTTGAGGATGTCGCCGCTCTTGACGTCGGAGGCCGGGTCGGAGGGAGCGAAGCGGGCCCGGCCGCCGAAGGCGAGGCGGTTGTCGGGAGTGAGGCGGAGGTAGTGGCCGATGTTCTTGGAGTCGACCACCAGACGGGCGTTGGGGATCAGCTCCTTGGCGCGCGCCTCACCGAGCGGCTCGGTGACGATGATGAAGCTGCCGACGTTGATCAGCCGCTTGCGGAACCACGGCAGCGCCTTGTCGGTGTAGGCGTCGGTCGCGGCCATGACCTGCTTGGCGCGGATGGTGCCGTGCAGGGTCTCGACCAGGAAACCGCCGCCCGGCAGACGGGTGAGGCCGGTGGCCGCGTTCCGCTCGTGGATCTCCGCGCCGGCGCGCTCGGCGGCCTCCGCCAGGCCGTGGACGTACTTGCCCACGTGCAGGGCGGCGCTGAGCGGGTCGAGCAGGGCGCCGTGGTAGTAGTCCGAGCCCAGCTCCGACTTCAGATCGCTGCGGGTCAGGAGCTGCGTCTCGTGGTCGAAGTTGTCGGCCAGGTCGCGCTGCGTGGCCTTCATGCTCTCGAAGTGCTGCGGCTTGTACGCGACGCCCAGGCGGCCGGAGCGGTTGAAGTCACACTCGATCTTCTCGGTGTGCGTGATTTCCTCGACGACGTCGACGGCCTCGCGGAAGGAGTCGTACAGCTCACGGGCGCGCTCCTGGCCGTAGCGCTTGCGGGCCTCCCCGACACCGATGGTGAGGCCCTGGGTGCACATGCTGCCGTTGCGGCCCGAGGCGCCCGAGCCGACCTTGTCCTTCTCGACCAGGACGACCCGGGCGCCCTTGCGGGCGGCGTGGTAGGCGGTGGACAGGCCGGTGAGGCCGCCGCCGATGACCACCACGTCCGCCTCGCCGGGCAGGTCCTTTCCGGACCGGTCGGGCAGGGCGGGAGCGGTGTCGAGCCAGTAGGGGATCTGCTTCATGGCGTGCGTCCTCTGTTTCTCTGTCCTGTGTCGCCCTGGTCAGCAGCCGAGCAGGGCCGGCAGACCCGACAGGTCGGTCAGCTCGTCGTAGGGCTGGTAGTCGGCGCTGCCGGGGCGGCCGAAGCGGTTGATCCACACCCGGCGCTTCAAACCGAGGTCGCGGGTCGGGATGTGGTCGTACTCCCAGCCCTGCGCGGTGTGGATGACCTGCGACGGCTCGACGCCCATGGTCTTGAAGGCGTGCTCGAAGGTCTGGCGGTCCGGCTTGTACGCGCCCGCCTGCTGGGCGGTGATGACGTGGTCGAACTCGACGCCGATGTTCTCGACGTTGCGCGCGATGAGGTTGTCGTCGCTGTTGGTGATGATGGCGATCTCGTAACGGGACTTCAGCGCGCGCAGGGCGTCCGGGACCTCCGGGAAGGGACCGAAGGTGGGGACGGCCTCGACGAGGGCGTCGCCGTCGGAGGTGCGGTATTCCAGGCCGTGCAGGCGCATGGCCATCCGCAGGCTGGAGTGCAGGATCTCGTGGTAGGGGCGGTATGCCTCCAGGACGGCCTGAAAGCGCATGACGCGGAAGTCGTCGAGGAACTCGTCGACGTCGAGGTTGTCCAGGTCCAGCCGGTCGGAGAGGACCTTGAGGGTGGTGGGGCCGAGCTGGAAGTCGACCAGGGTGCCGTAGGCGTCGAAGGTGACGATCTCTCGCATGGTGTTCAACCTCGGTTTCCGGTTCGTGCAGAGGGAGTTGGGCTGCGGGTCAGACGACTTGTTCGCCGGGGGTGACGATCGCGTCGAGTGCGGCCAGGTCGGCCGCGTCGGGGATCCAGTCGGCCGCCGCCGCGTTGGCGGTGACCTGTCCGGGGTTCATGGCGCCGCAGATGACGGAGCCGACGGCGGGCAGGGCCGCCAGTCCGCCCACCGCGACCTGGAGGAGGGTCAGGCCGCGCTCGGCGCCGTACGCGGTGAGCGCCTCGACGCGGTCGAGGGCGGCGTCGGTCAGCCAGCCCTGCCGCCACGACAGGCGGCTTCCGGGCGGCGGCTGCTCGCCGCGCCGGTACTTGCCGCTGAGCAGGCCGTTGGCCAGCGGGTAGTACGGCAGCAGACCGAGCCCGTGGCGCAGGCAGGCCGGGATCAGGTCGGCTTCCACGCTGCGGTCGAGCAGGTGGTAGGCGGCCTGGGTGCTGACGAACGCCTCGGACAGGTCCTCGGCCGGCAGGTTGGAGCAGCCGATGTGGCCGATCTTGCCCTCGGTCACCAGTTCGCGCAGAGCGGCGATCGTCTCGTCGAGCGGGGTGACGCCGTCCGGCTCGTGGTACTGGTACAGGTCGATGCGGTCGGTGCCCAGGCGGCGAAGCGACGACTCGACGGCGTACCGGATGTAGGCGCGGGCTCCGCGTCGGCCGTACAGGTCCGCGTCGGGTCCCACCTCCATGCCGAACTTGGTGGCGAGGACGACCTCGTCGCGATGCCCCTTGAGGGCGGCGCCGAGAAGGCGTTCGCCGTCGCCGCGCGTGCCGCCCTGTTCGCCGAAGCCGCCGTACATGTCAGCGGTGTCGAACAGGGTGATTCCGGCGTCGAGGGCCGCGTGGACGACGGCCTTCGTGCCCTCCTCGTCCAGGCGGGAACCGAAGTTGTTGCCGCCGACCCCGACCACCGAGACGGCCGGACCGCGCTCGCCGAGCGTGCGGTATCTCATGAGCGGTCCCCGAATCCGATGCAGACGTTCTTGGTCTGCGTGTAGCTCGCCAGGGCTTCGAGGCCCTTCTCCCGGCCCCAGCCGCTGTGCTTGTAGCCGCCGAAGGGAAGCTCGATGCCCGTGCCCGCGCTGGTCACGTTGACGTAGACCTGGCCGGCCCGAATGCCCTCGGCCAGGGTCATCGCCTTGTCGAGGTCGCGGGTCCAGACGTAGGAGGAGAGGCCGTACGGGCTGTCGTTGGCGATCTGAAGGGCCTCGTCCGCGTCGTCGAACTCGATGACGGTGACGACAGGGCCGAAGATCTCCTCGCGCGCGCACCGGGCCTGGTTGGTCAGGCCGGTCAGGACGGTCGGCTCGATGAAGTAGCCGTCGGCGAGTTCGGGCGCGGACGGAGCGCCTCCGCCGACCCGGGCCTCGGCGCCTTCCTGGCGGGCCAGGTCCAGGTATCCCAGGACCCGGTCGCGCTGCCGGGCGGCGACCAGCGGGCCGATGTCCGGGTCCGTGAGGCCCGGTCCGACGCGCAGGCCGGCGATCTTCTCGACCAGCCGGTCCAGGAACTCCTCGGCGCCGCGCTGGAGCAGCAGCCGCGTTCCCGCCGAGCACATCTGGCCGGCGTTGCTGAACGACCAGCCCAGGACCGCCTGCAGGGCCAGGTCGAAGTCGGCGTCGGCGAAGACGATGAACGGCGACTTGCCGCCCAGCTCCGTGACGGAGGGCACCACGTTGGCGGCGGCGGCCTGGGCGACCTTGATGCCGGTCGGCACCGAGCCGGTGAAGGTGACCTGGTCGATTCCGGGGTGGCCGGCGAGGGCCGCGCCGGTCTCGCCGTCGCCGGGGACGACGTTCAGCACGCCCGGCGGCAGCCCGCACTCCAGCGCGATGCGGCCGATCTCCAGCGGGGTGAGCGGTGCCTCCGGGGAGGGCTTGAGCACCACCGTGCAGCCCGCCGCCAGCGCCGGGGCGGAGCCCCTGGCGGTGTTCTGAAGCGGGTAGTTGAAGGGGATGATCTGGCCGGAGACGCCGATCGGCTCTCGGACGGTGTAGTCCATCAGGCCGGGGCCGAGGGGGACGGTCGTGCCGCCGAGCTTGTCGGCGATGCCCGCGTAGAACTCGAAGTAGCGCGCGGCGCCCTCGACATCGGCCTTGGCCTGGCTGAGCGGCTTGCCGACGTCCTGGCTCTCCAGCCGGGCCAGCCGCTCGCCCTGGTAGCGGATCGCCTCCGCGATGCGGTAGAGGATCCGGCCGCGGTCGGCGGCGCGCATCCTGGCCCACTCGGGCGAGGTGAAGGCCGTGCGGGCCGCCGCCACCGCCTGGTCCACGTCCGCCGGGCCGGCCAGCGCCACCCGGGCGATGGCCGTGCCGTCCGACGGGTCGAGGACGGTGAAGGTGCGGCCGTCGGCGGCCGGGATCTGCTTGCCGTCGACGAGAAGCAACTGCGTATCGCTGCTCATGGCCGGATCTCCCCCTGCACCTCGCCGAAGATGACGACCTCGTCGCCCGGACGGACCGTGCGGATCCGGCGCACCCAGAGCACGATGCCGTCCTGCGGGGCGCGGACCTCCTCCAGCGTGTTGCCGTAGTGGTCGACGATGTGGGCGATCAGGTCGCCTTCCTTGCAGGTCTCCCCCGGCTCGGCGTGGCCGAGGAAGAAGCCGCCGGCGGCGGAGCGGGCGAAGGTGCCGGAGACGGCCGTGTACGTGTCGCGCAGTTCCGCCTCGCCGTCGATCATGCCGAGTCGGCGCATGATGTTGCGGATCGAGTGGATGTGCAGCTCGACGTTGGCCTCGCGGTAGGTGCCGCCGCCCGCCTCGATGGTGATGGCGGGCTTGCCGGCCGCGAGGGTGGGGTGGCGGACCGTGCCGCCCCACTTGCCGCCCTTCCAGACCAGCTCGTGGCCGGACGCGAGGGCGAGGTCCGTGGCCAGTTCCTCGTAGCCGCCCTGGAGGATCACGAGCGGGGCTATCTCACCGAAGGTGCCGCCGGTGTGCAGGTCCACCAGGGCGTCGATGGCGGGAACGACCTGCTCGACGAAGGTGGCGGCCAGGCGCAGGGAGTACGAGCCGTCCGCGTCGCCCGGGAAGATGCGGTTGAGGTTGAGGTGGTCGAGGCCGCTGGTGCGGGCGGCGGCCTCGAAGGCGGGGGTGTTCATGCAGGGGATGCCGACGAGGGTGCCGCGCAGGGTGGCGGAGTCGGTCTCGGCGAGGACGCGGCGGATGGCTTCCTGGCCGTCGTACTCGTCGCCGTGCACGCCCGCGTCCACGCAGAGCACCGGGCCGTCCTGGGCGCCGTTGACGACGACGAGAGGGATGCCGAGTTCCACGCCGTAGGTGCTGGTGCCGACGGGGATGAGTCCCTGGGCGCGCTCGCCGGGGGCGACGGTCAGCGGACCGATGGAGTACATCAGGGAGTTCCTTTCGAAGGCGTGAGTCGAGGGACTCATGCGTGGATCACAGGCGGGCGGACGCCTCGTCGAGGGTGTCGGCGAGGATGTCGGCGATACGGTCGAGGAGGTGACGGTCGCCGATCAGCGGGGGTGCGATCTGGACCAGCGGGGCGGCGCGGTTGTAGACGCGGGCGAGCAGCCCGGCCTCGCGCAGCCGGCGCGGGATCAGTTCGGTGATCAGGTCGGCCCGGGTGGTGTCGCTGAAGCCGCCGCCGTCGAGGTCGCCGACGAGTTCGCAGGCGTAGAAGAATCCGGCGCCGCGGACGTCGCCGACGATCGGCAGGTCCGCCAGGGAGGCCATGCGGCCCGCGAGGTGGTCCTGGAGGCCGCGGACGTTCTCCAGGATCCGGTCGCGCTCCATGATCTCCAGGCTGCGCAGGGCGATGGCCGCGCTCAGCGGGTGCCCGGCGAAGGTGTAGCCGTGGTTGAGGACCACGCCGGGCCGGTTGATGACCTCGGTGACCCGGTTGCTGACGAGGGTCGCGCCCATGGGGGCGTACCCGGCGGTGATGCCCTTCGCGACGGTGACCATGTCCGGGCGGGCGCCGTAGCGGTCACCGCCGAACCACTCCCCCAGGCGGCCGAAGGCGGTGATGACCTCGTCGGCGACGAGCAGGAAGCCGTAGCGGTCGGCCAGAACCCGCAGGCCCGGCCAGTAGCCCTCGGGCGGGGTGATGCAGCCGCCGCGGTTCTGCACCGGCTCGGCGATGAGCATGGCGACGGTCTCCGGGCCCGCGGCCAGGATCTCGGCCTCCACCTCGGCGAGCAGGTGAGCCGCGAAGGCCGCGTCGTCGGAGAACTCCGGGGCGAGACCGAAGCGGTTGGTGTTGGACACGAACCGGGTCTCGATCGCGCCGGGGCCGTAGGGCTCCCGCAGGCCGGGGTCGTCGGTCAGCGACAGGGCCCCGATGGTCAGCCCGTGGTAGGCGCCGCGACGGGAGATCGCCTTCACCCGGCCCGGTTCCCCCCGCAGGGCGTGGTAACGGCGGGCCACCTTCCAGGCGGTCTCGACGGCTTCGGCGCCACCCCCGGAGAAGAAGGTGTGCTCGATGTCCACAGGAGCGATCCTGGCCAGTCGTTCGGCCAGTTCGATGGCCGTCGGGTGCGCGGAGGAGGACCACAGCGGACTGAAGCACAGTTCCCGCAGCTGCCGTTCGGCGGCTTCGGCGAACTCGGGGGCGTAGGAGTAGCCGAGCTGGCAGCAGTACAGGCCGGACAGGCCGTCGATGTAACGCTTGCCTTCCGCGTCGTCGACGTACGGGCCCTCGCCACGCTGGACGACGAAGAGGTTCTCGCCCTCGGCGCCGAGCGAGCCGTTGGGGGTCATGTTCAGCAGGAGGTGCCTGGCCGCCGTCGCGGACAGTTCACCGGCCGGGGTGCTGGTGCTGGTGCTGGTGCTGGTGCTGGTGGTCATGATCTGGTCTCACTTCCGGCGGAGAGGCCCACTCCGGGTTCTGTGGGCAGCAGGCCGTCCTGCTTGCCGGAGCCGCTGAGCCGGCGCACCAGGCCAACCAGTGCGAGGGCCACCACGGCGACCGCGATGAGGATTGCGCTGACGGCGGTCACCGACGGGTCGACGTCGTACTGGAGGACGTTGAACACCTGGACGGGCAGGGTCACGGTGTCCACGGAGGACATGAACTGCGAGATGAAGAACTCGTCGAAGCTGGTGATGAAGGAGAAGATCGCGGCCGCGACCATTCCGGGCATGGCCAGCGGGAGGGTGATCCGCCGCCAGACGGTCAGCCGACCGGCGCCCATACTGGCGGCCGCGTCCTCCAGGCGTTCGTCGATGCCCTTCAGCGTGGCCATGAGGATCATCACGGCGATCGGTGAGGCCAGCACGGTGTGGCCGAGGGCGATGGCGACCGGGCTGCCGAGCAGCGAGGCGGGCTCGAGGAGCAGGAACAGACCCAGCGCGATGACGACCTGGGGGATCACCAGCGGAGCGAGGACCAGGCCGTAGACCGCCGTGCGCAGCGGCAGTTCGCTGCGGACGAGGGCGGTGGCCGCCGTCATGCCCAGCAGCAGCGAGAAGACGGTGGTCAGCGAGGCGATCAGGGCGCTCAGCGAGAGAGCGGCAGGCCACTTGCTGCCCTCGGCGAACAGCACCTTGTACCAGCCGAACGTCCACGCGTCCGGCGGGAAGTTGCCGAAGGCGTCCTTGCCGAAGGAGGTCACGACGATGACGATGATCGGCAGCGCCAGGAACAGCAGGATCAGCGTGGAGAAGACGGCCAGGGTGATGCGTCCGGCCAGGGTGGAACGGAGCTCGATCATGACGCCGTCCCCCGGTTCCGGAGGGCTTCGCCGACCGACTTCAGCAGCCTCAGCAGCAGCAGTCCGGCGAAGGTGAGCAGCAGCAGGATGATGCCGAGCGCGGAGGCGCCGTTCCACTGGTTCTGCTTCATGACCTGCTCGTCGATGAGGGAGGCGACCATGGTCTGCTTCTCACCGCCCATGAGGGCGGGGGTGAGGTAGTAGCCGAGGCAGAGGATGAAGGACAGAACGCCCGCGTTGACCAGACCCGGGGCCACGAGAGGGACGTACACCCTGCGGAAGATGGTGATCCGGCCGGCGCCCATGCTGGCCGCTGCGGCGAGCAGCCGGCGGTCGATGCCCTTCATGACGGCGTACAGCAGGAGGACGGTGTAGGGCAGCATCACGGCGGTGGTGCCGATGACGACGCCGATCTCGTTGTAGAGCAACTGGAAGGGGGCGCCCGGGAAGTGAAGGCCCGTCAGGACGTTGTTCACCACGCCGTTGTCACCGAGCAGGATGATCCAGCCGTAGGTGCGCACCAGCGCGCTGATGAAGTGCGGCACGACCACGACGATCATCGCCAGGCCGGCCCACAGGGGCTTGAGCCGGGAGATGGCGGAGGCCAGCAGAAAGCCGATGACCAGGGCCAGCAGGGAGGTCTCGGCGGAGATCCGCAAGGTGGTGAGCAGGATCTTCAGGTCGGCTCCGCTGAAGGCGTCCGCGTACCAGTGCAGCGTGAAGGCGCCGTCCTCGCCCTTGAGACTCAGCATCAGGGTGCTGAAGATCGGATAGACGAAGAGGATCAGCAGGAAGATGACGACGGGGGCGGCGTTGAGCAGTCCGAACCGGGTGCGGCGGTCGGACAGCGCGCGGCCGAGGCGGTTCTTGGCCACGGCCGGTGAGGGTGTGGCGGTGGGCGCCGGGTTGGGTGCCAGTACGGTGCCGGCCATGGTCAGCCCCCCTGTTCCGTGTCGGGGAGCACGTCAGGGAAGACGCTGACGTTCTCGGGGTCCGCGGTGAGGCCGATGCGCTCGCCGAGGGCGGGGGCGCGGCCGGCGGGCAGTTCCAGCCGTACGAGCTGGGTGTCCGGGCCGCCGACGGGGCGGACCGTGACGCGCACAAGGGTGCCGACGTAGGTGACCGTCTCGACGGTCCCGGTACAGACCCCGTCGCCCGGCGGACACAGGGCGAGGCGGCCGGGCTGGACCGCGGCCCGTACCCGTGCGCCCTCCGGGACCGCCTGCGGGCGAGCCTTCAGCAGACCCCCGGTGTCGAGCCGTACGAGCGTGTGCTCCGCCGTCTGCTCCTCCAGGAGGCCCGGGAGGAAGTTCGCGGCGCCGAGGAAGTCGGCGACGAACGGGGTGCGGGGACGCTCGAAGAGCTCCTGCGGGGTGTCGAACTGGTCGATCCGCCCGTCCCGCATCACCGCGATCCGGTCGGAGAGGACGAGCGCCTCCTCCTGATCGTGCGTCACGTAGATGACGGTCAGACCGAGTTCCTGCTGGATGCGCTTGATCTCGGTCTGCAGCTGGTCGCGCAGCTTCTTGTCCAGGGCGCCGAGCGGCTCGTCCATGAGGATGACCGGCGGCCGGTAGACCAGGGCGCGGCACAGGGCGACTCGCTGCTGCTGGCCCCCGGACAGTTCGCGCGGCCGGCGGCGGGCCATGGCGGACAGTCCGGCGATCTCCAGGGTCTCGCCGACCCGGCGCCGCAGCTCCGCCTTCGGCACACCGCGCAGGTGCAGCGGGAAGGCGACGTTGTCCCAGACCGTCATGTGCGGGAAGAGCAGGTACTGCTGGAAGACGAAGCCCAGGCCGCGCTTCTGCGGTGCCAGCCGGGTCACGTCACGGCCACCGACGACGATGCTGCCGGAGTCGGGCTCGCAGAACCCGGCGATCATCATCAGGGTGGTGGTCTTGCCGGAGCCGGAGGAACCCAGGAAGGTGACGAACTCGCCCGCCGCGATCTCCATGGAGACCTCGTCGACGGCCGTGACGCCGCCGTACGTCTTGCGAAGTCGCGTCACGGACAGCGGTTTTCCGGATCCCGACAGGCTCGCCGGGGAGGTCAGGGGCAGCTCCGTCATGACATCGGTCTCAGGCATGCGTCCACTCCTGCCAGCGCTTGGACACGGCGTCCTGGTTGTTGATCCACCACTCGACGTCCAGGTCGAAACCGGACTCCAGGTGTCCGGGCGAGCTGGCGAGGTTCGCGGCGGTGGTCGTCGAGAGCTTCTTGTAGGCGGCGGGCACGACGGGGGCCATGGGGTAGAGCTCGGCGTAGGCCGCCTGCACCTCGGGACGCAGCGAGAAGTCGATGAGCTGGTAGGCGGCGTCGACATTGGCGGCGCCCTTGGGGATGCCCCAGCCGTTGCTCTGCCGACGCGCGCCGTTCCACTGGTAGGCGAGCGACGCGCCGCCCTTGATCAGCGCGTCGAGGCGGCCGTGCCACACGCTGGAGGCCACGACCTCCTTGCGGCCGAGGAGCACGCCGGGCAAAGCGCCCGTATCCCAGAACTTCCTGACGGAGCCCTTGATCTCGTCGAGGACCCGGAAGGCGCGGTCCACATCGAGCGGATAGAGCCTGTCCAGCGCCACGCCGTCGGCGAGCAACGCGAACTCCAGCTCGGGGTAGTCGGCGTCGAGCGCCTGGAGGGCACGGTTGCCCTTGAACGACCCGGTGTCCCAGAAATCGGCCCAGGAGGAAGGTTTCTTCCCCCCAAAAGCATCCGTTCTGTACGCCATCACGCTGGCCCAGTAGTTCTTGCCCACCGCGTTGGAGGTCACGAGGCTCTTGGCGATGCCGGCGTTCTCGAAGTTCTTCAGCCGGTCGAAGTCGAGCTCCTCGGTGGCGTCCTCCTTCTTGAACAGGACGTAGTCGGCCATCGAGTCGTCGATGACGTCGAACTGCGGGCGGCCCTGCTTGATCTGGGCGAGCATCTGCGCGTAGCCGATGTTCAGCACCTTGACCTGGATGCCGGTCTCTTTGGTGAACGGCTCGTAGATGGCCTTCTGGTTGGCCTCGCCGTAGGTGCCGCCGGTGTCGCGTACGACGAGCGTCTTGGAGCTCTTGCCGCCGCTGCCGACGGACCGGCTGCTGCCGGTGCCGCAGGCGGTGAGCGAGGTGGCGGCGATGCCTGCGGCGACTCCGCCGACGCCGCGCAGGAACACTCTGCGGTCTATCCGGACATCTCTCACGGGGGCCTCCTGGGTGCGGTGTGGGATGAGAAACAGGGGGAGGGTTCGTGCTGGTGACGACTCGTTCTTCTGATGCGGCTGCGGGGGGTGGGGGTCTCAGTGGCCGGAATCGCCGGGGGCGGGGGCGGCGATGGCGGCGAGTTCGGTTCCGGGGGCGACGGTCAGGCCGTGCATGCCGTAGAAGACCCGTCCCGTGGCGGGGGTGTGGACCTTGCGCTCGGTGCCGTCGGCCGGGTCGATGACGTGGCCGATGACCTGGCCCTCGGTCACGTCGTCACCGGCCGCGAACTCCGGGTACCACAGGCCGGCGGCCTCGGCGGTGATGCCGGCGGCCCAGACCCACTCGCGCGGGGCCGTCGTGGCCTGGGGCTCGGTGTCCAGGACGCCGAGCCCGCTCAGCACCCCGTACAGGCTGAGGACGAGGCGCCGGGCGGTCTCGGCCTCGCGTTCGCCGAGCTTGCCCGTCTCGACGAGGATCGACGGGACGCCCTGGCGGACGGCGGCGGCGTGGCTGTTGCCGCCGTCGGCGTTCAGGCCGAAGATGACGTCCTCGATACCGACAGAGCGGGCCATGGCGGCGGTCCTCGCGTCGAGTTCGGGGTCGCCGGTGAGGCGGTAGCCGACGAAGTCCTCGAGGACCTCGTCGATGCCGCCGGAGTGGAGGTCGATGTACGCGTCCGCGCCGTCCAGCAGGTTCTCGAAGAGCCAGGCGGCCAGCCGTTCGGTAGGACTGCCGTCGGGGACGCCGGGGAAGACGCGGTTGATGTTGACGCCGTCGAGCGGGGAGATGCCCAGGCGTCCGTCGTACACGGCCGGGGGGTTGGCGACCGGGCAGACGACGACCTGGCCGTGCACCTCGCCCGGGTCGAGCAGGGCGGCGAGCCGGGTGGCCGCGTCGATGCCGCTGAACTCGCCGCCGTGCACGCCCGCGGTGACAACGACGCGAGGGCCCTGGCGAGCGCCGTTGACCAGGGTCAGCGGAATGTCCACGGTGAGGGTGCCGAGGTCGGCGGGGACGGTGCCACGGGTCTTGGCGCCGGGCTCGGCGCTCAGGGCGCCGACGGTCAGGTGCTTGGCCATGGTCGTCACGCGTCCGCTCGGTTCAGGGTGGAGATGAAGTCGATGGGCTGGGCCGAGGTGCCGTCGAGCGCGAGGTCGGCCGCGATGTCGCCGAACGCGGGCGAGAGCTTGAACCCGTGTCCGGAGAAGCCCGCCAGGAGCACGACGTCGTCGTTGCCCGGCAGCGGGCCGACCAGTGGCCGGCTGCTCTCGGTGTAGCCCTCCATGTAGACGGAGAGCCGGGTCGGGTCGGGGTTCAGGTCCGGCATGTGGCGGCCGATCAGCTCGGTGAAGATCTCCAGCTCCTCCGGCGCCACCGTCCGGTCCAGCTGGTTCGGGTCGCCGGCCGGGCGGTGCAGGGCGCGCGACAGGCCGAGCTTGACGGAGACGCCGTCCGGGGAGGGCAGGCCGTAGCAGTGCGTGGGCGCCGTGCGGATGAACGCCGGGTGCTCCTCGCCGAACCAGGTGTCGGTGGTGGGCACGTACCACGCGCTGACCAGTCGGCGGATGTCCACCTCCCACGGCAGGTCCGGCAGCAGGTCGTTCACCCACGGGCCGGGGCTGACCACGGCCGCGTCGAAGTGCTCACCGCCGTCGTCGGTGCGCACCTCCACGCCGCTGCCGCTGGGCACGATCTCGCGGACCGTGGTGTAGCGGTGGATGCGGGCACCCAGTTCCTCCGCCCGCCGGGCCGCGGTCTGGATCGTCAGCTCGGGCCGGATGAAGCCGGCCCGGCGGTCGAGTACGGCCGCGTCGCCGTCCTCGATGCGGAACTGCGGGAAGCGCTTGGCGAGCGCCTCGCCGTCGAGCACCTCGTGGTCGAGCCCGTGCTCGGCGACGGACTGCAGGACGGTGGCCATCTGGTGGTGCTCGGTGGGCCCCATCAGCAGGCATCCGGTCAGCCGGCGCAGCTCACGGCCGGTGTCCCGCTGGAGTTGCTCCCACAGGGCGTCGGCGTGCTGGAGCAGCGGTACGTAGCGGGAGTCCTCGAAGTGGGCGCTGCGGAAGATCCGGGTCTCGCCCCCGGCCGCGCTGCGGTCGTGGCCCGGTGCGAAGCGGTCGTACCCGACGACCTCGGCTCCGCGGACGGCCAGCCGCCAGGCGGCCTGAGCGCCCATCGTTCCGACGCCTACGACGGCGACGCGCTTCTTGGCAGACACGAGGGGTTCCTTTCGTCTCCCGGGGCGGGGATGCTGAACGCCCGGTTTGCGGACTCTCGGATTCCGGAGGGACTGCGATGACGGACCGAGGGTCACGCCCGCACTGTCCGGGGAAAGGGCTTCAGACTGCTCTCTCGCTAGCCTGTGCCACATTGTGGAACGCTGTGCTAGAATCTGGCACGAGAATGACAGCGACTCCGAAGGGAGTCAAGAGGGTGTCGGCCAGATGTTTTCAGGATTAACAGGGGGAAACCGGATGGAAATGAAGAGTGTGACCAGGTCGTTGCGCATCCTGGAGGCGGTCGCCCAACATCAACCGGTGACCGTGGGCGAGCTGACGAAGATCTTCGGACTGCCCAAGTCGACCGTGCAGCGCACCCTGGTCTCCCTGGCCGAAGCCGGCTGGCTGCGCGCCAACCGCAAGGACACCACCCGCTGGGAGATCGGCGCCCGCGTCCTCGCCGTACGCCCCGCCGCCCTCCAGGGATCCAGCCTCTACGCCGCCGCCCGCGAACCCATGGTCCGCCTCCGGGACACGGTGAACGAGACCATCCACCTCTCCGTACCGGACGCCCTGCAGTGCATGGTCGTCGTCGACCGCGTGGACTGCGACCAGGCGGTACGGACGTTCTACGGCATCGGCGACACCTCACCGCTGCACGCCACCGCCACGGGGCGAGCGATCCTCGCGCATCTGCCGAGGGCGGACGTCGACGAACTCGTCGACCATGGCCTGGAGCGCTTCAGCGACTCCACGCCGACCGATTCCGCCGGACTGCGGGCCGAGCTGGACCGCGTGCGGGCGGAGGGTTACTCGCTGAACCTCAACCAGTACCGGCCGGACGTGTGCGCGGTGGCCGCGGCCATCCTGGACGAGGACGGCACCCCGCTCGCGGCGGTGGCGGTCTCGATGCCCGCCTCCCGGTACGACGCGGACCGCCTGCCCAAGTGGGGCCGTCTCGTCGCCGACACGGCGGCGGAGATCGCGGCGCGCCGCCTGGGCGCCTGAAACCGAAACGGTCTGCCTGGCCCCGCGAGCGCGGGGCCAGGCAGCCGCGCCGCGACGGGGCGGCCCGGCAGGCGTCGGACCGGGCAGCCGGCACGGAAGTCAGCGGAGCCCGCGCGCCGCGTACTCCTTGTGGACCACCTCGGAGAGCGCCGCGACGAAGCGGTCGAGCTCGTCCTTGCGCATGTAGATGCCCGGTGACACGCGAAGCCCGCTCAGATGCCGTACCTCGCGGTACTTCGTATGCACCTGGTGGGTGTCTCTCAGCTCCCGCTCCACGGCCCTGTTGTCCAGGCCGTCGATCGAGAACAAGGTGACGGCGCCCAGGTTCTCGGTGTCCAGCGGCGTGTGCAGCCGGAATCCGGGAATGTCCCGGGCGAGATCCACCCAGTATCGGGTCAGCTCCCGCAGCCGCGCGTGAATCCTCTCGACGCCGATCTCCCGGTGGAGCCGTGCGGCCGGCGCGATGCCCGCCTGAAGGGCCGAGTTGTACGTGCCGAGATTCCAGTGGTCGAACTTGTCGACGCGCAGCGGCGGCGGGTCGAAGGGAGCCAGCAGGGGCCAGGTGTCGTCGATCCGGTCCCGCCTGACCACGAGCATGCCGTTCCCCACCGGCGCGCCCATCCACTTGTGCAGGCTGGTCACGTAGTAGTCGCAGCCGAGTTCGCGGAAGCTCACCGGCATCTGCGCGAAGATCTGGGCACCGTCGACGACCGTGAGGGTGCTGTTCTCCCTCGCCAGACGGCACAGCCGCTCGGCCGGCACGACCCGCCCCGTCCAGTGGTACATGTGGGTCAGCTGCAGCACCCGCGTACGCGGCGTGAGGGCTGCCGTGTACGCCGCCACGATGTCGTCGTCGCTGTCCATCAGATCGAAGTCGGCCGTCACCACCTCGATCCCCTCGCGTTCCTGCCGTTGCCGCCAGGCCGCGAGCACGCTCGGGTAGTCCCACGCCGACACCACGACCTGGTCGCCCGCCGACAGCGGGATACCGAAGACCGCCGTGCACAGTCCTTCGGTGGAGTTGCGGTTGAGCGCGATCTCGTCGGGCTCGCAGTCGATCAGCTGCGCCAGGAGCGCCTTGGCGTCGGGGAGCGCGGGATCGAGCTTCTGCCACATGTTGACGTCGGGATTCCGACTGACCAACCGGTAGGCATCGATCGCCGCCTGCTCCACGACCAACGGCGGCGGACTCACGGCCGCGTTGTTCAGGTTCAGCAACGGGCGCTGCTCCGGGTAGGCAGCACGAACGCGTTCCCAGAAGTCGTCCCCGGCGGAATCAGTGCTGCCCATGAGGGCACCTCCATGTCTTGGACATCGTGACAGGGCCGCGCAGGCAGTCCTGCCCCGTGCCCGGCCGGGGGGAGACCGGGGCACGGGGCGGCTCCACGCGATGCGCGAGGCGGCGAAGTCAGGGCATGACCGCCGTCATCGCACCGGCACCGCGAGGTTCATGGTGCCGAGAAATTCCTCGGCGAGCGACGCCAACCCCACCTACCGTGTGTGCCACATTGTGGAATGACGTGCTAGAATCTGGCACGAGAATGGCAGTTGTCCGGGAGGGCGTCAAGAGGGTGCCGTCCGGATATTTCGAAGAGCAACGGGGGAAACCGGGTGGAGATGAAAAGCCTGACCAGGTCGTTGCGCATCCTGGAGGCGGTCGCCCAACATCAACCGGTGACCGTGGGCGAGCTGACGAAGATCTTCGGACTGCCCAAGTCGACCGTGCAGCGCACCCTGGTCTCCCTGGCCGAAGCCGGCTGGCTGCGCGCCAACCGCAAGGACACCACCCGCTGGGAGATCGGCGCCCGCGTCCTCGCCGTACGCCCCGCCGCCCTCCAGGGATCCAGCCTCTACGCCGCCGCCCGCGAACCCATGGTCCGCCTCCGGGACACGGTGAACGAGACCATCCACCTCTCCGTACCGGACGCCCTGCAGTGCATGGTCGTCGTCGACCGCGTGGACTGCGACCAGGCGGTACGGACCTTCCACGCCATCGGCGACACCTCACCCCTGCACGCCACCGCCACCGGACACGCCGTCCTCGCGCATCTTCCGAAGGCGGACGTCGACGAGATCGTCACCCGTGGACTCGACAGCTACAGCGACTCCACCCCCACCGACCCCACGGAACTGCGCGCCGAACTGCGGCGCGTCCGCACCGACGGCTACGCCGTGAACCGCAACCAGTACCTGCCCGGCGTCTGCGCCATCGCCGCGCCCGTCCTGGACGGCGACGGCACGCCGCTCGCGGCCGTGGCCGTCTCCCTGCCCGACTCCCGCTTCGCTCATGACCGGCTGCCCGAGCTGGGCCGGCTGGTCGCCGACACCGCGGCGGAGATCACCGTTCGCCGACTGGGCTGACAGCGGCTCCTCCGCGCGGCCTCGTCGGCGCGGGGCGGGCGTCGCCCCGGCGCCAGGGACTGGTGATCTTCGAGCCCTCAGCAGCACCGGACGGTACGCGAGAGCGCACGGTACGAAGGAGCTCACGCTCGTCCGCCTGGACGGTGCACCCGGCAGCGGAGACGGCCCCGTACCCGGTCAGGAAGGAGCGACCGAGTACGGGGCGCCCGCGCGGTGCGCGATGCGGCGGGTATGTCAGGCCAGGACCACCGCCGTCATCGCACGGGCACCGCGAGGTACTGGTACTCCAGGAACTCGTCGATCCCGACCCTGCCGCCCTCGCGGCCGAGTCCGGACTGCTTCACGCCGCCGAAGGGCGCGGCCGGGTTGGAGACCAGCCCGGTGTTCACGCCCACCATGCCCACCTCCAGCCGTTCGCTGACGCGAAGCGCGCGGTCCAGGCCCTCGGTGAAGACGTAGCCGACCAGTCCCCAGGGGGTGTCGTTGGCCCGGCCGATCACCTCGTCCTCGTCCTCGAAGCTGAGGATCGCCGCGACCGGTCCGAAGATCTCCGTTTCCATCAGCCGGCTGCCGGGGCTGACGTCGGTGAGCACGGTCGGCGGGTAGAAGCAGCCCGGCCCTTCGGGCGCACGACCGCCGACGAGCACGCGGGCGCCACGCTCCACCGCGTCGGCCACGAGTTCCTCGACCTTGGCGCGCCCGGCGGGGTCGATCAGCGGGCCGACGTCGACCCCGCTGCGAGTGCCCGGACCCACGACGAGGGCGCCCATGCGCTCGGCGAGCCGCCTCCCGAACTCCTCCGTCACCGACCGGTGGACGAAGAAGCGGTTCGCGGCGGTGCACGCCTCGCCCATGTTGCGCATCTTGGCGAGCATCGCGCCGTCCACCGCCGTGTCCAGGTCCGCGTCCTCGAAGACGATGAACGGCGCGTTCCCACCCAGCTCCATCGATGTGCGGACCACCGCGTCGGCGCTCTGGGCGAGCAGCAGCCGACCGACCTGCGTGGAGCCGGTGAACGAGAGCTTGCGAATCCGCCCGCCACGCAGGAGCGGTTCGCACACCTCCCCCGCACGGGAGGTGGTGACGACGTTCAGCACGCCGTCAGGCAGCCCGGCCTCCTTGAGGATCGCGGCGAGAGCCAGGCTGGAGAGAGGGGTCTGAGGGGCAGGCTTGAGGATCATCGTGCAGCCGGCGGCGATCGCCGGGCCGATCTTGCGGGTGCCCATGGCGAGCGGGAAGTTCCACGGGGTGATCAGCAGGCAGGGTCCGACCGGGCGGCGGGAGAGCAGCATGCGGTGGCGCCCGTCGGGCAGGATGCCGCCGCCACCGTCGATACGCACGGCCTCCTCCGAGAACCAGCGGAAGAACTCCGCCGCGTACGCCACCTCTCCCCTGGCCTCGGGCAAGGGCTTGCCCATCTCGGCCGTCATGAGGTGGGCGAGCTCGTCGGTGCGCTCGAGGATGATCTCGTACGCCCGGCGCAGGATCTCACTGCGCGCCCGCGGTGCCGTACGCGCCCACTGCGCCTGCGCCCGGACGGCAGCGTCCTCCGCGAGCCGGGCGTCCTTCGCGCCCGCGTCGGCGACCTGGGCGATGATCTCGCCCGTCGCGGGGTCGTCGACGGGCATGGTGGCGCCGTCCGCGGCGTCCACCCAGGCACCGCCGATGAACAACTGCGTGGGTGTGTCGGTCATGAGGTCTCTCCTGGTTGATCGGCGGCGGGGTCGAGGAGTTCCGCGAGGTGCAGGGCGCGGAGGTCCCGGTCACCGGCGAGGTGGTCGATCTGGGTGGCGCAGCTGAAGCCGTCGGCCACGACGGCTGTGCGCGCGGCATCGGCGATGCCGTCGAGGCGGGGCTTGAGGGCCAGGTCGGCGACGGCCATGGACGTGTCGTAGTGCTCTTCCTCGAAGCCGAAGTTCCCGGCGAGTCCGCAGCAGCCCTCGGCCTCGTCGACCTTTCGTACGCCGAGCCGGCGCAGCAGGTCGGCGGGGCGGTGGCCCTGGAAGGTGGCGTACTCGTGGCAGTGCGTCTGCAGTACGACGTTCTCGGGCAGCGGCGGTGGGGTCCAGCCCTGGTCGGCGAGGTCGGTCAGAGCCCCGGTGAACGTCCGGACACGGTCCGCGACGCGCCGGGCGGCCTCGGTACCGAGCAGTTCGGGCACGTCGCGCTTGAGGGCGGCGGCGCAGCTGGGCTCGGCCACGATGATGGGCCGCTCGTCGCCGTTGTCCAGGTGGGCGACCGTGCGGGCCATGATCTTGCGGGCCACGGACAGCTGGCCGGTGCTGACCCAGGTCAGGCCGCAGCACAGGCCGTCCTGTGCGGTGGTGGGGACACCGGCGTCGGCGAGGACGCGGCTCGCGGCGCCCGCCACCTGGGGCCGGAAGGCGCGGGTGAAGCTGTCGACGAAGAGCAGGGCTTTCGCCGGTGCCTGCGTTCGGGTCCCTCGCAGTACCGAGCGCAGCGCGCGCCGGGAAGTGAATGCGGGGATCGTGCGGTTGGTGGTCACGCCTCCCAGCCGGGCCAGCAGTCCGCCGATCGGTCCGCGCAGCAGTGCGTTGACGGGTCGGGCCGCGTAGCCGGCGAGGGCGGAGGTCAGGGGCAGCCAGCCCAGCGAGTAGTGGGAGCGGGGTCTGATCCTGCCCTTGTAGTGCTGGTGCAGGAACTCGGCCTTGTACGTGGCCATGTCGACGCCCACCGGGCAGTCGCTGGAACACGCCTTGCAGGACAGGCACAGGTCCAGGGCGTCACGAACCTCGGTCGAGCGCCAGCCGTCCTGAACCGTCTCCCCCCGCACCATCTCCTGGAGGAGGCGGGCCCGGCCCCGGGTGGAGTCGCTCTCCTCCCCCGTGGCCCGGTAGCTCGGGCACATGACGCCACCCACGTCGCTGCGACATCGGCCGACGCCGACGCAACGGCGCACAGCGCCTTCGAAGCCGTCCTCGTCGTGCGGGAAGGAGAACAGCGTGCTGACGGGCAACAGCACTTCCGGCGTGTGCAGGGCGAGGTCGGCGTCCAGGGGGGTCGGGTCCACGATGACACCCGGGTTCAGCAGGCCGTCGGGGTCGAAGACCTTTTTGAAGGCGGCGAACGCGCGGATCATCCGGTGGCTGTACATGACCTCCAGCAGCTCACCGCGTGCCCGGCCGTCGCCGTGCTCGCCGGACAGCGTCCCGCCGTGCGCGACGACCAGGGCTGCTGCCTCGTGCAGGAAGCGACGGGCGGCGGTGCGGCCCTCGTCCGTGGCGAGGTCGAAGTCGATGCGTACGTGCACGCACCCCGCGCCGAAGTGTCCGTACATGACGCCGGTCAGCCCGTGCGAGGCCAGCAGCTCGCGCAAGTCCCGCAGATAGGCGGCCAGGTCCTCGGGCGCGACCGCCGAGTCCTCCCAGCCGGGCCAGGACTCCCCGCCGTCGACGAGACGGGCGGCGAGCCCGGCGCCGTCCTCCCGGACGCGCCACAGCGAGCGCCGTTCGGCCGCGCTCTCCACGACCCGCCCGCCGGTCATCCGGCCCCCGGCCTTGAGCGCGTCCAGCAGTTCGGCGGCTCGGGCGGTGACCGTCGCCTCGTCGTCGCCGTCGAGTTCGACGTAGAGCCAGGCGCGGCCCTCGGGCAGGCCGGTGACGGAGTCGGGGCCACGGCGGGCGCGCATGGTGGCGACGATCGCCTCGTCCATGCCCTCCACGGCGCTGGGCGACCGGCGCAGAATCTCCGGGACGTCCTCGGCCGCGTCGACGACGTCGTCGTAACCGAGGGCCAGCAGTGCCACAGCCGGCGCGGTGGCGATCAGGCGGACCGTCGCGGCGGTGACGACGGCACAGGAGCCTTCGGTCCCGACGAGGGCACGGGCCATGTCGAAGCCGTTCTCGGGCAGCAGGTGGTGCAGCTGGTAGCCGGAGACCTGGCGCGGGAGGCGGCCCAGCTCGGTACGGATCTGCGCCAGGTTGTCGGAGATCAGGCGTCGTACGTCCGCTTCGAGGCGGGCGACTCGGTCGGCGTCGCGGGGGTCGACCGGGTGCAGACCGGTGCGGTCCGCGACGGCCCGCACGCCGTCGGCGGTGACGATCTCCAGCGCCTCGATGTGGCTGCCGGTCCGCCCGTCCCGCACCGACCGGTTGCCGCACGCGTCGTTGCCGATCATTCCGCCCAGGGTGCAGCGGCTGTGCGAGGACGGGTCGGGGCCGAAAGTGAGCCCGTGCAGGGCGGTCGCGCTGCGCAGCGCGTCGAGGACCACTCCGGCCTCCACCCGCGCGGTCCCGGCGGCCGGGTCGATGTCCAGGATCCGGTTCATGTACCGGGAGAAGTCCAGGACGACACCCGGCCCGACCGCGTTGCCGGCCATGCTGGTGCCGCCGCCCCGCGCGGTGACCGGGACGCCCGCCTCGCGGCAGGCCCGCAGCACCGCGACCACGTCGTCGGCGCCGCGGGGGAAGGCCACGGCTTGTGGCGGGACCCGGTAGTTGGAGGCGTCGTAGGCGTAGAGGCCGGTGGCACCCGGGCCGCTCTCCACCCTCAGACCGGGCGCGGTCCGAGCGAGCCGGTCGGCCAACGGCTCCAGGGGCCCGGCGGTGTCCGTCGTCACTGCGACGCTCCTGATGTGCCGGCCTCCACCGCGGTCGCCCACGCCTGGAGGCCCTCGTCCACCGCGGTCTCGTCGATGACGAGTGCCGGGATCATGCGGACGACCTGGTTCCAGGCGCCGCACAGAAGCAGGAGCAGGCCCTCGTCGACGGCGGCGCGCTGCACGCGGTCGGCGGTCTCGGGGTCGGGGCTGCCGTCCTCGGTGACGAACTCGGTGGCCAGCATCAGCCCGAGGCCGCGAACGTCTCCGACGGCCGGCGTACGGTCGGCCACCGCCTCCAGTCCCTGGCGCAGCCGCGCGCCCATGGCCTCGGCGTTCTCGACGAGCTTCTCCTCGCGTACGACGTCGAGCGTGGCGACGGCCGCCGCGCAGGCCACGGCGTTGGCGCCGTACGTGCCGCCCTGCGAGCCCGGCCACGCCTTGCTCATCAGCTCCTCGGAGGCGGCGATCCCGGACAACGGGAAACCGCTGGCCAGGCCCTTCGCGGTGACGAGGATGTCGGGGGTGACGCCGAAGTGGTCGTGTCCCCAGAAACGGCCGGTACGGCCCACGCCGGTCTGCACCTCGTCCAGGATCAGCAGGAAACCATGCCGGTCCGACCGCTCCCGCAGCCCTTCGAGGAAGGCGCGGGTCGCGGGGACGTAGCCGCCCTCGCCGAGCACCGGTTCGACGATGACGGCGGCCGTGTCGGCGGGCGAGGAGATCGTCTGGAGTGTGTAGTCGAGCTCCTGAAGCGCGAAGCGGGTCGCGGTCTCCTCGTCCCAGCCGTAGCGGTAGGCCGACGGAAAGGGTGTGACGACCACGCCGCTCATCAGCGGGGAGAAGCCGGAGCGAAAGCGGGTGCCGGAGGTGGTCATCGAGGCGGCGGCCACCGTGCGACCGTGGAAGCCGCCGTGGCAGACGATGACGTTCGGCCGGCCGGTGGCCTGACGCGCCAGCCGCAGCGCCGCCTCGACGGCCTCGCTGCCGGAGTTGGTGAAGAACAGGCTGTCCAGGCCGACCGGCAGCACTTCGCCCAGCTTTTCGACGAGCTGCCGCAGCGGCCGGTGCATGACGGTCGTGTACTGCCCGTGGATGAGCGTGCCCACCTGCTCCTGGGCGGCGGCGACGACCTTGGGGTGACAGTGGCCGGTGCTGGTGACGCCGATGCCGGCGGTGAAGTCGAGATAGCGGCGGCCGTCCTCGCCGTAGAGGTGGACGCCCTCGCCCCGGACCGCCGTCACGGGTGTGGCCTGGCGAAGGTGCGGCGACAGTGCGGTCATGTTCGTCTCCCGGCCATGTGTCGTGGTCTGCGTGACCCGTTCGGTCCTCGTGGTCCGTTCTGGCTTCCCGAGCATCCCGGCCGTCCCGGAACGCGACAACGCGCGATCTGTCCAGCGGAGGGACGGTGTTCGGACGTTGTGTCAAACCGCGTGGGCCGGATGCGGCACTCACTGCCGCCATGACCGGGTGAAACACCTCTTGCGCAGGTCAGCGGGGCTTGTCACAGTGACCGGGGCACACAGGGAGACACCGTGAACGAGAACCACCCCACGATGCGACCGCCGGACACGGACGCCCGGGAAAGCACCACGCCCGCCCGCCCTCTCACCGTGGCCGACGTGCTGGCGCTCCCGGTCCTCACTGCGGGACAGCCGCAGGTCGTCACCGGCGTGACCCAGCTCGCACGGCCGGTCCGCTGGGTCCACATCACCGAACTGACCGACCCCGCCTCCTTCCTCAAGGGCGGCGAACTGGTCCTGACCACCGGCATGCCGCTGCCCGACGAAGCGGCGGGCGTGCGCCGGTACGTCGACCAACTCGCCGACATCGGAGCCGCGGCCCTGGTCATCGAACTCGTACGGCGCTACCACCGCCCCCCGGAGGCCCTCGTCCACGCCTGTCAGGTCCGCGACCTCCCACTGATCACCCTCGGCAAGGACGTCAACTTCCTGGAGGTCACCCAGGTCGTCCACGCGCTCATCCTCGGCAACCAGGCCGAGGCGATGCGCCGGACCCAGCGGATCCACGAGGCGTTCAGCGCCCTGACACTGCGCGGCGCGGGACCGGAGGCCGTGGTGCGGGCGGCGGCGGAGATGAGCGGCCGCACGGTCGTCCTGGAGAACCTGGTCCAGCAGGCGCTGATCTGCGAGCCCTCCGGAACCACGCTGGAGGAGGCGCTCACCGGCTGGGAGCAACGATCCAGAGCGACCCCGCCCGGCGACCGCGCCGACCTACGCGGCCCTGAGGGCTGGCTCACCGCACCGGTCGAATACCAGGGCGAGCGCTGGGGCCGTGTGGTCATGCTCCCGGCCCGCCCCGACGGGCCGGCCTTCGAGCCGGAGCACATCACCGTGCTGGAGAGAACGGCGATGGCCCTGACCGTCGCCCGCCTCATCCACTCCACACCGTGGGAGCGCACCGCGCACCGGAACGCACTCCGCGACCTCGTCGGGCAGCGCCACCGCTCCCCCGAGGACGCCCGCGCTCAGCTGGCCGCGCTGGGCCTGCCCACCGGGGACGGCCGTTTCCTCATGGTCGTGGTCGATCTCCCTGCGGAGGAGACCACGGCGAAGCCGGAATTCCAACTGTCCCAGGAACTGCGGACAACAGGCATCCCTGCACTCGTCGGCGAACTGACCCCCGGCCGCCTGGGAGTACTGCTCGCCCTGAGCCCCTCCCCCGCCTGGCGGCCGGCGGTCGAACGGCTGAGCCGTACGGTGCTCGGCCTCGCCCCACAGGCCGTCGTGAGCGCCGGCACCGAGGTCGACGACCTCACCGACGTCCCCCGCTCCTTCCACGAGGCCACACGCGTGGCCGAAGCCACCCCGCCCCACCAGCCTCTCCCCCAGGACCGCTCCTTCCACGAGCTGTCCGATGTCGGCCTCCGCCGCCTGCTGTACGCCCTCCGCGAGGACACCCGCGTCCAGGACTACACCGAACGACAACTCGGCCGCCTCATCGACCACGACACCCGCCACCACACCGACCTGCTGCCGACCCTCCGCCACTACCTGGACGCCGCAGGCAACAAGACCAGCGCCGCGCGCCGCAGCAGCCTGTCCCGCGAGACCTTCTACCAACGCCTGCGCACCATCGAGCGCCTACTCGACTGCGACCTCGAATCCGGCGAACAGCGCACCGAACTCCACGTCGCACTCACAGCGCTCGACGTCCTGCGAGTCCACTGAGGAACCGGTCCGGGCACGACTCACCTGGCCGGCTCATCGCGTGTAGCACCCACGCAGCACGCGCGTCGTGGCCGTCGCGCTCCCGCCCGGCCTCCGCCGCCTCCTCCAGCGGAATGACGATCAGATCCCCGGGCCGACCACACGGTCGTCCCGTCGGAGAGACGTGGTTGACGCGCGAAGGAGGCTTCGGCGAACAAGCCGGCGCGGGCAGCGGCCTCTGCGCCGCCCCTCTTCGGCGGCCAGAGGCCGAACGCCTCTTCCACGACTCCCCTTCTCATGAGCGGTGCGAAGGCATCGGCGGCATCCTCCGTGCGGTGACCGCGAGGGCAAGGCGGGAGAGGCGCCGGGCCCGACCGACGCCTCTCGAGGCCGAAGCCGAGGTCGTACAGCGGCAGGAAGTGCCCGTGGCGGACGGTCGGCTCAGACCTTCCACATCACCGAACCCGGGCCGAGGAAGCCTGGGTTCGACGCGCAGCTCGTGCCGGCATCCCTGTTCCGCGCGGGTCAGCTCGTCACACGGAAGGTGGCGTCGCCGCGCCCTGTCGCGGTGGTGATCGGCTCGAGCCTCAGTTCGTACGCGTAGTGGCGGATGTACCGGTCGGGGTAGTTGTAGGACTGGAACGACGACCATGTCGCGTCGGCGAGTCCGGCGACCTGGCGGAAGGTGGCGTCCTGGGCGAAGGCGGTCGTGCCGTCGTTGTAGGCGAGCTGGAAGTCGAATGCGGAGTGCCGCAGGAAGTACCCGGGGAAGTTCACCGACTCGAAGGAGACGGTGCCGGTGCCCGCCAGGCCGGTCCGCAGCCGGAACCGGGAGTCGTCGGCGGGGCTGACGTTCGGGTCGATGCGCACGTCGAAGTTGGTGTGCCGCACGTACCGGTCCTGGAAGTTGTACGACTGGAGCCGGTTGACCGCGGTGTTGGGCCAGCGTGCGAGCACGCGGCTCTCCTCGGCGGCCGTCATGTTCAGGATCCAGCCGTGGCGCTTCTTGGTGACGCCCATGTCGTAGCTTCCCGACGCCGGGACCTGGTAGGCGCCGGGATCGGACGGGTCCGTCGTCACGACCGGCATGTAACCGCCGTTCGAGGCGTACTGGTCGACGTAGAGGGCCCACTTGTTGCTGCCGTTGAACTTCATCCACATCGGGCCTTCGACCTGTGAGCCGGTGAGGCCGACGCCGGAGAGGTCGCCGAGGGTGGTCCACGTCCCCAGGATCGAGTTGCTGCCTTCGAGCGTGATCTGACCGTCGCCGGAGGCCCGCACGTAGCGGTAGTCGCCCACGCCGGACGGCACCTCGATGATCTGGGTGTCGATGATGCCCTGGGTGCCGGGGCGGTCGATGTAGAGCTGCGGGGTCGTGACGGTGCGGAAGTCCGAGGTGCGGGCGTAGTAGATGCGGTGCTTCAGCACGCCGTTGAGGGTGGCGTTCGTCGCCCAGTACAGGACGTAGTCGTTGGTCGCCGGATTCCAGATCGCCTCCGGCGCCCAGGCGTTGCGCCCGTCGGGGATCGCACCCGCGACGTTGAGCAGCCACGGCTGCGACCAGGTGACCAGGTCCGTCGACTCCCACACCACCAGATTGCGGCTGCCGTTGGACATGGAGTCGCCCCACGACTGCCCGCAGCCGATGCACAGGTCGGTCGCGATGATCCAGTACTTACTGCCGTCGGGGGATCTCACCAGTGCGGGGTCGCGCACCCCCTTCGTGCCGACCGTGGAGCGCAGGACCATGCCTGAGCCGTTGAGGTCGTTCCAGTGCAGACCGTCCGTGCTGTGCGAGAGGTACATCTGCTGGTTGGTCGACCCCTCCCCGGTGAAGTGCACCATCAGGTAGCCCGGGTCGGCGGCAGCGGCCCGCTCCGGTGCGGTCAAGGCTTGGGACGTGAAGAGTAGGCAGGCGGCGACCAATATCGCCGCCAGCCGGCCGAGGAGCCTGGCCATGTGCGTCTCCTGTCGTACTACGGGTGCCATGATCGGGTGAAGGTGGGGCGAGGGGGAAACCCGCCGTCGCTGTGCCGCGGGACAGGACCTGCTGTCGCATGACGCGGAACGTCGCGTTGGGGCGTTTGGACGTCGAGGCGTTGGGGCGTTGAGCTGATCAACGGCCGGGAGCCGCAGTCATCGCCTGAGCGGGGCAGCGACCGGAGACAGCGCGGCGGCGGGCTGGGTGAGGCGTGGAGCAGGCATGGCCGGCCGAGGAGCCACGAGAGTGAACCAGTAACGGGTGCGGTACACGGCTGTCCCCTTTGACGGCCATCGGGTTCGAAGTTTCGAACACCGTGCGTAACTTCGAAAGGAAGATAGGTTTCGGCCAAGAGCACGTCAATGGAACCGGTCAATCTGCTGCCGAATATTCCGTGGGCGCGAGCATCTTCGGTCGCAGTTCGCCGATCACCAGGCGCAGCCGAAGCTGCGGGGCCTGAGCGGCTTCGCCACGCCGACGGCCCGCGACTACGACGAACCAGCTGGTCAGGCAGAACCCGGCCCTCTCGGCCACCAGCCACCTCGCCGACCTGCCGGACGCGAGCGCGAGACCTACCTGGCGAAGAACACCTTCATCACCTGGAAGAGGGCCGGGCGGCCTTCACCTGGGCCGGCTTCCTCACCCACGTCGGCAGCCGCGGCGCGGAGCCGCCCGCCCGAACCGGTCAGGACGCGGGCGGGCGGCTCCGTACGTTCGGCGGGGAGGGCGGTCAAGGGCGGTCAGACCAGCGGCCACAGCGCCGCGGTGAGGGCGAAACCGGCGCATCCCATGACGGTCGTCAAAACCGTCCAGGTACGCAGGCCCGCCGCCACGTCGAGACCGGCGAGCTTGGTGAACATCCAGAACCCGGCGTCGTTGATGTGCGACAGGGCCAGGGCGCCCGCGCCCATCGCCAGGGCGACCAGTGACAGCTGACCGGTCGACAGGTCGGCCCGCTGGAGCAGGGGTGAGGATGCCGGCGGTGGTGATGAGGGCGACGGTCGCCGACCCCTGGGCCGCGCGCAGGGCGAGGGACGTCAGGAACGCCAGCAGCAGCACCGCCAGGCCGGTGCGCTCCAGGACGTCGGCGATCGCGTCGCCGATGCCGCCGGCGACCAGGACCTTGCCGAAGACACCGCCCGCACCGGCCACGAGAATGACCATCGCGACGGCCGGCAGCGCGGAACCCATGACCTCGGCGATGTGCGCGCGGTTCCAGCCGCGGCGGGCGCCCAGGAGATAGCCGCACAGGGCGACGTCGATGAGCAGGGCCACCATCGGGGCACCGAGGACGGTGAGTACGGCGCGGGTGGTGGAGCCCTCGGCGAGCGTGTTCTGACCGAGGGTGCCGAGGAGGATCAGCAGGATGGGGGTGACGATCAGCGTCAGGACCATGCCGAAGGAGGGCGGCCGGACATCGGTGCCCGCGGGGGCCGGCTCGGTCAGTACGGCCGTGCCCTGACCGCCGTCGCCCGGCCGGTCGACACACCGCCACCTGTCACCGCGGCGCCGGGCGTGCCCCCGCCCGCGTCCGTTTCGCCGTACACCTCGGCATACACCGCCGGGTCCATCGGGTACTCGCGGCGGGTGAGGCGACGGGAGACGAGGTAGCCGAGGAGGGAGACGACGGCCGTGACGGGAATGCCCAGCAGCAGCATCAGGCCCTGGCTCGCGCCGATCGTCGCGGCGACCGCGACGGCGCCGGGGTGCGGCGGCAGAAAGGCGTGCACGGTGAGCATCGCGGCTCCCATCGGGAGCGCGTAGATCAGCAGCGGCTTGCGGGAGGCGCGGGCGATTCCGTCGGGGGACCAACCCCGCGCAGGCCGTCCCACGTTGCGACGACCTCGCGAAGATCCTCCACAACCCGCTTCGGTGCCCGGCCCGGCACGGGCGAGCGGCGAGGCGATCGACGAGGCGAGAGGCACAGGCGTACGGGCCGCCGCGTGCCCCCGCTGCGGCCCCCGGGCCTGACCAGCCCCGACATCGCGTCGGCCCCTCACCGGGGGGTGTGCGGGCGGCGACGGTGGCGGGGTCACGTCATGGGCTCGGCTCTCCGGTAACGTCAAGGTATGAGTCATCCGCATCCTGGCCTGAAGACCGCCCCGCCGCTGCCCGCCGGAGGCCTGAGGGTCGTTGCCCTGGGCGGCCTGGGCGAGATCGGCCGCAACATGACCGTCTTCGAGTACGCCGGCAAACTGCTCATCGTGGACTGCGGGGTGCTGTTCCCCGAGGAGACGCAGCCCGGGGTGGACGTGATCCTTCCCGACTTCACCTCGATCAGGGACCGCCTGGACGACATCGTGGCCGTCGTCCTGACCCACGGGCACGAGGACCACATCGGCGGCGTGCCCTACCTGCTGCGCGAGCGGTCCGACATTCCCGTCGTCGGGTCGAAGCTGACGCTGGCTTTCCTGGAGGCCAAGCTCAAGGAGCACGGCATCCGGCCGCGGACGGTACGGGTGAAGGAGGACGACCGGCGGAAGTTCGGCCCCTTCGAGTGCGAGTTCGTCGCGGTCAACCACTCCATCCCGGACGGTCTCGCCGTGGCGATCCGCACCGGAGCCGGGCTGGTGCTGCACACCGGCGACTTCAAGATGGACCAGTTCCCCCTCGACGACCGCATCACCGACCTGCGTGCCTTCGCACGGCTCGGCGAGGAGGGTGTGGACCTGTTCCTCACCGACTCCACCAACGCCGAGGTGCCCGGCTTCACCACGTCGGAACGCGAGCTGAATCCGGCGATCGAGCAGGTGATGCGTACGGCGCCGCGCCGGGTCATCGTCTCCAGCTTCGCCAGCCATGTGCACCGCATCCAGCAGGTCCTGGACGCCGCCCACCAGCACGGCCGCAAGGTCGCCTTCGTCGGCCGCTCGATGGTCCGCAACATGGGCATCGCCCGCGAGTTGGGCTATCTCAAGGTCCCGTCCGGTCTCATCGTGACGACCAGGGAGCTGGAGAAGCTCCCCGACCACCGGATCACGCTGGTGTGCACCGGCTCCCAGGGCGAGCCGATGGCCGCGCTGTCCCGGATGGCCAACCGCGACCACATGATCCGCATCGGCGAGGGCGACACCGTACTGCTCGCCAGCTCCCTGATCCCCGGCAACGAGAACGCCATCTACCGGGTGATCAACGGACTGACCCGGTGGGGCGCCCACGTCGTCCACAAGGGCAACGCCAAGGTGCACGTCTCCGGGCACGCCAGCGCCGGCGAACTCGTCTACTGCTACAACATCGTCAAGCCCCGCAACGTCATGCCGGTCCACGGCGAGTTCCGCCACCTGCGGGCCAACGGCGACCTCGCCATCCGCACGGGCCTGGATCCCGAGCGGGTCGTCATCGCCGAGGACGGCGTCGTCGTCGACCTCGTCGACGGGCGCGCGTCCATCACGGGCAAGGTGCCCGCGGGCAACGTGTACGTGGACGGCACGGAGGTCGGCGGCGTCACGGAGGCGTCCCTCAAGGACCGTCTCACGCTGGCCGAGGAGGGCGTGGTCACCGTCGTCGCCCTCGTCGACGCCGACACCGGGGCACTGGCCGAGGCTCCCGACTTCCTGGCCCGCGGCTTCGTCCACGACGAGACGACGTTCGAATCCGTCATCCCGGTCATCGAGAAGACCCTGGCCACGGCCGCCGAGGAAGGCGTCGGTGACGCGCGCCAGCTCGAACAGCTGATCGCCCGTGCGGTGGCCAACTGGGCTTTCCGCACGCACCGCCGCAAGCCCCTCATCATCCCCGTCATCATCGACGCCTGACCCGGATCCGGATCCGGGCCGAACCCGCCCGGGGGGGCGCGCCCCCCGCCCCCCGCCGGGGGGGCAAGACGGTCACCCCCGACCGGGCCCGGGGGGGAGGCTGGGGGGCGCGCGGCGGGCCGGGGGGGGCGGACGACCGGGCGGGGGCCGGCGT
>NZ_JBHXHX010000001.1:259556-398009 GCF_042723915.1 Streptomyces sp. NPDC058335 | reverse complement strand
CCCTCATCCCCCTCCCCCCCCCGCGCCGCGCGCCGCGGCCTCACCCCGCGCGGGGGCGGGCCCACGGCCGGCGACCGGGGACAGAGACGAGGAACACCGATGAGCGCGCGCTTCGACGAGATCGACTGGCGTCCGACGCCGCTGGGGGACATCAGCCTGCGGCGGCGCCGGTATCCGGGGTCGGACGACGACGTGTACGAGGTGAAGCTGGGCGACGAGTTCCTGATGTCCAGCCTCTTCACGGCCGGCGAGATCGCGCTGACGGAGCTGGGGCTGGCGCGGCTGCCCGGCGGTGCCGAGCTGGACGTCGCGGTGGGCGGGCTCGGGCTCGGGTACACCGCTCGGGCCGCTCTGGAAGACCCCCGGGTGCGCTCCCTGATCGTGGTGGACGCGCTCGCCGAGGTCATCGACTGGCACGAGCGTCATCTCGTGCCCCTCGGCGCGCGCCTGACCGGTGATCCCCGCTGCCGCCTGGTGCACGCCGACTTCTTCGAGGCGGCCGGTGGCCCGGCAGGCCTGGACCCGCGGTCACCGGGGCGCCGATTCCACGCGATCCTGCTGGACATCGACCACTCGCCGCGGCACGTGCTCAACCCCCGCCACGCCGCCCTGTACCGCCCGGACGGGCTTCGCGCCCTCGCCGAACACCTTGCCCCCGAGGGCGTCTTCGCCCTGTGGTCCAACGATCCGCCGGACGAGCAGTTCACCGGCACGCTTGCCGACGTCTTCACGGGGGTCGAAGCCCACGTCGTCGAGTTCGACAACCCGCTCCAGAGCGGCACCGCGACCAACACCGTCTACGTGGCGCGCAGAGACTGAGGCGTGCGCCTCGGCCTCACGACGGCCGTGCGGTCGGCGAAGGCGCGGTGCCTCAGAGGTCGTCGGCCGAACTGCCCAGGCCCGTCAGGGCGCCCACCGGATCGGTGTCGGGGGTGCCGCGGGGCCACCAGTCGTCGTGGCCGGGCTCCGACTCGTAGGGGTACCACAAGCCGTCGCGGCCGAAGCGGAGTTGGACGTGGCCGCGGGGGTGGGTGAGGTGGTTGCGCCAGGGGCGGAAGGCGGGGAGGTCGGCGGCGCGCAGGAGGGGGCGGGCGCGGTCGAAGCGGCCGGCGGGCGGATCCCAGAGGTCCTCCAGGACGGCGAGTCCGTCCGGGCCGCCCTGCCGCCAGGCGGCGACCGCGCGGGCCAGTTCGGCCGGGGTGCGGCCCGCGGCGGAGGCGAGGGAGGCGTAGAGGGCACGGCTGGTGGCGGTCAGTCCCGAGCCGGGGCGCGCGGCGGCGAGCCGTACGGCGTCCTGCCAGAGGGTCAGTTCGCCGATCTCGTCGTGGCCGGTGGTGAGCAGCGCGTGGGCGCGGACGGCCGCGTCGGTGGCGAGCTGGTCGAGGGCGAAGGAGTCGGGGCCGTTCGGCACGGACGGGTAGGCGGGCGGCTGCTCGGGGTGCTGGGGCGCGGGCAGCGGCGCGGGCAGCGGCGGCAGCCGGCGTGCGGCGAGGGCGTCGGTGGCGCGGATGCCGGGGACGGGTTCCGGTTCCTGCTCCTGGGCGGCGCGGGCGGCCCGTGCGGCGTTGCGGCGGGACAGCGCGTCGAGCAGTTCGCGTTCGCCCCGGCCGCGCAGCAGGAGCAGGACGAACGGGTCGGCGTCGAGGAGCCGCGCGGCCTGGTAACAGAGGGCGGCGACGTGCTTGCAGGGATGTCCGTGGTCGGGGCAGCTGCACTGGGGGGCGAGGTCGCCGGGGCCGGGCAGCAGCGGCACGCCGCAGTCGGCGAGGGACTCCGGCATCTCCTTGTCGAGCAGCGCGGCGATGTGTCCCGGCCGCTCGACCGCGGCGTCCAGGAACCGCTCCCAGTCCTCGTCGCCGAGTGTGCGCAGTCGTACCTGGACGCGGTACGGCCGGGCCCGGCTGCCCTGCACGTACGCCAGGACGAGGCCGGGGGTGACGGTGATGGCGTCGACGTGCCCCTGCTCGGCGTAACCCCGCCCGCGCGCGAGCCGCTTGGCGTCCAGGGCGCCCTCTTCGAGCGCCGTGACCCAGGCGTTGCCCCACCAGGTCTCGGCGAAGCCGCCGCCCGCGTCGGCGGGCCGGGGCGGGAAGGCGGGGTAGGTGCGGCGGTGATCGCCGTCGCGGGTGGGCGCGGCCATGGAGCGGGCGGCGGGGGTGGGTTCGGGCACAGCGGGCTCGGGCACAGCGGGCTCGACCGGCTCGGCGGCCTCGGTGGTGCCGGTGGTGTCGGGGTTGCCGGTGGTGTCGGGGGTGTCGGTCTCCGGTGGCATCCGGAAGGCGTCGGCGAGGAAGGTCCGCACGTCCCGCACGCGGGCGTCGGCGACCCGGTCGCCCGGACGGCCGGCGCTCCCGGACGCGACGGGGCGTGCGCCCGCGCGGGAGGTGTGGCGCGCGCGCCTGCCGTCTCCCGGCTCCCCGGTCTCCGGCTCTGCCTGCCGCGCCTGCGCGCGGGCCGCGCGCAGGGCCTCACGGGCCACGTCCCCGGGCCGCACGCCGGACGTGCCCCGCGGCTCGTCCCCCGCCGCAGGCACGTCGCCCGTCGGAGGTACCTCCGCTGCCGCAGGTACGTCGGCCGGCGGGGCCTCCTCGTGGGCCGGGGGCGCCTCCGCCGTACGCCGCAGGGCCGCGCGGGCGGCGTCACCCGGCCGGGACGAGGTGCCGTCGGACTCCGGGGTGACCTCCTGAGGCCGGTCCGGGGGCGGCGCCGAAGGTTCCGCCGGTGCCGGTGCCGGTTCCTCCGGCCGCACCCGGGCGGCCCGCAGCGCGCGGCGGACCGCTTCGGCCGGACCGATGCCCTGCTCCTCCTCCGCCATCACGCCTCCCTCCGCAGCCTGACCAGGTCGGACAGTTCACGGTCCGTCAGCTCGGTGAGGGCGGACTCGCCGGAGCCGAGGATCGCGTCGGCGAGGGCACGCTTGGCCTGGAGCATCTCGGCGATGCGGTCCTCGATGGTGCCCTCGGTGATGAGGCGGTGGACCTGGACGGGCTGGGTCTGGCCGATGCGGTAGGCGCGGTCGGTGGCCTGTTCCTCCACGGCCGGGTTCCACCAGCGGTCGAAGTGGACGACGTGGCCCGCGCGGGTGAGGTTCAGTCCGGTGCCGGCCGCCTTGAGCGACAGGACGAGGACGGGCGTCGCGCCGTCCTGGAAGCGGTCCACCATGCGCTCTCGCTCGGGCACCGGCGTGCCGCCGTGGAGGAGGTCCACCGGGATCGCGCGGCCGGCCAGGTGGGCGGCGATCAGCCGGGCCATGCCGACGTACTGGGTGAAGACGAGGGCCGAGCCGTCCTCGGCCAGCAGCGTGTCCAGCAGCTCGTCCAGCAGGGCGAGTTTGCCGGAGCGGGCGGCGAGGGCGTCGCCCGTGGCGGGGGTCTGCTCCTTGAGGTACAGCGCCGGGTGGTCGCAGATCTGCTTCAGCGCGCCGAGCAGCTTGAGGACCAGGCCGCGGCGCGCGATGCCGTTCGCCGTCTCGATGAGGTGCAGCGACTCGCGCACCACCGCCTCGTACAGCGCGGCCTGTTCGCGGGTGAGCGGGACCGGGTGGTCGGTCTCGGTCTTGGGCGGCAGCTCGGGGACGATACCGGGGTCGGACTTCTTGCGGCGCAGCAGGAAGGGGCGGACCAGGCGGGCGAGCCGCTCGACGGCCTCCTCGTCCTCGCCGTTCTCCACGGCGCGCGCGTGGCGGGCGCGGAAGGCCTTGAGGGGGCCGAGCAGGCCGGGGGTCGTCCAGTCGAGGAGGGCCCACAGCTCGGAGAGGTTGTTCTCGACGGGGGTGCCGGTGAGCGCCACGCGCGCGGGGGCGGGGAGGGTGCGCAGAGCCTTGGCGGTGGCCGAGAAGGGGTTCTTGACGTGCTGGGCCTCGTCGGCGACGACCATGCCCCAGGGCTGCCGGGCCAGCGTGGTGGCGGCCGAGCGCATGGTGCCGTAGGTGGTGAGGACGAAGCCGCCGGTGAGGTCGTCCAGGCTGCGGTCGGCGCCGTGGAAGCGGCGGACGGGGACGCCGGGGGCGAAGCGGTTGATCTCCCGCTGCCAGTTGCCGAGGAGGGAGGCGGGGCAGACCACCAGGGTGGGTTCGGGGCGGGCCCGGCGGAGGTGGAGGGCGATGAGGGTGACCGTCTTGCCGAGGCCCATGTCGTCGGCGAGGCAGCCGCCGAGGCCGAGGGAGGTCATGAGGTCGAGCCAGGCCAGGCCCCGCAGCTGGTAGTCGCGGAGGGTGGCGTCGAGGCCGGCGGGCGGCTCGGCGGGGCGGATGCCTGCGGTGAGGCGGTCGCGCAGGGTGGTGAGGGCGCCGACGGGGACCGCTTCGACGGTCTCGCCGTCGACGTCGGCGGTGCCGGTGAGGGCGACGGACAGGGCGTCCACCGGGTCCAGCAGGCCCAGTTCGCGTTTGCGGGCCTTGCGCACGAGGGCGGGGTCGACGAGGACCCACCGGTCACGCAGCCGGACGACGGGGCGGTGGGCCTCGGCGAGGGTGTCCATCTCGGCCTCGCTGAGGGGGTCGCCGCCGAGGGCCAGCTGCCAGCGGAACTGGAGGAGGTCCTCGCTCTCGAAGAAGCCGGTGCCGTCGGTCGCGGAGCCGGGTGCGGGCCGTACGACGGCGGCGGCGCTGAGGTCCTGGGCGAGGTCGCGCGGCCAGTGCACGGCGACACCGGCGGCTGCGAGGCGCGTCGCGGCCACCCCGAGGAGGTCGCTCAGCTCGTCCTCGGACAGGGCCAGGACGTCGGGTGCGTCCTGGTCGGCGAGGCGGGCGAGGGGCGCCCAGACGCGGGCGGCCCGCCGGACGGCGAGGGCGGCGTCCACGCGGGCGCGTGCCCCGAAAGCGGCGTCCGCCTGCCCCGCCCACAGGGCCGCCGCGTCGGTCACGAGGGTCGGGTCGGCGAGGCTGTGGACCTGGACGACGGCGGCACCGGCGCGGCGGGCTCCCTCGCCGTCGTCGAACAGGTCGTACGCCGACAGGTCGAGGCGCAGCGAGATCCGCACGCCCGCGTCCATGCCGGCGGCGACCTCGGCCGCCCAGTCCTGGGCGTCGGGCAGCTGCTGCGGCCGGCGGTCGGCGAAGGGTTTCCCGGAGGCGTGGGGTGCGGCGGGGGTGCGGGGCAGGGTGTCGGCGACGGCGTCCAGGAAGGAGCGCATCAGGGCCTCGGGCTGGGGCAGCCGGAGCGGGCCGGGGCCGGGCAGCGGGACGGCATGGCCCTCGTACGGCAGGGCGGCGGCGACCGCGCGCAGGTGCGCGATGTCCTCCGGTTCGAGCGGGCCGGCCCGCCAGGCGTCGTGGCCGGTCGGGGTGAGGCCGGGCAGCAGTCGGCCGCGGGCGGCGAGCCGCAGGGCGTGCAGGGCGGCGGCGCCCCAGCAGGCGGTCGCGGGGTGGGCGGCGGGGTCGTGCCGGGCGCGCACCAGGTGCGGGAGGGCCGCTTCGACGGGCAGTGACAGGGCGGGGGTCTGCCGGCGGCGGACCGAGGTTCCGTGGCGGCGGACGACGGTCAGCTCGGTGAGTTCGGTGCGGCCGGCGGGCGCGGGGTCGGGCAGCGGGCCGTCGTCGGGGTCCCAGAAGGCGATCCGGCCCTCGCGCGGAAGGGGCGCGGGCAGGAAGACGGCGGCGAGGCGCGCGCCGATCGGCTCCGCCGGGTGCCCGGCGACCGCAGTCGTGTCGCTCATGCGCAGTGTCCACCTCCCGCCCGCGTGTCGGATCAGTCGTCTTCGACTCTACGGGCGGGGTCTGACAATCGGTCCCGGGCCACCGACCGGGGGTGGACGAGAGGGCCCGCGGGGGCTGGGGCGGATGCCCTAGGGGACGGTGCGCGAGACGACGTACACCATCGGGAAGATCGCGTTCCCGGTGTTCACCACCACGTCCTGGGTGGGCTGGGGGGCCTTCTGCTTGCGGACGAAGCCGTAGTAGTCGCCGGGCCGGGAGCCGGGTCCGGAGAACTTCCAGCCGGTGATGGACCGGTCGCGCTCGCTGATGGTGATGTCGTCCTTCTTCAGGTCGGACCGGCTGTAGCCGAGCTCGGCGAGGAAGGCGTCCAGTCCCTCGTGGGTGGTCTGGAACTGGACGTACAGACGGCTGGTGCGCCAGTTGTTCGTCTCGTAGTAGGCGACCTTGTTCGCCGGGTGCGGGACCGGCACCTGGTAGAGACGCTGCTGCACCTTGGAGGGCCAGGCCTCGGTGAGGCCGGTCGCCGAGTACTTCGCCTCCTTGTCCTTGCCGCTGTCGCGGCTCTGGTTGGCGGAGATCACCAGGTAGCCGGCCGGCACGCCGATGAGCAGCCCGATGATCAGCAGGGTGAGCGCGCGGCGGCGGATCACATGGCTGCGGGTCTCGGGCGGGCGGGACGGCTCGTCCGGGGACGCGGGGCGGTGGGGCGGGGCGGCCGTCATGCGGTGTCCCGGGTGGCGCGGCGGGCGGCCTCGGCGAACCGTTCGTAGCGCTCGTAGCGTTCCACGCGGCGGCGCTTGGCGCGCCGGAAGCGGCGGGCGACCAGGCGGGCCAGGTCGGCGGCGCCGACCATGCCGGCCTCGGGGCCGAGCTGGGCGCGGACGATCCGGGCCTCGGGGCGGTAGCCGCGCCCGGTGAGCTGCCGCTTGAACGCGTCCCGGGCGGGGCCGATGAGCAGGTCGTCGGCGGCCGAGACACCGCCGCCGATCACGAAGCAGGACGGGTCGAGGGCGGCGGCCAGGTTGGCGATGCCGACGCCGAGCCACTGGCCGATGTCCTGGAGCAGTTCGATGCACATCGCGTCGCCCTCGCGGGCCAGCTCGGTGATCATCGGTCCGGTGATGTCACCGATGTTGCCCTTGACGTGCTCGATGATCCCGTACGCCACCGGGGAGTCCGCCGCGGCCAGCTCGCGCGCCTCTCTGACCAGCGCGTTGCCGGAGCTGTACTGCTCCCAGCAGCCGCGGTTGCCGCACGGGCAGCGGTGGCCGCCGGGCACGACCTGCATATGGCCGAACTCGCCCGCGACGCCGTACTTGCCGCGCTTGACCTGGCCGTCCTCCAGGATGGCGCCGCCGATGCCGGTCCCGAGGGTGATCATGACGAGGTGGTCCTCGCCGCGGCCGGCGCCGAAGCGCCACTCCGCCCAGGCGGCGGTGTTGGCGTCGTTGTCGACGAGGACGGGCACCGCGAGGCGGCCCGCGATGCGGTCGCGCAGCGGCTCGTTGCGCCAGGACAGGTGGGGGGCGAACAGGACGCGGTTGCGGTCGGCGTCCACCCAGCCGGCCGCGCCGATGCCGACCGCGTGCACGTCGTGCCGGTCGGACAGGTCCAGGACCAGTTCGACGATCGTGTCCTCGACGACCTTGGGGCTCTTGGACTTGTCCGGGGTCTCGGTGCGGAGCTTCTCCAGGATGTTGCCGTCCGCGTCGACGACGCCCGCCATCACCTTGGTGCCGCCGATGTCGATGCCCACCGTGGGCACGCGGGGTGCGGTCAGGTGGGAACGGCGCTCGCGGGTGCCGACCGTGCGCAGCGCGGTGGCCCGGCGGGAGCCGATGGGGGCGGTGAGGTCGCGGTAGGTGCTCATCGTGGCCGATTCTGCCGCACGAGTACCTGCGGTGCCGAACCTGGGAGGCGGGGTGTGCGCACGTCGTCGGCCGCGGGCGCGTCGTGGCCGGCGCGCCCCGCGGCGCAGCCGCACGTGGGCACAGCCCCGCGCTCCTAGGTGCGCTGCAGCTCGTGGCGTAGATCGTCCAGGTCGCTGCCGCCTGCCATCTGCCGGGTGAGGTCGTCGAGGGTCGTCTCGCCGCGGGCGTGGTCGCCCACCATCGTGCCCCTCTTCAGGAGGACGAATCGGTCGCCGACCAGGTAGGCGTGGTGGGGGTTGTGGGTGATCAGTACGACGCCCAGGCCCTGGTCGCGGGCGGCGGCCACGTACTTCAGGACGACTCCGGACTGCTTGACTCCCAGCGCGGCCGTCGGCTCGTCGAGGACCAGGACCTTCGCGCCGAAGTACACCGCGCGGGCGATGGCCACGCACTGGCGCTCGCCGCCGGAGAGGGTACCGATGGGCTGGTCGACGTCGCGCAGGTCGATGCCCATGCGCAGGAGTTCGGCGTGGGTGGTGCGGCGCATGAGGTCGACGTCCATGCGCTTGAAGGGGCCGCTGCCCTTGCGGGGTTCCGAGCCGAGGAAGAAGTTCCGCCAGACCGGCATCAGCGGGACGACGGCCAGGTCCTGGTAGACGGTGGCGATGCCGCGGTCCAGTGCCTCGCGCGGGGAGGTGAGCCGGGTCTCCTCGCCGTCGAGGCTCAGGGTGCCGGCGTCGTGCCCGTGGAGACCCGCGATGATCTTGATGAGGGTGGACTTGCCCGCGCCGTTGTCGCCGAGGACGCAGGTGATCTCGCCCGCGTGGACCTCCAGGGAGACCCCTTCGAGGGCGCGGACGTTGCCGTAGTGCTTGCTGACGCCGGACAGCTCCACGAGCGGCGTACGGCTGTCGGTCGCGGTCGTCGCCGGCGTCATGTGGTGGCCTCCGCGCGCTTGCGGACCCAGGCGTTGAGCAGGGTCGCGAGGAGCAGCATCGCTCCGAGGAAGAACTTGAACCAGTCGGGATTCCACTCGGCGAAGACGATGCCCTTGCTCGTCATGCCGAAGATCAGCGCGCCGACCGCCGATCCGGCCGCGCTGCCGTAGCCGCCGGTGATCAGGCAGCCGCCGATGACGGCCGCGATGATGTAGATCAGTTCGTTGCCGACGCCCTCGCCGGACTGGACGACGTCGTACGAGAACAGCAGGTGCTGGCCGGAGATCCAGGCGCCGAAGGCGACGCCCATGTAGAGGCCGATCTTGGTCTTCCCGACGGGGACGCCGACCGCGCGGGCCGCGTCCTGGTTGCCGCCGACGGCGAAGATCCAGTTGCCGGCGCGGGTGCGCAGCAGGATCCAGGAGGCGACCGCGACCAGGCCGAACCACCACAGGATCGTGATCTTGAAGTTGACGTCGCCGACGGTCAGGGTGGACGCGAAGACGTCCCGGGCGGTGGGGAAGCCCTCCATGTCGGCGATGGTCTTCGTCGAGACGGTGCCGTCGATCAGCTTGGTGAAGCCGAGGTTCATGCCGGTCAGCATCAGGAAGGTGCCGAGCGTGATGATGAAGCTGGGCAGCTTGGTGCGGGTGAGCATGAAGCCGTTGAAGGCGCCGATGGCCAGGGTGACCAGGAGCGAGACGCCGACGCCGACCCAGACGTTCGCCGTCATCTGGAAGCTGAACATCGACGACACCAGAGCCGAGGACGTGACCATGACGCCGGCCGAGAGGTCGAACTCGCCGCCGATCATCAGCAGCGCGACCGGGACGGCCATGATGCCGATCGTCGAGGAGGCGTACAGGACCGTGCTGAGGCTGCTCGCGCGCAGGAAGCTGTCGGCGGCGAGGGCGAAGAAGACGAACACCGCGAGCGCGCCGACGACCGAGCCCAGCTCGGGGCGGCCGAGGAGCTTGCGCAGCGGAGAGACCCGGAGCAGCCGTTCGTCCGGGGTGAGCGTGCTCATCGGGTGCCCCGCTCGGTGTACTCGGCCAGCTCGTCCGCCTGGTCCTTCGTGATGATCTGCGGTCCGGTCAGGACGGGCCTGCCGCCGCCGAGGACGTCGCCGTTGTACTTGTACAGCCACAGCAGGTCGACGGCCTGGTAGCCCTGGAGGTACGGCTGCTGGTCGACGGCGAAGCCGAGCGAGTCGTCCGCCAGGCCGGCGGCCACCTTGGCGTTGAGGTCGAAGGTGTCGATCTCGGCCTTGCTGCCGGCTCCCTGTCTGGCCTTCACGGCGGTGTCGGCGTACGGCGCGCCGAGGGTGACGACCGCGTCGATCGACGGGTCGGCCTGGAGCTTGGCCTCGATCGCGGACTGCACGTCGGGCATGCTGGTGCCGGTGACGTAGAGGTCGGACACCGTGCCGGTGAAGGTCTTGGCGACGCCGTCGCAGCGCTGCTCGTGGCCGACGTTGCCCTGCTCGTGCAGGACGCAGATCGCCTTCTTCTTCCCGCGCCGGTTCAGTTCCTCGCCGACGGCCTCACCGGCGATGGTCTCGTCCTGGCCGATGTGGGTGAGCGCGCCGTACGCCTTCGACTCGGCCGAGCCGGAGTTCACCGTGATCACGGGGATGCCGGCCGTGCGGGCGCGGGCGAGGGCGGCCTTCATCGCGTCGGGCTTGGCGAGGGTGACGATGATGCCGTCGACCTGCTTGTCGATCGCCGCGTCGACGAGCTGCGCCTGCTGCTGGGCCTCGTCGTCGTGGGAGTACAGGAAGTTGATGTTGTCCTTGACGGCGGCCTGCTTCGCGCCGCTCTGGACGATGTCCCAGAAGGTGTCGCCATCGCCGGAGTGAGTGATCATCGCGAAGGTCCAGCGGGGGGTGTTCACCGCCGCCCTGCCCTGGGCGGCCGCGGCCTCGCGGGCGTCCTCGGCACGCTTTCCCCCGGTACTGCTGCACCCCGCGAGGGAGAGGCAGAGCACCCCCGCCAACGCGATCCCTGTCCAGGTCCCAGAACGTGCCACGAGGCCGTGCCCTTCTTGCCGTGTTCCGACGTACGCGCGCGTCCGGCGTTCTCTCACCGGACGCAAACGCCCCAGTATCGAACACAGGGATCATGCGTCTCGTCGCCGGGGACCGCGAGTCGGTCGCATTGTCCGGACATTGCGACCAGGGCGGCGCCCCGGATGGGGTGCGCTCTACGGCCGCACGAGCAGCTGGAACTCGAAGGAGTAGCGGGTCGGGCGGTAGATGTGGTCGCCGAACTCGACCGCCCGGCCCGTGTCGTCGAAGGTCGTGCGCTGCATGGTGAGCAGCGGGGCGCCCTCCGGCTCGGCGAGGCGCTCGGCCTCGGCGGCGGTCGCGGCGCGGGCGCCGATGGACTGGCGGGCGCTGTGCAGGGTGATCCCGGCCGACCGCATCATCCGGTACAGACCCGTGGCCTCCAGCTGGGCGGTGTCCAGGTCCAGCAGCCCGGACGGCAGGTGGTTGGACAGGTACGCCATCGGCTCCCCGTGCGCGAGCCGCAGCCGCTCCACGCGGTGCACCTCGCTGCCCTCGGCGACCGCGAGCGCGGCCGCGACCTCGGCGGACGCGGGGACGACGGTGTTGACCAGGACCGTCGTCGCGGGGCGCTGGCCCGCCGCCTCCAGGTCGTCGTAGAGGCTGCTCAGTTCCAGCGGGCGCTTGACCTGGCTGTGCACGACCTGGGTGCCGACGCCCCGGCGGCGGACCAGCAGGCCCTTGTCCACGAGGGACTGGATGGCCTGGCGGACGGTGGGGCGGGACAGACCGAGCCGGGCGGCCAGCTCGATCTCGTTGCCCAGCAGGCTCCCGGGGGTGAGCACCCCGTGCTCGATCGCCGCCTCCAGTTGCTGGGACAGCTGGAAGTACAACGGCACCGGAGAGCTTCGGTCCACACGGAGTTCGAGCTGCACGGTCGGGTCCACCTCTGGTTTCGGCACGGGCCCGAGCGTAGCTCCGTGGCCGGTTGACGGGAAGTCGTGTAGTCCGATTGTCCGGACAAACGCATTGACAGGGTGCGGCCTCCGAGGTCACCTTGATTCCATGCGCATCGGGGTCATCGGGACGGGCCGCATCGGCACCATTCATGCGAACACACTCAGCCGTCACCGCGAGGTCGGATCCCTCATCCTGACGGACACGGAACCCGCGCGGGCCGCGGAGCTGGCGCTGCGGCTGGGCGAGACGGCCGCGCCCGGGGTCGACGAGATCTTCCGGTGGGGCGTGGACGCGGTCGTGATCACCACCGCCACCTCGGCGCACGCCGAACTGATCGGCCGGGCGGCACGCTCCGGGCTTCCGGTGTTCTGCGAGAAGCCCATAGCCCTGGACCTGGCGGGCACCCTGGCGGCGATCGCCGAGGTCGAGGCTGCCGGAACGACCCTTCAGATGGGGTTCCAGCGCCGCTTCGACGCCGGGTACACGGGCGCCCGGGAGGCGGTCCGCTCGGGACGGCTCGGGCGGCTGCACACCGTGCGCGCGGTGACCTCCGACCAGTCGCCGCCGCCCGCCGCGTGGCTGCCGGTGTCCGGCGGCCTGTTCCGGGACGCGCTGATCCACGACTTCGACGCCCTGCGCTGGGTGACCGGCCGCGAGGTGGCCGACGTCTACGCCACCGGGTCGGACGCCGGGCCCGCGATGTTCCGTGCCGCCGGCGACGTCGACACCGCGGCCGCGGTCCTCACCCTCGACGACGGCACCCTCGCCACCGCTACGGCGACACGGCTGAACGGCGCGGGTTACGACGTCCGCATGGAGCTGGCCGGGGAACTCGACCAGGTCGTGGTGGGGCTCGACGACCGCACGCCGATCGCCTCCACCGAGCCGACGGGCCCACCGGCCGCCGACAAACCGTGGAGCGGGTTCCTGGAACGCTTCGGGCCCGCGTACGAGGCGGAACTGATCGCCTTCGTCGATGTCGTACGGGGTGGGCGGCCAAACCCCTGCGACGGCCGCGAGGCCCTCCAGGCCCTCCGGATCGCCGAGGCCTGCGAGGTGTCCCGACGGGAGCGCAGGGCGGTGCCGCTGGCGGAGATCCCGGCGGCACCGGGAGCGACGGGGACGCCGGGAGCGACGGGGACGCCGGGGGCGTGAGGACGGTGACGCCAGGGGCGTGTCGACGGGGACGCCGGGGCGTAGGAGCGCCGGGCCCGGACCCGGACCCGCAGTTCCCTCGCCTGCTCCCCCTGCGCCGATCAGCCGGCTGACGGACCGACTGTCCGGTGCGGCGTCGGCGGCGGCAGGTCGAGGCGGTCGGCCGGTGACGTCGTGACGCTCCCTGACCGGGCGGGTCGGCCGAGCCCGCCCGTCGGCCCCCTTCTGCCCGCTACCAGCGCACCGGCAGGCTCCGCACGCCCCGCATCAGCATGCCCGGCAGCCACTCGCCGGGTGGGCCGTCCAGGGCGAGTCCGGGGGCGCGGTCGAGGAGGGAGCGCAGGACGGTGCGGGCCTCCAGGCGGGCCAGGGGGGCGCCCAGGCAGTAGTGGAGGCCGTGACCGAAGGCGAGGTGGCCGCGGGTGTCGCGGCGTATGTCGAAGCGGTCGGGGGCGGGATAGCGGGCGCCGTCGCGGTCGGCGGCGGTGAGGCCGATCATCACGCCGTCGCCCCGGACGACGGGTGTGCCGGCGATCTCCAGCGCCTCGGCGGCGAAGCGGAAGGTGGCGTTCTCCACCGGGCCCTCGAAGCGCAGGGTCTCCTCGATCGCGCCGTCGAGGAGGGTCATGTCGGCGCGCAGGGCGGCGAGTTGGCCGGGGTGTGTGAGGAGGGCGTGGACGGCGTTGGTGATGAGGTTGACCGTCGTCTCGTGGCCGGCGATGAGGAGGACGAACGCCATGCCGCGCAGTTCGCCGGGCGAGAGGCGGTCGCCGTCCTCGGCGGTGGTGCGGATGAGGTCGCTGAGCAGGTCGCCGGCGGGTCCGGCGGCACGCTTGTCCTCGATCAGCTCCGTGAGGTACTCGGCGAGCCGGACGAAGGCGTCGTACTCGGCGGCCCCGCTGGTGGGGGCGACGGCCTCGGTGGACAGCTTGCGGAACTCCGTGCGGTCGATCTCGGGGATGCCGAGCAGCTCGCAGATGACGGTGATCGGCAGCGGGTGGGCGAGGGAGTCCACGAGGTCGGCGCGGCCGTGCGGGAGCATCGCGTCGAGCAGGTCGTCGGTGATCTGCCGGATCCTCGGGCGCAGTCCCTCGACGCGGCGCATGGTGAAGGCGCGGGAGACCAGCGCGCGCAGGCGCGTGTGCCGGGGCGGGTCGGCGGTCAGGAGGTACTTGCCGATCAGCTCCTCGTCGAGGAAGGTCATGCCGATCCGGCTGCCGTCCTTGGCCAGCCGGGGATCGGCGAGCGCGGCGCGCGCCTCCTCGTGTCCCACGACGAGCCAGGTCTCGTGGCGGGCGTCGGGCTCGGGCAGCCGCACCCGGTGGATCGGGCCGCGCTCCCTGAGGCGCGCGTACACCGGATGCGGGTCGCGCCGGAACTCCTCGCCGAACTCGGCCAGGTCGATCGTCTCCGTGCCCATGCCTCCCCCTCCCGTCACCGCTCCAACGGCCGGGGCGGCCCCCGAGTGCCCGCTCCGCCCGACGGATTCCGGTCAGTCCTCGTCCTCCAGCAGTCCCGCGTCGTACGCCAACAGGGCGATCTGGACGCGGTTGTTGAGGTCCAGCTTGGCCAGGACGCGGGAGACGTGGGTCTTGACGGTGGCGACGCTCATGAACAGTGCGGCGGCGATCTCGGCGTTGGACAGGCCGCGCCCGACGGCGACCGTCACCTCGCGTTCCCGTTCGCCCAGGACGGCGATCCGGGCACGCGCGCGTGCCCGGCGGTCGTCGGCTGCGGTACCCGCCGCGTGGGCCATCAACCGGCGCGTGACGGTGGGCGACAGGACGGGTTCGCCGGCCGCGACCCGGCGTACCGCGTCGACGATCTGGGCGGGCGGGGTGTCCTTGAGGACGAACCCGGCGGCGCCCGCGCGCAGGGCGCGCAGCACGTGCTCGTCGGCGTGGAACGTGGTGAGGACGACGACCTGCGGGGCGTCCTCACGGGCGCGCAGCCGCCGGGTGGCGGTCAGGCCGTCCACCGACGGCATCCGGATGTCCATCAGGACGACGTCGGGGCGGGTGCGGTCGACCAGCGCCTCGACCTCGCCGCCGTCGGCGGCCTCACCGACGATCTCGATGTCCTCGGCGCCGCCCATCATGAGGGACAGACCGGCCCGCACCAGGGGGTCGTCGTCGACGAGGAGGAGTCTGATCGCAGTCATGGGCCCTACGTAATCACGCACGGAGCCGGAGAGTCGGCCCTCGGCGGTGGTCGGCCGGCGGCTGCCGTGACCGCCGTCACGTGGTCCGGGGCCACGGCAGCCAGGCCCGTACCTCGAAGCCGCCGTCCTCCCGCGGCCCGTGCTCCAGGCGGCCCCCGGTCAGGGTCGCGCGTTCGGTGAGGCCGATCAGGCCCTGGCCGGAGCCGGGGACGGGCGGGACGTCGCCCTCCGGGGCGGGGTTGCGGACGGTCACCGTGAGGCCCTCTCCGGGGGCGCCGGCGACGGTGACCGCGGCCTCCGCGCCCGGCGCGTGCTTGCGGGTGTTGGTGAGGCACTCCTGGGTGATGCGGTAGGCGGTGCGGCCGACGGAGGCGGGCACGGCGCCCGGGTCGGTGACGCGCTGGACGAGGGTGACCTTCATGCCCGCCTCGCGGGACTCGGCGACCAGCGCGTCCAGGGCGGCCAGGGTCGGCTGCGGTCGGCCCGCGTCGTCGTGCTCACCGGCCCGCAGCACGCCGATGATCTCCCGCAGGTCCTGGAGGGCCTCGTGGGCGCTCTCCCGGATGACGCCGGCCGCGCGCACGATCTCCTCACGGGGTGCGTCCGGCCGGAACTCCAGTGCGCCCGCGTGCACGCTGAGCAGGGTCAGCCGGTGGGCGAGCACGTCGTGCATCTCGCGGGCGATGGCCTCACGGGCCAGCCGCTGCGCCTGCTCGGCCCGCAGCCGGGCCTCCGTCTCCGCGCGCCGGGCCCGGTCACGCAGGCTCAGCATGAGCTGCCGCTTCGACCGCACGAACATGCCCCAGCCGATGACCGCGACGGTGATCAGCGCGGTCCACACCACGGCCGGCCCGTACTCCAGCTCGGGGTCCGGGCGGGCCCACACCAGCAGCGGGATCACGGCGAGCTGGAGACCGCCGACCCAGGCGACGTACCGGAAGGGCCGGTGCACGGCGAGGGTGAAGAGGGCGATCGTGCAGGCGCCGGCCGAGGTCGTGGAGAGGAAGGCGAAGGGGATCGTCGCCCCGGCGAGGCCGACGGGCAGGCGGCGGCGCAGCCACACCGCGGCGCAGGCCAGCGCGCCCAGCAGCTGGTCGGCGACGACGAGGGAGTGCGGGAGGTCCTCCTGGTTGGTGAGCGTGTCGGCGACCACCAGACCGAGGACGACGGCCAGCGCGAAACAGGTGAAGTCGACGAGCCAGTCGCGCGCGGTGCGCCGGGGCCCCGTGCCGGGCCGTCCGGCGTCCGGGTCCAGTTCCGCGGCCACGGCGGACGGCAGCAGCCATCGCCGCGTCGGGAAGATCGCTGCCTCCGGTGCCGGCCTCGGCCGGTCGTCACCCCTCATGGCCGACAAATCTACGCAGCTCGGGGCCGGCTCATCCGTCCTCGGCCGGGATCGGCGACCTGCGCCGCACGGACACCGCCGAAAGTCGCACCGCCACCGACCGACGGTGTACTCCGCCCCGTCGGCGGGAGCCTTCCGTCGCGAGTGTCTCGCCCCGCGGCCGATGTGTGTGGGGGGACCGCGGGGCGAGGGTCTGGGGCATGAAGCAACTTCTGGAGGTACTCGGTTTCATCGCCCTGGTGCAGGGCGTGGCCGGTCTGGTGCACGAGTTCACCGACCTGGACTGGGGACTCGTGCAGCGGCTCGGCGTCCTCGACGGCTACGAGGTCTACGCGAGCGTCGCGCTCCTGGTGCTCGCGTTCGCCCTGTTCGCCGCCGCGGAGAGCCGGAAGCCCGGCTGAACGCGGGCCGGGCCCCCGGCCGGTGGCACCGTTCCTCTGCGACCCGTCTCCCGGTGACCGGAGCCGACCGGCTCAGCAGTCGTGATCGACCAGGTCGAAGCTCGCGTAGTGGTCGGCCGTGTAGTAGTCCTCTTCGGTCTGCGCTCCGGTCACGATGCGGCGCGCGCCCCGCGTGGAGGAGCCCGGCGTCTTGACCGTGTACTCGTGGTAATCCGACCGCACCCCACTGACCTGGGCTCATGGAGATCGAAACGGCTGTGACCTGCTAGGACGGGTTGCAGAGGCTATCGGAGGCAGTCAGAGGAAAACGCTCTGATTCGACCCCGGTTCGACCTGGGTCGCTCAGAGGCAGCCAGAGGCGATGCCTCTGCAATTTGCCTCCGAGAGACCCGAGTTGACGGAGATCGATCAGGAGCGGTGACCTCGACGACTCTCTGTTCCTGCCTTGGTCGAGTTGTGATGGGGACGCCTGCCTCCGGAGCGGGGCCAGGCATACGAATGCCTCCAGGACGGCAATCCTGGAGGCATCGCTGGCACCGATCGGAGGTCGGTTCCGGGTACCACCCGTGGTTTTAGCGGGCCTGGGTGGCGCCCTTGTCTTTGCGAGACGACCTCACCGTGCCACACCACCTTCATCACGCAGAACCTCAGAGGCAGACCCCTCACCCGTTCGGCCGACTCGGCCTTCACCACCTTCGTCCGGCTGCGGCCGAGCTCGTCCTGCTCGGGGATCTCACCGGCCGCTACGCGACGGGCAGCTACAGCAGGCTTGGCTCCGACGGCCGCATCGTGGTCGCACGGCAGGACCGGGAGGGTGCGGCCGGGCACGGGCACCGCGTCACGGCGGCGATCGCCTGCCACGTCGCCCGGGCCGGCGGCAGCATCGACGAGCTGACCCGGCTGCTGCTGCACCCCGACCACGAGGGTGGCCGGCATGCCCGGCACATCGCAGTGCGCTCGGGGCAGGCACGCGCCCTGGACTACATCCGCCGGGTGTGGGCCAGCGCCTCGGCCGTGGTCGCCGGAACGCGAGTACTGGAATCGCGTCACCACGCATACGAGGTCTTGGCCGCGCTGCGGGACCGCATCGAGACCACGCCCTGGCGCGGCGAGCGGGGACGGACCGCGCTGCGGGTGCTGCGGGCCCATCTGAACTTCGCCGAAACCGCCGGTGGCCCTCTGCACCACGCCAGCGAGCGGCAGACCGCGGAGGAAGCAGGGATCTCGCGGACGACGCTGCGCGTGGTCTACGAGACCGTCCTCAAGCCTGGCGGCTGGCTGCGTCGGCTGCGGGTCGGTCACGGCCGGGAGAGCTCCTCCTGGTACCTCGACCACGGCAGCGCCGGTGGCCCTCGTGGCTCCGTTTCACTGTCTCGTTTCTGGACCACTCAGTACCCCCCCGACCTGGCACTTGAGGAGTGGACCACCCCTGAGACGGCCACGACGGCTGACATCGACTCCACCGTCGTCGCCCGCCTGATGGGCCACGACGCCTTCGCCCACCGCGGCCTCGGAAGCTCCGCCCTCATGATCATCGGGGCATTGCACGTCCGGCCCGCTCAGACAGTTAGCGATCTGGTCGGTACGGCCTCCGTGTCCCGTGCCACTGTCTACCGAACCCTGCGGCGCCTGGCCGACCACGGTCTCGTGCAGCACACCGGTGAGACCTGGACCCTCGCGCCCCGCGCCGTGGAGGGCTTCGGCAACGGCTCTCAGGATGCCGTCACGGAACCGGGCACACGGCCGGCACAGGGCTGGGACGGCATCGCCCAGTTCTACGCCACGGCGGGCGTCGCGATCCGGCGCAGGGCACTGCATGCGGTCGAGCGGGCGGCATACCAAAAGGCGCTGGACCGGCGCGCGGAACACCGCAGCAAGGCCGTGGTGATCGTCCGCGACGGGCGCCAGGTCCTAGTCCCGGCACCGCGGCCCGATGAAATCCCGTCCGCGTGGCAGACCCCGGGCGGCAGCGTCCTCGACCCGGTCACCGGTCGTCCTGCCGCCGACTGGCGCCTCGCCACCGACGGCCGACTGATCCTCATCACCGCTGCTGACCAGCGCAGTTACGACGAGCTGGCCGCTGCCCATGCTGAAGCCCTCAGGGAATGGAACTCCGCCGCGTGAACCCACAACCTCCACCCGCCGATGCCGAGAGCGCATCGTTCACCCCTCAAGGCCTACGTGAGCAGTACGAGTCAGGCGCCACGGTCACCGAACTCGTCGCCGCGAGCGGCCTGTCGTACGGCACGGTCCTTAACCGTCTGCGCGAGGCCGACACCGTGATGCGCACCTCGTGGCAGACGCGCAGACTGCGCGACGGCCAGGCCCGCCGCAATCTCGCGGCCCGCCTGCGCCGCCTCTACGAGCAGCAAGGCGCCACGCTCACGGAGTTGGCCGCAGCGGGGTCCGTGACGCGACGTGCCGCTCGGAGCCTGCTGGTCGAGGCCGGGGGCACGCCCCGCACCACCCAGCAGACACTCCGCATCCGCTCCGCAGCCAACGCCGCACGGCGAAAGAAGCTCGCGCTCTCCCTCCGCGCGCGGTACGAGGCCGGTGCCACCGTGCCGGACCTCTCCGAGGAGTGCAACTACTCCATCGGCACCGTCTACCGGCTCCTCCACCAGGCAGGCACCCGCATGCGGCCTAAACACAACCACGGGCCGGCCCGCACCCCGAGGAAGCGGTCATGAGAGCCCCGGCAGGCGTCCTCGGCCGGGCCCGGCAGATCACGGGACCGATGGTGCGCCATTCCAGTGCCAGCACTGCAGCACGGGCCCCTCCATCGCTCGCAGACAACCGACACCGAGCGGCGGCCTTCGACGCCCGTAAGCCAACGCACCTTTCCCGATTGAGGAGATCAAGCACACGTGAGTGAGAACACCCGTACCAAGACCCTGGCCGCGGCCACGGCCAGCGCCTGGGACGCCTTCGTCATCGTCGTCGGCATGCTCAAGGGCGGCACCGGCAAGACCACCTCCGCCTGGTTCATCGCCCTCTACTACGCCGTCGTCCTCGACCTGCCGACGCTGCTGCTGGACGCCGACGCGACCAGCCAGTCCGCCTACGACTGGTTCAAGGTCGCCCAGGCCGCCGGCTTCGAGATCCCCGCCAACCTGGTCATCGAGCGCTACCCGTTCGACGACATCGCCGAGTACATCCGGGCCAAGCGTGCCGAGTTCGGGGCGATCGTGGTCGACGCCGGCGGCGGCAGCGCCCGCATCTTCCACGAGGCTGTCACCGAGGCGAACCTGCTGCTCGTCCCGGTCGCCCCCACCAAGATCGAGCGCCGCAAGCTCGTGGCCACCTTCGACGAGGCCGAGCGCGCTGCCGCCCGCAACCCCCACGGCGTCACCGCCCACGTGGTCATGGTCAAGGCCGACGACCGCACCAGCCTGCCCAGCCGGGCCAAGGCCCAGCTGCTGGAGCCCGCCGAGGGCGAGGGCATCGGGCCGGACCGCGACGAGCCGTTCCCGCTCGCCGACACCGTCATCCACTCCTGGGTGCACTACATGGAGGCCTTCGGCGAGATCCCGACCGAACTGAGCGAGTACGCCAACCTGATGAAGGAGCTGACCGAGGCATGAGTGAGAAGAACGAGAGGCCGAGGCCTCCGGCCCGCCGCACGGGCGGTCGCGCCCTGGGCGGGGCCAAGAAGACCACCCCGCCGCCCCCTCCCCCGGCCGCCGAGCTCACCCCCGAGCAGTTCGCCGCTGAACGCGCAGCTGCCCATGGCGAAGGCCGGCCCGCAGCCGACGATTCCCAGGCTCAGCACCCTTCCACAGCTCCAGTGGAGACTGCGGAGCAGGGCGACCCGGGCCAGATAGACCCTGAGGGGCCACAGCCTCAGGCGCCGCCGACCGCCAACGACGCGCCAAGCGGCCCCGTCCAGGCCCCGGCCACCCGGCCAGCTCACACGGCCGCAGGAGATGCCGTGGTGCAGCCGGTTCCCTCTGGACACTCGCCCCAGGTCCAGGAGCAGTTCGTGACCCGCACTGCCGGGCCCGTGGCACCCGCGGCTCAGTCCACGCACCTGATCGAGCAGGTCAGTCTGCCCCAGGCCGCCCCCACGACCGCTGGGGTGTCCCCAACAGCCGAAGTCGCCGTCCGGCCAGCCGTTTCTCCGGTCCCAAGCAGCACGGCCTTTCCGGTGAGGAGCGATGTTCCGGGATCTCACCACGAGCAGAACACGCGATCAGAAGCGGCACACCGCGAGGGAACCCCGTGGGCCCAGGGACCCGGCCGGCCCAAGGACATCCCCGAGACAGCCGCCGTCCTCAACCAGCGCATCATCACCCGCGAGAGTCTCGACTCGTCAGTCCCCACGGAGCTGAGGCTGAAGAGGCGGCTCAAGCGCTTCGCACTGGACAACGAACTCGATCACCTGCCCATCGGTGACATCGTCTCGGTCGCACTCGACGAGTGGCTCACCGCCCGCGGCTTCTGACACGCCATAGGGCGCAAGGGGCGGCCGCCAGCTGGCTGAGTTACTCGGCCGCCCCGTCCGCCGACTATTTCAATAGCCCAATAGGCGGCTAACTAGCCGCCTATTCAAACCGGCTGGAGGAGCCTGAGTGCCCGACCTCTCCCACCACGCCCGACGCCTTCGTGACATGGCCAACGCGCTCGAAGCCCAGTCCCAACCCGCCGCCGATCCCCTCACCCCACATCCCGACACCCTTGCGGTCATCGCCAACCGCCACATCAATCGCGGACAGCTCAACTACGCGGTACCGGACGTCCTCCAGCTCCAACGACGCATCCGCCGCTACAACGCCGATCACGGCACACCCCACGGCGACATCGTCGCCACCGCCCTCGACATCTGGCTCCGCGCCAAGGGTTACCCACCCGACCTCACCCCGCTCAAGCCGCAGGCTCCATGAGCAGCCCTCCCCGCCCAGCTGGTCAATGGGGTTTCGCCCCGGTGTCTCGCCGCTTGGGGCCAGAAGTCGCGGAGCGACGGCGAGCACAAGAAGGCACAATCCGTGCTTGTTCGTCACTCCGTTTCCGAGCGTCCGCGACTACGAGCCCTTTCACCAGCGTCAGAAACGGTTGGCCCGTCATCCTGGATATGTGGTGAGGTTGCATCGTGGGTTCTCGAACGAAGCGTCATGAGGCACGCAAGAAGCGGAAGCGTCACGCTGGTGCGGTGTCACCGGTGTTCGACCCGCACGCGAAGGTAGTCATTGACTCCTGGGCCTCCCTGATGGCGCTCATGGGGAAGTTCGATGCGAGCCACGATCCTGCCGTAGCTGTCGGTGAAGCATTCGACGAAGCAGTCGCCGAGTTTGCTTCGAAGGTGCGGCGCTTCGACCCGATCCGGCTCATCGAGGTGGCTCGTCTGGCGTTCTTGCCATTGGTCCCCGCAGGAATGATGCCGGTCACCGCGGAATCCAGTGCCGCGCCACTCGAACTACTCGCGTTGGCCGCTCTCATGCCTCCACAGGAGGCGGCAGATGTCACAGCCTCCCCCCAGGCTCCCGTCGCAGAGCAGGAGATGAGCCACTTCGTATCGACGGCGCGGGAGGAGATCGACAAGCTTCTCCACTTGGCTCAGCTGCGCTCTTTCGCCGCTGCGGATGCGACCGACAAGCTCGCTCTGGTGTCATTGCTCGTCCAAGGGGGCGAGGTGTGGATGCGAAATTCGTCCTACCCGGAGATGGTCGAAACGACCAACCGGGCGCTCTTGGACGGTGACCCGGAGGTGCCGGCGGCTCTTGTCGCCGAGCTCGGCTTCGACGCGTCTGACGCCCTAGCGGTTCTCGACGCGTGCCATGAGCTCCAGGTGGTGAGCATGAACCATCGCATAGACGCAATGCGTGCCTCTGTGTCTGAAGCGATGGAGTCCACTGAGACCGGGCGAGCTGACGAAGGGGTCATGGACCTCGCACGGTCCAACCTCATGAGGATGTTCGAGCCTGAGGCCCATGAGGCCACCGTCGCAGTCGAAGACATCGTTAGACAAACTGGCATCAATCGAGACAGGGTCAAGGCGGTCATCGAGCGGTTCCGACTGGATCTGAGGGGAATGACGCCTGCGGAGGCAGTCGATGCGTTCACCGCCGGCCAGAACCCATTGCGGACCCGGCCGATCATCATCGGAAGCGACGAACGCGTCATGCTGCCCCACCCAGGGCTCCACGTGTTCGCCGTACGGGAGAATCTGGAAGAGCATCTCAAGACGTCGACGGCGTGGAACAAATACGCGAAGCACCGTGGTGACCTCCTTGAGTCCCGTACCCGAGACGCTCTGGGGCGAGTGTTGCCCGGCGCCCACTATCGGGACGGGTTCGAGTATTACGTGCCCGCGAACGCCGCCGAGGCGGCCAACGCTGACCCGGCGAAGTACACCAAGCGCGTCGAAGGCGACCATCTTGTCCTTGTCGACGACGTCGCAATTGTCGTCGAAGACAAAGCCGTCGCGTTCAGTGCACTGTCCCGCGGCGGCAAGAAGACGCGGATCCGCAATGACTTGACCGGCATCGTCACGAAAGCTGCCGAGCAGGCCGGCCGGATCCGAGACAGAATCGAGCAGGACGGAGGCCTGCGCATCAAGGAGGAGGGGTGGGTTAGCCTCAGCCACATCCGCGAGATCCACACGATCGCAGTCAGCCTCGATGACATCTCGCCTGTGCTCACCGCCACCGCAGAGCTGGTGCGGGCCGGCTTGCTCAGCGCCGACAACATCCCCTGGACTGTGTCACTGCACGACCTTGAGCTGATCACGGAGCTCGTCGATCGCCCCGCCGAATTCCTCCTCTACCTTCGCCGACGTCGCAACCCGAACGTCACCCTCATGTTCAGCGCACCGGACGAGCTGGACCTGTTCCTGCACTTCTTCGAGGCGGGCCTTTGGGTTGAGCCTGACCCCGCGCAGGTGCGCACCGCGTTCCCCTTCATCCCCGCACCGTCGCCAGCCGAGTTGCGCCGCTACCGCTCACAGCAGCCGACAATCTTGACGAGCCGCACCGATGCTCTTGACCAGTGGTTCCACACCAAGCAAGAGATGGGCCCCGGACCTGCATCCGCCCTCAAACCACACATGACGGCGACCCCAACCGCTCCTCTCGTTGATGAACTACAAAAGCGCAACGTCACGGGCTGGCTCAGCATCGGGGCGACACTGCTGTCCGGCAGCCATACCGTTCAGCACAAGTTCGCTCGCTACGGTGCAGAGCTCGTCAGCAGCCCATCGCCAAACGGCCAAGGCCGCAGCATCACCGTCCCCATCACGGCGAGTGCCGACCCAGCCGAAGGATGGCTGTTCGCCTGGGCCACTCGTCCTGCCGGCGAAAGCCCTGACGCTGCCCAGCAGCGGGTCACGGACTACGTACGCGTAAAAAAGCACCAGCTCAATCTCCCGCGAGGCGTCGTCTTCTTGTACGACGAACCGACCGGCGATCTTCGCGAAGTCTTCTACGACGGACACATCGGACCGCTCGACGCGTCCCTGACCGCAACCATGAGGTCGTTGCGGCCGGCCTCGGACCTGCAGCGAACGATCCATCCCAACGCCAAACGACCGCCGCGCAGCACGAGCAACACAAAGTTCAAGCAGAACAAGCCGAAGCGGAAACGCTAGCTCATCGGCCCCCATCTCGCGGAAATGCGGCAGCCAAACGCCATAGCCATGGCCAGACATCAACACCGCCGTACTGCACTCACTCACTGCCAAACTACCTCGGTGCTCGCCACCGAACGCGAGTTGCTCCTCGGCAGTTCTGGCCTTATCGCTCGGTGTCCTTCTGTCCGCGTTCAGCTTTGCATGGGGCGTCGTTCTGCGGCTGCTCCATGAACCGGCAATCCATTGCTCATGGTGGTGCCGTGGCAGGCAGCGGCACAATTTTGCTCACCGTCGCCGTGATCATGTTGTTCCCCGTCACAGAGGATCTCGACATGCCCACGATGCTGCCACCCCCGCATCGGGGTGCTCCCTGAGAGCGCTGGATGGCGGCCTGACCCAATCGGCTTGTCAGGCGTCTGTGACCAGTTGCTTGCGACTGGTCTTCGTCTCTTCGGGGCGACCCTTCCGTCTGCTGGCAGGCAATGTTCGAGTCACCGTCAGGGTTCGCTTCAATTCCGAAAATACGCTGCTGAGTTCGGCGTAACCCGTCTCACTCAATTGAACCTGCCATGCTTCGGTGCAGGTCACGTGCCGTGGTGGCTGGTGGCTGAGCTGTCCCCGGACCAGCAGCACCGTGCGTGCGCGCCACTGACCGTCCTCTCCCCTCCAAGTGAAGAGTTCGCGTGGGTCATGGTGCCATCCAAGTTCGGCGCCGACGACCGGATGGAGCGCGAGCCATTCTCTGTGCCGAGCGTCCGTCCAGTCTTCGTAGCCGTGGACGACCAACTCCTTGTCCGCCCAGTCGAGGCTGCGACTGGCCGGGTACCGGTCGAATTCGGCGTGGAAGGGTTCCCAGGCTCGGCGCTTGGGGAGGTGAAAGGCTGCATTGAGCACGTCGCTGTGAGTTGTGTGGACACCGCGTGCTTCTTCAGGTCTTCCCCATTCCAGGCTGCGCCACTCTCCATGTTCGGCCAGCACGTAGGGTTTGGCCTCGGCGTATGAACGAAGGTACTCATCCACGGCTGTTCCTGCTTCGGCGCACCAGTTGTCGACGTCGTAGGAGGAAGTTCCTTCTGGTCTCCAGATCGGCGGCAACCATGCTGGGAGCGGCTGCGGCTCAACGGTGACGATTTGCTCGTCTACGAAACCGAAGTAATAGGTAGGAAGTGACGGCGGGTCGCCCAGCGCGCATGCGTCAAATAGCTCACCTAGTACGGAGCCGAGGGCTCGGCGGCCGGCCATGTACGCCCACGGGCGATAGCTGTGGCGCTGCTGACGTGAGGTGAGACGTTGTGCGTGAGCGTGATGTCCTCCCTCGGTCCAGCGATCCGTGTTGAACCTGGCGACCGAGGCGGCCCGGTGGAGTACCGCCGATGCCTCCAGCCCGGAGATGCCGGAGAGCATCTGTAGAGCTACGTCGAACGGGCCGAGCATGTGACGTGGGTTGTGAGGATCCAGGTGCGGGGTCCCGTGCCGGTCCTCTTCCGGGACCGTGCGTTCGGGAAGAGGTGGAAGCGTCAGGCCATACGCGGCAGGACGGGCTCGGCGCGGCGGCTTCTCCAGCCCAATGTCGTACAGACGGGCGAAACGGCGAGCGAGGTCTCGGGAGATGCCGTCGGTCTCGGTGGCAGCGACCTGCAGGGCGGCGACGAGTTCGGCGGACACGTCGGTTGCCCGTTCGCCTTCGGGTGTGGTGATCAGGGTGAGCAGGGCGGCCTCGCATGCCCATCCGCCTTGTGTGATGGTGTCGGCGAGAAGGGTCTGGATCACGGGCTGGTGGCGGGTGCTCAGCAACTGAAGTGCCCGTCGTGCGCCGAAGTCGAGAGATCGGACGGGGTGGCCGAGATACAGCGCAACCCATCGTGCCAGCGCCTCGACGGCCGGGATCGCTGCTGCTGGAGGTGCGGGGATGTCCGTGGTCTCGGTGGTAGGGGGTGCTACCTCATCGAGGTAGGCCTCGATGTCGGGCCAGGCTCGGGCGACGGTTCCTGGTTCTGTGACCAGTTGGGTGATTTCTCGGATGTCGTCGGGCGACAGCTGCGTGGACAACGACCCGGTGATGAAGGCGTTGGCGAGGTCTTGTCGGGCGAGTCGCACGAGGGTGGGGTGCCGGTAGCGGAGTGCGGCGTGGAGGATGGCCAGCCTGGTTCCCCCGTCGTGGTAGCGCATCCATCCATAGGCCGGGGTACGGCTGAGCGCGTCCTTGAGGGCGGCCGCGGCCCTGACGGGTTCGCCGGATTGTGCAGCCAGCGCTGCCAGTCTGCCCAGTGCTGATCCTGAGAGGCGCAAGCGCCCGGCTTGCTCCAGCAGAGCACGGGCCTGGGCCGGAGTCGTGGAGGTGATGGTGGCGGTTGCCTGCTCGACGGCCTGGTCCCAGCCTTCCGGCGGGGGTTCTGCAACTGTTGCCGCAGTTCGAAGTGCCGTGAGCAGGCTGCCCAGGGTCTGGACGCCCGGTGGAGCATCTCGAGTATCCGTAGGCGTCTCTTCGATGGCCTCTTCGTGGATTGTCTGTTCGGTGACGTCCCGGTTCAATTCCTTGACGGTCCAGAGTTGCTGGGCTCGCTCCAGCGCCGTCACAGCGTCGGCGGCAAAGCTCTCCGTCCTGCGGGCCAGTACGGTTTTGGCGATTTCCTCAGTCGGCTCGAGCGTGATCGGGAACAGCAGATGGACCGCGACAGCGGTGCTGTCCGCCACAGAAATGTCTGGGTGCTGGCAAGCGGCCAGCACCACGGCCTGGACAGCGTCGGTTTCGCTGAGCGCTCCCGTTGTGCACAGCCACTCAGCCAAGCCACAGGCTAGAGAGGGGTCACGGGCAAAGGCCGAAGCGATGACCTTTTCCGCGGCGCTTGAGGCATGACGGCCTGAGTCGGCGGCGGAGATACGCGAAGCGTAGGTGAGGACCGTCGTGGTGAACTGAGAAGGGGACATGTCTCCCTCATCTGCAGCGGTGACCAGCCAGTCGAGCCACTCCACGAGTTGCCGGTCATGATCGCTCGCGTCGATACCGAGCGACGTGTCTACCGCGCAGCGAGTCGCTTGCCGGGCTGCCTGTTCGTCGCCAGCGAGCGCCCAAGCTCGCGCTTGCGCCAGCCACAGTGACACCCTGTCGTGCGGTTCGGAGGACCAGCCGTTGATCACCGCATCGAGCCGTTGAAGCTGGTCCACGGCCCATGAATGGGCGTCGGAGTGAGTTTTGAGAGCGGCCTCGATGACGGCCTGCTTGCGCTCGGGGGCCCAGTAGACGGTCCGTTCTTCGCTCGCCCAGGCTGTGTCAAACCGCGACACCAGGCGTTGCAGTCCGGCGCTGCCGTGCTGTTTGGCCGCGAGGTCAACTAACCTGCCGAAGAGCTCAAGAGCAGCGTCGCGAACGATGTACCAGCCTGTCCAGTCACGGGTCTCCTCGGATGGTACTTCGAGCAGGCGGATGATCGGATCCGCCTGTGCTGGTACATCGGGCGGGTCTCCGAGACCGGCGGAGGCAGCAAGTCGCTGTCCCTCCATCTGGGCCAGGACGCGCAGTGCTCGCCGGAAACGCTCGTTGCCGGCCTCCCGCGATGTCCAGTCTGAGGTCGGCATGGGGTCCGACTGTGTCGGATCCGGATGGACGTGCCGGAGTCTGTTGAGCCCGATCAGCGTCCGGAAGGGGGCGAGGCCTTCTTGCCCGGATACGGTGGATGGCCAGGCAACGGCGGTGCCGGGGGGCACGAGTTCATCGATTTCGGGCGCGCTGTTGAAGCCGTTCTGGACGAGCAGTTCGGCGGTGGCGATCCGGATGCTCAGGTGTACAGCAGGGGCCGAGCCGTTGGCCGGCAGCTCCTCATCGTCCTCCTCGTCCGCGTCCCCTTCTTCCGCGTTGATGGCGATGATTTCGCGCGCCCATCGCAGAAGCTCGGTTCGCGCTCGGTCTTCTGATGCGGCCTGGGCCCGCATGTAGCGGGCTCGGGCGCGCCAACTGGGCGTGGCCTCGGCATCGATCACGGCCGTCAAGGCGTCGAGGGCCGCCTCGTCACGGGTCTCGATGAGGAGATCGAGGCAACGTGCATGAACGAAGCTACGACAGCTGATCGTGCTCGCCTCGCGTTCCAGCCGGTCCCGCTGCTCTCGGAGCAGCGTTCGCCGCGAGGACCTCGCTGCCTCGTCATCTGCCGGCCCTTCTGGTACTTCGGTGCTGAGTGCCGACTCATTCTCGTCGTCTGGAGGATGGGGAAGTTGGTGGTCGAGTTCGACCAGTACCGCGTCGAGACCGGAGAGGTTCCATGTCACTTCGGCCCAATCGGCAACCGCGTCCGGCGACGGATCTTCTTCGCCGGCGATTCCGGCCAGGCCACCGCAGGCACCCAGGATTCTCTGGACCGCATCCACGTTGCCGCTGTTGACAAAGGTCACGGCATGGGCAAGAGCCGCCTTCCGCGTGATCCGCAGTCGTCCGCCCCGGGCGATGTGGTCCAGAGCCAGCCGTGAGTCGAAGGCATGTACCGCGACCGCAAGAGGCTCGTTCTCCAGGACCATCTCGCGCAGCCGAAGTTCGCTGAGGAACACCAGCATGCGCAGAAAGGCCTGCGAATCGTCCAGCAGGTTAGCGGAGCGCAGCGCAAGCAGCGCGTGATCTCGGACCGTGGCCAGGGGCCGCAGATCGATCAGAGACTGCCGCAGCCTTCGCGGCGTGGCAAGAGCCAGTACGCGGTCGTGCTGACCGCCAAGAAAAAGGTGTACGACCGCTTCGTCTTGATACAGGCTCCACTCGGCCCCTGAGTTCGCGCACACGTCGGCAAGTTGCATATGGAGCCCGCGTTCACGCTCCTCCTCAGCCATGCCGACGACGTGAGCCGTGGCGTCTGCGAGATAGCGTCGGAAGCTGTTGTGGATGAAGCGCCAGTCATCACCGGCCGTGTGGAAGAACGTTGCAGCTTGATCGGCGAACGCGGAAATTGCATGCTGGTCGGCCCAGGTCGATAGCCAGCGCAGGTTCACCGGTACGCGCAGGCGCGCGACCATGCCCAGCAGGTCGAGAACTTGCCGGTCTTCTCGCATGGCTTGGAAGTAGCCGCGGTATCGCGCGGCGACATCGCCGCCGTAGCGCGATGCGTCAGCGAGCAGATTGTCCGCCAGCTGACGTCGCGCTACTTCGTCGGGTTCGCCGGCTTCCAGCGCGCCGAGTTCCTGCAAAAGGTAGGTGAGGGCGAGGGGGTGCCCTTCACTGGCGTCGACGACCTTGGTCATCTGACCCGGATACAACCAGTCTCCATGGCCAGCTGCCTTGGTGAGGTACTCGATTTCCTCGGCGGACAGCGGAGGCAGGATCGCGATGCGGTCCTCTTCCTCCAAGGCAGCCTGCACCGGCGGCGGGAGAATGCTTGTGGTCTGGGTGCCGAGGATGATGAAGACGCCATCGGGCAATGCCGCTGGGTTGGGGAGTTCTTCCAGCAGAGAACGCGTCGGGTTCTGCTCCCGCGGGATGTGATCGAGGCCGTCCACGACGATGATGGTCCGTTCGCCGCGTGTCGCCCATCGTTGACCCGCCTGATCGAGCTGGTCGCCCAGCACGAAGCGCTGGGTACGCAGATCGTTGCCGATTCCGTGTCGATACAGACCGCTTTCCTGCAGAGCGAGAGAGACGTCGTGCAGGAAACTATCGGCTTCTCCCCTGCTACTGAGAGGGTCGGGTGCGTCGGGCACGAAGGCGTAGTAACGCGCCACATGTCCTTGCATCTTCAGGCTGGCCAGCAGTGTTGACTTGCCGGAGCCGGCTGGGCCGACCAGTGCCAGGTATCCGCCCGACAGACGCTGCAGCCGGCCCTCCAGAGCCTGGCGGGCCACCTCGTTCGTCGTGTACACCGTCGGGACCGGGAACTGGTGGGGATGGCGGAACCGCAACCGGTCCTGCCAGCCCAGGCGCTCCATCAGCTGGTCACGACTCAACTCCACGGGCTGTGCCGGGTCCCGCACGATCTCCTGAAGAGTGTGCGCCAGGTGTGCAACCTCACCGTCAGTCGGTTCGTGATCAGGACGGAGGAGAGGATCTCCGAGCAGGAGACCGAACCTCAGTTCCAGGTCACCCACGAAGGCAACGAAATCGCCATCGCTCAGCTTCGTGAGCGTGCGTAGCGCCTCCCAGACCGGCGCCCAGTCGACAACTTCCGGAAGCTCGGCCAGATCGCTCCACCGCACCGTTCCTTGCGCGATCTCCAGCCGTACTGGCTCAAAAGAGCGCGCCAGAAATGTGGCCAGACTGCGAGTGCCGGTGGCCGTGGCGCGAGCAATGGGGCCCGCACCCCTCGCTTGCGCGCTCGACGCGTGATTGTTCGTGCACAGGTGGACGGACAGAGGCTCCGGAGCGGACGTCCGCAACCGCATCCATGCGGCCGCAAGCTGTGTCAGCAAACCAGGCTTTTCGCCCTCTCCGCTCGTCAGGTCACTCCATGTGAACGACCCGGCAGGCTGCGACCACTTCACCTGCAATGCGTGGCGTCGCGGCCCCGACTTGAACTGGAAATCATCAGCCACGCCGGCTTCTGGATCCGCAACCCGGATCCACTCCAACGTCGGGAGTTTGGCAAGTACCACACGAGCAGCCAGACCGTATTGGCCGCCGAAACCCACGACGGCCGCTACCTCACCCCTGCTCGGCTGCAACAGAACTCCCTGCTCATACTGCGACAGGCTCTCAGTATGGCCTGGGCACCATCCCCTTCGCACAGCCGAGCGGCGCACGAGATCAGCGAGGCCTCACCCGAGAGCACCCAGCACCTGCTGAACCAGCGCACGCCAACCCCAAGGTGTGTGCACCGACGCTGGCCTGGAGAACGAGCAGCTCCAGGCTCGAGTCACCAGGGGGCACACCAGCATGTGGGGATGAGATGGTGACGCGGAGTCGCAAGTTAACTCCGCGAAAACTCATCGGACTTGACGGGAAAATCTCCGAAGTTGTCATTGACATGCCACTGTCTACGCGCGTCATCATGAGGCCATGAGATTCCCCCCACGGATCACTCGCATCGGCGCCGCAGCCGCCGTCCTGTCCGCTCTCCTCGTCGGCGGAACCGTCGCCACGGCTTCCCCCGCGGCCGCCGCGGTCGGCAGCATCTGCTACAGCGACCTGCCCTCCCAGGCGTACGACACCCTGGACCTGATCGAGCAGGGTGGCCCCTACCCCTACTCGCAGGACGGGACCGTCTTCCAGAACCGGGAAGGCGTCCTGCCCAGTCAGTCCTCTGGCTACTATCACGAGTACACCGTGATCACGCCGGGCTCCTCCACGCGCGGTGCGCGCCGCATCGTCACCGGTGAGGAGAACCAGGAGGACTACTACACGGCCGACCACTACGAGTCCTTCGACCTGGTCAACTACGGCTGCTGAATTCCCCCACGCATCAGCCCGAGGAACGGCGCGACCCGCTGAAGGTCCGGCAATGCGCTCAGCCAGGCCTTCAGCATCCGGCGGCGACCGACACGCACTCTGAACAGCTTGGTGCGTTCCCGAGCCGGTGATGCAAGCCCGCCTTGCCGGAAGGCCTCAGCCACGCCGTGAGGCGGGTCCGTGCGACAGCTGTACGGCTCGACCCCGGCGGAATCCAGCACCGCAGAACTCCTCGCCCCGCGCACCCCCCACGCTCACACATCGGGCGCGGGGCGAGGCACGTTCTGCCGTAGTCCGCGCCAAGTCGGCTTCGGCGCGTCCCATTTCCACGTCGCTTCCCAGCGCGACCGGATGGACCACGCGGTCCTACCGCCTGCTACGGAAGGCCCGTGACACCGCCGGGCGGATGACGCGGCCGTTGAACGTCGCGGGCGGCAGGCGCGGTTGAGCGAGGAGCAGAACGCCGATCGGTGAACTCTTGATTTGCGCGTCACGTGTTCCTGCCAGGCCCTGACCCCATTGCGGCGAGGCCGAACGTCACGCCTGCGGCGATCACGGGCCCGCGGCCCAGGGCAGTCGGCACTGCGGCGGTGAGCGGGCCCAGTTCGAACTTGCAGTTCGCTACTGGTCCGCTTTTCAGCCGTCGCTGACATCGCTCGTGGACGGTCCCGCGGGGCGGGAGTCGTTCGGTTGCTCAGTCTGCGTCTTGTCGGCTGCCTGAGAGACTTCTTCGAACAGCTTGGCCGGCGCTACGTTGAGGCCGGAGGCGATGCTCAGGATGGTCAACACACCTGGATTCCGCCGCCCGTGTTCGATGTAAATCAGTCCGCGAAAGCTCAATCCGCTGCGTTCGGCGAGCTTCTCCAGGCTGTAGCCGCGCTCTTCTCTGAGACGCCGGATTTGCATTCCGATGGACACAAGCCGCGGATCCGGCAGCGATTGACTTTTGGGCACACGGTGACTCGACCGTTACACCATCAGGGCGCACCATGAACAACTGTGCATAACTACTGGGCGTAGCGGAAAGCCTCGTTCTGGCCGCACCCCGACCGACACCACTCACACCAGTTACACGAGATGCGATCCGTCTCAGAAGCCGTCACCTAGATGAACCTCCGGCATCCCCTCGAACCAGGGCAGCGGGCCCTCACAGGGGCTCGGCGACTGGCACACGATGCAGCAGCAGTTCCGATCCACGGGCGGAGACTTGAGCAAGCCAACCGAGCCGTTCGATCGCTGGCACAAGAGATATCCCAAACCCGAACATGGCGACGTGCCGTGCCGATGCGGTACCAGGAAACGCCCCCTGTACCCGTCCGCAGATCACGGACGCGGGCGACGGTGGCAAGCCCGCTACACAGGCATTGACGGCAAAGAGCGAAGAGCCTGCCTGGCTACATGGCAGGAAGCACGCCATTGCCTGAACGCAGCGCTGGCCGACATCGACAGGCAGAGATCCCCAAGTGCTCATGACGGCATGCGCGTTGAATTTTACGCGGCCCAAATAATAGAAAGAAAGCACAAAAGGAAGAAGAACGCCAATACCACCGATGCATACGACGGGCATTTCCGCAACCATATTCTTCCGTACGCCGGGAAGCGTCGGGCCGGCAGCCTGTCTCGCCGGGACTCCGCATCCTTTGTCGACTACCTCCTCGACAAGCCCGGCATCAACTCACCCCGTACGGTCGTCCAGATCTTCAAGACCTGGCGCATCCTCATGCACTACATGCTCGACGAGGACGTCCCGCTCCCCTCCAACATCGTCGCGCGGATCGAACTCCCGAAGGTCACCCCGCGCGTCAAGGTAGCGCTGTCGTCCGGGCAAGTTGCGGCCGTCGCCGCAGCCATGCGGCAGGTCGCGCCCCGCTATGAGGTCTTGATCTGGCTCGGGGCGTGCGCCGGCCTGCGCCAGGGTGAAGCGTTCGGGCTGAGGCGCAGTCAGGTGGTCTGGGACGACCGGCTGCTGCGCATCGTGGAGCAACGGCAGCGCGGCAAAGCGGTGCCCCTCAAGACCCGCGCGAGTTACGCAACTTTACCGGTGGACCATTTCCTGATTGACCAACTGGCCCAGCATGTGGCCCGATTTCCCGGACGAAGCACCGCTGTGGGGCACGGTGAGCCCGGAGGCCAGGAGGTGGGTCGCGTCGGGGCGGCGGATGAGGAACTGATCGTCACAAACCGGTCGGGCCGCCCCGTCCTGCCAAGCGATTTCTACCGCCGGTGGCGAAGTGCTGTACTGCAGGCCGGACTTCCGGAACGGACTCGCTTCCACGACCTCAAGCACTTCTACACCAGCACACTCGGCTCTTCCGGAAAGCACGACCCGAAGACCGTGCAAGCACTTTCCCGGCATGCCGTGTTCTCCGAGACCTGGGACACCTACGCCCACCCGCCCTTGGCGGCGGAGGAGGTCACGGTCACTGTGTTCGGAGCCGCATTCTCAGGAGTCGTCGGCATCGACTGGGCTGTGTGAAGATCCTGCCCCCTGAAGCTCGCTGCGAACACAGTCTCGTCGGAGCTGCCACATTGTGGGAGCCCAGTCTTGAACGAGGGCTGGTAGCGACCGCACGAGCCTGCGGCAGACGGTCAGGGAGCGTGCTCTCGAATGTTGTCGGCGCGGTGGTCATCGACGTTCACCCGATGTCGAGGGCCTCGGGTGGTCGGGGTGGTAGAAGCCGGTGATGCGGTAGCGGAGCTGCTGGTACTGGACGTGGAACCCCATGACCCACGGTTCGGCCAAGTCGTCCACGACGATGAGTCTGGGGTCGGTGCGGGTGGTGGGCCGATGCAGGGGCATGGGCACTGGTACCGGGCATTCGCCGTACGGGGATTCGGCGTAGAAGGCTCTGGCTGTCACCATGCGTCCCGCGAGTGCACCGGTGGGGTGGTACTCGGCGGGCACTTGCCGCAGGAGGCCGTCCAGTTCGATCGTCACAGTACGGTGGCGCCTTCTCGCCGGTCGGTTGTGTGGTTCCCAGGTCATCGGGTCACCGCCGGGTGTGCGGTGAGCGGGATGTCGTAGCGCATCCAGGACCGCATGGCGGTCGCGGTGTGGGGGTGTCCGGAGCCGAGAGCGCGATGTCTGTTGAAGGCCCAGCCCGTCACCTGTAGGAAGCTTCCGTGTCCTGTGCTGATGTCCATCTCCAGGTTGAGGAAGACAGGCCGTTTGGCCACCGCGAAGCTCTGCCAGGCGCGGTCCCAGCGGAACAGCTGGCCGAAGTCCGGGTCGTCCCACACCAGGAGCCGGTCAGTTCGGTGGGCGGCCCTGCAGTCGAGGATCCACAGGTCTGCGTGTGCCTCGCGGCCGGCGACTTCGGCGGGGGTGAGCGGCCGGGCTTGGATCTCGGCCCGTTTGCCGCAGCGCAGCATGCAGTCGGCTCTGCGGTTGCCGAGCGGGATCTCGGTGGCCACGCCCCAGTTCTTGATCTCTTTGTGCCAGGGAGACTCGGTCACAGGGCACTCGCGTAGCGGAGGAGTTCGGCGTCCTGCTCGTCCAGGCCGAGGGCCTGGGCCCCGACCTCAGCGAGGTAGTCGGCGAGGTTGAAGATGCCGGGAATGCTGTCGATGCCGACGACGAGCCGGTCGTAGCGCTTGAACAGGGCGAGCATGCGGTTGCCGCGGGTGCGGTGTTCCTTGGCGCCTTGGGCGGATTCCTTGGCTGCGCGGTCGAGCCGGTCGGCCTCCATGAACTCGCGCTCGGCAAGGGGAGGGAGGACTTCCATGACGCGGTCGAGATCTTCCAGCACAAGCTGCTGGGCCGTCTTCTCCGTCAGCTCGCCCCCCTGTCCGATCAGCACCTTCGCCACCACCGTCTCGTCGCCGGATCCGCCGCCGCGGAAGGGAGGAACCGGGACGTCATCAGGGCCTGCTGTTCCGGTCCCGCAGCCGGCGCCCTCGACAGTGGTGGCATCCGGTTCTGATCCGGAGGGGCCCGCGAGGGCGGCCTTACGGAGTTCCTTGAGAACCTTGTGGAACGAGGTGGTGCACATCGATCTCACCGCGCGGTCGACCACTGGGCCGTATTCGGGCGAGAGGACTTTGATCTTCGACCGGACGATACCTTGCATCCGGTTGAGCTGCTCGGCTTCGTTGCCGCCCTGGTGGATACAGCGCAGGGCCTCCCGGTCGAGGACGTCGCGCACGGTGTTGGGGTACCGGCCTGAGGCGTGAGAGAGGGGCACGGGCTTCTACTTTCCGGAAGGAAGAAGTCGGATGGTGCGGGGACGCCTTTCCAGGACACGGTCGGCCCAGGAGACAACGGAATCGCGGATGGACTCGACGGACTGCCACACGTCGGGATCGTCTACGTGCGCGAAGTCATCGGGCCCCAAGAGGAGAATTTCCCGGCATTTGTGGGCCAGGCCGAAGTAGCGGATGGTCCAGTCGGACCGCGGGTCGCGCTCGTCTGCGCCGATCAGCTCACGGACCAGCTCTTCGTCAGGGTCAGGTGCCGGGCGCAGCTGCTCACGCACGTGGCGTTCGAGCTCCTGGTCCCGCAGCGCCTCGCAGACGGCCGGGTTCTGCAGGACGGCCAGGAGGGCTCCAGGAGTTTTCGTCAGCTCGGCGACGACGGCTTCTCGGACGTCTTCGCGGCTGAGCTGGGCGGCGATCTCGTCGAGCGTCTGGGTACCGCCCTCCGCTGGGTCCGCCAGGCCCACGGCTCTGCAGTACTCCGCAGCGTCGAGCACAGTCGGCCATCCCGCCCGCTCAGCGCCGGCCACTCTCCCCAGCAGCAGTCCGACCCGGCGCGCGTGCTCGGCCGGGTCGGTGACGCAGGCTGTGACCACGCAGGTCCACGGCACGTGAACGGTAGAGGCGGTGAGGCGTTCGCGAAGTCCCGCTCCCGCCAGCCGGGTCACGCGCAGGTACTTTTCCAGGGTGTGGGCTACATAGCCCAGTTGGCGAGCCAGCGGCTGAAGGGCGCCGACAGTGCCCAGGCCGGACTGCTCGACGATCTCGGCACAGACGTCGCCGAGGCCGAAGCGTGCCGCGAGCTGGGTCCGTGACGCCTGGATGTCCTGTGCTGCGAACGCTCTCGCGCGGGTGAGTTGTTCATCGGTGTAGCCGGGATCAGGGGTTCCGCCCGGCTCGATCCACACGTTCTCCATGGGCGAGGACGCTAGGAGTCCAGGACGCCCTCACCACGCGGGATCCACCCGGACAGCCGCGCCCCGGACCGGCCCAGGACCAAGATCGCGAAAATATGGGTTAAGGCGGATCCCCGTGTTCAGAGCGGTTTGACCTGGCCCGTTTGGCGGCCCGAACCTGCCCTCCCGTAGTTATCGGATCGTCGGAGGAGAGGCAATGGCAACCGCACAGAGGCGGCCCGAACACAGCGCGGGTTATCCGTCGTTGATCGAGGGGATCCCGGAGAGCGACTGGGCCCGTCTGCAGCTCGATGAAGGTGATCTGCGGCTGATTGGCAACAAGCGAGGCGAGCACAACCGGCTCGGCTTCGCCGTGCAGCTAACGGGCGTGCGTTACCTGGGCCGGTTCCAGACAGACATCGCGCGGATCCCCGACGATGTGGTGCTGCGCGTGGGCGAGCAGCTCGACGTGGCAGACCCTCTCGCCAAGATCAGGCTCTATGCGGACAACCCCGCCACCGTCCAGGCTCATGCCAGGGAGATCACGGACGAAGACGGCTGGACCTCCTTCCCGGAAGGAAGGCCCAGGCTCGCCGCACACCTGGAAGCCCGGCTGGAGATCACCGCGGATAGCCCGCGGATGATGACGCTCAACGCGTTGTCCTGGCTGCGGGAAAACCGGGTCCTGCTGCCCAGCCAGCCGACCGTGCGCGCTCTGGCCGTGGAGTGCTGCAACCGGGCCGAGGACGCTGTGGTGAAAAAACTCGGCGGGAAACTGACCCCTGCTCAGATCCGCACCATCGACCAGCTGATGGACGTACCGGCCGGCGAGCGCACCAGCCGGCTGGACCGGCTGCGCCACGGTGTCGGAGTGCCCTCGTGGACGAACTTCGCCAAGGCGCTGACGCGCGCGGAGGACATCCGTGCTCTCGGGTTCACCGGTGTGGACGTCTCCGACATCTCCGAGCGCAGACTCGCGCACCTGGCAGACCATGCCATGGCCGAGCGGGTGACCCGTCTCAAGCAGCAGAGCGGCAAGCGGGCTGCGGTGCTGGCAGCCGTCAAGCACCTGGAGAAGACCGCCCTGGACGATGCGATCGACATGCTCGACAAACTGATCAGCGGCCACTTCATCGCCCGGCCCAAGAAGTGGGCCGACAAGGTCCTCATCGACGCCTATCCGACGTTCGCTCCTGCCGGCACGCTGGCCGCGCACGCGCTGCTGGCCGTACTGGAGCTGGTGGCGGAACGCATCGACCGTGACACCGGCGAGATCGCCGACCCCCACACGGACACCGACTCCACACGGGCGGCGCTCGAGACGGTCGCCGACCGGCACAGCCTCACTCAGGCGGCCAAGATCTTCTTGAAGTACATGCCTGCCCGGGACTCCGACACCGACGAGGCCCGCCGTGCCAGAGCAGCGGAGCAATACCCGGCCGTACGCAAGCTCGTACCCGTTCTTGCCGGCAGAGTGCCCTTCGGCGCAACCCCTGCCGGACACCTGACGCTCACCGCTCTCCATACCCTGCCGCTCCTCCTGGACCGTGAGGAAGCCGGGTCCGACGACATCGACGCCACCCTGCTCAAAGGCTCTTGGGCTCGCCTGGTGCACGGCGGCCCGGGAACGTCCTCGGACGCCGTGAATCTGCCTGCGTACGCCCTGTGTGTGCTGGAGACCCTCTATCGGCAGTTGTGCAAGCGGGAGATCTTCGTAGACGGATCCTTCCGCTGGTCAGACCTACGCACGGCTCTCCTGTCGCAAGAAGAATGGGAACAGTTCCGCCAGCGCCTGCTCACCAGCCTCGGCTTGCCCGACAGCCCCGCCGCATACCTCGATCAAGTCCGCACCCACCTCCATGCCGATCTCACCCAGATCGCCTCACGGCTACCCGATGGGGCTCAAGTCCGCCTTGCCGACGGGAACTTGAACCTGCCGAACAGCCAAGCGCAGCGTGCCTCCAAACTGAGCCGGCAGGTGGAGAGCATGCTCCCCAAAGTGGAGCTCCCCCAGGTGGTGCTAGAGGTACTGCGTCGCACCGGCGGCGTTACCGCGTTCACCACCCGCAACGGCGAGTCTGCCCCCTACACCGAGTTCGAGCTGTCGGTGGCCGCCGTGCTGGTCGGACAGGGGTGCAACCTTGGACTCGAAGCAGTCGCCAGCGACAAGGAAGCCCTGAAAATCGACCGGCTCGACGGTGTCAGCCGCACCTATGTCCGGGCCGAGACGATCGAAGCCCTCAACACCCTCATGCTCCAGGAACAGGCCGGCATCCCCGTCGCCGGTCAGTGGAACGGAGGGCAGCTCGCCTCCGTGGACGGCATGCAGTTCGTCATCCCCACACCGCAGCCGCCCCTGCGCATCGCCCCCGAAGGGAACACGGAACTCTCCTGGATGACCGTGCTCACCGAGCAGGCCATCCAACTCTCCGGCCGTATGGTCAGCGGCAGACCCAGCGCCGCGCTGGAGGCACTCAGCACCCTCACCGCACACCGCAGCCAGACCACCACCCCCGACGCCGGACACCCCGACGCCATCGTCGCCGAGGCCGGGACCCACGAGGACCTGGTCTTCGGCCTCCTGACCCTGTCCGGCTACTCCTACCAGCCGGCCCCGCACCAGATCCAAGACACCAGGCTGTGGCGCATCGAGAAGGCAGCGGACTACGGGCCCCTCCAAGACGCGACACGGCGACGCATCGACCTCGCACCGGTCGCCGAACACTGGGACGAGATCCTGCGCGTGATCGGCTCGATCCACTACGGCACCATCACTGCGCACACCGCCCTGCGGGTCCTCACCCGCAACGGCAAGCCCACCAGCCTCGGAGCAGCGATCGCCGCCTTCGGACGCATCGCGAAGACCCGCCATCTGCTGCGCCTCTACGACAACCCTGATTTCCGACGCCGGATCGAGGCCCAGAGCCGCCTTCACAAGGAGCGCCACGAACTCGCCAAGCGCATCTGCCACGGACTCGACGGCCCCTTCCCCGAGTACTACCCCGGTCTCGAAGACCGGCTCGGCGCTCTCGGTCTCGTGCTGAACTGCGTGGCCCTCTTCAACACGATCTACATCCAGAAGATCCTCGACAAACTGCGCGCGCAGGGTCAGGTCATCTTCGAGAACGAGATCCGCCAGCTCTCCCCGCTGATCCACCGCCACATCAACATGCGCGGCCGGTTCCACTTCGAGTTGACCACCGAGAGCATGTTCGTGATCCCCGGCCCGGGGCCCGTCACTACCGCTGACGGCCTCTCCATCAACGGGCCCGGCGTAGAAGTCCGCTGAGCAGCACCCGCCTCCCCGTACCCGAGCCGGCGCCTCCCAGAGGCGCCGGCTCCCTCATGCCCGCCCATGGCCGTGTGCCCCGCAATGCGGTGCTGGTCGCACCAACGCCACGTCAACTTCGCAACGCCCTGGCCCAAGAACCTCCATAGCCACTGTCGCGCTCACCCGGCCGTGGCCTCTGAACAGCGGATTCGCCCCTTAACTCATCTCTTAGCGATCTTGGTCTCCGAACGGCGAAATGCCTCGCCATCAACGACGTGGCTCACGCATCGTCTCTACCCCACCAAAGAGGACCCTCACCGCTTCCCCGCCCGAGCGATGAAGCCCGTGGCCCACACGCCCCATTCGCCGCTCATTCACCATCGCCTAGCCGACCCCCGAGGCTCACATCCGCCCACTGCGCCCACTTCCAGACAATCACCGAAAGCAATCCATTGGCCAAATAACCTCGTAACTCACCCAACAGCAGCCCGTTTTGCTGGGGTTTCCGCTACCTGATCTCACACGCGCCTCACCACACCCACGAGCACTGACCGGTTCCGACCAGTTCAGAATTACGTGTTCAGATGTGTGGCAAATGCGTTCGATTGCCGACTCGTGAACAGACATCCACCCTGATGTGTCGAATATGCCGCCGACCTCTGCGCGCCTCGGCGAGCAGGGGATATGACCATGGGGGACGCGTTGGACATCATGCAGGTCGCAGGTGTGGGGGCCGGAGCACTGGTCTCTGAGATGGCCAAGAGCACGTGGGATTCCGTGCGAGCCGCTGTGGCCCGGCTCTTCGGGCGCGGCGGAGAGGAAAGCGCCACGCAGGAGCTGCGGTTGATCGACGCGGCGCGGCAACGGCTCGTCGACAGCTCCGAGAGCGAGCGCGGATCGGTGGAGGACCGGCTACGGAACGAGCTGATGATCCAGCTGGCGGCGTTCCTGCAGAAGCATCCGGACGCGGCGCAGGATCTTCAGAACCTGGCTGACCAGGCCAAGGGAGCCGACGACGGTGACGGGGCGCGGACGAACGTGCACCACAACACCGAGAGCATGGTCGTCGTCTCCGGCGGCGACATCAACGCCTCGGGGGGCTTCCACTACCGCGCTCCGGAGCAGAGCCGGTGAGCGAGGGGACCTTCCCGAGGGCTGTCCCTCCGGCGCCCCCTCCGCCTGTCGCCCCGCCGACGCCCGGCCAACAGGTGCAGATCCGCGACAACCAGAACGCGAAGATCATTGTGGCCGCGGGCTCCGTCACGATGACGAGCAAGCCGCCGCTGCCGGTCACCGACGTCCCGCAGAGCGAACTCGACGCGGTACGCCTGGCGTGGGTGGAGCTGAGCGTGCGAGACGAAAGGGTCCGGACGGCATCTGACGCGATCGAGCGGCTCACCGGGGGCGGACCTCGGATGGCCGTCGTCGCCGGCCCTCCCGGATACGGCAAACGCGCTGCCGGGATCAAGGCGTTGTGGGAGGTCTCGCAGGCAGAGGAGCGCTCCCGGGGCAAGGCGCTGGAACTCCAGGCGATTGCACCTGACTGGGAACGGCCCGGGCTCCCGGACATCGCCGAGATGCCCGACGAGCCGGGACGGTGCTACCTGCTGGATGTGGCCGCGGAGATTCGCTCCTGGCACAAGCCCGGCCTCGTCGCCCAACAACTGGTGGCTTACGCCGAGCAATTGAAGTTCTCGGGCTCCTTCCTCGTCGTGATCACCGACGAACACGGGTGGCCCGAGGGCGTGTCGGGAGCCGTCGCCGGCGTCGTCGCCCGCGCCACGGCCCGGCCCTCCCCGCACCGCGTGGCCAGGTCACACCTCGAGTACCTGCACCGCCTGCCGGACAGAATCCGCTGGCTCGACACCGCGTCGGCGGTGGAAGGCCCGGCAGGCGAGGCCGGGCAACTGCTGACCGACAGCAGCCGTCCCGACGATGCCGCCCGACTGGCCGCCGAGCTCGCCTGCGCGGAGAACTCCCCAGAGGGCATCAAGAACGCCCTGAGCTCCTTCCGGGAGTGGCGAACCGATGTAAAGAACGTCTTCACACAGACCGAGAACAGGCCCGACGACCGCGCCCTGCTCATCGCCTCGCTGTTCCTCAACGGCAAGGACGCGCTCACCATCCAGAACAGCGCCCGAACACTGCTGGGCGAACAGCCGGAGACGAACGTCCGTACCATCCTGACCGGGCCCGATCTGACCACGCGGCTGACGAAGATGGGTGCTGAGGTCAACGGACGGACGGTCTCTCTCGATCACAAATCTGGATACGCCCGTGCCGTCCTGCTCCACCTGTGGCAGCAGCGGGCCGACATCCACCCCCACTTGTTGCAGTGGCTGGACACCATCACCGCGCCCAAGGGGCCGGGGGCGGACCGACTGGCCGCGATCGGCGACCTGCTGGTCGAACTGGCCGTCGCGGAGAACGACATCCGCGTCGTCAAGCAGATCCACGCCTGGATCGACAAGGGCGCCGACAGCACCGAGCATCGCGAGTTGATCGCCCGTGTCCTGACCGTCGCTGCCGAGGCGGACACGCTGGGAGTCCAGGTCCGTGCTCTGCTGCTGGAATCGGCCCAGGACGAATCGGAGGCCGTCGCGACCGTGGTCGCGCTGGTCTGCCAGGGCGAGTTCGCCGAGCACTACCCACGTCAGGCCCTCGTCCGCCTGCGGCACATCCTCGACCGGTCACAGACAGACGACGCCGTACGGACAGCGCAGGCGGCGCTGCGGGACATCGCTGCTCGCGACGGCCAGCTGCCACGGGTGTGGAGCACAGTCATCAAATGGGCCACGGAGAAGAAGACCCTGGCGGGCTACCGGGCCTTCCTGTCGCTGCTGGATCCACGGGTGGATCCATACGTTCTGCAGGTCATGCTGGCGGCGGCCGAACGGAAGGAGGACGTCAAGCAAGCGCTCCTGGACGGCTGGAACGCGGCCTTGGCCGACACGCGGGTCGAGGCCGAATGCCGGCAAGTGCTGACCGCCTGGGCCGAGGCGCGGAACGCAGCGGACATGCCGTTCGAGCTCCTGACGGACCTCCTCAACCAGATCATGCTGGGCCACCTGGTCGCCTCTCCGGTTTCTGCGCTCATCTTCGGCGAACCCGGAGTCGCCGACGGCGCGGCGGTCGTCGAACTGCGCAAGGACCTCCGGCTGCCCCCGGCGCTGTCGTCTCTGCTCGCAACGCGCGAGCACGCTTCGGCGGAGTCCTGACCGATGACCTCCACACGATGGTCGCGCCGCCGTGCGCGCAAAGCGGTGCGGCGCAGCCTGACCCGCTTCGAGGTCCGGCTGCGCAGCGCCTGTCCCGGGATCGGCTTCACCGCCCGGATCACGGCCACAGTGCTCACCGAACCGCCCTACCCCAGCCCCGTCGAGGAGATCGCAGGGACAGTGCGCACCACACTCAGGGCCAGCGCGAACGAGGTCTCGAAGAAGTGCGACCCGGCCGACCTCGCCACAGCGCGGGACGTCTGCGGCCAGCACCTCGCGCAACTGCGTCAGCTACCCACGGACCCTCCCGTCGAGTTCACGGCCGAGCTCACACTCGACCTGCTGCCGGACGACCGGGCCGCGGTGGCCACGCTACTGACCGCTCAGCGCCGACAAGCCGTGACCGACATCCTGCGACTGCAGAAGAGTGACGCCCTCGCCGCTGAACTGGCCAACCCGGCAGCCCTGTTGGCGCGATGGATCGAGCGCGACGACGCCGACTGGAACCGACTCCCGGAGTTCGCCGAGAAGGTGAACACGGCCGCGGAAGTGTTCGCCCGACATCGCCCCGCAGACGAACGGAGCGTCGAGCACGAGGCTGTCGAGGTGCTGCGCGAATTCCTCGCCAGCTTCCCTGGCCACACCCAGAAACGCATGCTGTACACCCTCCTGGCCGCGGGCATGGACAGCGTCCAGCGGCCGCACCATGCCGCGAGGGCACAAGCCCTGGCCAACGGGCACGCCGCGGCGGAACCGGAAGGTGCGTCATGAGCGGGGCGGCGGAAATCCGCCTCGGTCTCGCGGCTGTGGTAGTCCGGTGAGCACGTCAGTGTGGCGATGGCTGCTCTCACCCCGGACCAGTTGGCGGGGGTGGCAGCTGGCACGGGCCAGCCAGGGCAACCTCTCCTTTGACGCGGCGTGGCGACGCGCCAGGCTCGAACAGCATCCGGACGAGATGCCCTACCAGCAACATGGTCATCTCGCAGCGGAGAGCGAGATCGACGACCCCACCGCCCGGCAACAACGGTAAACCGGAGCATGTCACGTGAAGGACGAGCGAAGACGGCAGGCCACCTGGCTACCGGGGACAGTGGCTTAGCAACCGATCCACGTTCGCCCCGCGAAGGTTTGTCGTTCTCGTGAAGTCACACACAAATGGATCAGTACAAGGTGCACTAGCTATGACTGCCCTTTGAGTGCAAAAATTCCGCCAACCTCACCGACCAGTCGACGCACTTCAAGAGCTAGCTTGAGCACCGGCGTCTGGATGCGGTCTGCCGCATATTCTGCCTCACACTTGGCAAGTAGAACGGGCCAGAGACGCTGGGCCAGCTCGACCTTTTCTTCAGCCACTCGCAATCGACCAAGGGGAATCTTGATATCATAGTGATTGGCGCGAGCCTCTTGGAGCTGCGCCCGAAGATCCTGCTCCCAGCTCGGTGATGCAGTACGAGGATTCGATTGCATGGCGGCAATTTTCGTGATTGCTGGAACTAGTTCATCATCCGAAAAATTGGCAATCTCGTACTTATCCTCACCCCAAACACGGACATGCACCAGAGCGTCAAGCTCCGCTTGGCTGATGTCGGCATCCTGATATTTCACTTCTTCGCGAATAGCTTCTTGAAGCTGACGCCGCACCTTGTCCCGCTTGGCTTGGGTTTCAAAGTCGTTCTCGGCATCCATGGCAATCACAAGCGCAGTCAGCGAGGCGTCAAGCATCCACCGGTCATGAAGCCTCCGCCCAACACGCGGTGTAACACCGTAGCGCGCAATGAGATGGGCATTAATCTTCGATCCCTTTGTACGCTGCACTCGCACTTGCTGCGGCTGTGTGAGCCCGAATTCCGCCAGTAGTCGCGGCACATGATAGAGCTCGGTTTCACCCTCGACTAGCAATATCACCTTCGGATGGGGAGAGATTCCCAATTCAGCAAGCGCCCGCTCCAGGGTCTTCGCTTCACCGTAGCGAGGAGTCAGCCGGTCATGCTGCGAAGTCCACCACGTTGTTCCCGTGAGATCAGGCAATGGATCAACAGTGCCATCCGTGACAAGATCTTCATGAGCCCGGAGGAGAACTTCTGCAGCAACGCGTCGCCACATGGCGTCAAGCGGTTCCCCCTGCAGTTTGGACCAACCTTCATAGCTGGCATAGCGCATAAGAGACAGCCATTTGCCAAGCGGCTCGTTGTGGGCTTGCGCTAGCAGGCCGTCAGCTTTCCCCTGAAGGCGTGACGGGTCAAGACCTGCGCGTTGAAGCAAATCGTGTACATCCGATACGGCTCGGTACCTCCGCAGGCCGCTTTCGTCCACACCCATGGGCATGTTGAGCCGACCAAGAATACTTGGAAGATATCGTGTCGCCAGAGCCGCCAAGGCGAGGGTAACTTTTCGTTGACGCATCTGGCCCGCGTCACCCGATGGGGGAAAGTGGCCGTGTTTGACGAAGCTGTACCGGTTCAACGCCGCCTTTACATCGAGCAACTGCCACGTTGAGTAGATGAATCCATTCCACCACCTGTCATGTACTTCATTTGGGGGCCGTCTATACGGCCACGCCACCGAATATCCCTCATCGGCTGGATCTCGGAGGCGTCCTGCAGCGGCAGCTTCGAGGACCCAGCCCCGAGGATTCATTCCGTAACTGGGTTCGATATTGATTCGGCGCCCTTCGACCGGAGTGTCACTCACACGGTAGAGCGGCAGAAGCAGACGATGACTATGCAGCTCTTGAAGAAGATCAAGCGTTAGCTTGTAGCCACGCTGTTTCGCCTTCTTGATGAACCCTTCAGCTGTGAGCAAATCGTCCTGGGTGAAGACGTACGGAATTGCGAGCAGAGCGATAGATCCACCAAACGGCGGGAAGGTATCCTGCGGCGCATTCGTCACCATCACATCATAGAAGCAGCGGACGAGTGGTCCTGATTGTTTCGCATCTGCCCGCCGGCTACGGCTTGCATCGCGTCCTCCAGCGCCCACACGAATGTCCCTTCGAGAACGTCCAGCCCTCACGGGCAACCTCGGCGCTTGGGGGCGAGTCGGAGGCTTCAAGGCGCCGGTGCCTGGGTGAGTGCGGACCAGACAGGTAGTCGCGGGACGGGCGTACCAACCGCCTCACACCACACTCTCAGGCAGGCCATCGCAGCGAGACGCACTGCGCTCGGCGACCTCATCGTGGACGGCAGACGCACCCGGGATCAAGCCTCGGCCGAGGCATTCGGGGGCGCCAGGCTGCTGACGTTGTGGAAGAATTGCGGGGTTCTGGCTCCGCAAGTGGGCGGTCCGCTGCAGGCCGGGGGTCCTAGAGGAGTTGCACGAGTGCGGCGAGCCAGCGTCCTGGCCCGTCGGAGTCCACGAGCCACGGCAGCACCAGCCCGGCTGGCAGCGCCAGGACGCCGGCGGCCAGGCCCGCGGCGGTGAATCGTTTACGCAGCGGGCCTCCCTCCGCCCGGGCCGAGCGCACGGCCACCCCGACAGCTGCGAAGAGGACGACCGCGCACACGATCGAGAACACCACGCCGTACGCCACCAGCTTCGCCGCGCCCGGACCGGGAACGGCCCGAAGCCCCGCGGTGTAGGCGGTTGTCAGGCCAGCAACGGCCAGCGGGACCATGCCGGCGACGATCCAATCGGTCGCCCTGGAGGGCGCGAGTTCGGCCAGGTCGTCCTCAGCGCTGAACCACGTGGCGGAACGCTTGACGGTGATCCGCTGGTACGCCTGCCGAAAGGCGGCGACTTCGTCGTCGGTGGCATCCATTAGCCGTACCAGTGACTCGAGTTGGGTCCAGGTGGTGGGCAGGTCGTCGCCGTCGATCCAGCGGCCGACGGCGGCGCGGAGCACGTCGTCCTTCATCTGATCGGGTAGCGCGGAGCTGAGTTCGCCGATCGAGTGCATGCCGGTACGGCGCAGCAGTTGGGACAGCGACAGCGACAGCGCGTCCGGGGTGTTCACTGCGTTCAGGCCTACCACCAGCTCGATGGACACGGCGTGCCTGCCGTCCATGGCGCGAGTGAGTGGCGCCGCCGGTCCGATCTCTTTGGGCGCGGCCGGCCCGTCGTGGCCGGTCAGGGGTTTTCTGGGATTGTCCAGCGCGCGGGGTGGGACATCTGCCATCTGGGGGTCTGCGGAGTCGACCACCTGCGCCCAGACGATCTGGGTGACTGCGGATTCGTCGTAACCGTCCTTGCCCGGCTCAGCGCCCAGTTGCTCGCCGAGGTCGTCCAGTTCGCCGTCCTGGGCGTCCAGCTGTTCCTGGGCGGCGTCGAGGAGATCGCGGATGTGGTGCAGGGGCGGCAGGTGCAGGCCGTCGATCGCCGAGTCCGACGGGATGGGCGGCGCAAGGGTGTCAGCAGCGGTGTCGCGGTCGAGGCGCATCAGCGCGGCGCGCTCGACGGCCACCTGCTTCTCCGCCGCCAGCCGCAGCTGCCGTGCCCGGTCCTCCGCGCGGCGGGCGTGTGCCAGTTTCTCGTCGGCCTGGCGCCGGTATTCGAGCGACATCTGCAGCTCGCGCTGCAGTTCGACCCGGGTCTCCTGTCTGGCCTGGTCGCGCTCGCTCTCGATGATCGTTATGCGCTGCTCCAGAACCGAGACCATGGCCTCGAGTTCCTCGCGCCGTCGCTCAGAAGCGGCCAGCTTCTGCATCGCCTCGATCTGACGAAGCCGCGCGTCGTCCAGACGCAGCAGCGCCACGGCTACAGGGTCGACCCTGCGGTTGGCCGCCAGCAGCGCCGAAAGGTCCTGGCCACTCGGAGCAGTCCTGTCGTCCAGATCCTTTGCGGCCTGCTGAGCGGACGTCAGCAGGCGCAGCCCCTGATCCAACTGGCGTGTGCGCATCGCCGGTTCGCGCAGATAGCGCTCGGCGATCTGTTTGACCAGGTCCGGGGGCGGGAGTCGGCTGCCGTCACGAAACCCGCTCCACGAGGACTTGCCATAGGGGAAGTCCTCCTCCAGGGAACGCACCGTCACGTTGGTGGTGATCCTGCGTAACCAGCGGGCGAACTCGTTGGCCTCTTCCGTCCGACCTTTCAACGCCCCTAGCGGCCGCCCCATTCACTCCCCCGCTTCACGCTTGTCCAGGAACAACCCCCGGGTTGTCCTCGATATACGAGTGTTCACCTGCGGCAACCATGTTCGATTCGAGGGAACAACGCCATCATGAATGACTGTGGGTCTCCAGCAAAGCACCCGTCCCCCTGGAGAGCCCGTCATGTCACAGCCCAACTCCCCCCAGCCGCACCGCCGTTCCTGGCCCTATGTGACCGCTGTGGCGATCACGCTCACCATCCAGCAGGGCTGGAGCGCCGAGCAGGTCATCACCCTCACCACGTGCCTTCTCGTCCTGATAGCGCTGATCACCTCGACCGACCGCGCTGACTGACAGGAGGCCGAGGAACCAGCCTTCCCGTACGGTCACCACGCTTCTGGGCAGCGAAGCCGTGCTGGTGCTGTTGGACGAGGCTGGCAGCTATTGCCGCCGGGAGGAAGTTCTCCCGAACGTGCACGGCGCGTCCACGCCGAACTCGTCGCCTGGAGGAACACGCATGTACAGCGTCCGCGAACCCACAGCACAGCCGCCCGCTTATCCCAGGCCTGTGCGAGGGACCACGGACGGGCTGCTGTGTGGCCGACAAAGTACGGCCGCTCAGACAGCGAGCCCGGCGATGCGGATACCGCACCCGGCCGGTAGCTGACGGAGAGCACGCCATGGCGCTGATCTCCTCCGTCTCGAGGTTGTCCTGCGACGCGGCAACTCCGCACCGGCAGGATCGGAGCGCGTCGCTCACCGCCCGAGCGCCCAAACCGGCAGTGGCAGGCGGTCTCGTCCACAGGCCGCGTGCCGGACCTGCCCGCCGCAAGGGCTGAAACAGCCCACGCGAACTCCTCGCCCTCGCTGGCAGCACCCCCCGCGCGGTCCGTCCGGACGCCATCGGCAAGCACGGTCCGCGCACCCGACGACGCCTGTCGGCCCGGTCACCGTCATAATCGACGCGGCCGCAGCAGGACAGGAGTTCGGTTTGACCAGCACACCCGACGACGCCGGCATGTCCATGGACGCCGTCCCGACCCGCTACGGCGACACCACGTTCCGTTCCCGGCTCGAAGCCGACTGGGCCGCCACGCTCGACGGCAACGGCATCCACTGGGAATACGAACCCGAGACGATCACCCTGGACTCCGGCACCCTCTACCTCCCCGACTTCTGGCTGCCCGAACTCGGCACCTGGATCGAGGTCAAAGGCCCCGGCATACCGCGTACCGAGAAGACGGAAGAACTGGCCCGCACCCGCGCCTGCCGGTGCGGAGGTTCCTGCACCTGCCGGTGGCCCGGAGGCGAGTTCGTCCTCCTCGGCAAGCCGTCCCTGGCCTCCGACTGGAACGAGCCCGGCCACCGCCCCCGCAGCGGCTACGCAAACTGGGCAACCCTCTTCGCGCCGACCGCATACTTCGTGACATGCCCCGCGTGCACTCGGGCACAGTGGATCACTCTCCGGCGCCCATGGCACTGCCGCGCCTGCCGGGCACTGCTGGAGAAGGAGCAAGTCCACCGGCCTGTCGACCGCTTCGTCCGTTTCGTCGAGGCCAGCACCCGGATCGGACTCTTCGGGATGCCCGACCTGGGTGAGCCCTTCACCGACGCGGAACTCGGTCTGACCGACAGCCCAGAGGACAACATGCTGTGATCAGTGCGCTCCCGTGCGATGCGGGCAGTCCGGACCAGCCTGGCGGCAGACCACCGCAGAACCGCCGTCGGCGGGTGGTGCCGCGTCAAGCCGGTCCCTCTCGGCCTGCGCTCCCCCGCGGGATGACCTCCTGGACCACGACGTCCACATGATCGCCCTTACACACTTCAGCGAACGTGATCGTCTCCTGCTCGGTGCCATCGTGCGTCAGTCGCAGCAACCGCTCTATCGCGTGTCTGCGCGAGGTGATCGAAGCTCCCTACAGAAGAGCCGCGCCCATTGCAGAAGGTCTGACGGTGACTGCTTTCGGCGAGGCATTCCACTCGATCCTGCAGCGACCTAAGGGATGTTGAGTTCAGCGCGATCATCTCGCTCGCCGCGCGCCTTTGACCGAACACTGCGCCTCTCCCGTCGCTGCCGGGGCGGGCGCACGGCTCGGGAGGGCTGTGGTTCTTCAACTGCGCGGCGCACTACGTCGATACGATCTGCCCATTGTTGCGGCCGATGTTGGCCGTGGGTCATCTGGGGGAGCCGTCGTGTCCAACCGTGTTCAGCCGGTCCAGCCCGGCGATCCGCGCCGGGTGGGTCCCTACCGCATCGTGGGGCGGCTGGGATCCGGCGGTATGGGCACGGTGTACGCCGCCCTCACGGCCACTGGGGAGCGTGTCGCCGTCAAGGTCGTGCATCCGGCACAGGCCGCAGACGATGAGTTCCGTGCTCGCTTCCGACGGGAAGTGCAACTCTCCCAACGCGTCACCGGGCCGTGCCTGGTTCCGGTCCGCGACGCCGACGCCCAAGCTGCGACGCCGTGGCTCGTCACTCCCTACATCCCCGGCCTCACCCTTGACAGGCACGTGACGGCCAACGGCCCCTTGTCCGGAGGGCGTCTGTACGCGCTCGCCGCCGGCACCGCAGCCGCACTCGCCGCTGTACACGCCCAAGGCGTCATCCACCGGGACGTGAAGCCGCAGAACGTCATCCTGGCCCCATCCGGCCCGCAGATGCTGGACTTCGGCATTGCCCACGCCTTGGACGGCACTTCAGTCACCCGTACCGGGGTGATGACCGGCACGCCCGGCTGGATCAGTCCCGAGCACTACCGCACCGGCGCCATCGGCTCCCCAGGCGACGTGTTCGCCTGGGGAGCCCTCCTCGCCTACGCAGCCACTGGCCGCCTCCCCTTCGGCGGCGGCGCCGCCGATGCGGTGGCCTTCCGCGTCATGCAAGCCGAGCCAGACCTGGACGGCGTGCCGGCCAGCTTGCGGCGCCTGGTGGAGAAGGCGTTGTCCAAGGAACCGTCCGAGAGGCCGAGCGCCGCTGAACTTGCGGATGAGTGCTCCGATTTGCTCGCAGCCCAGGCAACCGCCGTCCTCACGCCCGACGACCAGCAGCCCACCCTCATATCCGACCTCGTCAGCGCGCACTGGGACCTGACAACTGAAGCCGAACCCGCCTGGCCCACCCCACCCGGGCGCAACAGCCGTACACGTCTGTATCTGACAGTCGCCGTAGCCGCTGCCGTCCTCGGCAGTCTCGGCGGTGCCTTCGCCGCTGCCTCCCAGTCATCAAACACCGCCCGCAACCACTCCTCCGCACCGAGCAGCCCCACGAGCACCGCCAGTGCCACGACCGGCGCGCAGCAGTCCACCCCTCGGACAACCAGCCCTGCCGCGGCCTCCCCCTCGGCGCCAGCGACGTCGCAAGCGCCTCAGCAACGCGCTGGTACCCCCTTGCCTGCCTACACCCGCATCGACAACGCCCAGCCCAACGTGGACGAATGGGCCGCAGCCCGGCTGCCAGCCACCTCGGCCGAGAAGACTGCCGCAGAGCACCTGATCACGGACGCAGCGCCAGTGCTTCGGGGACAGCAGTACATGGGTGACACCGTGACCGTGACCTTCAACCCCGCGGCCCAGACCATGTTCGTCACCTTCGGCCCCGGTATCTACCCTGAAGGACAGGACTACCGTGACGACACCGGCTTCACCGACCTCGTCCGCGGCCTGATGTTCGGCAGCTGCTCCGAAGCCCAGCAGAACTTCAGCAACGACACTGCCTGGCCCTACGGCCGGGCCGTCCTCGTCTACCGAGAGTCCATGGCCAGCCCCACCATCGTCGACTACCGCGAAGTCACCCACATCGACAGCTGCCGCGTGTAGCCCTCGGCTCCCTTTAGGACTTGAGCAACCTCTTCACCCACTGAGCAGCGTCAAAGCCCGATGCGGCGGCCTGTGAACTCGGACGGCTCCGGCAAGACCAGAAGAGCATGGACTTCATCAGCGACCACCCTCCCGCCGTACTCGCGGGCCAGCGAAGCAACAGACGTGAGTTCCTCCCGAGTGCGGACGACTCCTGTCGGGTTGTGCGGGTTGGACAGCAGATAAACCGCCCGCTTGCCTCGCGCACTCACATGACGGAACGTCCTCGAGAGTGCCGAGATCGGTGCGGAGGTTCTGCCACAGCGGAGGTTCGAGGATCTCGCGTGAAGCATGCGCCGTGTACACGTAGAACGGGGTTTAGACGGGCCGGTTCACGATGACGATGTCGCCCGGGTCCGTGAGGGAACGGATGACATACCGGTCATCACATCAGGCACGACCGCTGTTCCCACGACGTCGCTGAAGGGCTGTGCCTACGGGACTGTAGGTGTCGCCGACTATCGCTCGGCGCGAAGATGCTGCGACGGGCTCCGGCCCGTGGCTCGACCGCCCTTCACCTCTCGAGCACGACGGCGAGACCTTGGCCGACGCCGATGCAGATAGCGATGACTGCGACGCCACCACCCCGGCGGGCGAGTTCGTGGGCCGCGCGACCGATGATGCGCCCCCCGGACGCTCCGAGCGGGTGCCCCATCGCGATCGCCCCTCCGTGCCCGTTCACCTTCTTCGGGTCGAGGTCGCTCCACAGCCGCAGACAGGCGAGCGACTGCGCCGCGAAAGCTTCGTTCAGCTCGACCAGATCGACGTCGGCCCATGTGCGCCCGGCACGGGCGAGTGCGCGGTTGGCCGCCTCGACGGGAGCGACTCCGAAGACGTCGGGGTCGTTGCCGAACGCCGCGCGGCCGGCGATGCGGGCGAGGGGTTCGCCGTCGAGCACACCCTCGCGTGCGACGAGCACGGCGGAGGCGCCGTCATTGATGGGCGAGGAGTTCCCGGCGGTCACCGTGCCGCCCGCGGCGAACGCCGGGCGAAGGCCGGCGAGCACCTCGACGGTGGATCCGTCGCGGATGCTCTCGTCGCGGGCGAGGTAGTGGCCGTCGACCTGGACGATCTCGCGGTCGAAGATGCCGTCCGCCCAGGCTCGGGCGGCCAGGCGATGGCTGCGCGCCGCGAACGCGTCCTGCTCCTCCCGTGAGATCCGGTGGATTCCGGCAAGCTTCTCGGCAGTCTCGCCGTTGGAGATCGTCCATTCCTTCGGCAGGCGAGGGTTGACCATGCGCCATCCGATCGACGTGTTCCACATCGTCTGGTTGCCCGCGGGGAAGGGCTTGGTGCTCTTCTCGACGACGTACGGTGCACGGCTCATCGATTCCACGCCGCCCGCGAGCACGATGTCGGCGTCTCCTGCCTCGACGGCTCGTGACGCCTGGATGACGGCCTCGACCGAGGACCCGCACAGCCGGTTGACCGTGACTCCCGGGACCGAGGTGGGGAATCCGGCGAGCAGCGCGCCGAACCGTGCGACGTCGCGGTTGTCCTCGCCCGCCTGGTTCGCATCGCCGAAGATCACGTCGTCGATGCGTGCGGGATCAAGGCCCGTGCGCTCGACGGTCGCGCGCATGACGATCGCGGCGAGGTCGTCGGGGCGTACGTCGGCGAGGGCCTTGCCGTACCGTCCGAAGGGGGTGCGCACGGCGTCGTACACGAAGCTGGCGGGCATGTCAGTTACCTCTCAGGGATGCCGCAGCGTCGGTGACGTCGGCGAGGTCGAGGCCGGTCAGGGCGGCCAGGGAGTCCGCTGTGTTGTCGCCGAATGTCTCGCGCACGCGCAGTCCGTCGGGCGTGACATCGAATACCGCGTGATCGGTGTAGATGCGGGTCACGCAGCGCACTCCGGTCAGCGGATAGCTGCAGGCGGCGACGAGTTTCGGCGTGCCCTGCTTGGTGAGGAGGTCGGTCATCACGTAGACCGACTTCGCGCCGATCGCGAGATCCATCGCGCCGCCGACGGCGGGTATCGCGCCGGGCTCGCCGGTGGACCAGTTCGCGAGATCGCCGGTTTCTGACACCTGGAACGCGCCGAGCACACACACGTCCAGGTGTCCGCCGCGCATCATGGCGAAGGAGTCGGCGTGGTGGAAGTACGCCGCCCCCTTCAGGGCGGTGACTGGCTGTTTGCCGGCGTTGATCAGGTCGGGGTCGACGGTGCCGGGCTCGGGTGCGGGCCCCATGCCGAGCATCCCGTTCTCGGTGTGCAGAACGACCTCCGTGTCGTCCGGCAGGTAGTTGGCCACAAGGGTGGGGGCGCCGATACCGAGGTTCACGACCGATCCCTCGGAGATGTCGGCCGCGATGCGACGCGCGAGGTCGGTGCGGCTGATGTGCGTGCTCATCGGCTCTCCTCCTGTGCCAGCGGGCTCCCCTCGATGTCGACGCCGCCGACGAACACGCCTTCGTCGAGCCAGCGGCGTTCTCCCACCGCGACGACGTGGTCGATGAAGATGCCGGGCGTCACAACGGTCTCGGGGTCGATGTCCCCGAGCGGCACGATCTGGTCGACCTGGGCGATGGTGGTGGCCGCCGCGGCCGCCATGATCGGGCCGAAGTTGCGGGCGGTCTCGCGGTAGACAAGGTTGCCCCAGCGGTCGGCCCGCAGGGCGCTGATCAAGGCGGCATCAGCTCGGATCGGGTACTCGAGCACGTAGTCGCGGCCGTCGATCGTGCGCACCTCCTTACCCTCCGCGAGCTGCGTGCCGACGCCCGTCGGTGAGAAGAACGCGCCGATGCCCGCGCCCGCGGCGCGGATGCGTTCGGCGAGATTTCCCTGCGGCACGAGCTCCAGCTCGATGTCTCCCGCGCGGTAGAGACCGTCGAACACCCACGAGTCGCTCTGCCTCGGGAACGAGCAGATGATCTTCCGTACCCTTCGCGCCGCAAGAAGCGCGGCAAGACCCATGTCGCCGTTGCCCGCGTTGTTGTTGACGACGGTCAGGTCGCGTGCGCCATGGGAAATGAGCGCGTCGATCAGCTCCACCGGCTGGCCCGCCCGACCAAATCCACCAATCATCACGGTGGCGCCGTCACGGATCCCTGAGACGGCGGCCGCGGTGTCCTCGACGGTCTTGTCGATCATTGTTCCTCCACGCGTTCGGACATCGCGCGACCTCTCAAGTGATTTCACATGGCCGACCCGCGTGGTGACAGTGCACGACGATCCACACCATTCGACGCAGGCATAAACCCTATGCTTATGTCATACCACAGTGTGGGGACCTCGGGCGGGCCCGATGGGCGCGATATACGGCACTCCTCGCCAGCCTCCGGCCAGGTCACGAGCGAGCGCCGAGCAGGCAGGCGAGCATGACCCGGGCACTCCACAGGGGCTCCATGCCGCGCACTCGCCGGCGCGCCGATGGCACCGCACCGCCGCTAGGGTCCTTTCGGCGGCGATCCCGCTCTCCTCGCCAAGAGAGACTGGAGCTAATAAACTATGCCTATGTCTGAACTCGCGAGCGAACGCTACACCGACCGCATCGCCACCGGACCGCTCATCCTCGTCCAGGAGGTCTTGAACACCCGCGCCGCCGGCAGGCCCGCGCTTGAGGACCTGCTCTCGACGCCGGATTCTGCGACGTCATGGCTCTTCGGCGCGCTGGACGAGTGGAGTCGGCGTGCCGGGGCGCAGGCGCCGGCGATCGAGGTCGATGAACCGGGGCTGGTGCGGCTTCAGCAGCTACGCGCGTCGCTGCAGATGACGGTGTCGGGTGCGGTGCGCGACACGCCGGTCCGGTCCGCGCCGAAGGGGGTGAGCGGCGCACTCGAGGTGCGGATCGACGCCGATGGTGTCTTCTCGCTGGCGCCGCGCGGCAAGGACGTCCCGTGGGTCGTCGCGGCCGCGCTCAACGAGATCACGAACGCCCAACTGACGGGTACATGGCGTCGTTTGAAGATGTGCCGTAACCGGGTCTGCTCGGTTGCGTTCTATGACGGCACGAATCCCAACAACGGCGTCTGGCATGACGTGCGTATCTGCGGTAATGCCGTGAACCTGCGGGCCTCGCGGCAGCGTCGGGCCGCCGCGCGCCCGTAGCGCGCCGCAGGCCGACCGACCGGCGCGCCGCCTGCTCAGCCTTTCGCCGCCCTGCAGGAGCCCCACAGCGCACCGGGATTGATGCGGGACGGGTGACGCTCCAGCATGTACTCGTAGAGTTCGAGGGTGCTGCCGGTGCGACGCACCCCGCTGTTGAAATCAAGGATGTAGCGGCGGGTCTCCTCGATGTGGCGGGGATCGTCATCGGCGGTCTGATCCTTGTGGCCCGCGACAATCGCGGTGGGCGCCAGCGCCTCGACCGTGTCGAGAGCCCTCAGCCACTCGGCTCGTCCGTCCGCGTCCGATGCCGCGAGCATGAGGTGCACGTTGTTGTAGATCACGTCGCCTGCAACGATCAGGCCCAGGTCGGGAACGTGCAGGCAGGTGGTGTTGTCGCTGTCGGTGTGTCCCAGGCGGACCGGGCGGACCTCTGCCCCGCCCACGGTCAGGACCTCGCCCTCGAGCGGTTCGGCGAGCACGAGCCGCTCAGGGATCTGCTCGGGGAACCATGCGCGCCAGACCGCCTTGAGGACCTCGGGCGAGGACTGGTAGGCCATGTCCTCGACGACCTCGGGCAGCGCGAAGGCGCGCGCACCGGGGTACTGCTGCAGTACGGCTCCGAGACCGAACCAGTGGTCCCCGTGGCCGTGCGTGACGTACACGCTCGTCACCTCGGCGTCACGCTCACCGAGCCACTGCAGCAGGCCCTCCGACTGCGCGATCGTGAAGAGCGGATCCACCAGCAGCGCCTCTTCCCCGTTCGAGATGAGGATGCTCGACGTCGGCGACCAGGAACGCTCGTCCTGATCGGGCGGCACGTCGGCGTTGGTGGTCGGCATGCCGTCCGCGATGTGTACGGCGTAGGTCAAGGCATTCGACGTCATTGGTGGACTCCTCGGATTCTCGGGTGGTCGCTTCCGCTCCGGCCCGAACGCTGAGGAAGCCGGAAGGCCCGGTCCTCGTTCCGTCGATCACAGAGCGATGACATTGACGCAAGCATAGACCCTATGCTTACGTCATAGGGATCGCGTCGGCCAAGAATCTCGAGAGCCGTTGGCTTTCGGTTCGTCGCCGCAGGAGAGCGATCGTCAAAGGAGACACGCGATGAACAGCCCAGCGACGAAGGCGCCGACCGCGGTGCTCGTCCACGGATACCTGGACGACGGCGCCATCTGGAACAGCGTCCGCACCGTCCTCGACGAACGGTCGATCCCCTCGATCGCGTTCGAGCTCGCCGGCATGGGTGCGCACGCCTCGGATCAGGGGCCGTTCACGCTCGCCCGCTGGGCCGACGACCTCGAAAGCGTCGTGCGCACGACTCAGGGCCCCGTCGTGCTCGTCGGCCACAGCATGGGAAGCCAGATCTCCGAGCTCGTCGCCGCCCGCCTGCCCGATCAGGTGCGCTCGCTCGTCCTGATCAATCCGATCCCGCTCGCGGGCACTCACCTGCCCCCGGAGCGGATCGCCCCCTTCCAGGCACCGGATCTCGGACTCGACGCGCAGCGCGCCTTCCGCGGCGCGCTCGCCACCGCGTTCCCGGCCGAGGAAAGTGACCGGCTCGCCCAAGTGGCGCTGCACGTCGACCCGTCGACGATCTCCGACACGGCGACGGCATGGAACAACGGCCACCCGGACGGACAGCAGCCCAGCAAGTACGACGGGAGCGTCACCGTCCTGCGCGGTGAGAACGACCCCTTCGTCACGGAAGAGATCGTTTCCGCGTATGTCGCGCCCCGCTTCCCCGGCGTCACCTCGCAGACGATCTCCGGCGCGGGTCACTGGGCGCACGCCGAGAACCCGGCGGCGGTCGCCGCCGTCATCGGCACGGTCGTCGAGGCGACCGCGTCCAACTCCGCCGACGGCCGCCCGGCCAAGGCCTGGACGGCCGCGTTCGAGCAACGCACCCAGGACTCCTTCGCGGCGGCGCTCTCGCCGAACGTGCGGATGGAGGCGAGCGCGCTCGCCAAGCCACTGGAGCGCAAGGAGCAGGTCGAGGCCCTCATGGCCGGGGTGAGCTCCGTGTACGAACGGCTCGAGTTCGTCCGGAAGGTGCAGGACGGCCCGCGGACGTATCTGGAGTGGGAGGCCGCCGCGTTCGGCGGCTTTGAGATGAAGGGGATCACGATCCTCACGCGTGATGACGAGGGGCTCATCACCGAGATCGCCATTCACCACCGCCCCCTCGGCGCCGTGGTGCAGATCAACGCGAAGGTCGGGGCAGCCCTGACCGCGGCCGGCCTCATCCCCGCCGAATACTTCAACTTCACGGAAGGCGAATGACCATGACAGACCGCATCGACGTGGAGTTCACGGCGGACGGTGGCGTGACTCTGCGCGGCTGGCTCTACCTGCCGGACGCCGAGGGTGCGCGCCCCGCGATCACGATGGCCCACGGATTCGGCGGCAACCGCGAGATGGGCCTCGACCCGTACGCGCGCAAGTTCGCCGACGCCGGGTTCGTTGTGCTCATCCACGATCACCGTACGTTCGGCGCCAGCGACGGCGAGCCTCGCAACGACGTCGACCCGTGGCGTCAGATCGCGGACTGGCGCCGCGCGATCAGCTTCCTGGAGGCCCGGCCGGAGGTCGACGCGGACCGTATCGGGGTGTGGGGTACAAGCTTCGCGGGCGGTCATGCGATCGTGCTCGGCGCGACCGACCTGCGGATCAAGGCCGTGGTGTCGCAGGTGCCCACCATCAGCGGATTCGAGCAGTGGCAGCGCAAGGTCCCGCCGGAGCGCATCGCCGCCTTCGAGCTCGCCCAGGCCGAGGACGAACGCGCCCTGGCCGCCGGTGGTGAACTGCGGTATCAGACCTCCATCGGCGACGATCCGGCCGACCCGGCCCTGTACCCCAGCCCGGACGCGCTGCGGTTCTACCGAGACCTGGTTCCGGCGGGCCGCGAGAACAACACGGTGACGGCGCGCTCCGGCCGGGCCGCGCGGCTGTACGAGCCGGGCGTATGGATCACTCGGGTCTCGCCCAAGCCGCTCATGATGATCGTCGGGACCGGCGAGACGGTGATCCCGGCCGACATCCAGATCGCCGCCTTCGAGCGAGCGCTGTCCCCGAAGAAGCTGGTCCTGGTGCCCGGCGGGCACTTCGACGCCTACAAGGTGCACTTCGAGGAAACCAGCGGCGCCGCGCTGTCGTGGTTCCGCACCCACCTCGACCCGGACGCGGCCTCGACCGGCTCGTGAAACGGAGGCGGTTCCGGCTGCTGCTGGAACCGCCTCTCCAGGCGGGTGACCGCCACCTCTCTCCTCCCGGAGCGCTTCCGGAACGCGGCAGCCACGTTCACGCGCCACCTGGCACGCGGCCATCCTCTCGGGCACCGCCCGACGGGGAGATGGGACATCCGACGCGATACGTCGAAGAGTCAGGCGGGACGGGACGAGTGAGGACGCTGCTCGGACCCAGTCCCGACGCCGCCAGCCCCGGCCGTTGCGGCATCCGCGCAGGAAGCGTGTTCCTCCTCCTGCGCACAGGCAAGTGCCGCAGTCTGGACTGCGGTACCCGCCGTCGACCGGCAGGAATCTGGCACGACTTCCTCTCAACCATGCTGCTACCCATGCCAGTTCGGCCAGCGCCGGAGATCCGGCCCGGCTCCCGGGACCGGGTACGGCGGCACTGGCTCGATGAGATGGCCCTCGTCGAGTGCCGTACCGACCCGTTCACCGGCCGCCGTGTGCGTGCCGGCGCGGACATGCAGAAGACCCGTCGCAGGCGGCGGCTGTAGCGCTGGGGGCGGTGCAGGGTGCCGGTGCGGCGTCCGGAGTCTCGCGGGACAGAACAGCCAGCGCCCGCGACGTGAAGCAGACGAGGCCAGTGAGCGCGCCTCGATGCGGCATCGGCTCAACTGTGCAGGGACGCCGCGGGCCGCACGACGTACTGGCGCAGATACAGGTCGCGGTAGGTGACGGGGCCGCGGGGGCCAGGGACGCGGTCGATGTTGATGCCGGTTTCCGGCAGGCGCAGGAGCCTGAAGCCGTCGAGGAGGCGTGTGGTGGAGTTCCAGAAGACGCCTGAGCCACCGTAGGCATCCATGAACCGGGCCGCGGTGTCCGGGTCGTGGGTGGCGATGGCGGCGGCCAGCCCGGAGGTCTCCTCGTTGGCGATCCGTGCGGCTTGGACCGGGCCGTCCGCCTCGTCGATCGTCACCGTTGCCGCGTGCGCGGAGTCCAGGGACCACTCGTAACCGCGCGCGTGGGTGTGCGGCGGCAGCGATGCCGCAATGCCCAGGCCTTCGAGGGTCTTCAGGATGACCGGCAGCAGCTTGTCGTGGACAGCCCGGTCGATGAGGAGCAGATTGAGCCGGTTGCAGACGCCCAGCCGGTCCAGGCTGCTGGTGACCAGCTCGTGCACCAGCTTCTCGTCGGCGTCCGGAGCCACATACAGCACTGCGCCGCCGTCCGCGTGGGCCAGCGTGCGCACACCGTGGCGGGCGGCCTCTCGGCCGAGTTCCCGGGTGCTGTCGCCGCTGCCGCGGAGGATGACCAGGGGGAGGGTCTCGGGCAGCGACACCAGCGCGTATGCCGCAGCCCGGTCCTCGCTCGGCACCAGCTGGATGGCGTCCGGGTTCAGGCCCGCGTCGGTGAGAGCGGGCGTGATCACGTGAGTGACCAGGGCCTGGGAGGAGCGCAGGGCTGCCGAACCGGTGCGCAGTACGCCGCCGTTGCGGGACTTGAGGAACTGGGAGGCGACGTCGAGTGTCACGTTCGGACGCGCCTCGAAGTTCGCGCCGATGACCCCCACCGGGCGGCGTCGCTCCAGCAGGACCAGGCCGTCGGGACGCTCTTCGAGGACGGTGTCCCGCGGCTCGTGCGGCACGTCCGCCAGCGTGCGCAGCGCCGCGGCCATGTCCTCCAGCCGTGGGCCGGTCAGCCGCAGGCGATCCTGCAGGGCCGCCGACATGCCGCTCGAGGCAGCCGATCGCAGGTCGTCCTGATTCGCCGCTGTCAGCACGTCGCGGGCTGTGTGCAGCCGCTCCGCCATGGCCCGCAGCGCGGTGTCAATCTCCACGTCCGACGCCCGCGCCAAGGCCTCCGAGCCCTGCGTCGCCCGGACCGCACAGGCGTGAACCGCCTCCTGGACGGAGGGCGGCACGCTCATCTCGTTCCTGCTCACATCGGTCCCTTCACGGTCCAGGCGCTGTACGCGACACATGGGCGACAGGAGGATCGTTCAACAATCCGCGCGCGACCACATTAAACCGCTCGGTTTCCTCATGGCAAGGTCGGGACGCGGTGGGGCGCACCGTCAAAAAGTGACCACCGGCTTGAGCGTGACCCCGTCCTCGCTGTCCTCGAAGGCCTGGTTGATGTCCTCGAACGCGTAGTGCTTGATGAGCTTGTCGAACGGGAACCTGCCGGCCTCGTAGAGAGCGATCAGCTGCGGAATCAGTACTTGAGGCACGGCATCGCCCTCGAGGACGAAGGTCACACTGGCGCCGGTGAGCATCGAGCTGCCGATGTCGACGGGCGACTCAGTGCCGGGCTTCGCCAGGCCCACGATGGCGGCGTGGCCGAGCAGGCCCATCGAGTCGATCATCTGGCGGAAGACGGCCTTGTTGCCGGTTGCGTCCAGCGCATAGTCCGCGCCGCCTCCGGTGATCTCCTTGATGCGGGCGACCGGGTCCTCGTTCCTGCTGTTGATCGTGTGAGTGGCGCCGATGCTCTTGCCGAACTCGAGGCGGCTGTCGACGATGTCGACGGCGATCACGGTCGTGGCGCCCGCGGCCACTGCCGCAAGCAGGCCGGAGAGGCCGACCGCGCCCGTACCGAAGAGCACGAAGCTCGAGCCGGGCTTCGGCGCCAGGACGTTGAGCACGGCGCCCGCGCCGGTCTGAACGCCGCAGCCCAGTGGGCCGAGGATTTCGAGCGGGGCGGCTTCGGACACCTTCACGACGCTCCGCTCGGCGACGTTCGTCACGCCGGCGAAGGAGGACTGTCCGAAGAAGTGGGAGGAGACGGCGGAGCCGTCTTCAGCACGGAACGCAGTGCTGCCGTCTCGGCGAGCGCCACCGAAGTTACGCATCGCGAAGTCGGTGCAGTAGGCGGGGTGGCCGGAGTCGCAGCCGGCGCACGCACCGCAGCTGGCGAAGCTGAGCACGACGCGGTCGCCGGGCGTGATGCCGGTGACCGCGGAGCCGACCTTCTCCACGATGCCCGCGCCCTCGTGGCCGAGTACCGCCGGAAGCGGCGTGGGGTACCACTGGTCGCGCACGATCGCGTCGGTGTGACAGACACCGGTGGCGACCAGGCGCACCTGCACCTCGTCGGGGCGGGGCTCGTCGATCTCCACGTTCTCGATGACGAGCGGCTGTTCCTTGGCGGTCGCGATGGCGGCCTTCACCTTCATGGTGATTCCTTTCTGTGCGTGATTCCCGTGCGGGATCGGCTCGGTGACGGGCACGGCGAGCCACGTGTAAGGGGTTGGGCACCGAACTCCGCGCGGGGTGGTGCTGGTGTGAAGAGCGGTCGGCGTCGCCTGCGGTCAGGTCGGGGTCTCGCCGCCGAAGCAGAAGCCGGGGTCTTCCACGGCCACCAGCACGGCGTGCCGGGAAGGGCGATTGATGATGTCCGGCGCCGCCCGGAGGTCGTCGTCCGAGGGACGGCGTCACTGCGTTTTGACGGTGGTCCGGAGAGTGTCAGTGGCCAGGCCGACTCGGGCGCATCTGCCACTGGGTCATCGCGCCGAAGGCCAGCACGGTGCCTCGGCGGGTGGTGAAGCGGGAGACGAGGGTGCCCCCCCAGTTGAACGTGCCGGAGACGACGCTGGGCGGCGGGTTGCGCCGGTCCAGCGCGCGCAGTGCGGTGGTGACCACCTGGCGGGGGGTCTGCTTCGGAACACCTCGGGCCATGTCATCGGAGCCGAGCACGTCGAAGAACTCGGTGCGGGTCGGGCCCGGGGAGATGGCGAGCACGCGCAGGCCGGTCCCTCGCGACTCCTGCCACAGTGCCTCGGTGAAACTCAGCACGAAGGCCTTGGTCGCCCCGTAGACGGCGGCGTTCGGCCACGGCTGGTACCCGAGTGTGCTGGCGACGTTGACCAGGACACCGGTCAGCTGGTCGATGAACGCCCTGGTGACGTCGACCAGACTGGCCACGTTCAGGCCGATCTCCTGCTGGATGCGCTCCGGATCATCCTGGCGGAACGGGGCATGGGTGCCGAAGCCGGCGTTGTTCACGAGGCTGGTGACGGTGATCCCGCGCCGGGCCACCTCCTTGGCCAGCGCTTCACCGGCGGCCGGCACGGTGAGGTCGAAGGGCACCACCGTGACGGTGACGTGGTGCTTCGCGGACAGCTCGTCGGCCAGGGCCTCCAGCCGGTCCGCGCGGCGGGCGACCAGCACCAGGTTCGAGCCGCGCTCGGCGAACCCGCGGGCGAACTCCGCGCCGAGTCCTGCACTCGCTCCGGTGATCAATGTGGTCTGGGTGCGGTAGTCGATCTTGCTCATGGCGGTCGGGGACGCGGTGCCCAGCGGGTACCTCTTCCCCTGCTCCTTTCACTTCTTGTGACGGTCGGAAACCGTCATCTGGTCCCGAGACGGGCCCGGAGGCCCGGCTCGGCGGTGGTCGTGACGCTTGAGGTCGTATCCCTGACTGCGGGGCGGTGATCACCCGGCTCACGTGATGCGTCGGAGGATGCGGTCCTTGCCGCGGGTGTAGGGCGGAGTGGCCACGCCCAGCGTGTCCGGCTTGAGCGGCTTGTCGAGGACGGACTTGATGTGACTGAAGGTGTCCAGGGAGTACGAGCCGTGGTAGCGGCCCATTCCGCTCTCACCGACGCCACCGAAGGGCAGGTCGGTAGCGCCGAGTTGGAGGTTCGAGAGGCCGAAGACCAGGCCGCCGGAGGACGTCTCCGCGGTCAGGCGCCGCTTGGAGCGCTTGGAGGCGGTGAAGGCGTACAGGGCCAGCGGCTTGTCCCGCCCGGTGATGAAGGCGATCGCCGCGTCGAGGTCGGGGACCCGGACGATGGGCAGGATGGGACCGAAGATCTCGTCGCGCATTACCGGGGAGTCGGGGTCGACGTCGGCCAGCACGGTCGGGGCGATGTAGCGGGCGTCGCGGTCGTGGTCGCCGCCCACGACGGTCCGGCCGTCGTTCAGCAGGCCGGCCAGCCGGTCGAAGTGGCGCTCGTTGATGATGCGGCCGTAGTCGTTGCTGCGGGCCGGTTCGGTGCCGTACATCTCACGGAGCGCCTCGGCCAGGTGTGCCTCGATCTCGTCGCCCGCCTCGCCTATCGCGAGCACGTAGTCGGGTGCCACGCAGGTCTGGCCCGCGTTCATGAACTTGCCCAGGGCGATGCGGCGGGCGGCCGTCGCGAGGTCGGCGCCGGGTTCGACGACGGCGGGGCTCTTGCCGCCCAGCTCCAGGGTGACCGGGGTGAGATGACGGGCCGCGGCGGTCATGACGATGCGTCCGACCGCGCCGTTGCCGGTGTAGAAGATGTGGTCGAAGCGCTGCGCCAGCAGGTCGGTCGTCTCCGGCACGCCTCCCTCGATGACGGCCACAGCCTGCGGGTCCAGGACCCGGGGCAGCCAGTGGGCGAGCACGGCCGAGGTCGCGGGGGCGACCTCGCTGGGCTTGAGGACGACGGCGTTGCCGGCGGCCAGTGCACCGATGACCGGCGCGAGCGCCAGATTGACCGGGTAGTTCCAGGGGGCGATGACCAGCACGACGCCCAGCGGCTCCCGCACGGTCCAGGCCCGGGACGGCATGAGCGACAGGGGCACGGAGGCCCTCTTCGGACGCAGCCACCGGTCGAGATGACGCAGGGTGTGGTCGATCTCCCTGACGAGGAAGCCGACCTCCATCATGTGCGACTCGGTCGCGCTCTTACCGAGGTCGGTGTGCAGCGCCGCAGCGAACACGTCCTCATGCTCCGTGAGCAGACGCTTCAACGCCTGCAGTTGCTGCTTGCGCCAGGCGACGGGCTTGGTGCGGCCGGTGTTGAACGTGGCCCGCAGTCGCGCGACGGTCTCCGCCGCAGGGGCCGCCGTGGCGGCGATGTCCGGCTGACCGCCGGTGGGTGCGTTGGTGTTCATACCCAGAAGCATATACGAAACGAAAGTCTTTCGTTTCGTTTCTTGTATACTTGCCGTGTGACCTACCGCACCCTTACTCAACGTTTCGTACGGCAGCCTGACCATCCAGTCCGCTCCGCCGCCCACGAGCCCCGCCGGATCTCTTCGGGAGCCGCCCGATGACCGGGACACAGGCACGCCGGGGGCGCCCCCGCGATGCCTCCCGCGACCGTGCGCTGCTGGACGCGACCCTGGCCGTTCTGACCGAGAGCGGTTACGGCGCACTCACCACCGCCGCCGTCGCGGCCCGCGCCGGAGTGTCCACCGCCACCCTCTACCGGCGCTGGCCGTCCAAGGAGGTCATGGTCGTCGACGCCGCCGCTGCGTACGCCAAGGAACTGACGGCGCAGCCGGACACCGGCACTCTCGAAGGTGACCTGCGCGCCCTGCTCCGGGACAAAGCGGCTTCTCTGACCGGCAACGAGGGAGGGGTGCTGCGCACTCTGATCGGCGAGGCCGCGTACAGCCCCTCCCTGGCCGAGGCCCTCACGAATGCCTTCATGGTGCCCGTGCGCGAGCGCATGGAGGAGATAACACAACGTGCGGTGGACCGGGGTGAGATCCCGCCGGTGGAGCACGCCGATCTGCTCGGCGACCTGCTGATCGGTCCCATGATGAGCAAGTTCTTCCTCACTCCTCTGCCGCCGAGCCAGGTCGATGCCGCCACCGCGGAAGAGACCGCCGACCGCATGCTGCCCTTCCTTCTGCGCGCCTTCGGACACCAGGGGCACGGTGGCGAGCGAGAAGTGGCTGTCCGCCCGGTTTCGAGCGTTCCCACAACGCGTTCAAAACCCCCGGGTCCGACGGCAGCCCCTTAAGGAGGAGCGCCACGAGAGGGCCGGTCGGCGGACGCCTCGAACGAATGACGCGCACGCCCGCCAGGTCAGCGGCCTGTACGAAGTCGGCTGTACTGGTGGGCGCGGTCCATCAGCCGGGCGTACCCGAAGACCTTCGGCGACCATCCGAGTCGGGGTCGTTGCCGACCACGTCCTATGCCTCTGTCCAGCGGAGCGCTCACCCACGCGGAGCGAGGACAAGACTGATGGGTCAGTTGTTCAGAAAGCTCAGGATGTGATCGGCGACCGGCTTGGGCTGCTCAAGGTGGAGAAAGTGTCCGGCACGGGGGACGACGACGCGTTCGAAGCCGTTCTTGAACACGGCGCCCATGCCGTCGCTCATCTCCACGGAAAAGCAGTTGTCGTCGGCCCCGTGGAGGTACAGCGACGGGACGGTGATGGCACCGCTCGCCCGGGCTTCCAGGGCTCGCGTCGCCTCATCGGCGGGAGGTGAGAACAGCTGGCGGTAGTAGCCCAGGGTCTCGGTCAGGACTCCTGGAGCGCGGAGGGTTTCCTTGAGCGCGGCGCGCTCCGCATCCCGCAGCTCGTAGCCGGGCGACCACTCCTGCCAAAGCCGGTCGATGAAGGCGAAGTCGTCGAGCTCGACGGCCGGCTCCGCCAGGGCCGTCTGGAAGAAGAACATGTACCAGCTGCGCCGCTGCTGGTCGCCGTTGGTGAGCCAGGCGGTTCGCACTTGCGGCCCGTAGGGAACCGCCATGCCGACCAGCTTGCGGACACGTGCCGCGTCGAGGCTCGCCGCCGCGTACGCCGCCCGAGCACCGAGGTCGTGACCGACGAGATCCGCCCGCTCGCGCCCGAGCGCTTCGATCAGGTTAAGGACGTCCTGCCCGGTCGCTGACGCGCGATAGGAGCCGTCGGGCGCCGCGCCATCGGGCCAGTATCCGCGCTGTGCGGGAGCGACCGCCCAGTAGCCGTCCCTTGCGAGGCGGTCGAGCATCCCTGCCCAGGAGCCGGCATGGTCGGGAAAACCGTGGAGGCACAGGACGAGCGGCCCGCTGCCGGCCTCCAGGATCGGAACCTCCAGTCCGCCTGCCTGAATCGTCCGACGACGGATGCCGCCACCAGCCGAGGAACCACCTGTCGTCGAGTCCTTGCCGGACGGATGCGTCTGCGGGTGCTGTGTCTGGGGTGCCATGCGTTCAACCTCCAGGCCGCTTTCGCGGCGTCGCGGGCCGGCAGGCACCGGACCGAGTAGTGAGCCCTGAGGTCATCGAGTGCGGCCACGGCGACGTCACGCGGGTTGGCCTTGGGCGCGTCTGGGCTCCCTCAGAGTGCAGCAACCGTACGGGTTTCACTTATTTCAACTCAAGTGAAAGCGATGTTCACTGTTGAAAAGATGCGGACTCGCTGTGCTGATTCCGCTGGAGTTCTCCCGCCAGGCGACCGCCCCGGACGACTTCTACAACCCGGCGGTACGGACACGTTGACGGGCCCGATGGGCACGCAGGTTCTCGGGGTTGCCGCAGGTCTTGGTGGAGTGCCATACACCGCTGTTGTTGCGGGAGCGGTCGAAGAACGCCGTTGTGCAGCGCGTATTGCGGCAGATCTTGAGTCGGCGCCAGGTGTCCGCCTGCTGAGCCTGGAACACCTCGAGCAACACCAGGGCGGCCACATACCGCCAGCCCTGGCCGCGAGGCTCCAGGACGGCCCGTCCGTTGCGGTCCATCCGCACGGCCGCCGCGGCGACATGAACGGCGGGCGCGACGGTCCGGTCGTCGGCGTCCGTGCCGTCGTCGTTTCGTGAGGCGAGAAGCCGCCGCAACTCGGCACGCAGGCCGCGCAGTTCCTCGAGATCACTCTCGATGAGAGGCACCTGTGCGGCGACCTGCCCCCTCTCCTGCGCCCAGCAGTCCAGCGCCTGATCGACCCAGGTCTGCGCGTCGGAGAGGCCGTCCAGGAGATCGGCCGCCCGGGGCCGACCGGCAGAAATGGTGTTGAGCAGGTCGTGCACGAGCGCCAGCCCGACCGGCGCCGGTTCGACCTCGTACCGCGTGGACGCGGACCACACCATGACCCCGCCTCCCTTTCGCTGATCGTTCGGGTCTACCGACATGACCGTGACCGTTTGGCCACTGGCTCAGGGTACGACACCTCCGCCCCCTTGAAGTGAAAGAAGCTAAAGGCGTAAGGTTCTTTCATCGATTGGTGACGCAGCCACACGAAGGGTGTCGCTCATGAGCTCGTCCGGCCACCAGCGCTCCCGCCCGAGGCGGGCCCGCGCCGACGCCGCCAGGATCGGGCCGTGGGTGGGGCACCGGCTGCGCCGGGGTGCCACGCGCCCGTCCTCGGCGGCGCCGATCGCCGACCACGCGCCGCCGCCCGGGTGACGCAGGTGAGACCCGGGCAGGTGGGCACCCCGGGTCTCCCCCACTTCCGCTGACCGCCTACGTACGAGCCCTAAATCCAAGCGGCTGACGCTCATCGACGGTGGCCGCTTCGCCCCGTACAGCACGCAGTTCCCCCTCGCCGCACAGTCCGCCCCGGACCGGTTCCGCGAGCACCTCACCCGACCGACGGCGAGCCCGCCCGCACCGTCCCGAGCCAAGGAAGTTCCATGTCCGTACTCACCCACTCCCTCGACGGCGACGTCGCCACGATCGTCCTCGACAACCCCCCGCAGAACCGCTTCGCGCCCGAGTTCACCCAGGAACTCAGCGACATCGTCGACGCCATCACCCGCAGCCCGGCCCGCGCCGTCGTCCTGCGGGCCGAGGGACCCGACTTCAGTCACGGCGGCGACTTCCGCCCCTGGGTCGGCGCCGACCGCGCCAGCCTGCGGGCCGACTTCGACCACGCCCTGGCCGTGATCAACCGGTTCGAACAGCTCCCGATCCCGGTCGTGGCCGCGGTGCAGGGGCTCTGCTACGGCGGCGGCTTCGAGCTCGCCCTGCGCGCCGACATCATCCTCGCCGGTGAGAGCGCCCGCTTCGGCCATCCCGAGCAGTCGCTCGGCATCGTCACCCTCCTCGGCGGGATCCACCGTGTCGCCGAACGGGCCGGCCGGGCCCGCGCCTACGAATGGGCACTGACCTCCGAACAGGTACCCGCCACGGTCATGGCCGAGGCCGGCGTCATCAACCGCGTCGTCCCCGACGACGAACTCCGCGCCGAAGCCGAGGCCTTCGCCCGCAAGATCGCCCAAGGCCCCACCCGGGCACACGTCGCGCACAAGGCGCTGCTGCGCTCCTGGGCCACGGGCGGCATCCCCGCCGCCGACCAGCAGCTGTTCGACCTGGCCGTCCCGCTCTTCGAGACCGAGGACGTCAAGGACGGCATGAACTCCGCGGCCAAGGCCCTCAAGGAGGGACGCCCCCGCCCCGCTTTGCCCTTCAAGGGCCGCTGACCCGCAACTCTCCCCCCACACTCACCAAGGGACACCACATGATCATCGACTCCGCCGACCTGGACGCGAAGTCCGCCTACAAGCTGCTCATCGGCAGCGTCATCCCTCGCCCCATCGCCTGGGTGAGCACCCTGTCCACCGAAGGCGTGGGCAATCTGGCCCCCATCTCCTTCTTCACGGTCGTCGGGCGCAAGCCGCCCCGGATCTCGCTGTCGTTCCAGCCGCGCTCGGACGGGGCCACGCTCAAGGACAGCTTCGTCAACATCCGGGACACCGGCGAGTTCGTCACCAACATGGCCACCCTGCCGCAGATCGACGGTCTGAACCGCAGCGCCTTCGAGTTCGAGCCCGATGTCGACGAGTTCGACGCGGTCGGGCTGGAGAAGGTGCCGTCCGAAGCCGTTCGTCCGCCGCGTATCAAGGGCGCGCCCATCGCGTTCGAGTGCACCGTCGAGCACATCTTCTCGTCGCCCGACGGACTCAACAACGCCGTCTGGGGCAACGTGGTGCGCTTCTACGTCCGCGACGACCTCTATGTGGGCGGCCGGATCGACTTCGGTGCCATCGCTCCGGTGGGACGACTCGCCGCCGAATACACCCTGGTGGACAACGCGTTCGAGACGCCGCTCGACGCCGAAGTGATCCAGGAACGCGCCAGTCGCCGTATGGTGCGGCTGGATCGCAAGGACACGTACTACTCGCCGATCGACACGCCCCACTGGTCGCCGTCGGGCTCCACGACCACCCTCGACTGACCGTCACGACGTGACGAGGTGACACGCCTCAGGGAACTGGCTGACTGAGCGTCTGCCCCTTCGAGCCCGGGACGCGCCGACCCGGGTGTGTCACCCCGCGCCCCTCCGGTGAAGACGCCCGTCATCCGCCGAACCGCACCCGTTCTCAACGAGGAGAGCACGTGTCACGGAAGAACTCTTCCACGAAGCCGAACGAGCACAGCGACGACTCCGCGTACGACTACGACGTGATCGTCGTCGGTTCCGGTTTCGGCGGATCCGTCACCGCCCTTCGGCTCACCGAGAAGGGCTACCGCGTAGGCGTGCTGGAAGCGGGCCGCAGGTTCACCGCTGACGCGCTGCCCAAGAACTCCTGGGACGTCAGGAACTATCTCTGGGCACCCAAGCTCGGACTGTACGGCATCCAGCGCATCCATCCGCTGGGCACCGTGGTGGTGCTGGCGGGGGCCGGGGTCGGGGGTGGTTCCCTCAACTACGCCAACACCCTGTACGAACCGCCGAAGCCGTTCTTCGACGACCCGCAGTGGAAGGACATCACCGACTGGGAAGGGGAGCTGAAACCGTACTACGACCAGGCCCGGCGCATGCTCGGGGTGCGGCTCAACCCGACGACGACCCCCGCCGACGTACACCTGCGGGCGGTCGCCGAACAGATGGGCGTGGGCGAAACCTTCCACATGGCCCCTGTGGGGGTCTTCTTCGGCGACGGCCAGGACGCCGACGGGACGACGAAGGCCAAGCCGGGACAGGAGGTGGGCGACCCGTACTTCGGGGGTGTCGGCCCGGCTCGCAAGGCCTGTGTCGAGTGCGGTGAGTGCATGACGGGCTGTCGCCGCGGCGGGAAGAACAGCCTCAACGAGAACTACCTCTATCTCGCCGAGCAGGCGGGCGCCGTCGTCCACCCCATGACGACCGTCGTCTCGATCACGGACGACTCGCCGGGCGGGTACACGGTCAAGACCCAGCCGACAGACCGGAAACGCAAGAGCGAGGGCCGCACTTTCAGGGCGCGGAACGTCGTCATCGCGGCCGGTACGTACGGTACGCAGACGTTGCTCCACCGGATGAGAACGGGTGGCCAGCTCCCGCACATATCCGAGCGACTCGGTGATCTGACGCGCACCAACTCCGAAGCCCTGGTGAGTGTGCACGCGAACGCCCGGCGACACCGCAAGGTCGCCGGAAGGCAGCGCATCGACTTCACCCGCGGTGTGGCCATCACATCCTCGATCCACCCCGACGAGAACACCCACATAGAACCCGTCCGCTATGGCAAGGGATCCAACGCGATGGGCGCCGGGTTCGTCCTGCAAGTCCCGTACGCCGAGGGGCCGTCGAGGTTCCTGGGCTGGCTGGTGAACGTGGCGAAGCACCCGATGCTCATGGCTCGCTCGCTCTCCAACCGCCGTTGGTCCGAGCGGACGATCATCGGTCTGGTGATGCAGTCGCTGGACAACTCCCTCACGACCTATCTGAAGCCGAAGGGCGTGGGGAAGGGCTTGTTGCTGGCTCGTCAGGGCCATGGGGCGCCCAACCCCAAGCAGATCAAGGCGGCTTCGGAGGCCGCCTCGGTCATCGCTGCCGAGGTCGACGGCTTCGCGGGCAGTAACGTGGGCGAGCTGATGGGCATGCCGCTCACCGCGCACTTCCTGGGCGGCTGCCCCATCGGCGACACCCGTGAGACCGGCGTGATCGACCCGTACCACCGGCTGTACGGACACCCCGGCATCTCCGTCGTCGACGGAGCGGCGATCTCCGCCAACCTGGGCGTCAACCCGTCCCTCACGATCACGGCCCAGGCCGAGCGCGCGATGTCGGTCTGGCCCAACAAGGGCGAGCAGGACCCTCGTCCAGCGCAGGGAGCGGCCTACCAGCGCCTGGCGCCCGTGGAGCCCCGCCGCCCGGCAGTCCCGTCGGACGCTTTCGGCGCCCTGAAGTTGCCGTTCCTGGGGATGCCGGCCGTGCCGCCGAAGAAGTAACCGCGCCAGACAACGTGTCCCCGTCGAAGGCTCCACGGACGCCGCCGCCTTCGACGGGGACGTCCGCGCGCTGTTCGAGGGCGAGCCGGCCCTCAGAGTGTCGTTGGCCGAAACGGGCCGATGCCGCGCGCGGCGAGGGAATCGTCGAGTTCGGCGGAACGGCCGCTCGTCGGCCTTGGGATCGTCCGGGGCCAGGTCACGGGCAGCCGGGTCGGCGTGCACACCAGGTGTGCAGCTTCAGGCCCCGTGGGAAGCGGGAGTGGGAGCGGCGATAGCCGAAGTTGGTCCGGTCGGCAAGTCGGAGCGTTCGACGGTCCTGCGGGAGCGGGCGCACTCGGCGCACAGCTGGCTCGCAGCCAATGTTGCAGGCCGGCCGCTGCGCCAGCTACGAAACCATCCCGTGCAGGTGCGCGCACGGAAGACGGAAGCGCCGTCAAGAGGCCGGTATCAAGTACGAGGTGCGTCAACGCACGCCTGCACTGTCGAGCAGGACGCCCACGGTGGGCCCGATGAGCCCAGCCAGGTCCTCGGCCCTGTTGCCCGCGCGGGCTACGGCGCCGTCGAAGGTGAGGCTGAGCTGCCTGGCCAGCAGGTCGGGATCGCTCGCCCCACCCCGTTCGGCCTCAGCACGGAAGAAGTCCGTGAGATTCCCCTTGACCCGGCGGACCACCTGGCTCGCGGGGTGGCCCTTATCCTTGAGCTCGATCTGCACGGCAAGGTAGCGGCAGCCTCGGAATTCCGGCGCACCCGCCCGGGACTCCACTTGCTCGAACACGTGCAGGATCCGTTCGCGTGACGGGCGACCATCGTCTGCCGCGGGCAGGAGTCGCGCCGCGAAGGCAGTGATGCGTTCCTCCAGCCTCGCCGTCAGGAGTTCGTCCTTGCTTTCGAAGAGCTGGTACATGGAACGCTTCGACACCCCTGCGGCCTTGCACAGCGCGTCGACACCGATGCCGACGCCTTCTTGGTAGGTGAGCGTGGCGGCTGCCTCCAACAGTCGCTCGCGGGGAGTCGCCTTCGCCTGGGTTGCCATGGTGAGAGAACTCGATTCTGACGAAAAGAAAGCCGATCGGTTTCCGCTGAGGGCTCGGCGGCGGCTGCGTGAGTGCCGCCGCCGAGCCCTTGGGGTGTGCACGCCTCCCGTCCCCACGGAGCGACGCACACCGAGGGCCACTCCGCACAATGGCCCGGTCTCAGGTGACGCGTGAGTACGGTCCGCTACGCGGCGTCGGCAGGCTCCTTGTGCTTCGCCTCCGCGGCGGGGGTGCGGTGCAGCCCCTTGCGGTCGTACCAGCTCGTCGTACCGAAGCCGAACAGTGCGGCTGCCACGAGGCCGACGGCCATCATGACCCAGCCCCGGGTCAGGCCCGCGTCGCCCTGGGCGTCGTAGTAGAGGATCGAGCGGACACCGCCGACGATCTGCCGCAGCGGCTCGAACTCCGCGAGGAAGCGATAGAAAGCGGGCAGCGACTCGATCGGGGTGGTGGCACCGGCCGTCGGCACGGCCATCGCGATGAAGACCAGCGTGACCACGAGCATGCCGGGCGTACCGAAGACGGCGAGCAGAGTGAGGGCGCCGATCCCGGCGACGGCGATGGCGGACACCGAGTACAGCCACAGCAGCGGCAGGTGGGAGGCGTCCATCCCCATGATGCCGATCGCTCCCACCATGACGAGGGTGCCCATCAGCAGAGACAGGGCCACCATGAGGGTGCTGCTCATGGCGAGGCTCTGCACGCGGGTGGCCCGGGTCAGCGGGCGGTGGATGCGCAGCGGGCCCATGTCGTTGTGGGTGTAGCCGAGCGCGTGGTCGACCTGGCCGCTGATGACGTTGGCGGAGAGCATGCCGCAGACCACGAGGACGAGCGCGTAGTAGAACGCCGACATGCCCAGGCCGCTGTGCGAGTCGAGTGGATGCCCGTCCTTGACGGTCACCGCGGCCGGATCGGCCAGCAGGACGCGGGCCGCGGTCGGCAACTTGGCCTGCTGGGCCTGGGTCTGAGCGGTCAGCTGCTTGCCCACTTGGAGCGAGGCGCCCTCGGCCGCCGTCGTCGTCGCCTGCCGGGCGATGCTGGAGCCTATGCTGCCGGCGGACTGGTTGGTCAGCACCGTCAGCTGCGGGCGAACCGGATGGTCGGTTGCCGAGGATCCGGTCAGCGCGGTGACGGAGGAGGTGAAGTCAGCGGGTACGACCAGCGCGCCGAACAGCTTCCCCTTGCCGAGCTCCTCCTTCGCCTCCTTCTCATCCATCACCTTCCAGTCGATCTTGTCCCCGCCCGCGGCGGACGTCTTGATCGACCCGGTGATCTGCGCCCCGAGATTGACCTGCTTGCCGCCGACACCGGCCCCCTTGTCGGAGTTGACCAGGCCGACCGGCAGATTCTTCGTATGGCCGGCTGGATCGATATTGGGGCCGACGTAGAAGATGCTGAACAACAGCGCAAGTACGCCCGTGATGACGCCGCTGGCTATCCAGAGGGGCCTGGCACGCAGCAGGCGGAAGGGGTGAATTCCATTCATGACTTACTCCGGTCTGGACAACACAGATCGCATCAGGAGGAGACCGGACGGCGCCATTGCAGGCCGGGAGCTCTTTGGGGTTCAACCCTCGGCCTGTACAGCAGCAGGGGAACACGGTGACCGCCCGGCAACCCTGGATCACGGTCGTCACCGCCCCTTATGGGAAACCAGCCGGTTTCACCACCATTGTAAACCGATCGGTTTCACGCGCCAAACCGAGGGCCCTCCCGAGTCACTCATGCCACGCCGACACCGACCGGGCTCTGGATGTCCCGGTCGGCCCGATGGCCGGCTCGCGATCGCGTCGTCATGCGGTCACTCGCGCTGATCGACGCCGGCCTGCGCCCTTCGGTGTCGTGGTGGATCGGCATGGGCGAGTCCCTCAGCGGCAGGCCCGTTCCGCCCTGGCGGGCGGCGACGATCTCGGCCGCGATGGACAGCGCCGTCTCCTCGGGTGTGCGGGCGCCGAGATCCAGGCCGATCGGTGAGTGCAGGCGGGCCAGCTCGGCTTCGGTGAGACCGATTTCACGGAGTCTGCGGTCGCGGTCCTCGTGGGTGCGGCGCGAGCCCATCGCACCGATGTAGGCGGCCGGCAGCCGCAGGGCCGTCTCCAGGAGGGGCACGTCGAACTTGGCGTCGTGGGTGAGGACGCACACCACCGTACGGTCGTCGGTCCGGATACGGCGCAGGTAGCGGTGCGGCCAGTCGACCACGATGTCGTCGGCCTCGGGAAAGCGTGACCGGGTGGCGAAGACGGGCCGGGCGTCGCACACGGTGACGTGGTAGCCGAGGAACTTGCCCACGCGCACCAAGGCCGCGGCGAAGTCGATGGCGCCGAAGACGAGCATGCGCGGCGGCGGCACGCTCGACTCGACGAACAGGGTCAGGTCGGGCTCGCAGTGGGATCCGTCCTGCGCGATGTCGAAGGTGCCCGTGTGACCGGCGTTCAGCAGGGAGCGGGTTTCGTCGGCGACGGCTCGGTCCAGGCCGGGATGTCGGCCGAGTTCACCTTCGTACGATCCGTCGTGGCTAACCGCCAGTGCCCGTCCGAGGAGTTCTGCCGGGCCGCGGACCACGCGGGCGAGCGCCACCGCCTCACCCCGGACGGCGGCCGACAGCGCCGTCTGGAATGTCTTCCTGTCCGGTCCGTCGGCAGGCACCGGCGTGACCAGGATGTCGAGGACACCGCCGCAGGTCAGACCCACGGCGAAGGCGTCCTCGTCGCTGTAGCCGAACCGCTCGCGCACCGCCTCGCCGTCGGCGAGCGCCTGGGCGCACAGGTCGTAGACCGCGCCCTCCACGCAGCCGCCGGACACCGACCCGACGGCCGTGCCGTCGGCGTCGACGGCAAGCGCGGCGCCCGGCCCGCGCGGCGCGCTGCCGCTGACGGCCACGACGGTGGCCACGGCGAAGCCCCGCCCGTCCTCGAGCCACCGGTTCAGCTCGTCAGCGATGTCCAGCATGGGTGTTTCTTTCTTGTCGCAGTGCGCAGACCGGGCCGTCGTCTCAGAGCAGTTTGTCCAGCGTGATCGGCAGGTCCCGGATCCGCTTGCCGGTCGCGTGATAGACGGCGTTCGCGATCGCGGCCGCCACGCCGGTCATGCCGACCTCGCCAAGTCCGATGATTCCCAGGGGCATCGTCTTGTCCGGCTCGTCCAGCCAGTCGACGTCGATCGGGGGGATGTCGGCGTGCACCGGCACGTAGTAGGAGTCGAGCCCGGCGCTCATGGTGCGCCCGTTGCGCGGATCGATCAGGGCCTGCTCCGACAGCGCCATGCCGATACCCATGACCACGGCCCCGCGGAGCTGGCTGGCCGCGGTCTTGGGGTTGATGATGCGGCCGACGTCGAACATGCCGAGCCAGCGGGAGATCCGCAGTTCGCCGGTGTCGGCGTTCACCCGCACCTCGCAGAACTGAGCTCCACGGGCGGCCTTGGACCAGCGCTGGTCCTTCAGGAAGGTGGAAAGGAAGCGGCCCTGACTGCCCAGCAGACCCAACCGTGTGGCCGACCCGACCGAGGCCTCGAGGAACGGGGTACGTGCCGCGCGCAGGGCGGCCGCCGGTTCCTGACCGGTCGTGCCCGTACGCCGGGCCAGGGCACTCACCTTGCGGGTCAGCTCGGCGCACGCGGCGAGGACGCTGGTGGCGACCGTCGCCGTCTGGTTGGAGTTGCCTGCCATCGGGCCGGACGGCAGGGCCGAATCGCCGTACTCGACCCGGACCTTCTCGTACGCGATGCCGAGCGCGTCGGCGGCGATCTGTGCCTGTACGGTCGCGGCGCCCATGCCCATCTCGTGGAAGCCGCACTGCACGAGAGCGCTGCCGTCGTCGCTCAGCCGTACCTTGACGTCGGCGACCAGGCGCAGGACCGGGTGGTAGGCGGTGGCCGTGCCCATCCCGACGAGCCACTCGCCGTCCCGCATGGAGCGGGGTTCGGGGTTACGGTCCGCCCAGCCGAAGCGTTCGGCGCCGATCTCGAAGGCTTCACGCTGCATCCGCTGGGAGAACTTCTTGCCGCCCGTCGGATCCTTTGCGGGCTCGTTGCGCAGCCGCAGGGCGATCGGGTCCATGGACAGCTCGTAGGCGAGTTCGTCCATCGCCGATTCCAGCACGAAACTGCCGATCGCCTCGCCGGGGGCGCGCAGCCAGGTGTTGGGCATCAGATCCATCGCGACGAGGTTCTGCCGGGTCAGCATGTTCTCGGCGCCGTAGAGGTGCCTGGCCGGAGAGCTGGTCGCCTCGAGCAGGCCCCCGGCCGAGCCGATGCGGGTGACGCTGTCCTGGATCAGCGAGGTGAGCCGGCCGTCACGGGTCGCACCGAGCGCGATCCGGTTGGTCGAGGCGGTACGCCCGCCGGTGGCGCGGTTGACGGCCGTGCGGCTCAGCGCCAGGCGTACGGGCCGCCCGACGGCCTTGGCCGCCATCGCCGCGATGACCGTGCCGGGCCAGACGGCGAACTTCCCGCCGAAGCCGCCTCCCAGGAACTCGGCACGGACGCGGACGTGGGACGCCGGCACACCGAACCGCCAGGCAAGGTAACGGCGGGTCTGGTTGGTGGCCTGGGTGGTGTCGTGCACGGTGAGGTGGTCACCGTCCCAGACGGCGACCGTGGCGTGCGGCTCGATCGCGTTGTGCTGCAGGCCGGGGGTGGTGTAACGCAGGTCGACCGAGACCTCCGCAGCGGCCAGCGCCGCCTCGGCGTCACCCTTCTTCGACTGGCCGGAGAAGGTGAGGTCGCCCTTCGCCGGGGTGGCGTTGTGCTGCTCGGTGGCGAAGTCCACCCGCGCGGGCAGCAGGTCGTAGGTCACCTTGACGAGCGGGGCGGCCTCGTTCGCCGCGGCCGAGCTCTCCGCGACCACGACGGCGATCGGCTGGCCGTCCCAGAAGACCTGATCGGTGTTGAGGTGGTCGACGTCGGTTCCCGAGACGTCGGGTCCCAGGTCACGCACGATGTTGGGTTTGCGAGGTGGTTTGATCCTCGGCGCGTTGAGGTGGGTGAGGACCGCCACGACGCCGGGCACCGCGGCCGCGGCGGCCGTGTCGATGCCGGTGATCGTGCCACGGGCGACGGTGGCATGGACCAGCGTCGCGTACGTGAGGCCCGGGTAGTGGTGCTCGGCGGAGAACAGCACCGCCCCGGTCACCTTCGCGTGGCCGTCCCGGCGGTCCACCGGCCGGCCCACCGCGCCCCCGACGGGTACGGAAGCATCCGCGCCGGACTCGGCATCTGTCCTGGTGCGTGTGGTCACGATGCGCTCCGCTCGGCGTTGAGTTTCCGCAGCACGGCCACGACCGTCCGCTGGGCCAGGTCGATCTTGAAGGCGTTGTCGGGCAGGGCCACGGCGGGGGCGAGTTCGGCGGCGGCGGCCCTGGCGAAGGTCTCGTCGGTGGCTTCGGCGCCGAGCAGCAGTTCTTCCGCGATGTGTGCCCGCCACGGCTTGGTCGCGACGCCGCCGAGTGCCAGTCGGACCTCGGCGATGCGGCCGTCGGCGGCGACCTCGAGCGCCGCGGCGACCGAGACCAGGGCGAAGGCGTACGACGCTCGGTCGCGGACCTTGCGATAACGCGAGTGCGCTGCCACCGGTACCGGCGGCAGCTCGACGGCCGTGATCAGCTCGTCGGCGGCCAGCACCGTCTCCATGTGGGGTGTGTCGCCGGGCAGCCGGTGGAAGTCAGCGACCGGGATACGCCGGATGCCACGCACGCTCTCGACCTCGACGACCGCGTCGAGCAGCACCAGTGCCACTGCCATGTCCGAGGGATGCGTCGCGATGCAGAGCTCGCTCGCCCCGAGGACCGCGCTGCCGCGGGAGAACCCGCCGATCGCGTCACAGCCACTGCCGGGTTCGCGTTTGTTGCAGGCGGAGGCCTCGCCGTAGAAGTACATGCAACGGGTGCGCTGCAGCAGGTTCCCGCCCACGGTCGCCATGTTCCGCAGCTGGGCGGACGCCCCCAGCAGGATCGCCTGCGCCAGCACCGGATAGCGGGTCCTGATGAGGGGGTCCGCCGCGAGCCTGCTGTTGCTCACCAGTGCGCCGACTCGGATGGTGCCGTCGGGCAGTTCCTCGATCCCGGTCAGCGGCAGGCGAGTGATGTCCACGACCGCCGCCGGGTGTTCGATGCCCTCACGCATGAGGTCGACGAGGTTCGTCCCGCCCGCGAGGAACTTCACGTCATCGCTGTCCGCGATCGTGCGCAGCGCAGTGCCCACGTCCGGTGCGCTGAGGTAGGAGAACGACTTCACTTCGCGACCTCCTTGATCGCCGAGACGATGCCGTTGTAGGCGCCGCAGCGGCACAGGTTGCCGCTCATCCGCTCCCGGATCTCCGCATCGTCCAGCTCCCCGCCGGTGTCGGCGAGATGCTCGGTCGCCGCACTGGGCGCGCCTTCCTTGTGCTCGGCGAGCATCCCGATCGCCGAACAGATCTGGCCCGGCGTGCAGTAGCCGCACTGGAATCCGTCCGTGCGGACGAAGGCCTCCTGGAGCGGATGGTCAACCCCTTCGATGGTCGTGATCTCACGGCCCTGGTACTGCACCGCCAGCGCGAGGCACGCGTTGATCCGCCGGCCGTCGGCGAGGACCGTGCAGGCGCCGCACGCACCTTGGTCGCAGCCCTTCTTGGTGCCGGTCAGGCCCAGGTACTCGCGCAATGCGTCGAGCAGGCTCACCTGTGGCGCGACGTTCAGCCGCTGGGCGGACCCGTTGATCCGCAGCTCGATCTCCACCGTGTCATTCCTCCGGTTCGCCCGTGGGCTCGTTCTCCTGGGGGCCATCAGGCACATAGGCCAGGACCAGAGGGACTCCGCTCCGCGGACTTGAGAAACCGCCGACCGGGAGCCGAGTCATGAGGGTAGGTCCATGATCTAAAACACGAACGTAGCAGTTCAACCCAATAACCGCATCACCTTTGTCGCAACTTTACATTCCCACGCAACAGCATTGATGCAAATCGGTACAAATTCGCAGGTCAGGCGTATGGTCTTCGGTGCATCACGAATCAACAACGGGAGTGGATAAGTCATGGGCCGACCCCTGCGGGCGGATGCCGCGCGCAGTGTGCGCGCGATTCTGGAGGCGGCCGAGCAGGTCCTTGCCGAAGACCCCGGGGCCTCCATGGAGCAGATCGCCGAACAGGCGGGCGTGGCCAGAACGACCGTGCATCGGCGGTTCGCCAACCGCCAGGCCCTCATCGAAGCACTCGCCGCCTCGGCGAAGCGGCAGCTCATGGAGTGCGTGGCGGACGCCCACATGGACACCGCCCCACCGCTCGTGGCACTGCACCGCGTCACGGCGAACGTTCTGCGGATCAAGAGCGTCAGGCGGTTCACCCTCGGCCACCCTCTCGCCGACACTCCCCTCACCGCGGCGATCTGGTCCGAGGTCAACGCCGGCGCCCTCGAGTTCTTCACCCGGGCCCAGCGCGAAGGGCTCCTCGCCCCGGACACGAACCTCATGTGGGCCCGGCGGGTCTACTACGCCCTCGTCGACGAGGCCCAACACGGCGGCGGCGCGGATCTCGACCCGGACCAGGTCCGGCAGAACGCCGACGCACTGGCCACGCTCGTCGTCGACACGTTCCTGCGCGGCACGGGACCCCACGGCTGAACCGGCCGGCCGCCCCGTCCCGTCTTGCCTTCGGCCGCTCCCCGTACGAATCGTGAACAGTGCGCCAGCACAAGGCAGAAAGACCAGGTGCGCCATGCATCGCACCGGCGGGCCGCCCGGCCAACACACACGGCAGCCGGCGTCGCCGGTCTGTCCATCACGGCCTGAGCGCAGGCCTGAAGCCGGGCTCCACTACGTTCGCACGTACCGCCAGACCTCCCATCCACCAACCTGACAGCACCGGTCGGCTGCATAGGAAGGTCTCCACGATTCGAGGGGATTGACCCCGACTCGAGTCCACTCCCTCTATGTTGGCGGGCACGGCGCGACAGCCTGGCTCCCCGGCTCTCGGTTGACATGGCTATTGGTGACACCCCGAGAGCGTCGGCAGGAGCACGCGGGAGACCGCGTCGGCGTCGTGGTGGACGGTGTGCGTGCACGGGCGCAACTCGCTTCCCGTGCCGGGCAGGGCGCCGGTGCCCTCGTTGCGTGCGTACCGTGGATGGGAGCCGCCGGCGATCAGCAGACGTACCCGGTGTCCGGCCTTGACCTCGTGTGCGCAGGCGTCCAGCCGTACGCGCACGGTCTGCACCTGGTCGATGGGCGAGGTGGGATCCAGGCGGAGCAATCCCTCGGCGAAGTTGCGGGACACGCCCTTGGGGTCGACGTCGCAGAGCCGTACGAAGACGTCGGCGTGCGGGTTGCTCCTGGTGTGCGCCAGGTCGACGACCGGTACTCCCATGATCTCCAGCGGCTCGGTCAGCGGGGCGGTGGTGAAGGTGAGCACATCGAGGCGGCTCTCCAGTTTCGCGTTGTCCTTGCTTCCGGCGTCGATGCTGAGCAGTGGGCCGCCGACGGTCGGCGTGGGGTGCGCCGGGTCGTAGACGTACGTGGACGGCGCGCCGCCGCCAGGTTCGTCGGCCAGGAGTTTGCCGTCCGGCTGCAGGTAGCGCACGGTCTCGCCCGCCGCCGGTGGCCATTCGGCCAGCTGTCGCCAGGCGCCCTGCCCGGTGACGTACACCTCGACGGGGGTGGCGGACCGTGGCTGTGCCGGTGCTTCGTCGGCGAGGTGCGTCTGAAGCCATTCGAGATTGTCGCGGAGCAAGCGCCCCATGCCCTTCTGGCCCAGTTCGTTGTGGGTCCACGGGCCGACGGTGAGCGAGACGTCGACCCCACGCGTACGCAGCGCCTGGTACTGGTGGAGGGTCTGGTCGACAAAAAGGTCCTGCCAGCCTGCGGTGAGCCGCACCGGGACGTTCACCCGCTGAAGAGCCTCGTCGAGCTTGAGCCGATCCCATACCGGATCGTTGGAGTGAGGAGTCGTCAGCCATTCGCGGAACCACTGCGCGCGGTGCTCGGTCGCCGCGTCGGTCGCGTCGGCCAACGGGAGGGCGTCGAAGACCGGGGCCAGCCGTCGCTTCATCGTCAGCGCCCGGGCCACAGCCCGCAGCCCGGTGAATCGCTCCTGATTGATCATCATCGCTGCCCAGTGCAGGAAGTCGCCCACTTGGAACGCTCCGCCTCCGTAGACCGCGGTGTGCATGTTGTGCGGGGCGATGGCGATCAGGGAGGTGCGCAGCTCGGGGGGCGGATCCATCAGCAGTGCCCACTGGGTCCAGCCCACATAGGATCCCCCGGAGGTCGCGAGCCGCCCGTCGAACCACGGCTGGGTCCGCAGCCAGGCCACCGCGTCCTGGGCGTCATCGGCCTCGTTCGCCATCGGGTAGAAGTCTCCCGTGGAGCCGAAGGTGCCGCGGCAGCTCTGCAGCACGACGTGGTACCCGTGGCCCGCGTACATCCTCGCTTCCAGGTTGTCCGGGAAGCCGCGCCCGTACGGCGAGCGCACGAGGACCGTGCCCTTCGGTCGGTCGGTGACGGGGGCGTAGTGGTCCGTCACCAGAATGGCTCCGTCGCGCGCGGGCGTCGGGAGGTTCCGTTCGACCCGGTAGTCGTATCGCGGGGCCGGCAACGCCAGCAGGCGAGCCATGACCCGGTCGGTTACGCGAGCGGCCAGGCTCGGCGGTGCTGAAGCGGTGTGAGGCGGAAGCGCGGTGGTCATTGCCTGATTTCCGGTTCTTTCGGTGGACGGGTTCGGAACGTGACTCGTCGGCACGAGATTCACAGGTGACTCACGGGCGGACGCGCAGCGTGCGGAGGGGACGTCGGCGCGCTGTGCTTGACGATCGCCGGCGCCGACCGGAGAGCCGTCAGGCAGACCCCGGCTGTGGAAAGGGTGAGGGAGTCCGCTTCGGATCGACTGCGCGTCGATCGTCGGCAGCGGATCCCGGCTTTCCGGTCGCCGCCGGCAGGCCATCGGTCTTCATCGTGGCGAAGCCGGCTCAAAGGGTAGGGCGAAGCGCGTCGAGGATGTCCAGGGCTCGGGTGTCCCCGGCTCCCCGCACATCGTTGCTGACGAAGCCGAACCCGATTCCATGGGTCGGGTCGGCGAAGGCGAGCTGGCCGCCGGTGCCGTCATGGCCGAAGGACGACGAGGTCAGGAACGGGCGGTCGGGGCTGTCGAGCATGAAGCCCGTTCCCCAGCTGGGCTCAGGGATGCCCTGGGGGCCCAGGATCTGTGGCCCGCAGGACTGGACGTGCACCATGTCCGTCACCACGTCCTTCGCGAGAGGCTGGGTCGCGCTCGTGGGCAGGATCGTCGAGGACCAGATCCCGGCGAGTGCCTGTGCGGTCGCGACCGCACCGCCACCGGGGACTTCGGCGGCCTGGATGTCAGGGTCGTTCAAGCCGGTGCCCGTTCCGGCGAGCGTGCCGGGGAAGGCGCCACCGAGGGTGAAGGATCTTTTCACAGGGGCGAGCTCCGGGGAAAGCGGCAACGCGTCGACGTTGATGTCGGGGTCCATCGCGAGAACCGCCACCGATGCCAGTTCCCGGCGCGGCACGCCGAACCACGCACGGGCGCCGAGTGGCCCGGTGACCAGTTCTGTGAACGCCTCACCCACGCTCCGGCCGGTGACGCGGCGGACCACCTCGCCGACCAGCCAACCGTAGGTGAAGGCGTGGTAGCCGTGACCGGTGCCGGGCTCCCACAGTGGCGCCTGGGCGGCGAGCTTGTCCACGACGGGATGCCACGCGAGGACGTCGGCCTTCGTGATGTCCTCGGTCGGATAGGACAGGCCGGCCTGGTGCGAGAGCAGCCACCGTACGGGGATGGTCTCCTTGCCTGCCTGGCCGAACTCTGGCCAGTAGGTGCTGGCCGGTAGGTCGAGGTCGATCTTTCCGGCTTCCACGAGCCGGGCGACGAGGACGGCGAGGAGCCCTTTGCTGCAGGAGAACGTCACGGTGGGGGTGTCCTGGTTCCAGGCACGGCCGTCGCCGGCGTCAGCCGCTCCGCCCCACAGATCGACCACCTTCTCGCCGTCGACCATGACCGTCAGCGCCGCGCCGCCGCGTGAGCTGCGGGTCAGCGCCGCGGCAAAGGCGTCGGCGACCTTGCCGTAACCCGTGGCGACGAGACCGTCGTGATGAGCGTGCATGTTGTCCTTCTCAAGGGTTCTCGGTCAGGCACCCGCAGGATGCACAGTGGTGAATGGATTTAGCAAGATGCTCGGGATTTGGAATTCACCACTCATCCGACGATGTGGAGGCCTTCGTCGGGTGTGTAACGAACAGGGATCGGGTCGGACAGCTCACCCGCGAACAGCCCGTCGCGCTCTTCGGTGAAGCCCATGAGGTTCCAGCCCCCGGCCGCGTCCCGCACCAGGCGTGGTGCGTAGAGGTTCTCCACCAGCACGGGCCGCGCCTGTGCCATGTCCCACGGGCCGGTGAGGGAGGGGCCGGGCACCACCCAGATCTGGTGGGTCAGGGGCTGTTCGGCGTAGTTGCTGCAGAAGAGCAGGAGCGGCTGGCCGTCGACGACGGCCACCTGCGGGACTTCCAGGTGGCCGAATCCGGCCGGTTCGGTCAGCGGCGGCCGGACCTGCCAGGTGAGCAGGTCCGGTGACCAGGCGTGTCCGATCACTCCACCGCCGTGGGCAGGACGCTGCTTGGCGTAGGCGGTGATGAGCATGTGCCATCCGTCCCCGGCCGGGTCGGCGAAGACGAAGGGATCGCGCCACGCCTCGCCCGGCCACGCGGAGGGGTCACAGTCCTCGTACCAGGTGGGGTCGGGCTCTACCAGGGCCTTGTCGCCGTGGCGCTGCCAGACGTCCAGGTCGTCCGACACGGCCAGGCCTATGCGCTGCACATGGCGGTCGGCGGCCTGGGTGAGGCCGGTGTAGAAGAGGTACCACCGCCGGTCCGGGCCGCGGACCACGCTGCCGGTCCAGGTGGCGAGGTCGTCCCAGGCGGGCGCGTCGGCGGCCGTGAGGGCATCGGCGCCGAGTTCCCATGTGCGCAGGTCGGTGGAGACGGCGTGCCCGATCGACGCCCTTCGGTGACGGCGTTCGGGATCGTGCAGGGCGCGGGAGGCGCGGAGGAAGAAGGCGTGGTGCCGGCCTTCGTCGTCCCGCGCGTACCAGCTGTCCCAGACCCAGTGGTCGGCCAGACGCAGCATGCTGTGGTCTCCCTTGCTCAATCGATTTAGCATCATGGTGTGCTGTACGGCTCCCACGCAAGGGCCAGCTCGTCGCGCTGTTGTGTACCGGTGATGTCAGTCGGCGCGAGGGGCGCCGATGGAACCGCGCTCCCGCAGGGGCATCGGCACCCAGCGCACTCCCGGACCGGGATCCTCGTCGAGCAGTAGCCGGACAGCCAGTCGCCCCATGTCTTCGTGGGGCAGGGCGGCCGTGGTGAGCCCGGGGCGGAGCCAGGTGGCGATGGGATCGTCGTCGAAGGAGACGACCGAGATGTCGCCCGGGATGCTCAACCCCGCCTCGGCCACGGCCTGGTAGGCGCCGAGGGCCAGTCGGTCGTTCATGCAGATGACCCCCGAGGGCGGGTTGGCCCGCCCCAGTAGCGCGGTCATGGCCTCATACCCGTGCGAGGGTTCCCATTCGGCGGTGTACTCGGCGCCGACGAGCCGCAGACGGCGATCGGCGAGGGCCCGCCGTATGCCCCGCAGCCGTGGGCGGACAGCGAGGGACTTCCACGGGTCACGCTCCTTTTCCTCCGTGCGCCCGATGACGGCGAGTCGGCGGTGTCCGTGGACGAGGAGTGCGGTGGCCACGGTATGCCCCGCCTCCTCGTCGGCCGGCAGTACGGAGGGCAGCCGGTCGTCCGAGGTGGCGTTGAGCAGGACCGTGGGGCGGCTCAGGATCTCCTGTGGGACCGCGATCCTGCGGCTGTACATGGCGGCGTAGACGATGCCGTCGACCTGGCGGTCCAGCATCGCCTCGATCGCCTCCCGCTCGAGATCGGCGTTGCCCTGGGTCTCGGCGATGAGCAGCACGTGTCCTTGTTCCCGTGCCGCGTCGAGAGCGCCCCGGATCATGTCGCCGGCGAAACGCGTGGTGGCGACCGTGTCCGACACGAAGGCGACGGTGGAGCTCTTGCGGGTACGGAGGCTGCGGGCCGCGGCGTTGGGACGGTAGCCCAGTTCCTCGGCGGCGGCGAGGACGCGCTGCTGCGCGTCCTCGGACAGCCGGGTCCCCGGTCGCTTGTTCAGTACCAGCGAGGCCGCGGTCGTGGACAGTCCCGCGCGCCGGGCCACGTCGGCCAGTGTCACCCGCCGCTGGGGCATGCGCTCCTCCAAGCATGGCTCGTGCCGTCCGGCGTTCTCGACCCGGGGCCCCTACCCCCGTTCGGGGGGATTGACGGGGCATCCGGTCGAGCGCATCCTGCTAAAACCTTTGAGCAAGGTACACCGAGATCTCGCCACCGCGGGATATCTGAAGTTCGTGGAGCCGCGAACGGGCCTCCTGCACCATCAGGCGGCCTTCCTTGATCGTCTTGACGCCAGGCAGACGCATCCCGCATACCTCGCGCCGGGTTCTCGCGCGCTAAATCGATAAACTCCCCAGAGTCGCCGGAGATGAACGTGTCCATTCGCCTGTCCCACCGCAGATTCCAGGCACCCCGACCGCGCAGCAGCGCGGCAATCGCGGTAGTTGCCGCCACCGCCCTGGTCCTCACCGCCTGTTCGGGGGGCGCGTCCTCGAAGGGCGGCGCCGGGAGCGTGGGCGACGACCTCACCTTCGGCGCTCCGCTGTCGCCGCCGAGCCTGAACCCGGCGGTCGGTGACCCCTCCTACGACTCCTTCTACCAGTGGGCCTACGACCCGCTGGTGGTCATGCAGCCCGACGGCACGTTCGGCCCCGGTCTCGCGGTCAAGTGGGGCTACGTCGGCAAGGGCAACCGCGCCTACGAGCTGACCCTGCGCAAGGGCGTCAAGTTCAGCGACGGCACGGCGCTGGACGCCCAGGCGGTGAAGACGTACCTGGACTACGAGAGGTCCCAGAAGACCGGCGGCATGGCCGGCCTGTTGGGCAACGTGGAGTCCATCGAGGCCACCGGCCCCCTGACCGTGCGGCTCAAGCTGCGCGCGTCCGACCCCAACCTGACGTTCGCGTTCGCCCAGGCGTTCGGCGCGGGGAACATCGCCAGCCCGAAGGCGCTGGCCAAGCCCGCGTCGCTGGACAACGGTACGGCCGGAGCCGGTCCGTACATGCTGGACGCGAGCCGGACGGTCGCCTCGGACCACTACACCTTCGTGCCCAACCCGCACTACTGGAACAAGGACCGGCAGCACTGGAAGCAGGTGACGATCCGCGTCATCCCCAACTCGTCGTCGATGATCCAGGCGATGCGGGCCGGTCAGATCCAGGCGGCGCTGGGCGACGCCACCACACTCCAGGCGGCCGCGGGCGCCGGACTCACCGTCCTGGCCCCGCAGCAGGCCATGACCGGGCTCAACCTCGCGGACCGGCAGGGCAAGATCAGCAAGCCGCTGAGCGACGTCCGAGTGCGGCAGGCACTGAACTACGCCGTCGACCGCAAGGCCATAGCCAAGGCGCTGTATGGCGACGAGAAGCTGGCCCTGGCCCAGTACGCCCTCCCCGGACAGGCCGGATACGACGCCTCTTTCGACGCCACCTACCCTTACGACCCGGCGCGGGCCAAGAGCCTCCTCGCCGAGGCCGGATACCCGGACGGGTTCACGCTTCCCGTGCTCGACACCACTGTCGTCGGGCTCGACAAGATGGCGCAGGCGGTGTCCGGCCAGCTGTCGAAGGTCGGCGTCAAGCTCCAGATCACCACGAAGCCGACCGCGAACGACTACTTCGTCGCGATGGTCTCGGGGAAGTATCCGGCCCCCGTGATCGCGTACGGCCTCGCCAACATGGCCACACTGCACGTCGGCGTCGTCAATCCGCAGGGGCCGTTCAACCCCTTCCACACCTCCGACCCGCACCTCGACGAGCTGTACAAGCAGTACTTCGCGGCGGACGAGAAGGACAGCGCCGCGCTGCAGAAGCAGATCAACGCCTACCTCATGAAGCAGGCATGGGCACTTCCCGTCGTCGGCGCACCGCTGAGCTACTACCTCGCCAAGGGCCTCACGGGTCTTGAGGCCACGACGGCCAACTCCGGGGTTCCCACGTTCGCCGATCTGCGCCGGGAGGGCTGATGAGCGCGTCCGCGAAGAGAGGTGACCGATGGTAAGGCTTGTCCTGCGCCGCCTGGCCTGGGCAGTCCCGCTGGCACTCGTCGCCTCGGCGGTCTCCTTCGTCCTCGTGGCGCTTTTGCCGGGCGACGCAGCCCGCTCCCTGCTGGGGCAGAACGCCACCGAGGCCCAACTGGACACCGCACGCCATGAACTGGGCCTGGACCAGCCCCTGTGGGTCCAGTACTGGAGGTGGCTGTCCAGGGCGCTGCACGGTGACTTCGGCACCTCGCTGATCAACCGGCAGCCGGTGACCGCTCAACTCGACGACCGGCTCTGGCCGTCGCTGTCGCTGATCATCGGCGCCACCCTCCTCGCCGCCGTCGTCGGGATCCTGCTCGGAGTCCGCGGTGCGCAGCGAGGCGTACTGGGCCAGGCGGTCAAGTCGGGATCCATCATCGGTCTCGCCATTCCCGACTTCTGGCTGGGGCTCGTCCTGGTCGTCCTCTTCGCGGTGAAGCTGCCCTTCTTCCCGCCCACGGGCTATGTGGCACTGCCCGAGGACCCGGCGGCGTGGTTCGACTCCCTGGTCCTGCCGGTAGTCACCCTGGCGGTCCCGGCCACCGCCGTGATCGCCAAGCAGAGCCGCGACGCCGTGGCGACCGCGCTCGACCAGCCCTTCGTCCGCACGTTGCGGGCGGCCGGGGTGCCGGAACGGTCCGTGGTCTACCGGCACGCGCTGAAGAACGCCGCGGTCCCGGTCCTCACCGTGATCGGCACGGTGTTCGTCGGCGCCCTCGGCGGGGCCGTGGCCGTGGAGTTCATCTTCGCCATCCCCGGGCTGGGAAGCACCGCCGTCCAGGCGACCGCCTCCCATGACCTGCCACTGATCGAAGGAGTCGTCGTGTACTTCACGATGATCGTCATCGCGGTGAACCTCCTCGTCGATGTGGCTTACCACGTCGTCAACCCGAGGGTGCGCACATCATGACGACGAATGCCGTGAACAGGGAGGTCTCCCAGGCCTCCGCACAGACGGTGAAGCCGGCGCCCGAACCCCGGGGGCTGCGCCGCGCCCTCGGCCGGCACCCACTGGGCGCTCTGGCGACGGCCTACCTGGTTGTGCTGGTACTGGCCGGGCTGTTCTCCTCCGCCATCGCCCCCTATTCACCCGATGAGCAGGATCTGAGCACCGTACTCAGCGGCCCGACGGGTGCGCACTGGCTGGGCACCGACACGGTGGGCCGCGACGTGCTCAGCCGCCTGCTGTACGGAATCAACCCCGCGCTCGTGAACACGCTCACCGCGCTGGCGGTGTTCCTGCTGCTGGGTGTGCCGCTGGGCATCCTCGCCGGCTACCGGGGCGGCTGGCTCGACACCGCGATCAGCCGGACGGCCGAACTCATCCTCGGCATCCCCGCGATCATCATCGTCCTGGTGGTGCTCGGTGTCTTCTCCTCGAGCCCCACCGCGGCCATGATCACCCTCGGTGTGCTCGGCGCACCGGGTCTCGTCCGGCTGGTGCGCGGCGCCACGCTCGTGGTCCGCGAGGAACTGTTCGTCACCGCCGCCCTGGTGGCCGGTGTACGCCCTCTGCGGATCATGAGCGGCCACGTGCTGCGCCGGGTGCTCGGCCCGATTCTGGCCCAGGCGTCGGTGTTCGCCGGCGTCGGCCTCGGTTTCCAGGCCGCGCTCGCCTTCCTCGGCGTCATGTCCGCGGGCGACCGGCCGAGCTGGGGAGAGATGATCAGCCAGGCATCCACCGTCGTCACCTCCGACGGGTGGCTGCTCGTTCCTCCCGGGGTGACGATCGCCCTCACCGTGCTGGCATTCGGTGTGCTCGGCGATGCCATCCGCGAGCAGACGGCCTTCGAACACAGGACAGTTGCACCGCGCGGACGCCGGGCGGGACGCGGCCGCAGGACGAACGCGGCACAGCGGGCGAGGGTGGTGACACCGTCGGGCAGTCCGGATGACGGCCTGCTCCACGTGCGGGGACTCACCGTGGCGGCGAGCACGTCCGGCCGGGACACCACCCTGGTCAGCGACGTGACGTTCAGCATCGGCGCCGGAGAGACAGTCGCCGTTGTCGGAGAATCCGGATGCGGCAAGAGCATGACCGCCCTCGCGCTGCTGGGGCTGCTGCCGGACGGTGTCGACGTCACCAGCGGCGAGGTCGTCTATCGCGGTACGGACCTCGTGGACGGCGGCCCCAAGGCATACCAAGCCGTCCGCGGCTCCGGCATCGCCTACATCGCCCAGGACGCACTCGGCAGCCTCGACCCCACCTATACGGTCGGCAGCCACCTCAAGGAAGTCATCCGCCGCCACGAACGGCTCTCCGGACCCGCGACGCGCGCACGAGCCGCCGAACTGCTCCACCAGGTCAAACTGCACAACGTCGACCGCGTGCTCGCCTCGTACCCGCACGAGATATCCGGCGGCATGGCCCAGCGCGTCAACATCGCCCTCGCGCTCGCCGGCCGGCCGAAACTGGTGATCGCCGACGAACCCACGACCGCGCTGGACGTCACCGTGCAGGCGGAGATCCTCGCTCTGCTGCGCGAGCTGCAGCAGAGCACCGGCATGGCGATCCTGCTGATCACCCACGACTGGGGCGTCGTCGCGGACATCGCCGACCGGGCCGTCGTCATGTACGCCGGGGAGGTGGTCGAACAGGCCCCTGCCCACAGGCTGTTCCACGCACCTCGCTTCCCCTACACCGCGGCGCTGCTGGCCGCCGATCCGAGCACCGCGCAGGCGGGGGCACGACTGCCCACGCTGCCCGGCCGGGTGCCTCCCCCCGGGGCCTGGCCCACCGGATGCCGATTCGCCGGCCGGTGCGTCCATGCGCGCGAGGAGTGCACCGGCGGGCCCGTCCCTCTCCTGCCGGTCGGCCCTGACGCGGCCGCCCGCTGCATCCGCACCGAGGATCTCGTCCGTGAAGGAGCACTACCGCTATGACCGAGGAGCCGTCTCCCGTTCTGGACGTCCGCAACGTCAGTGTGGGATTCAGACGCCGACGCCGGGAGCCGCTGTTCCAGGCACTCGACGACGTGAGTCTGACCATCCCGCGCGGTACGACCATGGGGCTCGTCGGAGAGTCGGGATCGGGCAAGTCCACGCTCGCCAAGGTGGTGCTGGGCCTCGCGCCCACTCAATCCGGCAGCGTGCGTCTGCTCGGCGAGGACACGACTCACCTGAAGCCTGCGCGAAGGAGGAAGCTCGGCAGCTCTCTGCAAGCCGTCTTCCAGGACCCGAACAGCTCCCTCAACCCTTCCTACACCGTGGGCCGCAGCCTGGCGGAGCCGATGCTGGCCCAGGGCATCCGCTCCCGGGAGATCATCGCGCGCCGGACGGCGAGGATGCTGGAGGACGTGGGACTGGACCCGGCCGCCGCCGCGAAGTACCCGCGCGACTTCTCGGGCGGGCAACGCCAGCGCATCTCCATCGCCCGTGCCCTGATGACCGAGCCCCAGCTGGTGATCTGTGACGAGTCGGTCAGCGCGCTGGACCTGTCGGTCAAGGCCCAGATCCTCAATCTCCTGTCGGACCTCCAGGACGCACATGGAGTCGGCTACCTGTTCATCTCGCACGACATGTCCGTCGTACGGCACATCTGCCACGACGTCACGGTCCTGTACCGAGGGCAGGTGATGGAGGCCGGACCGACCCGCCTGGTGACACAGGAACCCGCACACCCCTACACCCGGGCACTTCTGCTGGCCGCCCCGGTCGCCGACCCCGCCGTGCAACGCAAGCGCCGCGCGATCGCCGCGGCCGGTGAACTCGCGAACGGCGACCCCCAGCCGGGGAGCGGATGTCCGTTCGCCGCCCGATGCCCGGTGGTTCAGGAACGCTGCCGGCAGACCCGGCCGGAGGCCCGGACGACGGCCGACGGCCGGACGGTCGCCTGCCATCGCTACCCCGAGTGGCAGAGCGAGATCACCGACATCTCGCGGTAACCCCCTGCCGGGCGCAGGACGCAGGTGACATCACCCCCGCACGTTCCGAACCGATTCAGCCCGAAGGATCTGTATGAGCCTGCTTCGCCTTTCCGCCCGCATCAGCGGAGTCCGTGCCGCGCTGTTCGCCCTGTGCGTCGCCGCGGGCACGGTCACCGGCCTCGCGCCGGGATCCGCATCGGCCGCGAGCGGGGACCTGCCGCCGATGCCGGGGACCGTGCCGGTCGCCGGCGCGACGATCACCGGAGAGCAGTGGGTCACCCAGCGCACCGTGTCGCTGACCGTCGCGACGCCGTCGTTCACCGCACCGGCCAAGGTCGAGGTCACCCTGCCGACCGGCTACGCGGCCGACCCGACCCGCCGGTGGCCGGTGACGTACTTCCTGGTCGGCACCAACGGCGACCAGACGAATTTCCGTACCACGATGAACGGCGAGAGCCTCACCTCCTCCTACCCGTCGATCGTCGTCTCACCGAGCGCGAGCCCGCTCCAGGGAGTCATCGACACCGGCGACACCATCCCTGGTGGAAACGCCGGGTACTGGAGCGACTGGTACAACAACGGTGCGGGTGGCCCGCCGATGTACGAGACCTTCGTGACCCAGCAGCTCATCTCACTGATCGAAGCGAACTTCCGTACCGTTCCCGATCGCGCCCACCGTGTGGTCCTCGGTGCATCGATGGGCGGCTACGGCGCCCTCATGCTCGCCGCCAGGCACCCTGATCTGTTCGCCGCGACCTCAAGTCTGTCCGGAGCGGCTGACAGCAACTGGGTTCCCGGAGCCGCCGTCCTCTCGCTCAGCCCGGCTCTGGACCTCGCCCTTCCGGACTCGATCTACGGGCCCCGCGTGACCAACGAGATCCGCTGGCGCGGGCACAACCCGACCGACCTGGCGGGAAACCTGGGCAGTGTCGACGTGCAGCTCTACACCGGAAACGGAGTTCCGGGAGCCGCCGAGCTGAGCGATCCCACCAGTCCGGTCGGCTGCGTTCTGGAGTCCGGCATCGTCAACCCGGAGACGTACAGCCTGCACAACCGGCTCCTCGCGCTCGGCATCCCGCACACGTTCACCGCGTACAACTGGGGATGCCACACGCCCGCCATGTTCAAGCAGGAGATCACCGCAAGCCTCAGTCGGTTCACGGACCGGTTCTCCCAGGGAACTTCGGAACCGGCAACCTTCGACTACCGGTCCATCGAACCGGAGTTCAAGGTGTTCGGCTGGTCGGTCGCGGCTGACCCGAACCGCGCGTTGGAGTTCTTGGACCTGCACCAGGCGAGTGCCGACGGGTTCACCGTCACGGGCAGTGGAACGACCCGGGTCACGACACCGCCCCTCTTCCACAGTTCCAAAGCCGTCACGGTCGTGATCAACGGCGTGCCCAGCAGCGTCGTGCCGGATACCGACGGACGTCTCACCGTCGTCGTCGGTCTCGGCCCCGCCGACCAGGACCAGCAGTACTCGATCGGCGGCGCCACCAACCTGCACACCAGCGTGGTCCGGTTCACCGGCTGATCCTTTTACCCGACGACTTCAAAACGATCCTCTAGGGGAACGGCACATGTCGCGCGCCGGGCTTACGCCCGCTGACGGACGGATCAGCTGTTCAGCGCCCAGCGTGGTGGGCGCCGCTCACGGAACGCGCGCATCCCTTCCGCGGCCTCCTCGGAGGCGAACAGGTCGGCGGAGAGCCTCACCATCTCGGCTCCCCGCTCCTCGATCGTCCGGCGCGTGCGCGCCGCGGTCAGCTTCTTGGACTCGGTCAGTCCCTGTCGCGAGCACAGGCGCAGGGCTGCGAGAAGTTCCGCGACGCGCTCGTCCGTCGCCTGTGCGCCGTCCGGGGCCTCGGTCAGCAGACCGATGTCGGCCGCCGTGGCGCCGTCGAAGGTCTCACCGGTCAGGAAGTAGCGCCCCGCCGCTCGTTCGTCGAGGCGGGGCAGCACGGCGAGGGAGATGATCGCGGGGGCGAGGCCGAGGCGGACTTCGGAGAAGGAGAAGGTCGTGTCGGCGGGAGCGACCGCCATGTCAGCGGCCGCGACCAGGCCTGTGCCACCTGCCCGGGCGTTCCCTTTCAGGTGGGCGATGACCGGTACAGGCGTCTCCACGATCTTTCGCAGCAGTTCCAGCAGGGCCTCGGCGCCCTGCCGCATGCCCCCGTCCGCAGCCTCCTTGAGGTCCGCTCCGGCGCAGAAGGTCGGGCCGGTGTGGGTGAGGACGACGGCACGGACGCTCTCGTCGGCGGCCACGTGATCCAGGCCGGCGAGGAGCTGCTCGACGAGTGCGGCCGAGAGGGCGTTTCCGGTTGCCCGGTGAGTCGAGGGTGAGGGTGGCGATGCCGGCCTTGATGTCGGTCGCCACCAGGCCAGGGGTCTGTTCGGTCATGACTTCTCCTTCGTTGCCGCGCCGCGAACGTGACCCACGTCTCTCGACAGGCGTTGTTAACGAGGGCTAACGTCCAGGACGCTAGTTAACGTTAACTAACATTTCTTGCCAAGCGTGTGCCACCTCCTGGCTCGTCTGCCAGGTGGTCCGCGCGAGGAGGCATCGCATGAACACTCTTGCCACGGGGCCCCGGCTCACGACCGCGGCCGATCCGCTCTCACAGACGTTCCGGCACAACGAGGCGAGACACGCCGCGGAGGTGGCGGAGCTGCGCAAGCGGCTGGCCGAAGCGTCCGAGGGCGGCGGTGAGCGGGCCAGAGACAAGCACGTTGCCCGCGGCAAGCTGCTGCCGCGCGACCGCGTGGAGACCCTGCTCGATCCCGGGTCGCCCTTCCTGGAACTGGCGCCGCTGGCGGCGTACGAGATGTACGACGGGGACGCGCCGGCGGCCGGAGTGGTCGCCGGGATAGGCCGCGTGGCCGGACGCGAGTGCGTAGTCGTCGCCAACGACGCCACCGTCAAGGGCGGTACGTACTACCCGTTGACGGTCAAGAAGCACCTCCGCGCGCAGGAGGTCGCCCTGGAGAACCGGCTGCCGTGTATCTACCTGGTGGATTCCGGCGGCGCGTTTCTGCCCCGGCAGGACGAGGTCTTCCCCGACCGCGAGCACTTCGGGCGGATCTTCTACAACCAGGCGAACCTGTCGGCCCGGGGCATCCCGCAGATCTCGGCGGTGATGGGTTCCTGCACGGCCGGTGGCGCGTACGTCCCGGCGATGAGCGACGAGACGGTCATCGTGCGCAATCAGGGAACGATCTTCCTGGGCGGTCCGCCGCTGGTGAAGGCGGCGACCGGAGAGGTGGTCACCGCGGAGGAGCTGGGCGGCGGTGAGGTGCATGCCCGCGTCTCCGGAGTCGTGGACCACCTGGCCGAGGACGACGCCCACGCACTGCGCATCGTCCGCGACATCGTGGCCACCTTCGGCCCGCGGGTGCCCCGGCCCTGGAACGTCACCCCGTTCGAGGAGCCCGCGGTGGACCCCGCCGGTCTCTACGGCGTCGTCCCGGCGGACAACCGCACCCCCTTCGACATACGGGAGGTCATCGCCCGGATCACCGACGGCTCACGCTTCGCCGAGTTCAAGGCCGAGTACGGCCAGACCCTGGTGACCGGCTTCGCCCACGTCCACGGGCACCCGGTGGGCATCGTGGCGAACAACGGCATCCTCTTCGCCGAGTCCGCGCAGAAGGGCGCCCACTTCATCGAGCTGTGCGACCAGCGCGGCATCCCTCTGCTGTTCCTGCAGAACATCACCGGTTTCATGGTGGGCCGCGCCTATGAGAACGGCGGCATCGCCAAGCACGGCGCGAAGATGGTCACGGCGGTGGCCACCACCCGGGTCCCGAAGCTGACGGTCGTCGTCGGCGGATCGCACGGCGCGGGCAACTACTCGATGTGCGGGCGCGCCTACTCCCCCCGTTTCCTGTGGGTGTGGCCGGGCGCCAAGATCTCCGTGATGGGCGGCGAGCAGGCCGCGACCGTCCTCTCGACCGTCAAGCGGGACCAGTTGGAGGCTCGCGGCGAGGAGTGGTCCGCCGAGGCCGAGGAGCAGTTCAAGCGCCCAATCCGCGAGCAGTACGAGCAGCAGGGCAGCGCCTACTACTCCACCGCGCGGCTGTGGGACGACGGGATCATCGACCCGCTCGACACCCGCACGGTGCTGGGTCTGGCCCTGACCGCCTGTGCCAACGCCCCTCTCGCCGAACCGCGGTTCGGCCTCTTCCGCATGTGACCCTCTCGTTCCCATCCCAGGAGTTCCAGGTGTTCGACACCGTCCTCATCGCCAACCGTGGCGAGATCGCGGTACGGGTCATCCGCACCCTGCACCGGCTCGGCATCCGTGCCGTCGCCGTCCACAGCGCGGCCGACGCGGGGGCCCGGCACGTACGCGAAGCCGATACAGCACTCGGCTTGCGTCCCGGCGGGCCTGCCGACGGGTATCTCGACATCCAGCAGATCGTGGACGCCGCCCGTCGTACCGGTGCGCAGGCGATCCATCCCGGCTACGGCTTCCTCTCGGAGAACGCCGACTTCGCCCGGGCCGTCACCGAGGCAGGGCTGGCCTTCATCGGCCCTCCCGCGTCCGCGATCACGCTGATGGGCGACAAGATCCGCGCCAAGGCCACCGTGAGCGCGTACGGGGTTCCCGTGGTGCCGGGCAGCAGCGGCAGCGGACTGACGGACGATCAGCTCGCCGAGGCGGCGTCGCAGGTCGGCCTGCCGGTGCTGCTCAAGCCGTCGGCGGGCGGCGGTGGCAAGGGCATGCGTCTGGTCCGGGAGTCGGCTTCTCTGCGGGAGGAGATATCCGCGGCCCGGCGCGAGGCGCGCGGTTCCTTCGGCGACGACACCCTGCTGGTCGAGCGCTGGATCGACCGTCCCCGCCACATCGAGATCCAGGTGCTGGCCGACGCCCACGGAAACGTGGTGCACCTGGGCGAGCGCGAATGCAGCCTCCAGCGCCGCCACCAGAAGATCGTCGAGGAGGCCCCGTCCGTCCTGCTCGACGAGGCCACCCGGGCGGCGATGGGCGCGGCGGCGGTCGAGGCCGCCCGCTCCTGCGGCTACACCGGCGCGGGCACGGTGGAGTTCATCGTCTCCGCCGACCGCCCGGACGAGTACTTCTTCATGGAGATGAACACCCGGCTCCAGGTCGAGCACCCGGTGACCGAGCTGGTGACCGGCCTGGATCTGGTCGAGTGGCAGGTGCGCGTCGCCGCCGGTGAAGTGCTGCCCTTCGGCCAGGAGCAGGTCGGATTCGACGGCCATGCCATCGAGGTCCGTCTGTACGCCGAGGACCCGGAACGGGACTTCCTTCCCAGTGGTGGGCGCGTGCTGACCTTGCGGGAACCGGCGGGCGAGGGGGTTCGCGTGGACTCGGGCCTGGTCGAGGGCTACGAAGTCGGAAGCCGTTACGATCCCATGCTCGCCAAGGTGATCGCCCACGGCCCGGACCGCGCCACCGCGCTGCGCCGGCTGCGCGCCGCCCTCGACGACACCCGGGTGCACGGAGTCACCGTCAACGCCGGGTTCCTGCGCCGGCTGCTCGACGACGGTGACGTGGTGGCCGGACGCCTGGACACCGGGCTGGTCGAGGCCCGGCTCGGCTCGCTGGTGCACGCCATGATGCCGCCCGAGGTTCCGCTGGCCGCCGCGCTCGCGACTCAACTCGCCCGGGAACCCGCCACGGGGCAGGATCCGCAGGCGTGGGTCGACCCCTTCTCCGTACCGTCCGGCTGGCGGATCGGCGGGCCGGCCTGGACCACGCACCGGTTCCTGGACGGCGACCGCGCGCCGATCGAGATACGCGTCCGCCGCACTCCCCACGGCCCGGGCCGGTACGAGGTGTCCTGCGAAGGCGCCGCACCCATCTCGGCCGACCTACGCGGCGACGGGACCGGCAGAGTGCTGCTGGCCTGGGGAGGCCAGACACAGCGGCTCGACCACACGGTGGAGACGACCGCGGCCGGAGAAGTCGTGCACTGGCTCTCCCGCGGCGCCGACACCTGGCGGCTGCGGACCTTCGATCCGGTTGCCGCGGCCGGCGCCGACGCCGGAGCAACCGCGGGCGGCGCACTCACCGCACCCATGCCCGGCACGGTCACCCTGGTGAAGGCGGCCGTCGGAGACACCGTCACCGCGGGTCAGGTCGTCCTCGTCGTCGAGGCCATGAAGATGGAACACGCCCTGACCGCACCCTTCGACGGAACGGTCGCTGAGCTGCGCGCCGCACCGGGCGCCACCGTGGCCCTGGACGAAGTCCTCGCCGTCGTGGAGCCCGCAGCGGCCGACGAGGCGACGAACGAGGAGGGGGCTTCCTGATGCCGGAGCCAAGCCACAAGACCCGGTTGACGCGGCCCGCCGGACCTTCACGACCGTCGGTTCCCGATCACCTGCTCCCCGCCACCTCGACTCTGTCCGGACTGCCGGACGCGGTCCGCATCCACGAGGTCGGGCCGCGCGACGGACTGCAGAACGAGTCCGCGGTCGTCCCCACCGACGTCAAGGCGGCGTTCATCCGCCGTCTGGCGGCCGCCGGACTGACCACGATCGAGGCGACGAGCTTCGTACATCCGACGTGGGTGCCCCAGCTCGCGGACGCCGCCGACGTCCTCACCGCCCTGGCGGACGAGCCAGGCCTGCCGCACTCCACCGACCTGCCCGTACTCGTCCCCAACGAACGCGGCCTGGACCGCGCCCTGGCGCTGGGGGTCCAGCACATCGCGGTCTTCGGCAGTGCGACCGAGACGTTCGCCCGGCAGAACCTGGGCCGCACGGTCGACGAGTCGCTGGAGATGTTCGCCCCGGTCGTCCGGCGCGCCACCGAGAGCGGCCTGCGGGTGCGCGGCTATGTGTCGATGTGCTTCGGCGACCCGTGGGAGGGGCGCGTACCCGTGCCTCAAGTGGTCGATGTGGTCCGGCGCCTGGCCGACCTGGGATGCGACGAAATCAGTCTGGGAGACACCATCGGCGTGGCCACGCCCGGCCTGGTGCACGAGCTTCTGGAGGCGCTGGCGGACGCCGGGATCACGACGGACCGGCTGGCCGCGCACTTCCACGACACCTACGGGCAGGCGCTGTCCAACACGCTGGCCGCTCTGCAGGCCGGCATCACCGTCGTGGACTCCTCGGCCGGTGGACTGGGCGGCTGCCCGTATGCGAAGAGCGCCACCGGCAACCTCGCCACCGAGGATCTGGTGTGGATGCTGGGAGGCCTCGGCATCCACACCGGGGTCGACCTCGCCTCGCTGGTCGACACCAGTGTGTGGATGGCCGGGCAGCTCGGGCGCCCCAGTGCCTCGCGCACGGTGCGCGCCCTTGCAGGGCAGCCCACCGACCCCCACGGCCTCGACACCCGTTCGGGAGCGGACAGCCCGGCCGCCTGAAATCCCGCCCCTCCCATCCGCCGACAGCTGCCCGGCCCCTTGCCCATCCGTCATGAGATTGAGGACGACATGTTGAACCACCGGCTCAGTGACGAGCACGAACAACTGCGGCGCACAGTCGCTGAGTTCGCCCGCGATGTGATCGCCCCGGTGATCGGCGGCCACTACGAGCGGCACGAGTTCCCGTACGAGATCGTCCGGGAGATGGGCAAGCTCGGCCTCTTCGGGCTGCCGTTCCCGGAGGAGTACGGCGGCATGGGCGGGGACTACCTCGCTCTCGGCCTGGTCCTGGAGGAACTCGCCCGCGTCGACTCCTCAGTGGCCATCACGCTGGAAGCGGGCGTCTCGCTCGGCGCCATGCCCATCCATCTCTTCGGGACACCGGAGCAGAAGGCCGAGTGGCTGCCCCGGCTCTGCGCCGGTGAGATCCTCGGCGCCTTCGGCCTCACCGAACCGGGCGGCGGCTCGGACGCCGGGGCGACCCGCACCACCGCGCGCCTGGACGAGGCCACGAACGAATGGGTGATCAACGGCAGCAAGTGCTTCATCACCAACTCCGGTACCGACATCACCGGGCTGATCACCGTCACCGCGGTCACCGGCACCACGGAGAGCGGGACCAAGGAGATCAGCGCGATCATCGTCCCCGCGGGCACCCCGGGCCTGACGGTGGCGGCGCCGTACTCCAAGGTCGGCTGGAACGCCTCCGACACCCGGGAGCTGTCCTTCGCCGACGTCCGGGTTCCGGCGCACAACCTCCTCGGCGAGCGCGGCCGCGGCTACGCCCAGTTCCTGAAGATCCTCGACGAGGGCAGGGTCGCCATCGCCGCGCTCGCCACCGGTCTGGCCCAGGGCTGCGTGGACGAGTCCCTGAAGTACGCCCGCGAGCGGGAGGCGTTCGGCCGTCCCATCGGCGCCAACCAGGCCATCCAGTTCAAGCTCGCCGACATGGAGATGCGTGCGCACACCGCACGCCTGTCCTGGCACCACGCAGCCTCGAAGCTGGTCTCCGGGGAGCCCTTCAAGAAGGAAGCCGCACTCGCCAAGCTCTACAGCTCCGAGATCGCCGTCGACAACGCCCGCGACGCCACCCAGATCCACGGCGGCTACGGCTTCATGAACGAGTACGCCGTCGCCCGCTTCTGGCGTGACGCCAAGATCCTCGAGATAGGCGAGGGCACCAGCGAGATCCAGCGCATGCTCATCGCCCGGCAACTCGGCCTTGCCGACCTGGAGGGGGCACGCTGATGGACAAGGTCATCACATCGGCGGCCGAAGCGGTCGCGCTCATCCCTGACGGAGCGTCTTTGGCCGTCGGCGGATTCGGCCTGTGCGGCATCCCCTCGGCGCTGATCCAGGCGCTGCTCGAGCGCGGCACGACGGATCTGAAGGTCGTGTCGAACAACTGCGGGGTCGACGACCGGGGCCTGGGCGTGCTCCTCGAAGCCAGGCGCATCGTCCGCGCCACCTCCTCCTACGTCGGAGAGAACAAGGAGTTCGCCCGTCAGTACCTCTCCGGTGAGATCGAGCTGGAACTGGTCCCCCAGGGCACCCTTGCCGAACGGCTGCGCGCCGGCGGCTGCGGCATACCCGCCTTCTTCACCCCCGCCGGCGTCGGCACCCAGGTCGCCGAGGGCGGGCTGCCCTGGCGCTACGACGCCGAAGGCGCCGTGACCGTGGCCTCCCCGAAGAAGGAGGTGCGCGAATTCCGCGGTGCTGGGTACGTACTGGAGGAAGCCATCACCACCGACTTCGCGCTCGTCCGGGCGGTCAGAGGGGACCGGCACGGCAATCTCGTCTTCGCCAAGTCGGCCCGTAACTTCAACCCCCTCGCGGCGATGGCGGGACGGGTGACCATCGCGGAGGTCGAGGAACTGGTCGAGCCCGGCGAGCTCGACCCGGACACGGTCCATCTGCCGGGCGTGTTCGTGCAGTCGGTGCTTCCCCTGAGCGCGGCGGAAGCGGCGGACAAGCGGATCGAGAAGGTGACGGTGCGCCAGGTCCCGGCGGTCGTCGATGGAGCGCCGGGACAGCCTGGTGCGAGGGGAGGACAGAACTGATGGCCTGGTCCAGGGACGAGATGGCCGCTCGGGCGGCCGCCGAACTGACCGACGGATCGTATGTGAACCTCGGCATCGGACTGCCGACGCTGGTGCCCAACCACCTGCCGCCCGGCGTGCACGTGGTCCTGCAGTCCGAGAACGGCATACTGGGCGTCGGCCCCTATCCCACCGCCGATCAGGTCGATCCCGACCTGATCAACGCCGGCAAGGAGACCGTGGCCGTACTGCCGGGCGCCTCCTTCTTCGACTCCTCGCTGTCCTTCGGAATGATCCGGGGCGGGCACATCGACGCGGCGATCCTCGGCGCCATGCAGGTCTCCGCCACCGGCGACCTCGCCAACTGGACCATCCCCGGCAAGATGATCAAGGGGATGGGCGGGGCGATGGACCTCGTGCACGGCGCACGGAAGGTCGTCGTGCTGATGGAGCACGTGGCCAAGGACGGCACACCGAAGATCGTCCAGGAGTGCACGCTCCCCCTGACCGGCAAGAACTGCGTGCAGCGCGTCATCACCGACCTGGGTGTCATCGACATCACCCAAGACGGCCTCGTTCTGACCGAAACCGCGCCCGGGATCTCGGTGGAGGAGGTGCGCAGCAAGAGCGGAGCAGGCATCACGGTGGCTCCCGCGCTCGGCGTCCCCAAAGAACGTGCCGGCTGACCGGGCAACCGCAGGCCGACCGGCCCGAGGTGGATGCGCGCGGGCCGGCACACCGGGCCGACGCCGATGCCGATGCCGTGCGCCAGAACGGCGACGTCCGTCCCTGTGATCTCGCGAACCTCCGCCATGGCGTTCGGCGACACCGGAGTCCTCATGCCGAAGACTCCGGTGTGGTGTCCTGTTCCGCGGCGGTCACCGACGGTCCGCAGTCCGCGCCAGGTGTACCACCGCGTGCCAGCCGCTTGGCACCGGTAGCGGAGCATGCGTTGGCCTGCCCCGCCGCCGGGCAGGCCGGGGCGGGCGAGCGCCCACGGCCGCGGCCATGGGTCACTCTCGTCCCAGACCGTATCTCTCCACCGGTCCATGACTCTTGACCGGCAGGTGGCCGCTACCCGCGACCCCGTCGATCCGGACCCACGCGGGCTGCTGCCGGTCGCGATCCGCCTGGCATCGCATCGATCACAGCGATCTCGCGAGTGGTCGGCACAGCCACAGGAGGGGCGGAGGCGGAGTCTCGCGGAACCGATGCGGACCACCGCCAGGTGCCTACGGAAGAAGCCCGCGGCGCCGCGCGGTGATCACGGCCTCGAATCGCGTGTGCGCATCGAGCTTCCGCATGGCGCTGCGCAGATACGACTTGACCGTCTCCGGCAGCAGCGACAGGCGCCTGCCGGCTTCGGCGTTGCTGCACCCCAGGGCCACCTGGGCGAGGACATCGACTTCGCGTGGTGACAGCGGGGAGGAGGCGTCCGGCTCGGATGCCGTACCGAGACCGGCCAGCCGCCGCGACGCCTCAAGGAGCCGCTCACGCAGAGCGTCGTCGCTGGTTTCCTGTGCGAGGACGCGGAGTTCCGCATGGACCTGGCGGACCTCTTCAGCGGCGAGCCGGCTTCCGGGAAATCCACGGTCGGCCGCAACGGCCTGCTGGAGCCTCAGCCGCCGGTCGACCTCGTCGCGGATGGCGATCTCCCCGGCCAGTTGCCGTGAGGCGTCGACCATGGCGGTCGTCGCGCGGTCTCCGAGGGGCGCGGGTCCACGAGTGGCTCCGTACAGCACTCCGCGTACCGCGCCCGACACCACCAGCGGGACGGCGACGATCGAGCGGATACCCTCCGCCATCACTGCGGCATCGTAGTCGTGCGTGATGGAGTCGGCGGACCGGTAGTCGGCCACGGCGGCAGGCCGACGCCGGGCCAGGACCTGCCCGCCCAGGCCGGCGCCCGGACGAATGTCGAGCCCGTGCATGGCCGTCGTCCGGACACCGACGAACTGCAGCAGGTGCAGAACCCCGTCCCGCACCTGCCCGCCGAAGACGACCGGCAGACCGGCGCGCCCCTGGGTCAGCCGAAGGGCGTGCCGGATCGCGTCTCCATCGTCAGGCCTCATGACATCGTCCGGATTTGCGATCATTTGCCCCTACCTCATTTCGGGGGTAGCCAGCCAACGGCGTAACCCGGAGCATAAGTTGCCGTAACGCCACGGCAAACGGCGGTCACGACACGATTCGATGACATCCGCATTCCCTGCCCATGACGCGGCAAGGGGCGCACCATATTTACCGGTCGCCACCGGTCGCCATATGAAGGAGATACCTGGTGCCGACAACGCAGAGTGCGCCCAGCTACGCATCAGGGGCCTACTCAAAGCCCATGCTCGGCGACACGATCGGCGAGAACTTCGATCGCACGGTGCTGTCATTTCCCGAGCGGGATGCGTTGATCGAGCGGGCCACCGGGCGCCGCTGGAGTTATGCGGCACTCGCCGCCGACGTCAACGCGTTGGCGCACGGGCTGCTGGAGCTGGGTATCGGCAAAGGAGATCGGGTAGGCATCTGGGCACCCAATTGTGCGGAGTGGACCCTCACGCAGTACGCCACCGCGAAAATCGGCGCCATCCTGGTCACCATCAACCCCGCCTACCGCTCCCACGAGCTGGAGTACGTACTGAACCAAGCCGGAATCCGGCTGGTCATCGCCGCGGAGACATTCAAGACCTCCCACTACGCCGCCATGATCGCCGAAGTGGCGCCGCGCTGCCCAGCGCTGGAGCACGTGATCCTGCTCGGCGACCGCGTCTGGAACTCCCTGCTGGCGGACGGACGGCAGGGCGACCCGGCCGTGCTGGCCGAGAGGCAGGCCACGCTGAGTCCGGACGACCCGATCAACATCCAGTACACCTCGGGGACCACCGGCTTCCCCAAGGGAGCCACCCTGTCGCACCACAACATCCTCAACAACGGCTTCTTCGTGGGCGAGTTGTGCAATTACACCGAGAACGACCGCGTCTGCATCCCGGTGCCCTTCTACCACTGCTTCGGCATGGTGATGGGGAACCTCGCGTGCACCAGTCACGGCGCGGCCATGGTCATCCCAGCACCGTCATTCGACCCCAAGTCCACCTTGGCCGCGGTCGCGGAGGAGTCCTGCACATCGCTGTACGGGGTCCCGACAATGTTCATCGCGGAACTCGCCGACCCCGACTTCGACTCGTTCGACCTGTCCAGCCTGCGTACCGGCATCATGGCGGGCTCACCCTGCCCGATCGAGGTGATGAAGGAGGTCATCGAGCGCATGGGCATGGCCGAGGTGTCCATCTGCTACGGCATGACGGAGACCTCGCCGGTTTCGACCCAGACGCGCGCGGACGACTCGGTGGACCGCCGTGTCTCGACCGTCGGCACTGTCGGTCCACACCTGGAGGTCAAGGTGGTGAACCCGCTGACGGGTACGACCGCTGCGCGCGGCGAACCCGGAGAGCTGTGCACCCGCGGCTACTCGGTCATGCTCGGTTACTGGGGTGAACCCGAGAAAACCGCCGAGGCCATCGACGCCGCACGCTGGATGCACACCGGCGACCTCGCGGTCATGGACGACGACGGATACCTCAGCATCACCGGTCGCATCAAGGACATGGTGATCCGTGGCGGGGAGAACCTGTACCCGCGCGAAATCGAGGAGTTCCTTTACACCCACCCGGACATCCTGGATGTCCAGGTCATCGGCGTCCCGGACCCGAAGTACGGCGAAGAGCTGATGGCCTGGGTCCGCATGCACGACGGCGCCGAACCGCTCACCACCGACGCCGTGCGTGAATTCTGCAGCGGCAAGCTGGCCCACTTCAAGATTCCACGCTACGTGCACGTCGTCGACGCATTCCCCATGACCGTCACCGGCAAGATCCGCAAAATCGAGATGCGGGAAAAGGCTGTGCAGATGCTGAACCTGCCTGCGAACCGCCTTTTGCTCTAGGGCCTATTTACCCGGAGAGCCTCCCGCACGTCCTTGCCGGCGATAATCCCAGCAGCGTCTTGGTGAGGACAGGCGGCTGGAGTCCACGCCGACCAAGGACAGGTCACCCAACCCGAGGGGCTCGAGGCGATTCGACCTCTCCGCGTGGGCAGTAGCCGCCATTCGAACCATCGCCGGGCAGGTGTGTCAGGGACCATCCCTTGCCTGCCCGCGCCACAAAGCAGACGAGGCCAATGAGCGCGCCTCGATGCGGAAATCGGCTCAACTGGGCAGGGACGCCGCGGGTCGCACGACAGTAGGCGGGGTGGCCGCAGTCGCAGCCGGCGGCGCGGATCTCGACCCGGACCATGTCCGGCAGAACGCCGACACACTGGCCCGCTCGTCGTCGACACGTTCCCGCGCGGCACGGGACCCCACGGCTGAACCGCCCGGCCGGCCGCCCCGTCCCGTCTTGCCCTCCGCCGCTCCCCGTACGATCGTGGACAGTGCTCCGGCACAAGGCAGAAAGACCAGGTGCGCCATGCATCGCACCGGCGGGCCGCCCGGCCGACGCACACGGCAGCTGGACAAGGCCCACCCCGTCGAGTCCGTGACCATAGCGGTGACGGACGGGGACAGACGTGTGGCCTACTGGAGCCGCGAGGCCCAGGAACTTCTGGGATACACCCCCGCGGAGATCATCGGCCGGCCCCTGGACGATCTGGTCTCCGCCGACGGTGAGACGGTGCGCCATCGCGACGGCAGCCTGCTGGACACGCAGGTCCACCTGAGCCCGTTGTCCGGCGCCACGCAGCAGCAGAACTTCCTCGTGACAACCATTGCGTCACCGGGGACGGGGAAGCTGCAGGACCTCATGTGGTGGATGCTGGAGCAGCAGTCCCCGTCTCTGTCGATCTACGACCGTGAGGGGCGGCTGCTGTGGTCCAACGAGGCCGCACGGCGGACGGTGGACCTCCCCCAGAGTGAAGTCCGCGGCCGACGCCTGACCGAATTCCTCCCGGGACCCGCTTTCGAGGAGGCGGAGCGCAGGATTCTCAGGGTCGCCGAGACCGGCGAGCCGGAATACACAGAACTCTTCGTCGCACTCCCGCGTGAACCCCGGGCACACGCCTGGGCCGTGGACGTCTTCCCCCTCAAAGACGCGCACGGCCGGGTGCACGCGGTGGGCATGGTGGGCAACGACTACTCCGAGCAGCACCACAGCCGCGAACGCATGGCCCTGCTCAGCGAGGCCAGGACCCGCATCGGCGCGAGCCTGGACGTGGCGGGAACCGCCCAGGAACTCGTCGACGTCACCGTGACGGTGTCCCACTTCGCCGACTTCGTCAGCGTCGATCTCCTGGAGGACGTCTTCCGCGGTGCGCTGCCCAGCCCCGGCACCCGCACGGGGCCCCTCTCGCTGCGACGGGCGGCGCAGGGCGGCACCCGCCCTCTTCCGCCCGGCGCCGCCCCTGGCGTCGGCGCGGTCCACACCCCTCCGCAGTCCTCTCCCGTCGTCCGCTGCCAGGTCACCGGCCGCACGGTGCTGAGCCATGTGCAGGACCCCGACATCGTGCGCTGGCTCGCCGAGGACCCCGGCCAGGCGGCGCACGCCCGCGCCTTCGGCACCCACTCCCTGCTCGCGGTGCCCGTCCGGGCCCGCGGCGTGACCCTCGGGGCCGCCCTCTTCCTCCGGCACTCGTCCTCTCCCGACCCTTTCGGCCCCGATGACCTGACCGTCATCGAGGACCTGGTGGCCAAGGTCGCCGTCTGCCTGGACAACGCCCGTCGCTTCACCCACGAGCGCGGCACCGCGCTGGCGCTCCAGCGGTCCCTGCTGCCGGGAAAGCCGACCCTCCACCCCGCGGTGGAGACGGCGTCGCGTTATGTGCCTGCGGGCGGCAACGCCGGGGTGGGCGGCGACTGGTTCGACGTGATCCCGCTCCCCGGTGCGCGCGTCGGCCTCGTCGTCGGCGACGTCGTGGGGCACGGCATCAGCGCCTCGGCCACCATGGGCCGCCTGCGCACAGCGGTACGCACCCTCGCCGACATCGACCTGGCGCCCGACGAGCTCCTCACCCACCTCGACGACATCGTGACCCACTCCGGGCTCCCCCAGGACGCCGATGACTCCGACGACGTTTCGGCGTCACAGATCCCGGGAGAAGTCGGCGCCACCTGCCTGTACGCCGTCTACGATCCCGTCTCCCGCACATGCTCGCTGGCCCGCGCCGGCCACCCGCCCCCGATCCTGGTCGGGCCTGACGCAACGGCCCAGGTCGTGGACCTGCCCGCGGGCCCTCCCCTCGGCCTGGGCAGCCTGCCCTTCGAAGCAGCGGAGTTCACGCTGCCCGAAAACAGCGTCCTGGCTCTGTTCACCGACGGCCTCATCGAAAGCCGCCACCACGACCTCGACGAAGGCAACCGAATCCTGTGCCGGGCACTGGCCCGGCCACAACCCTCGCTCGAAGCCCTCTGCGACACCGTCCTGGACACCCAGCACCTCGCGGCCGACGGCGACGACGTCGCCCTGCTGCTGATCCGCGCCCGTGCTCTTGGCCCGGAAAGCCTGGCTACCTGGGATCTGCCCAGCGATCCCGCGATCGTGGCCGAGGCACGCAAGCGCACCGGCGACCGTCTCGCCGAGTGGGGGCTCGAGGAGGCCTCGTTCGTCACGGAACTCGTCGTCAGCGAGTTGGTCACCAACGCCATCCGCTACGGCACCGGCCCGATCCGGCTGCGGCTGATCAAGGACCGGACACTCACCTGCGAGGTGTCCGACACCAGCAGCACCAGCCCCCACCTGCGCAGGGCCCGGCTGAGCGACGAGGGCGGCCGCGGCCTGCTGCTGGTCGCCCAGCTCACCGAACGCTGGGGCACTCGCCATACACGTGCGGGCAAGACCATATGGGCCGAACAGGTCCTCCACACCGCCTGAGCGGCCGCCTGCCCCACAGCGCGACCAAGACCGGGGAACGGGCGCGGACACTCCTCCGTCCATGCCGGGACCGCAGCCTGCGTCGGCTTGTCGTCCGGGGCGGGGATGCGGTGGAGCCCCTCGCGGTCGCACCAGCCCGTCACGCCGAAGCGGAAAGAGGTGCCGGCAGGAAACCACCGACCGTCACGCCCGGGTCGGCGCCGGCCCGGGCGTCGCTCAGCTGTTGCGAAGCTACGCCGTTGTCGACGCTGAGCTCGATCGTCTTTCCGGCAAACGGGGGCGCGCCCGTCGCGTCATCGCCTTTCGGGTCCGGCGATCAGAACAGGCCGTTGTCGTGCGGCAGGGTGTCCGGGATGGGGGCGACGATGTCCCAGTGCTCGACGATCTTGCCGTCGGCGACACGGAACAGGTCCCAGTACGCGACCGGAACATCGAACTCGCCCTCGGAGACCACCAACACGAAGTTGCCCTCGGCGATCACCCGGTGAGTCGTCCCGTAGGCGATTTTCTTGCCCTGTTCGGTCCACGCCGCAAAGGCGGCGCCGAGCCCGTCAAGCCCGTCAGCGATCTCCGGGTGGTGCTGGTCGTACTGCTCGGTGGAGATGAAGTCGGTCAGCACGGAGAAGTCACCGCCCTTGAGGACCTTCTCGACGAACTCGAGGACCAGGGCACGGTTGGCCTCAGTCTTGTCGAGGTCGCTGACCTCTGCCGGGCCATCGACCTGCGAGCGGCCCGAGACAGTCTTGGTGACCTGGGGGGTGAGCGCGTCCCAGTGCTCGGCGAGCTTGCCGTCGGCGACGCGGAACAGGTCGAAGGCGACCAGCGGGTCCGGACCGAAGCCGTAGTAGACGCCGTGGACCGCGACCAGGTCGCCCTCGGCGATGGTCCGGGCGACCTTGTGACGGACGTCGTCGGTGAGTGACCCGATCAGCCCACGCAGGCCTTCGGGACCGTCGGGCGCGGCCGAGCTGTGCTGGCGGTAGTCGGCCGCGACCCACCGGTCGACGGCGGTGGCGTCCTTGTCGCCGAAAAGCTCCTTGACTGCGGTGAGGACGGTGGTCTTGTTGTCGCTCATATTCGTCGTTCCCTCGTGCTTGTGGCCTGGTGGGCGGCTTGGGTTTCTGACATCAACATTGGTCCCAGATTCGGTCGGTGCTGCGGTAGGTTCTGGTCTCGTGATGGTGAATATCGGACAGAGCACCCGCGATGCCATCCCGAGGGTGGACTTCAACGCGCGCGTCGGCACTCCGGCCGGCGTCGAGGTGATGTCACTGTCCGAGTTCCGGCGGCGTGGCGGCGGCTGGTTCACGACGCCGCAACGCCCCGATTTCCACCACCTCATCGCCACGGTCAGCGGGACGCTGAAGCAGGAGGTCGACTTCACCACATACGACGCGACCCCCGGGAGCTGGTTGTGGGTCCGTCCGGGGCAGGTCCAGAGGTGGGGGGACCTGAGCGAGGTCGAGGGGCATCTCGTGCTCTTCGAGAGCGACTTCCTCGATCCAGCCACGGTAGTCGCGGCACGCCTGGAGACGCCGGGCAGCCCCGTGCAGTACTTCGCCGTCGACGACCATGCCGTCGATCTGGCGATCGAGCACCTCTGTCATGAGTTCGGTGCCGTCGGCGCGAGTCCGCTCGACGTGCACATCGCCATCCTGCGGCACCTGCTGTCCGTGCTGGTGCTCCGGCTGGCCGACCGACCGAGTGGGCTTCCCAACGCTACGGAGGGCAGCGAGACCTTCCGCCGATTCCGCGAGGCAGTCGAGCGTGACTTCACCAAGACCCATCAGGTCGCTGACTACGCGAGAGCCCTGGGCTACTCCCCGCGCACGCTGAGGAGGGCAACCGCATCAGCGGTCGGTACCAACGCCAAGGAGTTCATCGACGAACGAGTCATGCTGGAAGCCAAGCGCCGCCTGGCCCACAGCGACGAGCCCGCCGCCCGCGTTGCCGCACACCTCGGCTTCAGCAGTGCCACCAACTTCAACAAATACTTCCAGTCCCGAGCCGGACAGAGCCCGATCCAGTTCAGGAATGCGGCCCGACAGGTCCCACGTCCGCAAGATGGGCCCTGACGCTGCGGACGTGCGTCATGCGGATGCAGCTCCCTCTCCCGGCAAGGGCGTGGCGAAGCGAGTCGATTCCGAAGTCCACCCAGTCGCCGAGGAGATCAGAGCCCGAAGTCGCCCGGCTGCAGGTGTTCTTGAGGGCTTCGAGTAGGCGGATGTGGCGGTTGACCAGCACGCCGAGGTTCTTGTGGCGGGTCTGGGCGGCGATCTGGCTGATCTCCTCGACCGTGAGCGGGCGGGAGAGGCGGCGGGATGCGTCCCCGTAGGTGCGGACCAGGCCGCGGCGGACCTGGCGGACTGCTTCGGAGGCGACCCGCCGATTGCGGAGGTGCATCACTGACCCGGCGGACTGCGTTCCGCCGTCGGCCCCTGCGGTGGGCTCCGTCCGCATGTCGGGGCGAGGTCGCCAGGGCACACGGACGGACCGATGGACGGCCGGCGTGTGAAAGCGAGATCCCGCCCGCCCGGCGAGGAACCTACTGGAACACAAAGAGGCATTCTGTGTTCGTTGAACGCCCCTCAGATTCAGAACATCGTGTTGTCGTTGGCGGAAGTGGCCGGGACGTCCTGAAGCACGTCCCAGTGCTCGACGATCTTCCCGCCCCGCACCCGGAACAGATCCACGACGGCCTGCCCGCGCTCTCCGGGCGCGTTCACGTAGTGACTGTGGACGGCGACCAGGTCCCCCTCGGCGACAACGCGCTTACGAGAGACGGCCAGCTCCGGGAACGCCCGGAAGTACGCCCCGAGGCCGTCCCGCGCACCGGCCAGGCCATCCGCGATGGTGGGATTGTGCTGGTGGTATTCGGTGCTCCAGTACGTGTCGAGCGCTGAGAGATCCTTGTCGACGATGAGCCGGTCGAACGCCTTGGTGACGAGCTTCTTGTTGTAGGCGGTGAGCCACCGCGGCCCGGGTTGCCCGGTCTGCGGCCGACTGACTGTGGAGAACATGTCGTTGCCGTTGACACTGGTGTCGGGGACGTTCTGCCCGGTGTCCCAATGCTCGGCGATCTTGCCGCCATGGAACCGGAAAATGTCGAATACGGCCGAGCCTCTACTTCCCGGCGTCAATACGAGGTTGGAGTGCACCACGACGAGGTCGTTCTCGGAGATGACCCGCTTGATGTCGTACTTGGCGTTGGGGAACTGCTGATGCATCCCGACAGCCAAGTTCTTCAACGTCTCGGCGCCATCGGGCGCGAGGGGGTTGTGCTGGATGTAATCGGCCCGCACGAACCTGTCCACGACCACGGTGTCACCCCGCTCGAACGCCCCCTTAAGGACGCGTACGGCAACGGTCTTCTGGTAATCGAGCCGGGCGCCGCCGTCGACGTGCCCGAAGGCGTGACCCGCGCTGACGGGCGGCGAGGCGACGGCGGGTACGGTCGCGGCGCCCAGCAGGGCGGACGTGGCGACCGTGGCGAAGAGGATGCGACGGGTGGCCGTGCGCTGGCTGGACATGCGGTAAGTCACGATGTTCCCTCTCTTGGAACTTGGGCGCTTTCCTGGATGTCGGAGCGGACTCAATTCTTGGGGCCGAAACATGTAGGCGTTGGCGACGTCGATGAGGGCTGCGCCCTGGTAGGCGGGGTAGCGCTCGGTGATGGCCTTCTTGTAGGCGTCGCCGTCGTCACCGAGCAGCTCCCGGCCGGCGTTGACGTAGTCGGTGAGCTCGGCCCTGATGGCGGGGGTGGTCGGCTCGCCGTGGCCGGGCAGGATGGTGTCTGCTGACCGACGACCTGAACGTGATCCTGGTCAACGCCCGGCAGGTCAGAACATGCCCGGCCGTAGGACGGACGTCTCCGACTCCTCCTGGCCGGCCCAGCTCGGCGCCCACGGACTGGTCCGCCCCTCGTTCCTCCCGCCGCAGCCGGTGCGGGACCTGACCCGGGCCCGCACCACCGCTCCCGGGTTCAGAACGGGTACCGCGCGGGCTCCCCACGCATCGTGATCCACCGAGTCTCGGTGAAGGCCTCGATGTTCGCTGCCGCGCCCCCGAAACGCGACCCTGTCCCAGACGCTCCGACGCCTCCGAAGGGCGCGTTCGCCTCGTCGTTGACCGTCTGGTCGTTGATGTGAACGATCCCCGTGGGGATCCGCTCAGCCAGCGCGAGACCGCGCATGACGTCTCGGGTGACGACGCCAAGGGAGAGCCCGTACTCCGACTCCGTGGCAAGCCGAACAGCGTCGTCCTCGGAAGACACTCTTGTGACCGGGGCCACGGGACCGAAAACCTCCTGGGCGAAAGCCGGTGAGGTCACACCAGCGTCTGCCAAGACGGTGGCCTGGTAGAACAGGCCGTCGTACGTGCCTCCCGCGGCCACACGAGCGCCATCGCCGACGCTGTCGGTGACCATGGCGTGGATCTTGTTTCGTTGTCCTTCGTCGATGATCGGGCCGAGCGCAACCTGGCTCGCGGCGGGATCGCCGACCGGAAGCCGGCTGGCCTTGTCGGCAAGGCGCTCCACGAATTCTTCGTACAAGCCACCTGCTACGAGGTGCCGGCCCGTCGTCATGCAGATCTGCCCCTGATGGAAGAACGAACCCCAAGCCGCGAGATTGACCGCCGCTTCGACGTCGGCGTCATCGAGGACGAGGAGGGCGGAATTCCCGCCGAGCTCGAGGTGCGCACGCTTCAGGTGTTTGCCGGCAAGCTCGCCGATGCGCCGGCCAACCGCGGTGGACCCTGTGAAGGAGACGACCCGCACGCTCGGATCGATGACGACGGCCTCGCCGACATCAGCGCCGCCCGGCAGCATCTGGAGGACACCGGCCGGCAAGCCGGCTTCCTCGAAAATCCGGGCCATCAAGGTACCGCCGGTCACCGCTGTGCGCGGATCGGGCTTGAGCAGCACAGCGTTCCCCAACGCAAGCGCGGGCGCCACCGATCGGATGCCGAGGATGATCGGCACGTTGAACGGTGAGATCACGCTGACGACACCGGCCGGCATTCGCTTGGCCATGGACAGCCGCGGCTGCTCGGAAGCCAACATTTCGCCAATGGGATGGCTGGGGAGCGCCGCGGCGTTCCAGCACTCCTCGGCGGCGACGTGCAACGCAAAGCCGGCCATGCCCGGTACCGCGCCGACCTCTCGAACATTCCAGTCGGTGATCTCGTCGGCGTGCTCTTGCCAGAGGTCCCCCGCCTTGCGCAGCACGGCCGCACGCTTTGAATGAGGGAGCGCTGCCCATTCGCGTTGCGCCTCCATCGCGGTGCGACCTGCTCTGGCGACGTCCGCGGCGGTGGCCTTGCCCATCCGGCCGAGCTGCTTGCCGGTGGCCGGTTCGACGACGGCGTAGTCGCCACCGGCTCCGGGGACCCAGTCGCCGCCCACGAAGATCTTGCCCTGCCAATCAACGCTGTCCAGTAGTCCCACGGCGCTGCCTCCTTGTGTGTGTTGGTGCTGTTTCATCGGATGAGTCGCGAACGATGAACGTCGCGGTGTGCCGCGTCAGTGGGGCATGCGGAGCACAGGCTTCAGGACGTCGCCACTGCTGCTCGCTGCGAACGCCGCGTCGATCTCGCGGAGGTCATAGCTGCGAATGAGTTCGTCAAAGGGGAAGCGCCCCTGGCGGTAGAGCTCGACCAGGGTCCCGATCAGCTCTTCGCTTCGTCCGCTTCCGCCGAGCGTGCCCACGATTCGCTTGCCCCACAGCGTGGAGAGGTGGTCGGCGGCGAACTCCGCCCCGGCAGGGGCGCCTCCGACAAGCACGCAGGTTCCCAGCATGCCGACACTGTCGATCGCCTGGCGCACCACCGTGACCACGCCGGTGCACTCGAGGGAGTAGTCGGCGGGACCACCACAGATCTCGTGAACTGCGGTCACCGGATCGACGTCGCCACCGACCTGCACGGTGTGCGTGGCGCCGTAACGGGTGGCGAGCTCAAGCCGGCTCCCGTGCCGGTCGACAGCGACGATTCTTGTCGCCGGTGACAGTCGAGCGGCCATGATCGCGGCCAGCCCGACGGCACCGGCTCCGTACACGACAAGGCTGGAGCCGGGGCGTGGCTTGAGGGTGTTGAAGACGGTACCTGCGCCGGTTGCGACGCCGCACGCCAGCGGCCCCAGCAGCTCGACAGGAACATCCGCTGGGACTTTGACGAGAGAGTCCGCCCATGTAAGGGAGTAGGACGCGAACGACGACTGGCCGAAGAAGTGGCTGTGTACCGCCGATCCGTCGCTGCGGCGCAGCGACGGATCGCCCGCGTGCGGTCCCAGCAGCCGGGCGCCCGAGCACAGCGCCTCACCGAGGCGAGCGCAGTACCGGGGTTCCCCGTCTCGGCAGTTGCGGCAGGAGCCGCACGAAGGCCAGCCGATGACGACGTGGTCGCCGGGACCGACCGACGTCACGCCCTCGCCGATGGCCTCGACGATGCCTGCGCCCTCATGGCCCAGTACTCCCGGATAGGGCATCGGCAGGTCGCCGTCCCTGGCGATGGCATCAGTGTGGCAAACACCTGTCGCCACGATCCTGATCAGCGCTTCCCCCGGCCCTGGGTCGGCCAGTTCCAGGTCTTCCAGTCGGAAGGCCCCGCCCACCTCGTTGACCACTGCAGCGATGGCACGCGTCATGTTGTTCTCCCATCTCAAAATCTTGTCCGGTCGGGCGTCGGTTGGAAGCAATGCGCACGAACCTGCCTGGATCCGCAGCGGCGGCAGGCATCCCCGCCTTGACGAGCGCTTCTGCGTGTCCCGGCTCGCGCAGCTCCAGATAACCGATCCGGAAGTCGCCATTGACCTGATCGATGACCATTGCCTTCGCTCTCATCTCACGTCCCCTCCGGGGCGCCGATGTCGCGCGACTGGACGGAGCGCACCTGGGCGGCACCGGTCCTGCCGACCTGCGCCAGTCTCAGCTGCTCCTTGATGAAGTCCGCTGCGGACACCAGCGCCGAGGCGGCGTCGGCCAGCAGGAAGTCGAAACGCTGAAAGGCGTGCATCATCCCGGGCCACACTTCCAGGGCCGCGCTGACTCCCGCTGCCATCGCGCGAGCAGCGAGGCGGTGCGCGTCCGAGGCGAGAAGCTCGGCCGAGCCCACCTGGATGAGGACGGGCGGAAGGCCGCGCAGGTCGGCGTTGATGGGGCTGATGAGAGGAATCGACGCATCGGCCCCCGCCCTGTAGTCGTGGCCCCGGCGTGACAGGCCGGTCTGCGAGACATCCGCGACGGAATCCACGTGGTCACACTGGTGCTGAGACGCGAGGTCGACCCACGGTGAGAGCAACACGACGGCGCACGGCAGCGGAAGCCCGCTGTCTCGGGCAGCGACCAGAGTGGCCAGTGCGACCCCGGCACCGGACGAGTCTCCCGCCACGACGATGCGACGTGCCGGTGTGCCGCGGCTCAGGAGGCCGCGATACGCGGCGAAGGCGTCGCCGAGCGCGAACGGGAACGGATGTTCCGGGGCCCTCTTCAGGGCGACGCATACCCCTGCGGCGCCTGATAGCCCCGCGATGGTCGACCAGAGGCGAAGGTGGCCGCGCGCCGACCCTGCCACGTGCAGGCCGCCGTGCACGTACAGCACAGTCGCCGTGGTGTCCCCACGTGCAGCGGTGGCCAGGACCGGGGCGCCGCCCAACTCACCCGTGGACGGACGCACGCCGGCGGGCAGGGGAATGCGACCGGCCAGGGTCTGCTCGGCCCGGCGAAAGTCCGGTACGTCGGCACGATCGTCCAGGCGACACTCGCGGACCAGGTTCGCGACGCGATCCACCTCGCGGCGACGGTGTGTTGCATACGCCGTCATGGCGATTCCGACACGGCCCATGGCACGTCATCAGCCCTGGATGGTGACGCGTGGGTCGAAGGGGACCGTACCGGGGTCCAGTGCTGTGTGTCCGCCGTCGACCGTGAGGGTGGCGCCGTTCACATAGGACGATCCGTCGGACAGAAGCCAGACGATCGCCTCTGCCACCTCCTTCGGCCACCCGGCGCGCCGCATGGGCACGAGCGAGGTCACCAGGTCATAGGCAGCGTCGACGTCCAGCCCTCGCGAGCTCCCGATGACGGCCATCTCGTCGTCGGCCATCTCCGTGCGGCCCCACCCCGGGCACACAACGTTCGCGCGCAGGCCACGGGGGCCGTACTCGACGGCGAGGGACAGAGCGAGTGAGGTCAGCGCTGCCTTCGAGGTGCCGTACGCGGTCATGCCCAGTGCGGTGCGGACCGCGGCCACGGACGACACCGCCACCACACGCCCGCCGCTGGCGAGCAGACTCGGGAGCGCTCGCTTCGCGATGAGGAAGGGACCGGTGACGTTGGTCTTCATGATGAGGTCCCAGTCCTCGAGGGTCGTCGACTCAAGGTCACCGAGGCGTTGGACCCCGGCGTTGAGGACAAGCCCGTCGAGGCGGCCGAATTGCGCCACCGTGCGGTCGACCACGTCGGCGCATGCTCCGGGTTCGATCAGGTCTGCGACGAGGTCGAGTGCTCCGGTGCGCGCGGCGACCGACGCGAGGGGGCCCGGCCGGCGACCGCAGATCGCGACGTTCCAGCCCTGGGCGGTCAGCAGTTCGGCGGTGGCGGCACCGAAGCCTGTGCCGCCACCGGTGATGAGGGCCACGGGCGCGTGGACGGTCTCCATCTGATCTCCTCGTGAGCCACTCGTCACACGTTGTCCGCGACGACCTTGCAGTTGATGACGCCGCCGTCGACCTGCCACGCCGCTCCCGTGACGTAGCTCGCCTCGTCGGAGAGCAGGAACCTGACCACGGTCGCGATCTCGTCCGGCGTACCGAACCGTCCCATCGGGGTGGACCCCGCCATCGCGTTCCACGCCGCCGAGGGGTCGGCTGGGTTGAAGTCCTGCGAGAGGGAGCGGGTCATCCTCGTCTCGATGACACCCGGTTCGACGCTGTTGACCCGGATACCCAGGTGCGCAACCTCGGTGGCCGCCGTACGCGTCAGGGCACACACCCCGGCCTTGGTTGCGTTGTAGGCCGCTGTGGCCGGAAGCCCGAGCTCGGCCGCGATGGATGCCGTGTTCACGATGGCTCCTCTCTTCTGCTCGATCATGATCGGCAGCACGTGGCGCAGGCCCAGGAAGACCCCCTTCAGGTTGACCGCGACGACCTTGTCGAATCCGTCCTCGGGGTACTCCGCCAACGGAGCGACGGGACCCTCGATGCCGGCATTGTTGAAGAACGCGTCGATCGCGCCGAAGCGGCTGATGGCAGCCTTGACGTAGGCGGCCACGTCGGCCGACGAGCTGACATCACCGAGGTGGGTGAGTGTGGTCGCCGTGTCGAGGAGTGCGGCCGTCTCGGCGAGAGCGGCTTCGTCTCGATCGACGAGCACCAGGTTTGCACCGGCCTCGGCCAGCCGCACCGCGGTGGCACGGCCGATGCCACCGCCGCCCCCAGTGATCACGGCGGTCCGTCCGCTGAAGTTCGTCATTCTTTTCTCCTCTTCGATGGTGGTGGTCTCGGGACGACGTCAGTGCCCCGCGGGAAGAGCCGGCCGGCTCTGGGCCGGGGACTTGTCGTCGATCAGGTGGTAGGCGCTGTGCACCAGGTGTGGGTTGAGTCGCAGGGTCTCGGCGTCCTCGGTGAGCTGGATCCGGCCCCGCACCATGACCGCGGCCCTGTCGGCGAGCGAGAGGGCGAGGGTGGTGAACTGCTCGATCAGGAGTACGCCGACTCCCTGCTGGGCGATCTGGCCCAGGCTGGCGGCGAGCCGCCGGACAACGACCGGTGCGAGACCGAGGGAGAGCTCGTCGATGACCAGGAACCGCGGGCTGTCGATGAGCGCTTGTCCCAGCGCGACCATCTGTTGCTGGCCGCCCGAGAGCTTGCCCGCGCGTCGGTTCAGCAGAGTCTCCAACTCAGGGAAGAGCTCGAGAACCCGCCGAAGCCCCTCGTCATAGGCGGGCCCGCGCATCCGGGAGCCGGCGACGCGGAGGTTGTCACCGACCGACAGGTCGCTCAGGATGCGGTGGCCCTCCGGAGCCGCTGCGAGTCCGGACTCGCGGACGGCGTGCGGACGGCGACCGCGCACCTCCAGGCCGTCCACCTGAACCGAGCCCGAGTCAGCGGGAAGCACGCCGGTGAGGGCCAGCACGAGGCTCGACTTGCCCGCCCCGTTCGGCCCCAGAAGTGCCGTGATCCTGCCGCTCGGGATGGCAAGGTCCACCCCTCGAACCACCGGCCGCCCACCGCGCGACACCTGGAGATCCTTGATCACCAAGGATCCTGTGACCGGCCCATTGCGGTCCCTCCGGCGACTCATGCCACCTCCTCCGTTCCGAGGTACGCGCGTCGCACCTGCGACGAGGCCAGGACTTCAGCGGTGGGTCCGTGGGCGATCAGCCGCCCGAAGTCGAGGACGGTGACCGCGGAGCAGACTGAGGACACCAGTTCCATGTCGTGGTCGATCAGGACCACCGCGGCATCGTTCCGCTCGGCCATGCGGCGTACCAGCGGTACCAGGCACGCGGTGTCGGCTTCCGCCAGTCCCGCCCCGGGCTCGTCGAGCAGGATCACGCGGGGCTTCCCCAACAGCGCCTTGGCGATCTCCACCAGCCGTCTCTCCATCATGTTGAGGTCCGTTGCCCGTCGTGAGACGTTCGAGAGGCCCACTTCGTCCAGGACCTCTGCGACGTCGCCGCGCCCCAGGCCCAGGCTCTCCGCGGCCAGCAGGACGTTGTCGTGCGCACTGAGCTCGCGAATGACCTGCTCCTGCTGGAAGGTCCGTCGCACGCCGGCGCGTGCCCGCTTGTGTGGCGGAAGGGAGCCGAGGTCGATGCCGTCGACGTGGATGCGTCCCGAAGCCGGCCGGTAGAAGCCGCTGACGACATTGAGCAGGCTGGTCTTGCCGGCACCGTTCGGGCCGACGAGTCCGTTCACACCTGGTCCGAAGGTCGCGGTGACGTCGTCAAGAGGCTTCACACCGCCGAATTGGAGAGTGAGGCTCTGGATCTCAAGCATCTTGTGCCGCCCTCTCCGAGGCGCCGAGGTCGCTCGACCCCTCTGCCGGTTCGCCGGTCTGGTCGCCTCTGGGCCGGTCGGGACTCCGCCCGGCACTGCCGGAGAGAACATGCTCAGGGAGCCGGAGCCGTGCCATGAGTCCCTGAACCTGTCCGGCCATCCCTCTCGGTGCGGTCACGAGCGCTTGGACGAGGCCGAGTCCGAGGATCACCAACACCAGGTTCGCGTCGATGCCCAGGTCGTTGAGCACGGCCGGGAAGGCCACGTAGAGAAGGCCCGCCAGGACGCCCCCGAAGAGGGAGTAGGCACCGCCGATGAGGACCACCGCGAACAGCACGATGTTCTGTTGGGCCGGGAAGCTGATCGGATCGAGACGACCGGTTCCGGTCGCCAGCAGCGCTCCTGCCACGCCGGTGGAGAACGACGTCAGGGCCAGCGCCAACAGCCGGTACCGCGTCACGGGCACTCCGGTGGCGTACGCGCCGGCTTCGGACTGGCGGATGGCGGCCCATGCACGCCCGACCCGGCCGCGGAGCGTGACCCACAGGATGAGGAACAGGATGCCGACCACGATGACCGTGTAGCGGAACATGGCGTCGTCGGACGTCGCAAAGTCGGGCCGGGGCACGGTGCGGGCCAGCTGGGCGCCAGTGGCTCTCCCCGTGAAGCCTCCACCGCCGTCCGGGAACCCGGTGCCGTAGAAGAGGATCTCGAAGGCGCCGGCCGCCATCAGGGACACCAGCGCGAGGATGAGCCCGTTTAGCCGGAGTGAGGGCAGCCCGATGACGGTGCCGATGACGCAGGTCACTGCCCCTGCGAGCACGAGGAGCACCGGGCTGGGCAGCGCCACTTCGTGCGCGATGCGCAGGAAGACCCAGCCGCCCACGCCCGTGAGGGCCACCTGGTTCAAGGACACGTAGCCGAGGCGCCCGTACAGCAGCCCGGCGCCTGCTGCGACCGCGGAGAAGACGGCGGCCAGGGTCGCGATCTTCGTCCAGTAGCCGGTCAGAAGGATCGGAGTGACGAGACCGAGAAGGATCGCGGCCCCCATGATTGCCGGCGCACCCACCACGAGGGTTCGGCGAGCCGTTGCGTGTGTGCCGAGCTTCATGCCATCGACCTCATCGAGTAGACCTTGTGCCGCCCCAGCCACAGAGTCACGGCGATGGCGATCACGAACGGCGCCATGGCCCGGTACGGGCTGATGGCGGGGAACTGCGTCAGGGACGCTTCGACCACACCGATGACCAGTCCACCGGCCAAGGTCAGCCACAGCGACTCCAACCGGCCGATGAGCGCGGCCGCCAGTGCCGGGATCACCAGGAACGTCAGGTTGTTCGCCGTGAGCAGGGTCAGGTCCGCGAGAAGGATCGAGCTCACCCCGGCGGTGAACCCACTGATGAGCCAGGCGAGCGCTTCGACGCGACGAACGCGTACCCCGAGCATGCTGGACAGCTGGCGATCGTTGGCGAGCGCACGCATCACCGTGCCGGTCACCGAGGTGCGCAGGAACGTGCTCGCCAGGACCGTCGCCAGCAGCGCGACTGCGAAAGCGAGAACCTGCGTCAGGTTGACGCGGACCCCGGCAAGGTCGAAGCCATGCGCGTCACTGGGCAGGTTCAACGACCGAGCCTTGTCGTTCCAGTACCAGTTGCACAGACCGAGGATCGCCAGAGCGAGTCCGAGCGTGGCAGCGGCCTTGACCAGAACGTCGCGGCCCATGAGCAGCGGCTCGATCAACACTCCCCAGGCCAGGGACAGAGCCGTGGTTACCAGGACCCCGATAGTGATCGCGGTGAGCATGGTCAGGTTCTGGAACGTGTACAGCTCCCAGCAGAGCAGCACCCCGCCGGCACCCGCGGCGCCGTACGCGAGGTTCAGGGTGCCGGAAGCCCGGTACAGGACGACGAGTCCCGTCCCGGAGAGTGCGTAGAGGGCGCCGACCGCGAGGCCGGTCACGAGATAGGACAGCATCCGAGGCCTCTTCGAGCGTGACAGTGTGTGCAGGGGCGAGCGGCCGGGTGCCCACCCGATCCCGGGCACCCGGCGAGGTGATCATTTACCGATGAGCGACGGGTCCGCCTTTTCCTGGGCCAACACGTCGGCCAGCTCGGGGTCCGGGGTCTCGAAGCAGTCGGCACCCGGGACGAAATTGCCGTCACCGTCGAGCTTGACGTTGTGCAGCTGGTGGTTGGCGTTGTGGTGGTCGCTGTCGCCGAAGTACCAGGGCGTGCACATCATGTCGGTCTTGAAGTCCTTGATTCCGACGACGGCCTTCGACACCGACTTCCTGGTGATGTCGTTCGGGTCCAGGCTCATCAGGGTGTCGACGAGGATCCGCGCGGCGACGTAGCCGGCCTGGGAGAAGGAATCCCGAACCTGGTCGGGCTCGCCGTACTTGGAGATCACCGCACGCCAGTTGAGGTTGTCCGGGGTCTTGGCATTGAGCAGGGTGAACTCGGAGTTGGTGGTGAACTTGCCGTTCCAGCCGTCGCCGATCTGCGACGGAAAGGTGCTGTCGTAGCACGAGGTCAGGCATCCGAACCGCACCTTGTCCTGGAGACCCTGCTGGAGTGCTGCCTTGAGTACCGAGGCGTTGTCGGGACCCGGGAATCCTGCGATGAAGGCGTCGGTGCCGCTCTTGCCGATGCTGACGGCGACGCTGTTGGCGTCCTTGACCGGGACGGGGGCAGGCTCACCCAGTGGCACGGCGATGCCGGCGTCCCTCGCGTAGTCCTTCAGCCCCTGCACCAGCCAGTCACCCAGGTCGGGCAGGCCCGTCACCTGCGTCGAGATCGACGTGGCGCCGTACTCGTCGACCAGGAACTTCGCCTGCGACACCATGCTCAGTCGCGGGCCGCCGTTGACCGGGGCGATGTTCTTGCTGAAGAAGCACGACCGCGGGACACCGACGCCGGTGATGGAGTAGAGGTCCGCGGCCGCGTAGATCGGCTGCTCGATGCCGCATGAGACGAACGAGGCATCGCCCACCATCGCGACCACGTCCTTGTTTTCCGCGAACTGTGTTGCGAGCGCGGACCCCTTCTGCGGGTCGAGGGCGTCATCCTGACTGTCGTAGTCGACCGGGCGGCCGTTGATGCCACCATTGGCGTTGACGCAGTCGAAGTACGCCTTGGCGGCCAACGGGCTCGAAGAGAAGTCGACGCCGTTCGACATGGTGGAGATGGCACCGACCTTGATCGGCTTGCCGGCGGCCTTCTTGCCGTTCGAGAGCCCGCACTTGATGTCCGAGCTGGCGACCTTCTGGCCGAGATCGGAGTCGGCCTTCCCCTTGGCGTCGCCCGGGCTCCGCGTGCATCCGGCGAAGGAGGCGACTGCGATCAGGGCCGCCACCGCGGCCATGGTTCTGCGGTGTGTCGTCATGCTGTTCTTCTCCTCGTTGAGTGAACCGCGCAAGATGTGTGGCCCGGCTGGTGACGGCCCGCCCGAGGCGCTGTCCGGTGAAGTCCGCTTCGCGGACCCCGTCAGTTGAAGTCGAATCCCTCGTAGTCGTTCTCGACGACCTTGTCGCAGGTGGCGCGGTACGCAGGCACCCCGGCGACATAGGGCATGAACACGCGGGGCTTGCCGGGCACGTTGGCGCCCATGTACCAGGACGCGGTCTTCATGAACAACGTCGGCGAGGCCACGTCGAACACGTGCTGGACCCAGGCGGACTCGGCGTCCGCAGTCGCCTCGACAGTCGTCGCCTCGCGCGCCCGGGCGGTCTCCAGCAGACTCCCGATGAACTGAACGTGCTGCTCCAGCGAGTGGACCATGTTGCTGAACACCGAGGGGCTCTGCGGGCCGTTGATGAAGAAGAGGTTGGGGAAGCCGGCGGCCTGGAGCCCCAGATAGGTGAGCGGTCCGGCCGCCCAGTGATCACGGAGCGGCTCCCCCTCGCGACCTCGGATGTCCATCGCGAGCAGTGCTCCCGTGATGGCGTCGTACCCGGTGGCGAAGACCACGTCGTCGACCTCGTAGAGGGCGTCCTCGGTCTCGATGCCCGAGGGTTGGAACTCGGTGATGGCGGCGCTCCTTACGTCCACCAGGTCGACGTGCGGCTCGTTGAACATCGCGTGGAAGCCAGGCCCGACGACCAGTCGCCGCGCCCCGACCGGGTAGTCCATGGCCGTGAGCAGAGCAGCAGTCTGTTCGTCCTGGACGGTGTCCCGGATCTTGCCCTTCAGGTAGTCCGCCAGAGCCTGGTTTGCCGCTTCGTCGGCAAGCAGGTCCGGGAACGCGAGCAGGAGTGCGGCGCCGCCGACCGGCCACCGGCGCTCGAACTCCGCGGTCCTCTCCTCCGCAGAGAGAGCCATGGCCGGCTCCGGGCGGGTCGCGAAGTCCACGCCAAGGGGTGAGTGACGCGCGAGCTCCCTGCGCCTGGCGTATCCGGCCTTCTCCGTGGCCAGGGTGTCGGGATTCAGCGGCTCGTGCAGTGCAGGCACGATGAAGCTGGGGGTTCGCTGCAGGACGTACAGGTGTTCAGCCTGCTTGGCGATCTCGACGGAGACCTGCACCCCAGAGGACCCCGTGCCGATGACGGCGACGCGCCGGTCGGTGAAGTCGACGGGCTCATCGGGCCAGGCCCCGGTGTGGAACGTACGCCCCTGAAAGCTGTCGATACCCGGAATGTCCGGGAAGCGCGGGCTCGAAAGCGAACCGGTCGCCATGACCAGCCAGCGGGCCGCAGCGAGCGGCCCCCCTTCCCCTTCGACGAGCCAGCGATCCGTCCCTTCGTCGAAGGACGCGCCCGCCACCCTTGTCCCGAAGGTCATGTCCCCACGGAGCCCGAACCGGTCGGTGACGTGCTCGATGTACTCGAGGATCGCCGCCTGCCCGGAGTACCGCTCGGGCCAGTTCCACTCCTGCTGGAGCTCGTCGTCGAAGGAGTAGGAGTAGTCGAGGCTCTCGAAGTCGCAGCGCGCTCCCGGGTACCGATTCCAGTACCACGTGCCACCTGGTCCGTCTCCGGCCTCGTAGAGGTGTGCGGTGAACCCGGCCTGCTTGGCGCGGTGAAGCATGTACACACCGGCGAAGCCAGCGCCGACCACCACGACGTCGTACTCGGTGGTTGCTCCGGATGTCATGTCGATGCCCTTTCGGCGATCAGAGGATGTGGCCGTGCGGGTGGGGTTGAGGTGCAGGAGAAGGTCAGTGACTTCTCGGTGTCGACAGGCCCGTGCGTTGCCTGATGAACGCGCCGGCGGAGTCCAGTGCCTGGCGCCCCTCGGGCAGCGCGAAAGCGAAGAGCGGGAAGACGTGGACCAAGTGCGGCCAGATCTCGAGCGTGACCCGGACATCCGCCTCGCCACAGCGAGCGGCCAGCGTCGTGGCGTCCGACAACAGGATCTCGGCCGTACCCGCCACGACGAGCAACGGCGGCAAGTCCTGGAGGTCGGCGTGGAGGGGGCTCGCCAGGTGGTGTGCGGCGTCCTCATCCCCCAGGTACTCGGCGGCCCGGATCATCAGCCCCGCTGGAGTGAGCGACGGATCGGCCTGCGCCTTGGTCTTCATGGAAGTGGAGGTGCAGGACAGGTCCAGCCACGGCGACAGCAGCACCGCGCAGGCAGGCAGGGGCATGCCGGCGTCTCGGAGCGACAGCATCAGCGCGAGCGCCAGCCCACCGCCCGCGCTGTCGCCGGCCAGGGCAATGCGGTCCGGGCGCACACCATCGTCGAGGAGCGCCGAGTACACGGCGACCGCGTCGTCGAGGGCCGCCGGGAACGGCGCCTCGGGTGCCAGGCGGTACTCGGGGGCGACACCACGGGCGTGACCGGCGTCGGCCAGCGCCAGCCACAGGGAGCGGTACCCGCTCGCCGTCCCCGCCACGTAGGCACCGCCATGCAGGTAGAGCAGCACCGGCGCGTCGACCGTCTGGTCGGCATCCATCAGGACCTGGACGCCGGCGATGTCGGCGGCCACCACTTCGGTCTCGGGCTGCGGGAAGGACTCCAGCATCCCTTCGAAGATCTCCCGCAGCTGAGGAGCGGGCGCCTCGAACGACAGCGGCGCCTCTCGGATCTGTTGCACGAGGGCGTCGATCTCACTGCGACCCATGCTCGTTCTCTCCTTTCCCGATCGCCGGACGTGGATAATTAGCCACGTCCGCATGCCGGGCGGCGTATCCGTGCCCGCACAGGTGATTGCCTCAGCGCGCAGAGTCAGCAGGGCGGGCGTACGGAAAAGCCCGCGTTGTCGAAGCCGGGCTCGTGGCGGGCACGACGCCAGACGCCGGACACCCGCCTTCACGAACAGCTGCCACGAAGCAGCGTCGAGCCTCGCGTCAGCCTGAGGACTCCTCACAGAGTGAGTGGTTGACCAGTCGGTGTCGGCAGATGATGCTGCAGGCCAGGCCGAGGAAGGCCTCGTGGATGCCGTCGCGGATCTCCCAGCGGACGCGCAGTCCGCGGAACCAGTGCAGCAGTGCAAAGCTCCGCTCTACCACCCAGCGGTGCGCGCCCAGCCCGGAACCGTGTCCGACTCCGCGCCGCGCGATGACCGGGGTGATCCCCAGGGCCCGCACCTGCTTGCGGTACTCGTCATGGTTGTAGCCGCAGGTCGGCGTAGACCACGACCGGTCGTTGTGGGGGTGGTCCGCGCCGGCCGCGTACGGGCGGGACGGCCTGGAGCAGGGGGATGAACTGGCTGACGTCATTGCGGTTTCCGCCGGTCAGCGACACCGCCAGCGGGATGCCGTGCCCTTCGGTGATCAGATGGTGCTTGGAGCCTGTTCGGGCACGGTCGACCGGGCTCGGTCCTGTTTTGGGCCGCCCTTGAGCGCCCTGACGTGCGAGCCCTCGATCACCGCCCTCGACCAGTCCAGCGCGCCGACGGCGTTCAGCTCGGCCAGAAGCGACTCGTGCAGACGCTGCCAGACTCCCGCGTCGTTCAAGTCACGCAAACGCCGCCGGCAGGTCATGCCGGAGCCGAAGCCCAGCTCCTGGGGCAGGAACTCCCACGGAATGCCGGTGTACAGCACGAACAGGATGCCCGACAGCACCCTTCCGGTCGTCCAGACGCTTGCGGCCGGGGCAATCCGTTCGGCGCGGCACAACCGGCAGCAACGGCTCGATCCGCGCCCACAGCCCATCCGGCACGATCCACGGCGACTGCTCGCCCCTTCATGCGCAGGCTAACAATCCATCACACACCGACATCCAAGGTCAGCTGCAGCATTCCGTGAAAGGTTCTAAAGCGACTGTTCCCGGAACTGTCGCGGAGGCAGTCCGTAGCGTTCCTTGAACGCGCGGCTGAAGTGGCTCGCCTGCTTGAACCCGAGCCGCAGCGCGAGTGATTCCATGGTGCCGGTGAGCGGCGCCCGCTGGGTCAGGATCGCGTGTGCCTTGGTGAGACGCTCCTCCATGAGTAGCCGCACCGGCGAGGTCCCTTCGGCGTGGAAGAGAAGGTAGAGATAGCGCTCGGAGATCCCGATCTCGTGGGCGATGGCAGCAGGAGTCAACGACGCGTCGGAGTGACGCTTCCGGATGCACTCGCGAGCGCGGGCTCGGTGCAGGTCCTGGTATTCGTCCGCGTCTGCATTGCTCCCGGACTGCCAGCGCAGCGCCGCAGTCAGTACGTCCAGTGCATTGTCCAGCAGCGGCGCAGTCACCTCGGCCTCGACGTCCGCCACCCGCTCGGCCAGCGACTGGAGCAACCCCGATGCAAGTGCTCCGATGCCGTTCAGGCCGCCGATGCTGAGGGCCGTGACGCCCTCGACGTTTCGCAGCCTTCGCGTGAGGAGGTCTCGCGGAAAGCGCGCCACGACCTGCTTCGAGTCCTGCCGGAACGCCACCCGGTAGGGCCGCGCGCTGTCGTACAGGACCAGCTGACCGGGTTGAGTGAGCTCGGCGACCCTGTCTGCCTGCGAGTAGACGATGTCACCTTGAACAAGAAGACTCACGAACAGGTAGTCGCCGCCCGTGCGACGGATGAGCCCCGTCGACCGCTCGACCTGGTGCGGCCGCGCTGCAACGGTGCACAGCCGGGACTCGCCGATCTGGCCGCCTGCGATCTGGCCCTCGAAGCCGCGGCCGTCGTCTGCGGCCTGTGTGGGATTGAGGTCCACGAAGGTGTCAGAGATCGCCTCGCGCCAGAACTCGAAACGTTGAGCCGCGCTGACGTCCCGGGTCGTCTTCTGCACCGTGAGCACGCGCCGCCCCCTTTCGACAGCTCGCCTCTTGTAACGCGCGTCTGAAGTGGCACCCAAAATATCTGCGGCTGACCACTTTTGCACTAGTACTGCGAGTCCCCTCACATCCAGCGACTTCATGATGACTACGAGTTTCCGGTCTCTCGTTCCCGCAGCGTGGGCGCAACCGGAACCGTAGTGTGCCGTGCCGATCGCGGAGTTGTGCGCGTTCACTTGTACGCGGACAGGGCGAAGGACTACGCCACCAAACTGTCGGTGGACTGGCGCGCGACGCCGTCCAGGCATTCGGAGGCCTCGGCTTCGCACGCGAACTCGGTGCCGACGGCAGCCCCGGCCCCGTCGAGGCGATCTACCGGGACAGCAAGATCGGCGAGATCTACGAGGGCACCAACGAGATCCAGAAGTGGGTCATCGCCCGGCAGATCTTCGGCCGGACCACCGTCGGGTGACTGCCCCGCCGCTACCCTGCCCTGCCAGCCCCGCTTCCGCGCACTGGGATGGCTGCCCCGGTTGCTGTAGGAATCAGTGACTGCGATCCAGAGACGCAGGCGCACCTGGTCAGCAGGTGCGCCACTTGCCTTCACTGCGCGATGGTTCTCGCCGGCCTCCCTGATCGAAACAGGGCCGCTGAGTGCGCCGGGCCGGTGAGCAGAGGGCGTGGGCTGACGTCCGGTGCAGAAGCTCCGGACGGAATCCGGGCCCGCGTGATCAGGGCTGGTCGCTGATGGCTCGGTAGGCCGCGATGTACAGGGTGTGGCACAGATCGATCAGTTCTTCGACGGTGGCGTTCTGGTGGCCGAGCGTCCAGTCCACGAGGAGTTCGTTGACTCCGCCGACCAGGCTCATCGCGGTCATGGTGAGCCGGCTGGAGGAGACTTCCGGGCCAGGTGGCGTTGCGACGACGGCGGCGACCATTGCGGCGAATTCATGCAGGACCTCGCGGCGCCGTACTTCGAGGCGGGGGCTGGCGCCCACGACCTCGATGAGTACTAGGCGCGCCTTGCGGGCGTCGCTGGTGAGTGTGCGGATGAAGACCTCGAGGCCGGCGCGCAGCTGGGCGTCGACATCAGGTGCGGCAGCGGCTGCGGCCTGCGCGGTCTCGGCGCTGATCGTGGTGATCAGCTCGTTGTAGACCCCGGCGAGAAGGTCTTCGCGGTCGCGGAACGACTCGTAGAAGTAGCGCTCGGTCAGTCCGGCATGCGAGCACACCTGCTTGACGGAGACCGAGGCGTATCCGGCCGTGCCGAACAGGTCGAGGCCCGCCTGGACGAGGCGGGTGCGGCGCTCCTGCTGTCGTTGCGCCGCATCGCGTCCGCCGTAGCGCCGCCCGGCGGCCTGTGTGCCGGTCATTTTTCCCCTTCGCAGAGGTGTTGACACCGGTGTGCTCCGAACTGACACTCTAGCTTGTCAGTTCATCTGACACGGCATCGTGTCAGAAGTGCACGAGGGCCGTTTGCCGCTCGGCGTTCCGCTCATGCTCAGGGCAAGGAAGGGGCTCGACCGTGGCAGCAGCACCGCCCAAGCACCCGTACACGTTCAGCCGAAGAGAGCGCGACAGGCTCCCCCGCACTCAACCGCTGACCGGCCGGGTGATCGCGGTCACCGGGGCGGGCCGCGGAATCGGGCGCGCCGTCGCGGCCCGGCTCGCCGCGGCCGGAGCCGCCGTGGCGATCGGCGATCTCGACGCGGAGGTCGCCATGGAGACGGCCGGTGCCATTGGCGCGCATCCCGGGGGCCAACTGCTCGGGCTGCCTCTGGACGTCACCGACGCACCGTCCTTCGAAGATTTCCTGCACACCGTGGAAACCCGGCTCGGGCCGATCGACGTACTGATCAACAACGCCGGAATCATGTGGGTGGGCCCCTTCGCGGAGGAACCGGAGGAAGCCGCCCTGCGCCAGTTCGACGTCAACGTCCACGGCGTACTGCGGGGGATGAAACTCGTGATCCCGGGGATGCGGAAACGCGGTCACGGCCACGTGGTGAACATCGCCTCCGCCGCCAGCAAGGTCGCCCCGGCCGGCGAGGCGACCTACGCGGCGACGAAGCACGCCGTCCACGGCTACAGCACAGCCGTCCGCGCCGAACTGCGCGGCACCGGCGTGCACGTGTCCCTGGTGATGCCCGGCGTCGTGGACACCGAGCTGGCCGTGGGCACCGCGACCGGCCCCACCCGACGCCTGACGACGGATCAGGTGGCCGACGCGGTGCTCGACGTCGTGCTGCGCCCGCGGTTCGAGGTCTTCGTGCCCCGCCAGGTAGCCGCCCTGACCCGGTTGGCCGCGGTGCTGCCGGGCCGTGCCCGCGACGCCCTGCATCACTTCCTTGTCCCCGACCAGCTCGCCGCCCTGTCCGACCGGTCGGTCCGCGCGGCCTACGAGCAGCGCACCCGGACCGCCCGCCATCCCGAAGGTTGAGCCCGTGACCACCACGCCCAAGCCGGCGCCCAGCGCGAAGAAGGCCAGGAGGGTCCAGGACGCCGCCGCTTTGCGTCCCATCCCCGAATTCGAAGGTGTCCACGACGTATGGCCCCGCGGTGACCGGCTGCGCGCCGTACGCGGCGCCGCGGCCGCATACCGTGAGCGGTTCGTCCAGCAGGGCCGCATCCGCGCCGTCCGCAGTTTCGACATCGCCGCGGCCCCGTACCCGACCCGGTTCGGCTTCCACGGCGCCGCGCTCGCCGTCAATCCGTTCGTGAGCATCGTCAACCGGATGCTCGTCGTGCAGTTCGACGGCTTCGACGGTGAGCCGAAAACACTGGTGTGGGAGCCGACCGTCGCCGCCGGAACGGCTCAAGCGCCGTTCTACGCCCAGCTCAAGCGGCTGGCAGGGGACTTTCTCACCGAGCACGTCTTCGCCCGCTTCTACCAGGATCCGAACACTGTCCTGCCCTCCTGCGGTCTGCGACCCGAGGACGTGGACTTCGTCAGCTTCGACCACCTGCACGTCCAGGACGTGCGCATGATCATGGGAAGTACCAGCATCATTCCCGGCGAACGGGCGCCCCGCGAAGCGCTGTTCCCGCGCGCCCGGTTGCTGGTGCACCGCAGGGAGCTGGGCACCTTCGAATCGACGCATCCGATGCAGTGGGCCTGGTACGTCGACGGAGGCATGGACGGGGTACCGCCCGAGCGCGTCGCCGCCTTCGACGGCGATGTCGAACTCGGCGTCGGCGTCAGCCTGTTGTGGACCCCCGGCCATACGGACGGCAACCACTCCCTGGTGCTGAATACCCCCGACGGAGTGTGGGTCTCCTCCGAGAACGGCATCTCGGCCGACAACTGGCAGCCCGAGCTATCCCGCATCCCCGGGGTGCGCCGCCACGCCGCGTTCTACGGCCATGAGGTGGTGCCCAACGCCAACACCCTGGAGGACTCCCTCGACCAGTACGACTCCATGGTCAAGGAGAAGACCCTCGCCGACGCCAGCCGGCGCGATCCGCGCTGGCTGCAGATCCTGCCCTCCTCGGAGCTGGCCCCGTTCAAGCGGCAGTGGCCGGTGCTGCCCAGCTTCTTCCACGGCGGTCTGAACTACGGCGAACTGACCCCTGCCGGCGGTGGCCGGTGACCGGCCCGGCCGCCCGCCGAATCGCCGTGGACGGCGCGGACGGCGCGGAGTTGGCCTCCTACCAGTGGGGAGCGTCCACGGCTCCTCCGGTGGTGCTGGTCCACGGCTATCCGGACACCAGCGCCGTGTGGCGCCCGGTCGCCGAACGCCTGGCCGACCGCTTCCACGTCACCGCCTTCGACGTGCGGGGAGCCGGTGCCTCCCACCGGCCCAGGGGACTGCGCGCCTACCGGATGTCCCGCCTGGAAGCCGACCTGGAGGCGGTTCTCGACGCCGTGAGCCCCGACCGCCCGGTGCACGTGGTCGGACACGACTGGGGATCGATCCACTCCTGGGAGTCGGTCACCGGCACCCGCCTGGCCGGGCGGATCGCCTCGTTCACGTCCATCTCCGGACCCTGCCTGGACCACGTCGGCCACCTGATCCGGGCCCGCCTCCGACCGCGGCACCCGGACCTGCCGAAGCTGCTGCGACAGGCCGCACGGTCCTGGTACATCGCCTACTTCCACCTTCCGCTCCTGCCCGCCCTGACCTGGAGAGCACTGGGACACCGCTGGCGCGCTTTCCTCACCGGCTCCCAAGGTGTGCCCGACCACACCCCCTACCCGGCGCCGACGCTGGCCCGCGACGCCGCATCAGGCATCGCGCTGTACCGCGCCAACATGCTGCCCCGCCTGCTGCGTCCCCGGCACCGGCCGACCACCGTGCCGGTTCAACTCATCATTCCCACGCGCGACTTCTGCGTCACCCCGGTGCTGTCGTACGGAGTGGAGCACTGGACGCGGCAGATACAACGGCGCCCGATCGATGCCGGGCACTGGGTACAGCTCAGCCACCCCGAGGAGGTCGCGTCCCGGATCGCGGAATTCGCCGACCGCATCGAAGAAGGCTCCCGCCGCAGTCCGGACCACACCGCGCACCCGATCTGACAGACCAGCAGTACTGGACGCCTGCCTGACGTGCCCCTTCCCACACACCGATCGCTGACGGAGGAGGAACCTGTCATGTTCCGAGCCGCACATGCCGCACATGCCCACCCGGAGCGTCCGTCCGAGCCCATCGACCACCACGACCTGGTGTTGCAACCCCGGGACGTCACCTTCGACTGGGGCACCACCCCACTGCACTGGCTGCCGGGTGAGCCCTTCGCGACCCACACCTTCGACGTGCTCCATCTCATGCTCCCCGAACTCGAACGCTGGTTCGTGCGCACCTTCGAGCAGGCACTGCCACTGATCACCGATGACCGGCTGCGCGAGGACGTACGCGGCTTCATCGGCCAGGAGGCGATGCACGCCGAGGCGCACCAGGAGGTCCTGGAACACCTGCTCACCAAGGGGCTGGACCCGGCTCCGTACACCCTGCAGTCCGAATGGATCTTCCGGAGGGTGCTCGGAGACCGGCCCGAGCTGACACCGGTCGCCGCACACGCGCACCTCCTCCAACGGCTCGCCCTCATAGCGGCCTTCGAGCACTTCACCGCGTACATGGGGCACTGGATTCTCAGCAACCGGCACCTGGACCAGGCCGGCGCGGACCCCGCGATGCTCGATCTGTTTCGCTGGCACGGCGCGGAGGAGGTTGAACACCGTTCGGTCGCGTTCGACCTGCTGGTGCACCTCGATCCCCGCTACCGGCGCCGCGTGGTCGGCATGCTCGTCACGGCTCCGGTGCTGACCCGGCTGTGGATCCGCGGAGTCCGCTTCCTGATGAGCGCCGACCCCGAACTCGACGACCGGGTCAAGGTCCGCCTCCGCGATTACCTGACCGCGGCCCGCAAGAACCTGTTGCCCCCGCCGGGCGCGTTCGCCCGCTCGGTGCTGCGCTACTTCCGCCCCGGCTACCACCCGACCCAGGAGGGCTCGACCCAACAGGCGGTCGCCTACCTGGCGGCGTCCCCCGCCGCCCGAGCGGCTGCCCGATGAGCCTGCGACCAGCGAGGCAGCCCATGGACATGGACATCAGCACATCCGTCACTCAGCCGCCGGACCTGTACGGCAGGCCGCGCAGCGACTCCTTCATGCAGAAGCTGGCGGCTTTCAGCGACAAAGCGGTCACGCGCCTTGCGCGGCGCAGCACTCCGCCTGGGCGCCCGCCGACCACCGAGATGCCCGCGATCCGGGAACTGGTGGTCGCCACCAAGCAGCAAGAGGCCGAGGATGTCGTCTCCCTGCGGCTGACAGCACCCGACGGCGGAACACTCCCGCCCTGGCAGCCCGGCGCCCACATCGAACTGCACCTGCCCTCCGGCCGCAAGCGGCAGTACTCGCTGTGCGGAGACCCTGCCGACCGGCACCGGTACCGCATCGCGGTGCGCCGCATCGCCAACGGCAAAGGCGGTTCGGCCGAGGTGCACGACACCCTCGAAGACGGTGTGCGGGTCGCCGTCACCGCGCCCCGGAACGCCTTCCCCTTCGCCGCCGAAGCATCCGTCCTGCTCATCGCGGGCGGCATCGGAATCACCCCGATCCTGCCGATGGCCCGGGAAGCCGCCCGACGCGGGCTGGACTGGAGGCTCGTACACACCGGCCGCAGCCGCGGCTCGATGCCCTTCGGGGCAGAGCTGGCCGAACTGGCGGCCGCAGCCCATGGCCGGGTCTCCATCCGTCCTGACGACGAGTCCGGCGTGCCCGAAGCAGCCGAACTACTCAGCTCGATCCCGGAGGCGGGTGCGGTGTACTGCTGCGGGCCCGCGCCCATGATCGACGGCGTTCGGCACGCGTTCGGTGGCAGCCGCGCGTCGTCCCTGCACTTCGAGCGTTTCGGCCCGGTCCCGATCACGGACGGCCGTCCCTTCGAACTTCAACTGGGCGACACTGGACGGGTTCTGCCGGTGCCCTACGACCGCTCCGCCCTGGATGTTCTCCACGAGGCCCTGCCGGACCTGCCGTTCTCCTGCCGCCAGGGGTTCTGCGGCACCTGCCGGGTACGGGTGGCCCATGGCCAGGTCGATCACCGTGACCGTCGGCTCACCGCCACCGAACGTACAGCCGGCGCCATGTTGCCCTGCGTCTCGCGTGCACCGGAAGGAGAGCGGTTGGTGCTGGAGGTGTGAGCGGTGGCCGAGCGCTCGTAGAGCACGGCCGTCGCCGCGAGGAACCTCAGCGGCAGCGCTGATACCCGACCCTCGGCGCGACCCACCGCCTGGACGATGAGACGGTCTGGGACACCGGCCAGAGCCAGCGGCAAGTCTAGCTACCAGGCCAGCCGCCGGGCGCAGCGCGAACGGTTGACGGGACATCACACCGGTCAGTGCGCGGTGCTGACGCTAAGGCGACTTGGAGGCGTGGCAGCTAATCCGGCCGGTCATCACGTCCTGGAAGGGACAGCACCGCTCGGTCAGCGGTCATGAGGGCCGGTACGAGATGTGAGAGATCGTCGACGCGATCCTGTACCAGGGCCGAGTGAGCCGCCAATGGCCGTCGGGGATCGTCGTCGCGGCAAGCGTGCTGTGGTACCCGGGGACAGTCCGGAGCAACTGCCCGGCGGGATCAGCACGGTGGCCGGCCGAGCGCCACTCTCCCTAACTCGTCGGCGCGGCGGGCGTCGTCCTTCTCCCCCGAGTACACCGAGTCGAAGGTGGTGAGGCCGTCCGCGGTGAGCCAGTCCTTGTCGGTGACGAGGCTGGTGGCCGAGCCGTCGGTGTACGTCACGACGAGCTTCGCGCGCAGGCGAGGCGCGCCGCTGTAGGGGGCAAGCTGCAGTACCACTCCTGAGGGGTCGTCACCCCGCGCCAGCCACGGTCGAGTTCGGGGCGACGACGTTCTCGCGGCCGTCGCGGAAGAATGCGGTGACGTCGAAGGTGTCGTACAGGACGGTGCGGTCGTAGTTGCTCTGGTCGGTCAGGAGGCGGGCTCGTTGGTGTTGTCGCGGGTCGCCCACTTGCCGTCGACGGTGATGGGGTCGCCGTTGAGGGTGAAGGTGACGTTGCCGGCGGGCCTTGGAGACGGCGGGCGCGGGGCAGCAGGGGTGCCGGGTTGGCGATGGGGAGAATCGCGTTCTCGGCGGGGATGAAGGGGTTCTTGGGCGGGAAGGTCAGGCCCGAGAGCGTGCCGATACCGGCCTCGAACGGGTTCGCGCCGGTGGTGAGGTCGATGGCGAAGTCGGGGGCGCCGGTGCCGGTCACCTTAACGTTGCGGATCGTGGCGTTGCTGCCGCCGGCGAAGCCGTAGCCATGGCGGATGATCTGGTCGCCGGTGAGGGTGCGGCTGTCGATCTCGACGCCGTTGACCGCGGTGGTGACGGTGAGGCCCACGGCTGCTTCCGCCTCCTCGACGGCGATACCGAACTCTCCACCCACCCCCGCAAAGGTGACCCGGTGACCCGCTACCGCCTGGACAGCCTCTGAGCGTCGAGGAACACCTCGGACCGCCAACCATCTCCGGAGACAGCGTCAAGCAGGTCACGGGAACGAACTGTCAAGCATCTCCCCAGACGTCACGAGTGCGAGGGACATCTGGTCGCCACCGAGGGATTGCAAATGGACCGTTGACAACACGACCGCCTTCGCCAGGAACTAGTCGTATTTCGCGGCAGGAGCATTCAGCAGGGCGCGCCCATCCGTGCGTAGATTGCGACCGAGCAGGTCAGCAAGGAGACAGCTCGTATATGTACTTCCGAGTGCATCAGCATCCGAGATGTCTGCTGCAGAGCGGCACCGAACCGCATTCGACACCCGGAATGCCCGGTTATGCGGCACGGGCAGCAGACAGAAACGACGATACCTGCAGCTCGGATTCGACCCCGAGGGTTTGTTTAGCTGCCAAACACGGCATCTGACCTGCGGAAATAAAGAGCGGCAGACGAGTCGGGCTGTACGCCGGGTAGTAGCCCGAGGACTTCGAGGGCAGGATGCCTTCCCGGTTCTGGAAGACGGATCCGTCCTGCGCGTACGGGAACGGACCGCCCTGGTCGATCAGCCGCAGCGTGGTGTACGCCTGCGAGGGCAGGTCGCTGTAGCAGATGCTGCCGACCGCGGTCGCCGCCGCGTTCGCCGACCCGGCGGAGACGGTGCCGCCGACGAGGAGGGCGGACAGGAGGGCGGCGGCACCGCCGATGCGTGTGATTCGTGGGGGGAATCTCATGGCTCCATGATGACGCGCGTAGATGATGGCATGTCAATGACAACCGCAGGAATTTCCCGTCAAGTCGGCCGAGTTTTCCGGGAGTTAACCTGCCGTGGCCGGACCGATGAGAAACGGTCGCCCGGACGGTCTCGTCTCCGTTGCCGACAGCACCAGGAGGAACACGTGACTCAACTGCTGCGAGTCCAGAACTTCAACGTCTCGAGCGACGGCATCGGAGCCGGGGAGGACCAGAGCTTCGAGCGGCCCTTCGGCCACGTCGACCCCGGGAGGATGTTCGCCTGGGCGGGCGCCACGGCGAGCTGGCCCATGCGCACCGACCCCGGAGGCAGCCGGGGCCTCGACGACCACTTCACCCGGGACTACGCCCGCAACATCGGCGCCGAGATCATGGGCCGCAACAAGTTCGGTCCCCTGCGCGGGCCCTGGCAGGACGACGAGTGGCGCGGCTGGTGGGGCGACGAACCCCCGTTCCGCACGCCCGTGTTCGTCCTGACGCACCACGAGCGTCCCTCGTTCACACTCTCCGACACCACGTTCCACTTCGTCGGCGGTGACCCGGCCGCGGTCCTCGAACAGGCGCGGGAAGCGGCTCAGGGCAAGGACGTCCGGCTCGGCGGCGGGGTCACCACCATCCGGCAGTTCCTCGACGCCGGCCTCGTCGACACCCTGCACGTGGCGGTCTCGCCGGAGAAGCTCGGCTCCGGACTGAAACTCTGGGAGTCGCCCGACGAACTGCTCGACCGGTACCACCTGGACGTCGTGCCCAGCCCGAGCGGCGTGACGCACCACCTGTTCTGGCGGAAGTAGCGGGTCCGGCGAGGACGGCTAGACACCGTCCGGAAGCTCGTACGTCCCGTAGCTCGGCCGTCCGTCGAGGTCGTACGTCTGGATGGAGACCCCTGCGGCGGTGATCCGCCCGCCGGTGTGCCGGAACGCGGTCGGCCGGGCGCCCTCGGCGAAGAGGCGGCGGCCGGCGCCCAGCACGACCGGGAACGTCAGCAGGTGCAGCGTGTCGACCAGGTCCATGGCGAGGAGGCTGCCGGCCAGGGCGCCGCTGCCGTGCACCTGGAGTTCCCCGTCGGTGCGCTCCTTGAGGTCGGTGACCTCCTTGACGAGGTCGCCGTGGACCGCGGTGGCGCCCGGCCAGACCGGGTCGGCGAGGGGCGCGGAGGCGGCCACGTACTTCGGCAGGGCGTTCAGCCGGGAGGCGACCGGGTCCGCGGGGTCGGTCACCTTCGGCCAGTAGGAGGCGAAGATGTCGTAGGTGCGCCGGCCCAGGAGGAAGGCGCCGGCGCGGTCGAAGACCTCGGTGACGAACCGGCCGAAGTCCTCGTCGCCGTACGGCACGCTCCAGCCGCCCTGACCGAAGCCGCCACGGGGGTCCTCGTGAGGGCCGCCGGGGGCCTGGTGGACGCCGTCGAGGGTGACGAAACCGGTGAGGACGAGCTTGCCCATGACGGGTGCCCTCCTTTGCTGGTGCTCGGGGTGAGGTCCACTGTCATCAGGTCAGACCCCGTGCCTCCCCGCAACTCATCGCCGAGGTCGGCGTCCGTTCGCCGCCAGCACGGCGGGGCGTCCGGCGCTGGGATGGACCCATGACGACTTCGGAGAAGACCCTGAACGGCAAGGTGGCCCTGGTGACCGGCGGCAGCCGCGGCATCGGTGCGGCGACGGCGGTACGGCTGGCGCGGGAGGGCGCCGACGTGGCCCTGACGTACGTGAACGGCAAGGAGGCGGCCGACGACGTCGTACGGGCCGTCGAGGCCCTGGGACGCCGTGCGGTGGCCCTGCGGGCGGACTCCGCGGACGCCGCGGAGGCGGCGGGTGCGGTCGGCACGGCGGTGGACTCGCTGGGCGGGCTCGACGTGCTGGTGAACAACGCGGGGGTCGGCGTGCTCGGCCCGCTGGAGGACCTGTCGCTCGCGGACGTGGACCGGGTGCTCGCGGTGAACGTGCGGGGCGTCTTCCTCGCCTCCCAGGCGGCCGCCGGGCGGATGGGCGCCGGCGGGCGGATCATCACCATCGGCAGCTGCATGGTCCAGCGGGTGCCGGGGCCCGGGGGGACGCTGTACGCGCTGAGCAAGTCGGCGCTGGTCGGGCTGACGAAGGGGCTCGCGCGGGAGTTGGGGCCGCGGGGGATCACGGCGAACCTCGTCCATCCCGGGCCGATCGACACGGACATGAATCCGGCGGACGGGCCGTATGCGGGAGGCCAGGCGGCGATGACCGCGCTGGGGCGGTTCGGGACGGGGGGCGAGGTGGCGTCGATGGTGGCGTACCTGGCGGGCGCGACCTATGTGACGGGAGCGGAGTTCGCGGTGGACGGCGGCCACGCGGCGTGAGCTGAGGGACCCGCCGCAGGCCACGCGGCGTGAGCTGGAGGCCCCGCCCCCGGACC
>NZ_JBHXHX010000001.1:40947-259457 GCF_042723915.1 Streptomyces sp. NPDC058335 | reverse complement strand
CCGCTTCCGGCCCGCAATGTGTCGCACCGAGCCGGGACGGGAGCGCCCCCGCCCGAGCGAAGCCGAGCGTGGGGCAGGCTGGGCACAGGCCAGGGCGTCTTCGGGCGGAGCCCCCCAGCTCACGCGGCGTGAACTGAGGGCCCCGCCCCAGGCCACGCGGCGTGAGCTGGAGGCCCCGCCCCCGGACCCGCTTCCGGCCCGCAATGTGTCGCACCGAGCCGGGACGGGAGCGCCCCCGCCCGAGCGAAGCCGAGCGTGGGGCAGGCTGGGCACAGGCCAGGGGGTCCTGGGGCGGAGCCCCCCCCGGCACGCCCCGCTCAGCCGCCCAGTTCCTGGTGCCGCGCCCGGAGGGCGCCCGCCCCCTCCTCCGTCAGGGAGCCTATGAGCCGCAGCCGCGAGATGCCCCCGTCCGGGTAGATGTCCACGCGCGCGTGCGTACCCACCGCCGGGGCGGACAGCACGAAGCGATGGTTCGTGTCCGGCTGGAGGGGCGTGCGCGGCAGGATCTCCCGCCACTCCCCCTCCTCACCGTCCCGCACGGACACCGCCGCCCACCCCGCGCTGTTGCCCTTCAGATACGCCGTGTCGATCTCCAGCGCCCGGATCTCGGCCTGGGCCGCCAGCCGGTACCGGATCCAGTCGTTGCCCTGGTCCCGGCGCCGCCGCGTCTCCCAGCCGTCGTCCATCTTGCGGGAGCGTCCCGGCTGGATGGTGTTGCCGGCCGGCGAGTAGAAGAGGTTGGAGGCGTCCTCGGCCTGCCCGCCGTTCTCCAGGGCGACGACGTCGAAGGTGCCGAGGACGGCCAGCCAGGCGGGGTCCGGGACGACCTCGCCGTACACGCGCAGCCGGGCGATGCCGCCGTCGGGGTGCTGGTTGACCCGCAGGTGCGTGAAGCGCTGTTCGACGGAGACGGCGAAGCCGTTCGCCGCGTGGCCGCCGACGGGGGTGCGCGGGACGAGCGTCGTCCACTTCACGTCGTCCCCGAGGAGGGTCTCGGGCGACGGCGAGCCCGGTACCGAGATGCCCTCGACCGACACCGCCTGCGGGTAGTTGCCGCGGAAGTGGGCCGTGTCGACGACGATGCCGCGGATCACGCCGGGCGCGCCGAGCCGGACGAGCGCCCAGTCGTGGTCGTCGGCCGTCGGCCACGGGTGGTCGGCGGAGACGCCCCGGCGGCGGCGGGTCTCCCAGCCGTCCATGATCTTGCCCTTGTGCCCGAAGTGCTCGGGGTCGAACTCGGCGGGACCGGGCAGCAGCAGGTTCTCCCGCTGGGCGAAGAACTCGTCGTTGGCGGCGATGACGGCGGCGCCCAGCTGCCGGTCGGCGAGGTTGGCGTACGAGGTGAAGGGGAAGTCGGCGGTGCGGAAGTCCGCGTACGGGTCGCCGCCGCCGTAGGGGTTCGCGTCGCCGGTGAAGCCGGCCGACAGAGAGGGATGCTGCGCCGTCACGGTGATCAGGGGTTCCTTTCGGGAGTCGGCCGCGTGCGGGCGGGTGCGGGGTGGGGTCAGTGGGCGCGGGTGAGGAGCCGGCCCCTGGGAGCGGTGAACTCGCCGTCGGCGACGATGCGTTCGCCGCGCAGCCAGGTGGACCTCACGACGCCGTGCAGGGTTCTGCCGGCGTAGGCGGTGACCCGGTTGCGGTGCTGGAGGGCGGCCGGGTCGACGGTGAAGGTCTCGTCGGGTGCCAGGACCGCGAAGTCGGCGTCGCGGCCCGCTTCGATGGCGCCCTTGCGGTCGAGGCCGACGAGTGCCGCCGTGCGCGTCGACATCCAGCGGACGACGTCCTCCAGGCCGTGGCCGCGCCTGCGGGCCTCCGTCCAGACGGCCGCGAGGCTGAGTTGCAGGCCGGAGATGCCGCCCCAGGCGGTGGCGAAGTCGCCGGTCTTGAGGTCGGCGGTGGACGGGGAGTGGTCGGTGACCACGCAGTCGATGGTGCCGTCGGCCAGCGCCTGCCACAGGAGGTCCTGGTTGGCGGCCTCGCGGATGGGCGGGCAGCACTTGAACTCGCTGGCGCCGTCGGGTACTTCCTCGGCGGTGAGGGTGAGGTAGTGCGGGCAGGTCTCGACCGTGATGCGTACGCCCTCGGCCTTGGCGTCGGCGATCAGCGGGAGCGCGTCGCTGGAGGAGAGGTGCAGGACGTGCACGCGCGCGTGGAGGCGTTTCGCCTGGGCGATCAGGGTCGCGACGGCGGTGTCCTCGGCGTCGCGCGGGCGGCTGGCGAGGAAGTCGGCGTACTTGGGTCCGCCCTGCTGGGGGGCGGATTCGAGGTGGTGCGGGTCCTCGGCGTGCACGATGAGCAGGCCGTCGAATCCGGCGATCTCGGCCAGGGACCGGGCGAGGCGGTCCTGGTCGAGGTGCGGGAACTCGTCCACGCCGGACGGGGAGAGGAAGGCCTTGAAGCCGAAGACGCCGGCTTCGTGCAGGGGGCGCAGATCCTTGACGTTGTCGGGCAGGGCGCCGCCCCAGAAGCCGACGTCGATGTGCGCCTTGTCGGCGGCCACCCGCTGCTTGGTGCGCAGGTGGTCGGCCGTCGTGGTCGGCGGGAGGGAGTTGAGGGGCATGTCGACGAGGGTGGTGATGCCTCCGGCGGCCGCCGCCCGGGTGGCGGTCCAGAAGCCCTCCCACTCGGTGCGGCCGGGGTCGTTGACGTGCACGTGCGTGTCCACGAGGCCGGGCAGCAGGACGTCGTCGCCGAGGTCCTCCAGGCGGGCGCCGGACGGTACGGCGGCGTCGTAGGGGAGTACGGCCGTGATCGTGCCGGCGGACACCGCGACCGAGGCGGCGCGTGTCCCTTCCGGAGTGATGACGCGCGTCGAGCGCAGCACCAGTTCAGCGTCGGACACCCGAACCCCTCTCTGCCGCCGTTTACTTCCGGGAAACGGAGGCGGCCGGGGAAGCGCTCCGGGGCGCACCCCCGCGCAACCTCCACGTAACGAAATTCAACGTTCTGTTGAAGGAGTCTTCACTCCCGGCCACCGCGCCGTCAAGGGCACACTTCTCCACAGTGCACCCACCGCCGCCACTCTGGACGTTTCCACAAGACGGAATTATCATTCCGGCAAGCAGAACGTAGCTACGCACCAGCGGGGAGTCAACCGACCGCCGGGTAGGCTTCAGCCCTTCCCGCCGGTTTCGAAAGGAACGCGCCCGTGCCGACGTCCAGCGCCAGCACCACCGACTCCGCCAAGTCCAGCAGCGGCGGGGTCCAGTCCCTCGAGCGCGCCTTCGACCTGCTGGAGCGGATGGCGGACGCGGGCGGGGAGGTCGGCCTCAGCGAACTGTCCGCGAGCAGCGGGCTCCCGCTGCCGACGATCCACCGCCTGATGCGCACCCTGGTCGCCTGCGGGTACGTCCGCCAGCAGTCCAACCGCCGGTACGCGCTCGGCCCGCGGCTGATCCGCCTCGGCGAGTCCTCCGCGCGACTGCTCGGCACCTGGGCCCGCCCTTATCTGGCCCGGCTGGTCGAGGAGACCGGCGAGACGGCGAACATGGCGCTCCTGGACGGCGACGAGATCGTGTATGTGGCGCAGGTGCCGTCGAAGCACTCGATGCGGATGTTCACCGAGGTCGGCCGTCGTGTCCTGCCGCACTCCACGGGCGTGGGCAAGGCACTCCTCGCGGGCTTCCCGGACGCCGAGGTGCGCGCGCTGCTCGCCCGCACCGGCATGCCCGCCGCGACGGACAGGACGATCACCACCCCGGAGGGCTTCCTGGCGGCCCTGGACGAGGTCCGCGACGCCGGTTACGCGGTCGACGACAGCGAGCAGGAGATCGGCGTGCGCTGCCTCGCGGTCTCGGTGCCCGACTCCCCCACCGCGGCGGCCATTTCGATCTCCGGCCCCGCGGGCCGCGTCACCGAGTCCGCCACCGGGAAGATCGTGCCGGTGCTCCAGCAGGTGGCCGTGGAACTGTCCGAGGTCCTGGCGAACCCGGGCGGTACGACCGCCTGAGCCGGGCCGTGTCCGTGCCCGGCCGGCGGCCCGTCACCTCCGCCGCGGCTCCCCGAACAGCTCCACCGCGCTCCGCACCTCCGACAACCCCCGCGCCAGCGCGCTCACCGAACCGATCGCGCCCGCGATCAGCAGCAGGGAGCGGCGCAGCCGGGGGATCTCCGGGATCCCGTGGGCAGCCATCGCGGCGAGTGCGGCGAGTTCGTCCTCGGCGATGACCCGGTCCGGGAACTCGGCCGGGTGCGCGGCGAGTTCGCGGCGCAGCCGGGACACCGCGGTCCGCAGTTCCGCCACCCTCGGGTCCTCGTCGCTGCCGGTCACTGGCCTCTGTCCCAAGCTCCGCAACACAGCTTCTCCCCCCTCGCACGTGCTCGTCCGTACGTACGTAGCGCCCCCGTGACGGTGGTCAGGCGCCGTGAGGACGCGGGCCAGTAAACGCCACCCGGCGGTCGCTCCGCCACACCGGGGACCGAAATTCAGCCCTTCGACACCGCCCCGGCCGCCGCCCCGTCAGGTATGCAGAACACATGACGCACACGGAAGACCAGGTCGCCGGACTGCTCCTCGCCGCGGGCGGGGGGCGGCGCCTCGGCGGACGCCCCAAGGCGCTGTTGACGCACCGGGGGCGCCCGCTCGTCGAACACGCGGTGGAGGCGCTGCGCGCGGCCGGCTGCCCGCGCGTGCACGTGGTCCTGGGGGCCGCCGCCGACGCCGTACGGGAGCGGGCGCGTCTCGAGGGGTGCGTGCTGGTGGTGAATCCGGAGTGGGAGCGCGGCATGGGCGGTTCGCTGCGGGCCGGTCTGGACTCGCTGGCCGGGACGGGGGCGCGGGCCGCGCTGGTCTCGCTGGTCGACCAGCCGGGCATCGGGGAACGGGCGCTGGCGCGGGTGCTCGCCGCCCACGAGGACGAGTCGTCGCTGGCGTCCGCCGCCTACGACGGGAAGCGCGGGCACCCGGTGCTGCTCGGGGCCGCCCACTGGGCCGGTGTCGCGGCGACCGCGACCGGCGACCGGGGGGCACGCGACTACCTGAAGGCGCACGAGGAGGAGATCCGGCTGGTGGAGTGCGGGGACGTGGCCCGGCCGTACGACATCGACACCGTGGACGATCTGGTCCACCTTGAGTGAACGGGGTGGCACGGAGAGCCACCTTCCCTCGACCCGGAGAATCTCGACATCAACAAACCATTGAACTTCCACGATGAGGAAACTAGAATCCACTGCTCAGAAGCGTTCGGTGGCTTTCCGAGCGCTCTCCGCCCCACCCGGGTCGTCCGGCACCCGGTGCCACGCTCGCTGAAGGAAGTGACAGCTCATGTCCGCATCCGTGCCGTCCCCGGCGGCCGTCGTCGACGCCGAGCCCCTGCCCCGGCAGGACGAGGTCCTCACCGACGCGGCCCTCGCCTTCGTGGCCGAGCTGCACCGCCGGTTCACGCCGCGCCGTGACGAACTCCTCGCCCGCCGTGCGGAGCGCCGCGCCGAGATCGCCCGCACCTGCACGCTCGACTTCCTCCCGGAGACCGCCGCGATCCGCGCCGACGACTCCTGGAAGGTCGCCCCCGCGCCCGCCGCGCTCGACGACCGCCGGGTGGAGATCACCGGCCCCACCGACCGCAGGATGACCGTCAACGCCCTCAACTCGGGCGCGAAGGTCTGGCTCGCCGACTTCGAGGACGCCTCCGCGCCGACCTGGGAGAACGTCGTCGTCGGCCAGCTCAACCTGATCGACGCGTACACCGGGAACATCGACTTCACCGACCCGAGGTCCGGCAAGTCGTACGCCCTGCGCCCGGCGGAGGAACTGGCGACCGTCGTCATGCGTCCGCGCGGCTGGCACCTGGACGAGCGCCACCTCCGGGTCGACGGCCGGGCGGTCCCCGGCGCCCTCGTCGACTTCGGCCTGTACTTCTTCCACAACGCCCGGCGGCTGCTCGACCTCGGCAAGGGACCGTACTTCTACCTCCCCAAGACCGAGTCGCACCTCGAAGCCCGCCTGTGGAACGACGTGTTCGTGTTCGCACAGGACCGTGTCGGCGTCCCGCAGGGCAGCGTGCGCGCGACCGTCCTCATCGAGACGATCACCGCCGCGTACGAGATGGAGGAGATCCTCTACGAACTCCGCGACCACGCCTCGGGGTTGAACGCGGGCCGCTGGGACTACCTGTTCTCCATCGTGAAGAACTTCCGTGACGGCGGCGCCAAGTTCGTGCTGCCGGACCGCAACGCGGTGACGATGACCGCCCCGTTCATGCGCGCGTACACCGAACTCCTCGTGCGCACCTGCCACAAGCGTGGCGCCCACGCCATCGGCGGCATGGCGGCCTTCATCCCCTCGCGCCGGGACGCCGAGGTCAACAAGGTCGCCTTCGAGAAGGTGCGGGCCGACAAGGACCGGGAGGCCGGTGACGGCTTCGACGGTTCCTGGGTCGCCCACCCCGACCTGGTGCCGATCGCCATGGAGTCCTTCGACCGGGTCCTCGGTGACCGGCCCCACCAGAAGGACCGGCTGCGCGAGGACGTCGACGTCAAGGCCGCCGACCTGCTCGCCGTGGACTCGCTGGAGGCGCGGCCGACGTACGCCGGTCTCGTCAACGCCGTGCAGGTGGGCATCCGTTACATCGAGGCGTGGCTGCGCGGGCTGGGTGCGGTCGCCATCTTCAACCTGATGGAGGACGCGGCCACCGCCGAGATCTCGCGCTCGCAGATCTGGCAGTGGATCAACGCGGGCGTCGAGGTGGAACGCGACGGTACGACGGTGAAGGTGACGCCGGAGCTGGTCCGCGAGGTCGCCGCCGCGGAACTGGCCGCCGTCCGCGCGGAGACCGGTGAGGAGGCTTTCGCGGCCGGCCACTGGCAGCAGGCCCACGACCTGCTGCTGACGGTCGCCCTCGACGAGGACTACGCCGACTTCCTCACTCTGCCGGCCTACGAGCAGCTCAGGGGCTGATCCCCGCGAGAGCTCACTCCGGCTTGTCCGAGTGGCCCAGGGACCTCCCCGGGGCCACTCGGTCGCGGACGAGCCGCTTGACCGCGGTCGGCTCCGGGAAGCCCTGCTCACGGCGGTCCCAGACGACCTCGTCGTTCACCCGGACCACGAAGACGCCGCCCTTGCCCGGCTTGAGGGCCAGTTCGGTCAGCTCCGCCTCGAAGGTGGTGAGCAGCTCCTGTGCCAGCCAGGCCGCGCGAGGCAGCCAGCGGCACTGGGTGCAGTACTCGATCTCGACCCGCTGCGGGTCGCCCTCTTCGGGCCGTGTGTCCGTCGTCCGGGGGTGCGTCATCCGAGGTGTACCGACCAATCCTGTTCCGCGGCCGGCTTGCCGTGCAGGTCGGGGACCTGCTTGAGCCAGTCCGGCCGTCCTTGCCGGGTCTTCGCGGCCCGCCGGGCCTCTTCGGCGGCGAGTTCGTCGCGCGTGGGGAAGTCCGTGGGCAGCCAGGCCGCGGAGGCCTCCACGCGCGCGTGGAGGTGGTGCACGTACGCCGTCCTGGCCTCGTCGGCGGTGGCGAAGGCGGGCTCGTCCAGGAGCCAGGCGTCCGGCACCTCCGCCAGGATGCCCCGCAGCAGCTCCCCGGTCACCCGGGGCGCCAGTTCGGCGTCGGCGGCCCGTACGTCGGGGGCGTAGCGGCCGAGGGCGTGGTGGCGGAAGTCGTACCTCTTCGCCGGGTCGGAGCCGTCCCAGCGGTGGTGGAAGACGAGGGCGGCGCCGTGGTCGATGAGCCACAGGCGCGGGGGCACGGTGCCGAGGGTGGGCCACACCATGAGGTTGGAACTGTGGACGGTCCGGTCGACGTTGACGGTGAGGGCGTCGAGCCAGACGATCCGGCCGGCCTCCAGGGGGTCCACAGGGAACACCTCGGCGATGTCCGGGGTGAAGTCCCGTGCGCCCGGCAGGTGGTCCATGCCGAGGTTGACGCCCCGGCTGGCGGCGTGCAGGTCGCGGACTTCCTGGTGGGCCTCGTCGGCGGCGATCGCCGGGTCGAAGTCGACCAGGACCAGCTCGGGGAAGCGCAGCCCCAGGGCCCGCGCCAGCTCACCCACGACCACCTCGGCGACCAGCGCCTTGCGGCCCTGCGCGGAGCCGGTGAACTTGACGACGTACGTCCCCAGGTCGTCGGCCTCCACGACCGCGGGCACAGAGCCGCCGGACCTCAGCGGGGTCACGTATCGAACAGCAGTCACGTCGCGCAGCACATCGGCCAGCGTAGTTCAGGTCAGGTGCCGGCCAGGGGGTTGGGCAGGGGCAGGTAGCGGGCGTCGGCGCCGTCCGCCCCCGTCCAGCGCAGCAGGAGGTTGGTCTTGCCGGGCAGGGTGGGCGCCGCGAGGAGGGTGTGGACCTCGGGGAGGTCGTGGCGGGCCAGCTCGCGGCGGGCGGCGGGCCAGGGGTCCAGGCCGGGGTGGTGGTCGGCCAGGGCGGCGGCGACCTCGGTGAGGTGGTTGACGACCAGGCAGTACACGAGCCGTTCCCAGCCCGCCGCGCGCTCCGTCTCCGGCAGCAGCTTGACGCCCTCGGCGTCCCGGAACAGGGCCTGTACGGGCCGTCCGGCGCGGTCGACGGCGACGAGTGTGTTCTGGAGGTGGGCCTCCAGCACGACGCCGTGGTCGGCGAAGGCGGCCAGCGCCGGGGGGACGACGGCGGCCAGATACGCCTCCCACCAGTCCGCCGGGTCGGCCGTGCCGGCGAGCGGACTGCCCTCGAAGCCCTCCACGAGGCCCGCGGCGAGCAGCGGCGTCGTGCCCGGCGTGACGTGCCCGTGCAGCCCGTCGCGGACCATGACGGCGAGTTCCTCGAACGCGAAGCCCGCGGTGCGGTACCCGCGGTCGCTGAGCCAGGCGGCGGTGCCGTCGGCGGACTCGAGGGCCTGGGTGGCGGCCGCGTCGGTCCGGCGGAGTCTCAGCAGGTCGTGCCGCCAGAGCCGGCGGACGTCGTTGGTGATGCGCACGTCGAGGCTGAACTTCAGGAACAGGTCCCGCTCGGGTGCGTACAGGGTGCGCACGGCGGCCGTGGGCCAGGTGTCGAAGGGCGTGGTGCCGAGCCGGACCAGGCGGCCGTCGGCGAAGGCGGGGGCGAGCGCGGTGCGGGCCAGGTCGAGCTGCCAGGGGTGGGCGGGCAGCAGCCGGTAGCCGGGCGGGGCCTCGCCGAGGGCGTCCAGCGCGGCGGTGTCGCCGTCCTCCACCACGGTGTCCTCGCGCAGCCCCAGCAGGACCAGCGGGAAGCGGGCGTACGCCTCGGGCGCGTACGGCAGCCAGCCGCCGGGCGGGCCGCCGCCGCGCGTCTTGGGGGCGGGATGGTGGGGGTGGCCGGTGAGGAGGGACTGCTCGGAGCGCAGGTAGGGGTCCCCGGGCGGGGTGGCACGCGCGCGTGCGGCGAGCAGCGCGGCCACCGCGTCCCGGCTGTCGAGCATCTCGGCGGGCAGCCCGGGGTTGGTGAGGCCGGTGTGGTGGCGCAGTTCCGTGGCGACCAGGTCGACGAGGCCGCGGTGGTCGAGGCGGTGCCAGGCGCCGTCCGCGCGCACCTCGGGCTCGGCGGGCCGCCGGGTGCCGCGCACGCGCAGCAGGCGGCCGGAGGGCAGCCGGTGCACCTGCCGTGCGCCGCGCCGGGCCTGCGGTTCGGCCACCTGCTGTTCGGCCACCTGCTGTTCGGCCACCTGCTGTTCGGCCGCTTCGGGTTCGGCCACCTCCCGCAGCAGGCAGTTGAGCAGCGGCGCGGCCGCCAGGGCGTCGGCCCGCGCGGCGACGGCGTCCTGCGCTGCGACGGCGTCCTGCGCTGCGGCGTCGCCGCCTCGTCCGACGGCGTCGGCCGGCGCGTCGGGCTCGGCGGGCGACGCCGACCCGGCGGGTGGGGGGATGAGAACCACGCGTTCCACTCGTTCCCTACGGTTCTTGCGGGCGGAGACGATCAGTATCGCTGTGGTCACGACCCGTCCGTGACGCCCCGCGCGTACCCGCGCCGTACCCGACCCGTACCCGAGGAGCCCGCCCGTGCACCGTCCCCCCACCGCCGAGGCCGAGCTGGCCGCCGATCTCGCCGCCGTGCGCCCCGCGCTCGCCGCGCGGTTCGCGGCCGAGCTGTCCGGTGCCCGCGCGGCCGTGCTGACCCGTCTGTGGCGGGCGCTCGCGCACGAGCCGCTGCCGTGGGTCGTACGCCGGGCGCCGGGCCGGGACGGTCTGACGCTGCACCTCGCCGACGGCCGCCGGCTGCACGGCCCGCACGCCGACCCGTACGCCACCGCCGCCTACGTGACGGCCGTGGACCTGGCCGGGACGGCGTACGACGATCCCGCGCGGCTGATGACGGACCTCGCCGTGCCGTACGGCGGGGGCCTCGCCGCCGAACTGGCGCACAGTACGGCGTCGTTGGCGCTGTCCCGGGCCGGACAGGAACCCGGCGGCCCCGGCGACCCGGGCACGCCGGGTGCGAAGGAGTGGCCCGCGCACGACTGGGAGTGGGAGCAGCGCGTGGTCGACGGGCACCCGTACCACCCCAACTGCCGCTCCCGCCCCGGCTTCTCGGTGGCCGAGCAGCTGGCCTACGGGCCGGAGCACCGGCCGCCGGCCGTGCGGCTGGGCCTGCTGCCGGTTCCCGCCGACGAGTGCCTCGTCTCGGGCGAATGGCCCGCCGAACTGCGGGACGGGCGACGGCTGGTGATCCCGGTGCATCCGTGGCAGGCGGCGCATGTGCTGAAGCGCTCGTGCGCGCAAGGGCTCGCGGCGCATCCGCTGATGTCGCTGCGCACGCTCGCGGTGCCGGGCGGCCCGCACGTGAAGACGGCGTTGAGCGCCCGGCTGACGTCGTCGGTACGGGACATCTCGGTGGGCTCGGTCGCCGCCTCCGCGGCCCTGTCGTCGTTCGCGGAGAGCCTGGCGGAACGCACGGACGGCCTGCTGCACATGACCCGCTCGCTGGGCGCGGTCACGGCCGACTCGCCCGATCTGGCCGCCGTGTTGCGGGAGTCCCCCGCCGTGTACGCGGGTCCGGGCGAGCACGTCGTCCCGGTGGCCGCCCTCGCCGCCACGGAACTTGCCTCCTCGCCGGCCTGGTCGGCGGAGTTCGCCCGGCTGGCGCTGACCGTGGGGCTGCGGCTGCTGGAGCAGGGCGTGGCGCTGGAGGCACACGGCCAGAACCTGCTGGTCGTGCTGTCGGCGTCGGGGGCGCCCGTGCGGCTGGTCTACCGCGACCTCGCCGATATCCGGGTCAGCCCGGCGCGCCTCGCGCGGCACGGTGTGACGGCGCCCGAGCTGCCGGCGCGGATCCTCACCGACGACGTGACGGCGCTGCGCCGGAAACTGTTCGGCTCGCTGGTGGCGGGCGCGCTGGCGGCCACCGCGGGCAGCGGGGAGGCGCTGGGCACGGCGCTGGCGGCGGCCGTACCGGAGGTGCCGGACACGGAGGACCTGCGGGCGCTGTGCGAGGAGCCGGTGCCGGTGAAGGCGCTGACCCTGATGCGGCTTTCGCCGGGCGGGTCCGGGGACCTGTGGGCGCGGCTGCCCAACCCTTCCGTGTCCCGGGGTTTCTGATCACGTTTTGAAGCGGGACACCTCTGATCAATAGGATCCGCCGATGATCAGAACACAACGGCTGGCGGCGGGCTTGTGCGCCCTGCTCGCCGCGCTCACGGCCGGGCTCGCGTTCCCGGCCGGGGCGGTCGCCGACGAGACCACAGCCAATGCGCCCAAGGTCAACCTGGTTCTCGACGTCAGCGGTTCCATGCGGGCGAAGGACATCGACGGCGGGTCGCGGATGGCCGCGGCCAAGCAGGCGTTCAACGAGGTGCTGGACGCGACCCCCGAGGAGGTCCGGCTCGGCATCCGCACCCTCGGGGCCAACTACCCCGGCGACGACCAGAAGACCGGCTGCAAGGACACCGCGCAGCTCTACCCGGTGGGCCCGCTGGACCGCACCGAGGCCAAGGCCGCGGTGGCCACGCTCACGCCCACCGGCTGGACCCCGATCGGCCCGGCCCTGCTGAAGGCGGCCGAGGACCTCGACGGGGGCACCGGCTCCAAGCGGATCGTGCTGATCAGCGACGGCGAGGACACCTGCGCCCCGCTCGATCCGTGCGAGGTGGCCCGCGAGATAGCGGCCAAGGGCATCGGCCTGACCATCGACACCCTCGGCCTGGTGCCGAACGTGAGGATGCGTCAGCAGCTCAGCTGCATCGCCGAGGCCACGGGCGGTACGTACACGTCGGTGGAGCACACCGACGAACTCACCGACAAGGTGAACCAGTTGGTGGACCGCGCGGCCGACCCCGTGGTGACCCCGGTCGCCACCCAGGGCGCGGACTCCTGCGCGAAGGCGCCGACGCTGGAGTCGGGCCTGTACACCGACCGTGAGGAGTTCGGCCAGGAACGCTGGTACCGCGTGGACCTGGACCCGGGCAAGGAGCTGCGGGCCTCGGTGAGCGTGTCGGCGGACCGGGCGATGAACCCCGACTACGGGGTGCTGGTGCGGGCGGTGACGGTGCACGGCCGGGAGATCGTGCGCGGCGAGGCGGCCGGAAACGGCCGAACCGACGTGATCTCGACCGGTCTGCGCTACCCGAAGGCGGAGAGCGACGACGACGACGCGCCCGCCGAGACGGTGTGCGTGCAGGTGACCAACTCCTATTCGGCGGCGGCCGGCGTCAAGACCACGCCGGGCATGCCGCTGGAGCTGACCGTGGACGTGGTCGACGGGCCGTCGCCGGCGAGCGACGTGGCCTCGTTCGGTCTCGGCCGCGGCTGGTGGCTGCTCGGCGCCCTGGTGCTGGCCGGCTTCCTCGCGGGCGTCCTGTGGGGCTGGCTGTCGCGCTGGCGTGTCGCGGTCTGGAGGACCAACTGATGCGTATCACCCGTGTTGTGAGCACGACCCTGCTGGCGCTCGGCCTCGCGGCCGCCCCGGCGGCCGCCGACTCCACCCCGTCCGCGAGCCCGTCGGAGGACGGTTCGGCGCCCACGACGGCCGGCACGTCGTTCCGTACGGCGACGGAGGTCGACCAGGGCCGGACGGCGACCGCGAGCGGCTCCGCGGGCGACTACCTGTACTGGTCGTTCCCGGCCGACGCGGGCCAACGGCCCACCGTGACGGCGAAGGTGAAGCTGCCCGAGGGGCACGCCGGCCAGACCTGGCAGGTCGACGTGTACGACGGTCTGCGGCGCCGCCAGTCCTGCCAGTACGGCGCGCAGACCCGCACCGCCGCCCCCGGCACCGCCTCGCTGGAGCTGGCCTGCGTCCTGCGCACGGTCCGCGCCTGGTCGGAGCCGTGGGCCGACGACCCGCTGCCCGGCACGTACTACGTCCGGCTGACGGTCGTCGGTCTCGAGACGGCCGACCTCGGTCTGCCGGTCGGCGCCGAACTGCGGGTCGACTCCAAGGACATCGGGGGCTCGGCGGCGGTGGACGGCTCGCTCGCCGAGCCCCTGGTGCCGGGCATCGCCGTGAAGTCGTCGGCCGAGGACGAGGACGACTCGTCGGCCTCCGCCGTGCTGTCGAGCATCGAGCCGGACGACGGCTGGTCGTCCGGCTGGTGGTCGGACCGCTGGGTGTGGACCGGGATCGGCGGCGTGCTGGCCGCGCTCGCCGGAATCGGCGGGTACGCCCTGACCCGCGGTCCGGGACGGCCGAGGCAGCTGCCACCGGGCACCTGACGCCCGCTCGGAAGGCCCGCTTCGTGCGGGCCTTCCGTGTTTCTCAGGCCTCCCGCAGCCCCTTGGCGAGGGCGCCCCCGCCGCTCACCGCGATACGCCCGGCGCGCACGGCGTCGACCAGGCTCAGCTCGCCCTGGGCCACGGACGTGCAGGTGGCGGTGTCCATGACGAGCAGGGCGTCGGCCTCACCGGGGGCGGCCCCGTGGCCGTACACGGGCCCTTCGTCCGTGCCGACGAAGAGATGGAAGTGGCCCTCGTCCAACCGGACCTCGACGAGTCCCTCACCTTCCAGGGCGCGGAGCAGGGGCAGTGCGAACCAGTGCGCGCGGATCGCGTCGGTGGGCCCGCGCTCCCCCAGTTCCGCCTGCCCCCACGCGCCGAGCGCCTGGAGCACGGGCAGCAACCCGCGGCCGCGTCCGGTGAGTTCGTAGACGCTGGCCGCGCCGGGCGGCGGCAGCCGGCGCCGGGTGGCGAGTCCGTCGCGTTCCATGTCCTTCAGCCGTGAGGCGAGTACGTCCGTGCTGACGCCCGGCAGGTCGGCGTGCAGGTCGGTGTAGCGGCGCGGGCCGGCGAGCAGCTCCCGGACGATCAGCAGGGTCCAGCGGTCGCCGACGGTGTCGAGGGCGCGGGCGGCGGAACAGTACTGGTCGTAGCTTCGGCGAGGTGGCATGCGACGCAGTCTAGACATGTCGTTGGACTTTCCAAGCTCGAACTTGGTAAAACCAAGTAACACCAGATACCGGAGGGGCGCATGGAGTTCCGGCAGTCGAACAAGCTCAGCGAGGTCTGTTACGAGATCCGCGGCCCGGTGATCGAGCACGCCAACGCACTGGAGGCGGCGGGGCACAGCGTGCTGCGCCTCAACACGGGCAACCCCGCGCTCTTCGGCTTCGAGGCGCCGGAGGAGATCCTCCAGGACATGATCCGGATGCTCCCGCGGGCCCACGGCTACACGGACTCGCGCGGCGTCCTCACGGCCCGCCGGGCGGTCGCCCAGCGCTACCAGGACCGGGGCCTGGAGGTCGACGTCGACGACGTCTGGCTCGGCAACGGCGTCTCGGAGCTGGTCTCCATGGCCGTACAGGCGCTGATCGAGGACGGCGACGAGTTCCTCATCCCGGCCCCCGACTTCCCGCTGTGGACGGCCGTCACCACGCTCGCGGGCGGCAAGGCGGTCCACTACCTCTGCGACGAGCAGGCCGACTGGTACCCGGACCTGGACGACATGGCGTCCAAGATCACCGACCGTACCAAGGCCGTCGTCATCATCAACCCGAACAACCCCACCGGCGCGGTCTACCCCAAGGAGATCATCGAGGGCATCCTCGACCTCGCCCGCCGGCACGGCCTGATGGTCTTCGCCGACGAGATCTACGATCAGATCCTCTACGACGACGCCGTGCACCACTCGGCCGCGGCGCTCGCCCCCGACCTGGTCGTCCTCACCTTCTGCGGCCTCTCCAAGACGTACCGGGTAGCCGGTTTCCGCTCGGGCTGGCTCGTGGTGACCGGTCCCAGGCAGCACGCGCGGGACTACCTGGAGGGCCTCACCATGCTGGCCTCCATGCGCCTGTGCGCCAACGCGCCCGCGCAGTACGCCATCCAGGCCGCGCTCGGCGGCCGCCAGTCCATCCGCGAACTGACCGCGCCGGGCGGCAGGCTGCACGACCAGCGTGACATCGCGTGGGAGAAGCTCAACGAGATCCCCGGCGTCTCCTGCGTGAAGCCCAAGGGCGCGCTGTACGCCTTCCCGCGCATCGACCCCAAGGTCCATCCCCTCCACGACGACGAGAAGTTCGTCCTGGACCTGCTCCTGCGCGAGAAGATCCAGGTCGTCCAGGGAACCGGTTTCAACTGGCCGACCCCCGACCACTTCCGCATCCTCACCCTCCCGCACGCGGAGGACCTGGAGGCGGCGATCGGCCGGATCGGGCGTTTCCTGAGCGGTTACCGACAGTAGGAAGGAACCACCTCAGCCCTCACCTCTCCTTCGCCGCCTCGGAGTGGGCCGCGTTCGTCTCGTACGCCGCGGACCACTGACGTACGACAGACCGGCGCCCCGCGCTGCGGGGCGTCGGCGCACGCCTGTGCCAGCCTGTGCGGTATGGGTGATCTTTTCCTGGTCCGGCACGGAGAGACCGCGTGGTCGCGCTCCGGCCGGCACACCGGACTGACGGACGTCCCGCTCACCGAGCACGGCCGGGAGGAGGCGCGGCATCTGGTGCCGCTCATCCGGTCGCATCGGATCGGCGCCGCGTTCTCCAGTCCGCTCCAGCGGGCGCGGGAGACGGCGGAGCTGATCGGGCTGCACGGGGTGCAGGTCGACGCGGACCTCAAGGAGTGGGACTACGGCGGGTACGAGGGCGTCACGACCGTCGAGATCCAGCGGGAGCGGCCGGGCTGGTTCCTGTTCACGGACGGTGTCGTGCCGGGTCCGCCGGGGCATCCCGGGGAGACGCCGGAGCAGGTCGGGGACCGGGCCGACCGGGTGCTGGCGAAGGTGGACGCGGCGCTCGCCAACACGGAGGGGTGCGTGGTGCTGGTGGCGCACGGGCACTTCCTGCGGGTGCTCACGGCGCGAAGGCTGGGCCTGCCGCCGTCGGCCGGGGCGCTGTTCCAGCTGGCGACCGGGACGCTGTGCCGGCTGGGCACCGAGCACGGCAGACAGGTGATCGCGGGGTGGAACATCCGGCCGGGGACCTGAGGGGCGGGCGGGGGCACCGGCGGCCGGAGCCGGTTGTCAGTGCCGGGTCGTAGCCTTCGTAGCGGTGGGACGGCCGTACCGGACAGCCGTACCGTCGCCCGGAGGGAGCAGGCCGTGACACGACCGCCGACCGCCGCCCAGCGGCGTGTGATCGACGCCGCAGATCCCGTCACCGGGCGTCTGCGGGGCACGGAGGCGCAGCTCGCCGCGCTGGTCGGGCGCGGCCTCGCGTTCCGGCACCCGCGTCCGCCGCACGACCACTTCCTCACCCCGGCCGGGCACCGGCTACGGGAGGCGGAGCCCGAGGCCGAGCCCGCCGCCGCGGTCGCCGCCCCGCGCGCGGAGACCGGCGTGTTCACGGCGCGGGTCGGCGGCGAGGAGGAGCCGCCTTACGGCGGGCCGTCGCGGGTGCGGGAGGTGCACAGTGCCTGGCAGGGGCTGCTGGAGCTGCGCCGGATGACCAATCCGGACGGGGCGGTGGACCGTCCGTGCGGCTGGGAGCGTACGCATCTGGTGCAGGCGGCCGCGCTCGCCCTGGAGGCGGCCGGACACCGGCCCGCCGGAGGGGACAGCGACGGGCCGGACGCCGACAGGCCCGGCACCGACGGCTACCGGGTGCGCGCCACGCCGCAGCCGGACGCCGTCGCCGTGCGCGGGCCGGACGACGGGACGCTGAGGGCCTGCGCCGCGACCCTCGAGAAGGCGGGCTGGCACGCGAGCGAGCACACCGATCCCCGGAGCAGAACGCGCTATCTGCTGGCTTCCCCGCGCCGGGTGTGACGGCGTGCCAAGATCGGTGGACAGGGCATCGATTGTGCTCGTCGACGAGAAGGGGAAGCCGTGAGCGAGCCGTTTTCCGTGCGGGTCACCGTGCGCGGATACGAGACCGACATGCAGGGCCATCTCAACCAGAGCGTGTACATCAACTACGCCGAGCACGCGCGCTGGTCACTGCTCCAGGCCGCGGGCATCACCCAGGCCGGGCTGATCGGCCGCGGCATCGGGCCGGTCGCCCTGGAGACGACCATCCGCTACAAGCGCGAACTGCTCGCGGGCGACGAGGTCGACGTGACGTGCGCCTTCGAGTGGGGCGGCGGCAAGACGTTCCGCATCGAGCAGATCATCCGCAGGACGGACGGCACGGTCGCGGCCGAACTCTCCGCGGTCGGCGGCCTGTTGGACCTGAAGGCGCGGCGGATGGTCGCCAACCCCCAGGACCACTTCAAGGAACTGGCGACCGACCCGAGCCTGTTCGGACTCTGACCGACAAAGCCCCCGGGAAGCCTACGCGTCGGCCAACTCCCGGTCGTGCTCGGAGTCGTAGGCCGCGCGGGACTCGGCGATGTAGACCCTGTTGCGCTCGGCCCAGCCGGTCAGGCGCAGCAGGGTCTCGTGCAACTCGCGTGCGACCGGAGTCAGTTCGTACTCCACCTTCGGCGGCACCGTCGGGTGGACGGTGCGGGTGACGAGTCCGTCGCGCTCCAGGTTGCGCAGGGTCAGGGTCAGCATGCGACGGCTGATGCCCTCGATGCCGCGCTCCAGCTCGGTGAAGCGGATCGGGCCGTGCGCGGCCGCGACAAGGATCTGCACGCTCCATTTGCCCGAGACCCTGTCAAGAACCTCACGCACCGGGCACGCGTGCGCGTTCACCACCTGCGGGGTAACACCGGTGTTCCTCTGGGACATCCGACTGCCTCCTTACGGCTCCCTCCAGGGTCACTCACGATGGTCTCCGTTACAAGACGTGCACCAAGGGCACGTATCGTTACTACGGAGATTGCGGAGGCCGGCAGACCATGTCCACCACGGTCGACTCATCGAACCGGACACCGGACCGGACGCCGAACCGGGCACCGGACCGGATGTCACACCCCCGAACGTACTCCCGCTGGGCGTCCCTCGTCGTCCTGTGCGCCGGCACGCTGATGACGATCCTGGACGGCAACGTCGTCACCGTGGCGATGCCCGCCATTCAGAGCGACCTCGGCTTCAGCGGTCCGGGCCTGGCCTGGGTCGTCAACGCCTACCTCATCCCCTTCGGCGGTCTGCTCCTGCTGGCCGGGAGGCTCGGCGACCTGGTGGGCCGCAAGCGGATGTTCACGGCCGGCCTGGCCGTGTTCACGGTGGCGTCCGTGCTGTGCGGGGTGGCCACCGGGCAGAGCGTGCTCATCGCGGCCCGTGCCTTGCAGGGCATGGGCGGGGCGATGACCTCGGCGGTCGTCCTCGGGATGCTGGTCGCCCTGTTCCCCGAGCCGCGCGAACGGGCGCGCGCCATCGCGGTGTTCAGCGCCGTGGGCGCGGCGGGCGGCGCGCTCGGCACCTTCCTCGGCGGGGCGCTGACCCAACTCCTCACCTGGCAGTGGATCTTCCTCATCAACCTGCCGATCGGCGTGCTCGCCCTGTTCGCCGCCGTGCGCGTCCTCGCCCCGGACGACGGCGCCGGCCTCGGCAAGGGCGCCGACTACCCCGGTTCCGCCCTGGTGACCGGCGCCCTCATGCTCACCGTGTACGTCATCGTCGGCGCCGGCGACCGCGAAGCCACCGCCACCGCGCTCCTGGCCCTGCTCGCCGCCGCCCTGTTCGCCGGCTTCGTCCTGCGCCAGGCCCGCACCGCCCGCCCCCTGCTCCGCCTGCGGCTGTTCGGCTCCCGGCTCCTCAGCGGCGCGAACGCCGTCCAGATCCTGATGATCGCCACGATGTACGGCTTCCAGTTCATCGGCGCCCTGTACCTGCAACGCGTCCTCGGCTACGGCGAGCTGGCCACCGGTACGGCCTTCCTGCCGGCCCCGGTCGCGATCGGCCTGCTGATGCTCGGCCTGTCCGCCCGGACCATCGCCCGCTTCGGCGCGTACCGGGTCCTGCTCGCCGGGCTGGTCCTGATCACCGCGGGGATGGCGCTGCTGGGCCGCGCCCCGGCCGACGGCTCGTACGCGGCGGACGTCCTCCCGCCGATGCTGCTGCTGGCGGCCGGTTTCGCCGCCGCGATGCCCGCGCTGACCGGCCTCGCGATGTCGGGGGCACGGGAGGAGGACACCGGACTGGCCTCCGGCCTCTTCAACACCACCCAGGTGGTGGGCGGTTCCCTGGGCCTGGCCGTGCTGTCCACGCTGGCGGCCCAGCACACCGACACCCTCCTCGCCACCGGCACCGCCCCGCTCCCGGCCACGGCCGAGGGCTACCAACTGGCCTTCCGGGTGGCGACGGTGATCGCGGCGGCAGCCCTGGCACTGGCGGCGGCGGTGCTGCGGACGCCGCGGACGAGGGACGCGGGCTGACCCGGCCCGCCCTGGCCACCGCGTACGGCACGTCCTGACCCACGCGGCCGGCGCCTCGTGGGCCAAGACTCGCCGCCGCAACCGGTTACTACGACCAGTCAGACATGACGGCCGGCTTCCGCACCCTGATGGGTGTGCCGCCGAGGGCGTTCTTCACGGGACGGCTGCCGAGGGCCACGCCGTGCGAGGCGCCCGCACCTCGCTGAATCGTACGGAGGCGAAGGCGGGGGCGGGGGCGAAGGCGGAGGCGGAGGCGAAGGCGGAGGCGGGCAGGCTGCCGCCGGTCCGGGTTCGGATGCGGGCCACCGCCGGCCGGAATACGGATGCGCGGATCGCCGCCGGCCTGCGATGCTCCGGTCCCATGGCCGTCCGACGCAGCAGACCCAGCCTCTACATCTCCGTGGACATCGAGGCCGACGGCCCGATCCCCGGCCCCTACTCGATGCTGAGCCTGGGCGCCGCCGTCGCCGGGGTTCAGGACGCCGACGGGTTCACCGCGGCCGACCCCGAGGCGCGAACCTTCTACCGTGAACTGCGTCCCATCAGCGACGTCTTCGTCCCCGAGGCGCTCGCCGTGAGCGGCCTGGACCGCGAGCGCCTGCGCACCGAGGGACTCGAACCCGCCCTGGCTCTCGGTCGGTTCACCCGCTGGGTGCGCGAGGTGAGCGAGGGCGCGCAGCCGGTGATGTGCGGCTACCCGGCGTCGTACGACTGGACGTTCCTGTACTGGTATCTGATCCGCTTCACCGGCGAGAGCCCTTTCGGGCACTCGGGATGCCTGGACATGAAGACGCTCTACGCCACGAAGGCCGGGGTGCCGCTGCGGGCGGTGGCCAAGCGGTCCATGCCGGCGGAACTGCTGCCGAGGCGCCGTCACACGCATCACGCTCTGGACGACGCCCTCGAGCAGGCCGAACTGTTCGCTCACCTCATGGCGTGGCAGGGGCCCGGGTCGCCCCGGTGATCTCCTCGCCGGCCTCCATCGGATGTGTCACGTCCTGGGCGTCGACGGTCCTGCCGAGGTGGTTGAAGACGAGGTTGAGCAGGACGGCCGCCACGCATCCCGTGGAGATGCCCGAGTCCAGGACGATCCGTGCCGTCTCCGGGAAAGCGTGGTAGAAACCCGGCGCGGTGATCGGGATGATGCCGACGGCGAGGGAGACGGCAACGATCAGCACGTTGTTGTCCTTCTCCAGGCCGGCCCGGACAAGGGTCTGGATACCGCTTGCCGCAACAGAGCCGAACAGGACCACGCCCGCCCCGCCGAGAACCGGGCGCGGCACGACGGCGATGAGCGAGGCGGCCATCGGGCACAGGCCCATCAGGACCAGGAAGGCGCCACCGGTGGCGACGACGTACCGGCTGCGGATCCGGGTCATCGCGACCAGGCCGATGTTCTGGGCGAAGGCGCTGCACATGAAGCCGTTGAAGACGGGGCTGAGCGCGGAGCCGAGGGTGTCGGCCCGCAAGCCCGCCGCAATCGTTTTCTCGTCCGCCGGACGGTCGACGATCTCGCCCAACGCCAGCATGTCGGCGGTCGATTCGGTCATCGACACCACCATCACCACGCACATCGACAGGATCGCCGCGAGCTGGAACTGCGGGGCGCCGAAGTGGAAGGGCGTCGGGAAGCCGACCACGTCCGCGGCGGCGACCGGCCCGAAGTCCGTGACGCCGAAGGGGATCGCGACGAGTGTTCCGGCGACCAGGCCGAGCAGCACGGCGATCTGCTTGACGAAGCCCCGGGTGAAGCGGCGCAGGAGCAGGACCAGCAACAGGGTGACGCCCGCGAGGGTGAGGTTCGTCGCCGAGCCGTAGTCGCTCCCCGCCGGGTTCGGGCCCTGCGCCCAGCCGAAGGCGACCGGCAGCAGGGAGACGCCGATGAGGGTGATCACGGTGCCGGTGACGACCGGCGGGAAGAAGCGGACCGCCTTGCAGAAGACGGGGGCCGCGAGGAAGCCGAGCAGTCCCGCCACGATCACCGCGCCGAAGATGATGGGCAGCGCGTCGGACTTGTCCTCGGTGGAGGCGACGATCGCCGTCATGGGGGCCACACCGGCGAAGGTGACGCCGTTGACGAAGGGCAGACGGGCGCCGATCTTCCAGATGCCCAGCGTCTGGAGGAAGGTCGCGAGACCCGCGGTGAAGAGACAGGCGCCGGTGAGGAAGGTGAGTTCGGTGCCGGTCAGACCGATGGCCGCGCCGACGATCAGCGGCGGGGCGACGACTCCGGCGTACATGGCGGCAACATGCTGGAGACCGCTTGTCGCCATTTTCAGGGCGGGGAGTTTCTCGTCCACGGGGTGGACGGGCGGGGTGGCCGGTTCGGCTATCGCGGCGGGTGGTTGGGCGGACACGGCGGCTCTCCTCCGGTCGGTTACACGGCAGCTCTGGCGTGGGTTTCATGGAGGTGGTGCACGGTCGTGCGGGACCGGGGAAACGGTGGAAACGGTGGAAAAAGTGGGCCGATGGGAACGGCTAGGAACAGCGAGAACAGCGAGAACAGCGGGAACGGCGAGAAACTGCAGGAAGCGGTGGGTAACCGCGGGAAACGGTAGGGGTGACCGTTCCGGGGCGCGCGCGTCCGCACGCGCCCCGGTCACGGCCGCCGTGCACCCTTGCGGGTCCAGGGCCACCGGCCGGGAGCCGTCCCTCCCGGCCGGAGTCTCAACGGGTCAGCCCTCGGCGGCGATCCGCGCCAGGCGCCGGGCCTCTTCGCGTGTCGCGCGGGCGATCGCGTCCTCGTCGGCGGTGAGCAGCCGGCCGTCCTCGACGATCTGGCGGCCGTTCACGAAGGAGGCGGTGACCGGGGCCGCCGCGCCGAGGACCAGCGCGGTCACCGGGTCGGCGATGGAGGCGTGGGCGAGGGTGTCCATCCTCCACAGCACCAGGTCGGCGAGCTTGCCCGGCTCCAGCGAGCCGATCTGGCTCGCCCGGCCGAGGACCTGGGCGCCGCCGAACGTGCCGAGGCGCAGCGCCTGGCGGGCGTTCAGGGCGGCCTCGCGGTGGGCGCCGAGGCGGTTGATCAGGAGGGCGTTGCGCAGTTCGGTGTGGAGTTCGCCGGACTCGTTGGACGCCGTACCGTCGACACCGAGGCCGACCGGGACACCGGCCGCGAGCATGTCCGGCACCCGCGCGATCCCCGCCGCGAGCCGCGCGTTGGAGGACGGGCAGTGTGCGACACCGGTCCTCGTGCGGGCGAAGGCGTCGATGTCGGAGTCGTTCATGTGGACGCAGTGCGCCATCCACACGTCCTCGCCGAGCCAGCCCGTGGACTCGAAGTAGTCGGTCGGGCCCATGCCGAACAGCTCGTGGCAGAACTTCTCCTCCTCGACCGTCTCCGAGCCGTGCGTGTGCAGGCGTACGCCGAGACGGCGGGCCAACTCGGCGCCCTGGCGAAGGAGTTCGGTGGAGACGGAGAAGGGCGAGCAGGGGGCCACGGCGACCTGGGTCATCGCGTCGAATGAGGCGTCGTGGTGCTGCCGTACGGTCTCCTCGGTGGCGGCGAGGGCGCCCTCCAGGGTCTCGACGGCGAAGTCCGGGGGCAGGCCCCCGTCCTTCTCGCTGCGGTCCATGGAACCGCGGGCCAGGGTGAAGCGCACACCCATGTCGCGGGCGGCGCCGATGATCGCGCCGGACAGATCGCCGGAACCGTGCGGGAAGACGTAGTGGTGGTCCATGGCGGTGGTGACGCCGCCGCGGGCCATCATCGCGAGGGAGCCCTGCGCGGCGGCGCGGACCATCGGCTCGTCGATGCGGGCCCAGGTGGGGTAGAGCGCGACCAGCCAGTCGAACAGGTTGTGGTCCGTGGCCAGGCCGCGGGTGATCCACTGGTAGAAGTGGTGGTGGGTGTTGACCAGACCGGGCGTGACCAGGTGGCCGGTGGCGTCGATGCGGCGGGCGACGTTCTCCAGACCTTCCGGGGCCGGCCCCGCGCCGACCGCCTCGATGCGGTTGCCGGCGATGACGACGTAACCGCTTGCGTGCTCGGTGTCGTGGGCGTCGACGGTCGCGATCGCACAGTTCTCGATGACGATGCGCCGGTCTGCTGCCATGGTTCGTCCTTTGCGCTGAGAGGGAGAGGGCACGGCAGGACCCCGGGTGATTTGAGTGCCGTGTCCGGGGCGGGTACGGGTGCGGAAGCGGGCGTAGCAACCGTTTCCTCATCCGTTCCCGTCTCCCCGGTCACGGGTGCCGCGGTGGAGAACGGATGGGTCAGAGGTTGCTGAGGTCCACCGGTATGCGGGCCTCACAGCCGTCCCGCAGGACGGTCCCCTCGATCAGGCCGTAGGGCCGGTCGGCGGCGAAGTACACAGCTCCGTCGGCGGTGTCGTTCTTCAGCCCGAACGGTCCCAGGTCCACGAGGAAATGGTGCTTGTTCGGGAGGGAGAAACGGACCTCGTCGATCTCGTCGCGGTGGTCGATGATCCGCGAACCCATCTGGAACAGCGTCTGCTGGAGCGAGAGGGAGTACGTCTCGGCGAAAGCCTGGAGCAGGTGTTTCTTCGTCTGCTCGTAGGACTCCTCCCAGTTCGGCATCTCCCGCCCGTCGTCGGTCCAGTTGAACCGCCAGCGGGCGGACACCTGGGTGGCGAGGATGCGGTCGTAGGCCTCGGGGAGCGTCGTGTACTTGTCCTTGACGTAGCCCCAGAACTCGGAGTCCGTCGAGTTCATCACGACCAGGTCCTTCAGGCCGGAGACGACCTCCCAGGACTCACCGTCGTAGGTGATCTGGGTGAGCCGGGTCTCCTGTCCCTGGCGGACGAAGGAGTGCTTCGCCTCGTCGGCGCCCGCCTCCTCGGCGCGGGCGCCGGAGGTCTCGATCCGCTCCCAGGCGTACTCCTCGATGCGGATGCGGGCCCGGTGGATGGGCTCCTGCGAGGTGACGAAGTGGCGGGCGAGGTGGATGCCGAACTGCTCGGCGGACTCGATGCCGTGCTCCTTGGCAAACGCGTACACCGTGTTCTTCGTGGTGTCGGTCGGCAGGACGTTGGCGTTGGAGCCGGAGTAGTGGACCTCGTCCATGTCGCCGCTCAGCGACACCGAGACGTTGAGGTCCTTGATGTGGTGGGTGGCGCCGTCCCGCGTGATCTTGACGACTCGGTTCTCGGCCTTGCCGTACTGGTTCTGTCCCAGAAAGGTGGGCATCTAGCTAGCTCCCTCGGTAAACGGAGTAGCCGAACGGGTTGAGCAGCAGCGGTACGTGGTAGTGCTCGCCCGGCACGACGGCGAACGTGATCGCCACCTCCGGGAAGAACACGCCCGGTCCGCTGTCCCGATTCGCGGGGGCGTCCTGCTGCGCATCGGCTTGTTTCTTCGCGGTTTTCTCGAGGTACGGCTCCACGGCGAAGTCGAGCCGTACGTGGGTGGTTCCCTCCGGCAGGGCCGGCAGGTCCTTGCACCGGCCGTCCGTGTCGGTCGCGGAACCGCCCAGCGCCTGCCAGTCCGCGTCCCGGCCGGCGCGGGACGACAGGTGGACGGCGACACCCTCGGCGGGGCGGCCGACGCTGGTGTCCAGGATGTGCGTGGACACGGAGGCGGTGGTGCTGGTGCTCATGGTTACGGGCGTCCTCTTCGGTCGGCTCGGTCGTCCTCGGTCGGCTCGGTCGTCCTCGGTCACCTGGTGGTCGGCCGAGTCCGGCTCATCCGGCCCCATCGTTTTCGACGAGGCGCGCCAGGCGGATGCGGTTGATCCTGCCCAGCTCGGTGCGGACGATCTCCCGTTCCCGTTCCGGCGTGTTTCCGAGCCGTTCCCGCACGGCGTCGCGCATCTGCTCGCCGGTGCGGCCGGTGGCGCAGATCAGGAAGACGTGACCGAACTTCTCCTGGTAGGCCAGGTTCAGTTCGAGCATCTGCGCCTTCAGTTCCTCGGAGGCACCGGCCATGCCGCGCTGCTCGCGGGCGGAGGTCGGGTCGCCGGGCTGAGGGCGGCCGATGGGCGGGTGCCCGGCCATCGCCTCGTCCAGGTCCGCGGCGGTCAGTTCGGCCATGGCGGCGTCGCCGGCGGCGTACAGGTCGTCGGCGGTGGCGTAGGGACGGGCCGCGAGCAGGTGCTTCGCCCAGGTGGTGGAGGCGCAGGCCTCGTGGAGTGCGGCGAGGGCCGCGGACTCTTCGAGGGCGTTGAACCGGGCCAGTCCCGGGGGCGGGGAAGTCGACGTCACGGGAGCCTCCGTGGCCGTGAACGGCCTTCGTGCTGATCGGACTGCGGCTAGCTAACGCCTACCCGCGACAACCAGTCAACACTTTGTTGAAAATTCCGCGTAACGAAACCCGGAACCCCCCGCGGGGTCACGGACGCCCGCTCAGCTCCCCTTCTCGCGGTTGAGGTAGTTGTAGACGGTGAAACGGCTTACCCCGAGAGCGCTCGCCACGGTCTCCACGCCGTGCCGCACGGAGAACGCGCCGCGCGCCTCCAGTATCCGTACGACCTCCTGCTTGGCCTTGCGGTCCAGATCGGCGAGGGGCTTGCCCTTCTTGCGCTCCATCGCGGCCAGGATGTGGTCGAGGGAATCGGCGAGCTGTGGCAGCCGTACGGCGACGGCGTCGGCGCCCTCCCAGGACAGCACGACGTCGTCGGGGCCGGCCTCGTCCGGCGGGACCAGCTCCCCGCCCATGGCGTCGACCAGCGGTTTCACGGCGGCGATGAAGGACTCCTGCCCGGACCCGGTCATTCACCCTCCCCGAGGACGTTGACCTGGAGGGAGATCCGGGTGGCACCGGCTTCCAGGGTCTTGCGGAGCAGGGCGTCGACCGCGCCCAGCACGGCGTCGGCACCACCCTCCACGGTGTTGCCGAAGGGGCCCACGTCCACGGCGTCCAGGTCGGCGCCCTCGACGACCTCGCGGGCGACCAGCGCGTGCGCGGGTGCCTCGTCGAGATCGAAGGGCTCGGTGGTGAACTCAACCCTCAGTCGCATCGCGCCCCCTACCTCTCTGACCTGCCTGACCTGCGCGTTTCACAACCGCCTTCACCGAGGAGGGCGGTCCGGGCGCGACCCGCCGACGCGCGGACGAACCATCGGGGCGGCTCCCGGACCCCGACCTTAACCGACCGGCGGGTCGGTCAGGGGGGCGCCGGGGTCCCGTCTCCGCCGCACCTCTTGACAAGCCGCGACCCCCGACGGCAATCTTCCAATAAGCAGAAAGTAACTTCCGCAATACGGAATATAGGCCGAGGCGGAAGCCATCCACGGAAGGGAGCGCCGGACCCCATGGGATTCGCAGAGCAGCGCTTCAACGTCAACCTGTCGATCCTCTTCACGGAACTCCCGCTCCTGGAGCGCCCCGCGGCCGCCGCCGCGGCCGGCTTCACCGCGGTCGAGCTGTGGTGGCCCTGGGTCGACTCCCCCACCCCCGAGCAGTCCGAACTCGACGCGCTGAAAGCGGCGGTCGAGGACGCGGGCGTCCGGCTCACCGGCCTGAACTTCTACGCCGGACGGCTGCCCGGCCCCGACCGCGGCGCCCTGTCGGTCCCGGGCGAGGAGTCGCAGAGGTTCCGCGCCAACATCGACGTGGCCGCCGCCTTCGCGCAGTCCCTGGGCTGTACGGCGCTCAACGCGCTCTACGGCAACCGCGTGGAGGGCGTGGACCCGGCCGAACAGGACGCGCTCGCGCTGGAGAACCTGGTGCTCGCGGCGCGGGCCGCCGACCGGATCGGCGCGATCCTGCTGATCGAGGCGCTGAACGAGCCCGAGTCGCCGCGGTATCCGCTGGTGTCGGCCCCGGCGGCCGTCGGCGTCGTCGACAAGGTCAACGCGGCAACCGGTCTCGGAAACGCCCGGTTCCTGATGGACCTCTACCACCTGTCGATGAACGGCGAGGACCTCCCCTCGGTGATCGACCGGTACGCGTCCAGGACCGGCCATGTGCAGATCGCCGACAACCCGGGCCGCGGCGCGCCGGGCACCGGCTCGCTGCCCCTGGAGGACCTGCTGGACCGGCTCGGCAAGGCCGGATACCAGGGCTGGGTCGGCCTGGAGTACAAGCCGGGCGACCGTCCGAGCGCGGAGGCATTCGACTGGCTGCCCCGGTAGCGCCAGGCAGGCCCTGGGTCCGCGCCGCCCGCTGAACATCCCCGTACCGAGAGGCACCCCATCATGAGCAACCTCCCCAAGATCGCCTGGATCGGCCTCGGCATCATGGGCTCCCCCATGTCCGAGAACCTGATCAAGGCGGGTTACGAGGTAACCGGTTACACACTGGAGCAGGAGAAGCTGGACCGGCTGACCGCCGCCGGCGGACGCCCGGCCGGCTCGATCGCCGAGGCCGTCCGCGCCGCCGACGTCGTGATCACCATGGTCCCGGCCTCCCCGCAGGTCGAGGCCATCGCGTACGGCCCCGAGGGCATCCTGGAGAACGCGCGCCCCGGCACCCTGCTGATCGACATGTCCTCCATCACCCCGCGGACCTCGGTCGACCTGGCGAGGGCGGCGAAGGACAAGGGCATCCGCGTCCTGGACGCGCCGGTGTCCGGCGGTGAGGCCGGCGCGGTCGAGGCGGTGCTGTCCATCATGGTCGGCGGCGAGCAGGCCGACTTCGACCAGGCCGAGCCGCTCTTCGAGGCGCTCGGCAGGACGATCGTGCTGTGCGGGCCGCACGGCTCGGGCCAGACGGTGAAGGCGGCGAACCAGCTGATCGTCGCCGTGAACATCCAGGCGTGCGCCGAGGCCGTGGTCTTCCTCGAGAAGTCGGGCGTGGACCTGAAGGCCGCGCTGGACGTCCTCAACGGCGGACTGGCCGGGTCGACCGTGCTGACGCGCAAGAAGGACAACTTCCTGAACCGCGACTTCACGCCGGGCTTCCGCATCGACCTGCACCACAAGGACATGGGCATCGTCACGGACGCCGCCCGCACCGTCGGCGCGCCCCTGCCGGTCGGCGCCGTGGTCGCGCAGCTCGTCGCGAGCCTGCGCGCGCAGGGCGACGGCGGCCTGGACCACTCGGCGCTGCTGCGAGCCGTGGAACGGCTTTCCGGCGCCCAGCTGTAACACCTCCCCCAGACTTCCGGGCGGCGCCGCCGCTGACATCTGTCCTGTCGCGCCCAGGCGACGGCGCCGCCCGGAATCCAGCCCCTTCCACGCCGCGATCCCGCATACGGCGAGCGCGTGGAGGATCCGGTCCGTGCCTGAGCGAGGACCGAACCCCCGGCTCGCGCCCCCGACCTGACGGAGCGTCATGGTCCAGGGCGCGGCCCGACCGCACCGGTGATCCGGATGAGGGGTGATCGCGGTGCGGAACGGGCGAGGGGACAGGAGCCGCGGCGGCGTGCGAGCCAGTGCGGTGGTGAAGGAACGTGGCGCTCCTCTCGACCTGAGGGAGGACGCCCCGGCTCCGTCGCATCCGCCGCGGTCCCTGTCCCTTCCGAACAGCCTCCCGACTCTCCCTGCGCTCCCCCGCGAGGCCGTGACCGGTCGCGCCGGGGAGCGCGCCGCGTTGCGCGGACGGCGGGCACCCGCACGCCTGCCGGCGCCGGCCCCGCCCGGTCTGCCCGGTCGCCCGGCCCGCCCCGGCGTGCGGACGGGTCGCTCCCGCAGGAATCTGAGGGCATGGGCAATCGGACGCAGCACCCGCACATCGTGGTCCACCCGCCGGCCCTGGACGGCTCCCGCCGGGTCACCTCGGGCGACGCCACCCTGGGGATCGCCACGCACCTCGACGATGTCGTCGAGATCCTCCGCCTCGCCGACCTGGACCGCGTCGAGGTGGAGGAAGGCGATCTCATCGAATGGCAGGGCGGCGGCCCCGACGACTGGCCGGGACTGTCGGAGCACCACGGCCAGCAGGAGGCGTAGGCCGGAGTACGAACGAGGCGTAGGCCGGGTACGACAACCTCAAATCAACCTCTGAACATGGTTCAAGGGCTTCAACAGGGGCCGGGCGTGGGCACATTGTGGTCACGCGGGGCCCGCCGGCACGGGGGCGGCGGGTCCCGTCCCAGGGGGTCGTCATGAGCACAGGCGCATCGATCCGGCTCCGGCCGTACGAGGTCGCGCTGCTGCGGGGCGGACCCCGCGCCGCCGTCACGGCGGCCGTGGTCGCCCTGCATCTGCGGGGCGCCGTCGAGGCGGGCCGGCCCGGCGGACTGCGGACCTCGGAAGCGTCCTCCGAGGCTGCCGGGCAGGGCCCGCCTCCCCAGCCTCCCCGCCTCCTCTTCCGCCGCTCGCCGAGGCGGTCCGCACGGCGCTCGCCCGGCCCGCCGGACTGTCCCAGGTGCGGGACCATGCCGACGTCCGGGCCGCCCCTCGCCGAGTTGCACGCAGGCCTACGGTCCACGGGCCTCCTGCGGCCCTCCCGCCCCACCGCACCCGGACCGCCCGCCGGACGCTGGACGCCCTGTCCGCCGAACTCCCCTCCCCGCCGGCCGCAAGGGCCTGTTCCGGGTCCGACACGTCGATGGCGGTGGCCCTGCACGGGGAGCCGGCCCTGCACGTCCTCGTCCCGCGGTTCGCCCTGCGGGCGGGACTGATCGCGCGGGCCGAGGTAACAGAGAGCAAGGGCTTCCACTCCCGTTCCCCACGAGGCGGCGGCACGGGCGGGACCGCGTACTCGTGCGGGGGCGGCGGAGGCGGCTCGGACTGAGCGGCACGCCGAAGGGGCGGCCCGTCCCCCCGGGCGGGCCGCCCCTCTCCTCTTGCGACGCGTCCGGCGCGTTCCGGTGATTCCCCGCGTTCCCCCGTGTTCCCCTGTGCGTCTGGGCGTTTCTCGGTGTTCTCGGTGTTTCTCGGTCTTTCTCGGTCTTTCTCGGCGCGTCAGGCCTTCAGCGTCCTGACCGCCGTCGGCGCGTGCCACTCCTCCGTGGCGATCTCCTCGAACTCCACGACGTTGCCGATGTCGTTGGTGCCGCTCATGGAGATGTTGGTGACGCGCTCCAGGATCGCCTCGACGACGACCGGGACCTGGAACTCGGCGGCGAGCTTCTTGGCCTGCTCGAAGGCCGCACCCAGCTCGCCGGGGTCGGTCACCCGGATCGCCTTGCAGCCGAGGCCCTCGGCGACCTTGACGTGGTCGACGCCGTAGACGCCCAGCTCGGGCGAGTTGATGTTCTCGAACTCCAGCTTCACCTCGAAGTCCATGTCGAACCCGCGCTGCGCCTGACGGATCAGGCCCAGGTAGGAGTTGTTGACCAGGACATGGACGTACGGGATCTTGTGCTGCGCGCCGACCGCCAGTTCCTCGATCATGAACTGGAAGTCGTAGTCCCCCGACAGGGCGACGACGGACGCCTGCGGGTCGGCCTTGGCGACGCCGAGCGCGGCCGGGATGGTCCAGCCGAGCGGGCCGGCCTGGCCGCAGTTGATCCAGTGGCGCGGCCGGTAGACGTGCAGCATCTGGGCGCCGGCGATCTGCGACAGGCCGATGGTGGTGACGTAACGCGTTTCCGGGCCGAAGGCCTTGTTCATCTCCTCGTAGACGCGCTGCGGCTTGATCGGGATGTCGTCGAAGTGCGTACGGCGCTGGAGCGTGGCCTTCTTCTCCTGCGCGGCGGCCGCCCACGCGGAACGGTCGGGCAGCGCGCCGGCCGCCCTGACCTCCCGTGCCACCTCGACGAACAGCTCCAGAGCCGCCCGTGCGTCGGAGGCGATGCCGAAGTCCGGCGCGAAGATCTTGCCGATCTGGGTGGGCTCGACATCGACATGGACGAACGTCCGTCCTGCCGTGTAGACGTCGAGCTTTCCGGTGTGCCGGTTGGCCCACCGGTTGCCGATGCCGAGGACGAAGTCGGACTCCAGGAAGGTCGCGTTGCCGTAGCGGTGCGAGGTCTGGAGGCCCACCATGCCGGCGTTCAGCTCGTGGTCGTCGGGCAGTGCGCCCCAGCCCATGAGGGTCGGCACGACCGGGACACCGGTCAACTCGGCGAACTCGATCAGGAGTTCGCAGGCGTCGGCGTTGATGACACCGCCGCCCGCGACGATCAGCGGGCGCTCGGAGGCGTTGAGCATCCCGATCGCCTTCTGGACCTGGGCGCGGGTCGCGGCCGGCTTGTAGACGGGCAGCGGCTCGTAGGTGTCCGGGTCGAACTCGATCTCGGTGAGCTGCACATCGATCGGCAGGTCGATCAGCACCGGCCCCGGACGGCCGGAACGCATGAGGTGAAACGCTTGCTGAAACACCCCGGGGACCTGGGCGGCCTCCAGGACGGTGACCGCCATCTTGGTGACCGGCTTGGCGATCGAGGCGATGTCGACGGCCTGGAAGTCCTCCTTGTGGATCACAGCGGTCGGGGCCTGGCCCGTGATGCACAGGATCGGGATGGAGTCGCCGATCGCGGAGTACAGGCCGGTGATCATGTCGGTGCCGGCCGGGCCCGAGGTGCCGATGCAGACGCCGATGTTGCCCGGACGGGTCCGCGTGTAGCCCTCGGCCATGTGGGAGGCGCCCTCCACATGCCGGGCCAGCGTGTGGGCGATGCCACCGGAGGCCTTGAGGGCCGCGTAGAAGGGGTTGATCGCCGCGCCGGGGACACCGAACGCGGCGGTGACGCCTTCGCGCCTGAGAATCTCAACTGCCGCGCGGGCAGCGGTCATTCGAGCCATCGAGTACTCCTGCTTCGACTGCTTCAGCTGCTTGAGCTGTCGGATGCGTACTCCCGTCGCGCCCCGCGGTGAGCACTTCGACACCGTCTCCGCCGTACGATATTCCGTATCGCGGAAACTGTTTTCTACTATCTGGAAGCAATCTAAGGGGGTGGGAGAACACCGTCAAGAGACGGACAAGCGGGGGTCCTCTGGAGGACGATGGACGCCATGCCCGAGAGCGTGCCGGTGCGCTGCCCGGCCTGCCGGCGCGAGCGCCTCTACACCGCCCCCTGCTACCCCTGCGCGTGCGGCACCCCGGTCGTGCCCCGCCTCGACCCCCACGCGGCCCCGACGGCCGTCGCCCACCGGACGTGGGAGGAGGAGTGGATCATCCTCCGCTGCCCGTCCTGCGGCCGCCGCGACCAATGGCCCCGCCCGGAACTGGGCTGCGCCTGCGGAACGGTACTGCGTATCCCGGTGACCGACCCGGCGGAAGAGGCGGCCACCGGGGAAACAGGGGCTGAGGCCGGGGAAGCGGGACCGACGCCAGAAGCGGCGGAAACGGAAGCCGTGGACGCAGGAACCGGGACCGGGGAAACAAAAGAAACGGGGGCAACGGGGGCAGCCGGGCCTCCGGCCGAGGACGCGGAAGCGGCACCGGCGGACCCCGGGCCTCCCCCGGACCCGCCCCCGCCCTCCCGGGTCCCCTTCCGCCCGATCGCCATCCGCACCGCCCGTGACGCCGTCACGGCTACCGCGCTGTATCTGAGGTGGCTCGGTCATCAGGACATCCGGCGGGCGGACCAGCGGCCCACCTCCGGTGTCGGACTGGCCGCCCGGGGGCTGCTGGCCCACGTCGATCCGAGCGTGCACCCGGCCTCGCTGCGGGACGTGGAGTGCCTCTGGCTGACCGCGATGACGGACTCGGCGGACTGCGTGTACTTCTCCCTCGCCGGCTACACCGCCGACGCCCGCGCCCGCGCCGACTCCCTGGCGGTCCCCCTGTTCGTCCTGGACCTCACGGGCACACCCCAGCCCGTGAACGCGGCGGCCGAGCGGCTCGACGCCCCGGGCGCCTGAGCCGACCGCCGCGCTGCCGGAACGCCGGGCCTACCTGCCGTACTTCTGCCGCAGTTCCACCTTGCGCACCTTGCCCGACACCGTCATCGGGAAGGCGTCCAGCACCTGGAGCCGGCTCGGGATCTTGTAGTGCGCCAGCCTGCCCTCGCAGTAGGCACGCACCTCCTCCAGGGTCGGCGGCGCGGCGACGTCGTGCGGGATCACGCAGGCCAGGACCTCCTCGCCGTACTTCTCGTGCGGTACGCCGACGACCTGGACGTCCCTGATCTTCGGGTGGCCGTAGAGGAACTCCTCGATCTCGCGCGGGTAGACGTTCTCGCCGCCACGGATGATCATGTCCTTGATGCGGCCGACGATCTCGACGTAACCGTCTTCCCGCATGATTGCCAGGTCGCCGGTGTGCATCCAGCGGCCGGGGTCGACGGCCTCGGCGGTCTTCTCGGCCTCGTTCCAGTAACCGAGCATCACGCTGTAGCCGCGGGTGCACAGCTCACCGGCCGTGCCGCGCGGCTGGGTCACGCCGGTGACCGGGTCGACGACCTTGACCTCGATGTGCGGCAGCACGCGGCCGACCGTGCCGGTGCGGTGCTCCAGGTCGTCGTCGCGGCGGGTCTGGAGCGAGACCGGGGACGTCTCGGTCATGCCGTAACAGATGGAGACCTCCGCCATGTGCATCTCGGCGACCACCCGTTTCATCACCTCGACCGGGCAGGGCGAGCCCGCCATGATGCCGGTGCGCAGCGACGAGAGGTCGTAGGTCCCGAAGTCCGGCAGGTTCAGCTCGGCGATGAACATGGTCGGGACGCCGTACAGGGAGGTGCACCGCTCCCGCTGGACGGCGTCCAGGGTCGCCTTCGGGTCGAAGGACGGCGCCGGGATCACCATGCAGGCGCCGTGCGACGTTGCCGCGAGGTTTCCCATCACCATGCCGAAGCAGTGGTAGAAGGGCACCGGGATGCAGACCCGGTCCTGCTCGCTGTAGGCGATCAGCTCCCCGACGAAGTAACCGTTGTTGAGAATGTTGTGGTGGGAGAGGGTGGCCCCCTTGGGGAAGCCCGTAGTACCCGAGGTGTACTGGATGTTGACGGGGTCGTCGCAGGACAGCTCGGCCGCCCTGGCGAGCAGTTCCTCGGCACCGACCCCGGACGCGCGGCCCAACAGCGCCTCCCAGCCCTGATCGCCGAAGAACACCGTCTCCCTCAACTGCGGGCACCTGCCCCGCACCTGCTCGATCATCGCCCGGTAGTCGCTGGTCCTGTGGCTGACGGAGGCGAACAGCAGGGAGACGCCGGCCTGGTTCAGGACGTACTCGACCTCGTGCGTGCGGTACGCCGGGTTGATGTTCACCATGATCGCGCCGATGCGGGCGGTGGCGTACTGGACGAGCACCCACTCGGGGCAGTTGACCGCCCAGATGCCCACCCGGTCGCCCTTGCCGACCCCGCTCGCCAGCAGCGCGCACGCCAGCCGGTCGACGTCCGCCGCGAACTCCGCGTAGGTCCAGCGCCGGCCGGAAGGCACGTCGACCAGCGCCTCGCGCTCCGGCCAGGCGGTGACGGCCCGGTCCAGGTTGCCGCCGATCGTGTCACCGAGCAGCGCCGTGGTGCTCGTGCCATGGCTGTACGACGTTCCGGTCACCGGAAGTCCTCCTCGCGGTACTCGTCCGCCGACCCCGCCGCCGTGGCCTCGCGCAGCTCGATGCGGCGGATCTTGCCGGAGACGGTCTTGGGCAGCGGCGCGAACTCCAGGCGCCGGATGCGTTTGTAGGGCGCCAGCAGCTCCCGGGAGTGCTCGAACAGCGTCTTCGCGGTGCCGGGACCGGGCTCCCAGCCCTCGGCCAGGACGACATACGCCTTGGGCACGGCCAGCCGCAGCTCGTCCGGCGCGGGGACGACGGCCGCCTCGGCGACCGCCTCGTGCTCCAGCAGCGCGCTCTCCAGCTCGAAAGGACTGATCTTGTAGTCGGAGGCCTTGAAGACGTCGTCGCTGCGCCCGACGTAGGTGATGTAACCGTTCTCGTCGCGTTCCCCGATGTCGCCGGTGCGGTAGTAGCCGCCCGCCATCGACTCCGCCGTCCGGTCCGGGTCGCCGTGGTAACCGGTCATCAGGCCGACCGGCCGGGCCGACAGGTCGAGCGCGATCTCGCCCTCCGTGACACCGGGCGCGCCGGACACCGGATCGAGCAGTTCGACGCGGTAGCCGGGGCTCGGGCGGCCCATCGAGCCGGTCTTCAGCGGCTGGCCGGGGCTGTTGGCGATCTGCACGGCCGTCTCGGTCTGGCCGAAGCCGTCCCGGACGGTCACGCCCCAGGCGCGCCGGACCTGCTCGATGACCTCGGGGTTGAGCGGCTCCCCCGCGGCCACCGCCTCGCGCGGCGGGGTGCGCAGCTGGGTGAGGTCGGCCTGGATGAGCATGCGCCACACGGTCGGCGGGGCGCAGAAGGTCGTCACACTCGCGCGGTCCATCTCCGCCATCAGCCGCGCCGGGTCGAAGCGCGTGTAGTTGTGGATGAAAACGGTTGCCTCGGCGTTCCACGGGGCGAAGAGGTTCGACCAGGCGTGCTTGGCCCATCCGGGTGAGGAGATGTTCAGATGCACATCACCGGGCTCGAGGCCGATCCAGTACATGGTCGACAGGTGCCCGATCGGATACGACACGTGCGTGTGCTCGACGAGCTTGGGGCGGGCCGTCGTGCCGGAGGTGAAGTACAGCATCAGCGGGTCGTCGGCGAGGGTCGGCCCGTCGGGCAGGAACTCGGCGGAGGCGGTGTGCGCGTCCTCGTAGCGCTGCCAGCCCTCGGTCACGCCGCCGACGGCGATGCGGGAGTAGCCGCCGGGCACGTCGTCGAACTTGCCGGTGTCCTCAGCTCGTACCACGACATGGCGGACCCGGCCCCGCTCGACGCGGTCGCGCAGGTCGGCGGCGCCGAGCAGCGGTGTCGCCGGGATGACGACCGCGCGCAGCTTGATCGCGGCGAGGGCCGTCTCCCACAGTTCGACCTGGTTGCCGAGCATGACGAGGATCCGGTCCTCGGCACCGACCCCGCGCTCGTGCAGCAGGTTGGCGACCCGGTCGGACCGCTCGGACAGCTCGGCGAAGCTGAGGCGGACCTCGGAGCCGTCCTCCTCGACGATGTGCAGCGCGATGCGGTCGTTGCCGTCCGCGATGACGTCGAACCAGTCGAGGGCCCAGTTGAAGTGCGTGGGCCTCGGCCAGTCGAACCCTTCGTAAGCGGTCTTGTAGTCCTCTCGGTGTGCCAGCAGGAAGTCCCGTGCCCTGCGGAACTGCTCCGTCGCCGTCGTCATCTGTCCTCCTGGTTGCCGGACCATTGCCGGGCGGCTCTCTGCCATCGTGTAATCCGTGATGCAGGTCTCACCACCCCCGAACGGGGGTCACCGCGGCGAACCGCCGCGAAGAAGGGCGGGCAGGTGACAGCAGCGGACACGGCCGGGGCGATGGAGATGCGCGGTGCGCTGGCGCGGCTGCGGCGGGCGACGGGGTTGCCGGTCGCCTTCGGCGGGCTGGTCGAACCGGGGCGCCGGCGGATGCGCATCAGCGAACTGAACGGCGCGGCCACACCGGCGCTGCGCGGGCTCGCGGTGACCTCGGGCAACGGCCTCGGCGGGAAAGCGGTTGCGCTGGCCCGACCGTGCGCCGTGACCGACTACTCCCTCTCCCGGCAGATCAGCCACGAGTACGACACGGCGGTCGCCGCGGAGGGCCTGCGCTCGGTCCTCGCCATCCCGGTGGTCGTACGCCGCCGGGTGCGCGGGGTCCTGTACGGCGCCCTGCGGACGGCCCAGCCGCTGGGCGACCGCACGCTGACCGCGGCCGTCGACGTGGCACGGGACGTCGAGCAGACGCTGGCGGTCGGGGACGAGGCCCGGGACCTGCTGGCGGCGGCCCGCCCGGAGCCGCGGACCGGGTCGGCGGCCGGCTGGGAGCAGGTGCGGGAGGCCCACGCGGCCCTGCGCGCCCTCGCCCCGCGCATCGCCGACCCGCTGCTGCGCGCGGAACTCCTCCAGGCCTGCGGGCTGCTCACCCGGGGCACGCCGCTGCCGGCGGTCGCCCTGGCGCCCCGTGAGCTGGACGTGCTGGCGTGCGTGGCGGCGGGCGCGACCAACGCGACGGCCGCCGAGCGGCTGGGACTGCGCCCCGAGACGGTCAAGGGCTACCTCAGATCGGCGATGCGGAAACTGGGCGCCCACACGCGCGGGGAGGCGGTGGTCGCGGCACGGAGGACCGGGTTGCTGCCGTAGGCGGCGGTGCGGCCCGAGCGTGGCGGCGCTGCGGTAGGAATGGGTTGCCGCAGGCAGGGCAGGGCTGCTGGCGTAGGAGCGGGAACGGGTTGCCGCGCGCGCAAGAAGAGCAGCTGCCGCCGTAGGAACGGGTTGCTGCCGTGCGGCGGGGCGGCTGCCGAAGGAACCGGTCGCTGCCGTAGCGCGGGGCCGACGCCGTAGGAAAAGTTGCTGCCGTAGGGCAGGCTGCTCGCTTGGGGCCCGGCGCTGGTGCCGGACGACTAGGGGCCCGGCGCTGGTGCCGGACGACTAGGTTGCTCCCGTAGGAGAGGGTTGCAGCGGTAGGAAACGGTTGCCGCCACAGGAAACGATTGCTGCCGTCGGAAGCGGTTGCGTCACAGAAAACGGTTACTGCCGTGGCAAGCGGTAACCGGCGCAGGAAACGGTTGCTGCCGTCGGAAGCGGTTACCGGCCCGGTGGCGTGCCGAGGGCGTGTGGCAGGGGCAGAACACGAGCTGCGGCGGAGGCCGTGAGGGAGCGTACGGATCAAGCCAGGGAGGGCCCGGAACGATGAGTGTCCATTCAAACGTCACCTCGACGAATTTCCGTATGCCCCAGTTGTTATCTCCCTCACGACGCCGTCCTTCCGGATTTCAAAGAGACGTTGCCTAGAATTTGGTCCGGACACGACACTCGGAGGGAGCGGTGACCGTGCGACGGGACTTCAAGGAGCCTGCCAGATGCCGCCCCGACCTGGTCATCGGCAGGGACGAGCTGTTCACGTCCGCCCATGAGCAGCTCACGCGGGGCGGCAGTGTGCTGCTGCACGGCCCGGCCGGAATAGGAAAATCGACCGTGCTGCGGGCATTGGCCGCGGATTACGGCGACGCGGCCCGCACCGTCCTGCGGTGCTCGGCCACCGAGTCCGAAAGCCACCTGCCCTTCCTGGCCCTGGCCGATCTGTTCGGCCTGGTCCTCGACGAGGTGGCCGACAAGCTGCCCTCCGCCCAGCGCACCGCCCTGGAGTCGGCGCTGACCGGCCGTGGCGAATCGACTCTGCAACGCGACGGCCTCGCCCTGCGCCTGGCCGTGCTCTCGGCGCTGCGCGCCCTCGCCGCCACCAGACCCGTACTGCTGGTCGCCGACGACATGCAGTGGCTCGACTCCGCCAGCGCCGAACTCCTCGGCTTCGCGGCCCGCCGCCTGGGTGACACCCCCGTGCAGCTGCTGTGCGCGGTCCGGACCGAGGGACAGGAGTACGACCGTCATCTACGCGCGTCCCCGCCCGACACCCTCGCCGTCCGTCTGAACCCGCTCTCGCCCGCCCAGGTGTCCACGCTGCTCGACCACCGGGGCTACACCGACCTGCCCCGTTCGACGGTCCGCGAGATCCACCGCACCAGCGGCGGCAACCCCCTGTTCGCCCTGGAGCTGGGCAGGGCCCTGGGCGAGAACCCGACCCCGCCGCGCCCCGGCGAGCCGCTGCCGGTGCCGACCTCTCTGCGCGCCCTGGTGCTCAGCCGCCTCGACATGCTGTCCGACGAGGCCCGCCGCACCCTGCTCGTGGCCAGCGCGGGCGCCCGTCCCACGCTGGCGCTGCTGCACGCGGCCGGCCGGGAGAACGCCGAGGCCGAGACCGCCCAGGCCGCCGCGCTCGGGCTGCTGGCGACGGAGCCGGAGGGGCCGGCCGTACGGTTCGCGCATCCGTTGATCTCTGCCGCGCTGTACGCGGAGGCGCCGGCGCAGGAGCGGCGGGCCGCGCACACCGCGCTGTCCACGGCCGCCTCCGATCCGATCGAGCGGGCCCGGCATCTCGCGCTGTCGACCACCGGGACCGATCCGGAGGTGGCCGCCCGACTCGCCGAGGCCGCCGCGCTGGCCCGGGACCGGGGCGCGCCGTCGGTGGCCGCCTCGCTCGGGCTGCTCGCGGCCCGGCACACCCCCGCGGACGGCGGGCCGGCCCCGGACGAGCGGCGGCTGGAGGCCGCCGAGGACGCGATCATCGCCGGCGAGGTGGACCTCGCCCGGGACATCGCCCACGAGGTGCTGACCCGGGCGACGGCGCCCGCCGAGCGGGTGCGGGCCTGGATGGTGGTGATCGAGGCGGCCGGGCAGGCGCTCGGTGACGTCGACGCCGTCTATCCGCAGGTGCTCGCCGACGCGGGCGACGACCCCGTGCTGCTCGCGCAGGTCCACTACCAGCTGGCCTGGCGCGGACTGGTCGTACAGGGCGACTTCGCGGAGGCCCGCGAGCAGGCCGCGCACGCCGCGGAACTGGCCGCGCGCGGCGGGGACCGGCGCAACGAGCTGATGGCGCTGGCCCTCCAGGCCTCGACGGAGACGCTCATGGGCCACCCCGACGCGCCCGCGACGATCAAACGGGCGCTGAAGGAGCCCCAGGACCCGTATGTGGCGTGCCATCACAACGGGGCGGGCATGGCCAGGTTCCGCTGGCTGCTGATGAGCGATCAGCTGCCGGAGGCCCGTTCGACGATCACGGCGTTGCTGCGCGAGGCGCGCCGCCGCGGCATGGTCGAGAGCGAGGTGCACTTCCAGCGCTTCCTCGCCGAGACCGAACTGCGCTCCGGGCACTGCGGGCGCGCCCTGGACCTGGCCCGCGAGAGCCTGCGGCTGGCCCGCGACTCGGGTATCGGCCTGGGCGCCTCCGCGATGCTCGCCTCCCTCGCCGAGGCGTCCGGCGGTGAGGTGGGCCGGGCGCTGGAGCTGGCCCGGGAGGCCACCGGGCGCGCCGAGGAGGACGGCGACCAGATGTACCTGTCGCGGGCCCTGGCCGCGCTGGGCCACGCCCAGTCGGTCGCCGGGGACGCGTCGGGCGCGGTGGCCTCGCTGCGCCGGGTGCGGGAGCTGGAGGTGGGCCTCGGCATCAACGACCCGGCCCGCGGCCGCTGGCAGGGCGACCTCGCCGAGGCGCTGGTCCGGGTGGGCGAGCCGGGTGAGGCGCAGGAACTCATCGACGTCACGCGCGCGCACGCGCTCCGGCTGGGCCGGGAGAGCATCCTGGCGGTGCTGGACCGGGCGGAGGCGCTGGTGCGGGCCGCGCAGGGCGACCAGGAGGGCGCGCTGGTCCGTCTGACGTCCGTTCAGGACCGGTTCGCCAAGCTGGGGTACGGACTGGAGGAGGCGCGGGCGGCGTTCGCCATGGCCCGGCTGCGTACCCGGCGGCCGGGTCCGACGTCGTACGACGAGGCGGCGCGGTTGTTCCGGCGGTGCCGGGCGCTGCCGTGGCTGCGGCAGGTCGAGGCGGCCGCCGCGGAGGAGCCGGCCGCCGTCTCGGCCGCCGTGCCCGCGCCGGTTCCCGCGTTCGACGCGCTGGAGGGGCTGGCGTCGATGGAGCGTCAGGTGGCCGCGCTGGTGATGGAGGGCGCCACCAACCGGGAGATAGCCGCGCGGTTGTTCATCAGCGTCAAGACGGTGGAGGCGACCCTGACCCGGGTCTACCGCAAGCTGGGGATCCGCTCGCGGGTGGACATCGTCCGGCTGGCGGCGGGGCGCCACGCGCAGTGAGGGCCGCGCGGGTTCACTGACTGCGCGGGTTCACCGACCGCGTGGGTTCACCGACCGCGTGGGCATTGTGCGGGTTCACCGACCGCGCGGGCCCGGTTGTGCGGGTTCACCGACCGCGCGGGCCCGGTGGACGGGGTTCCGGGAGCGCCGGTTCCCGGAACGACCGAGGGTTTTCCCTCCCCAACTCCCTTAGGGGAGTCCCTCATTGGGGCCGAGGTGCACCCGGTCCTAGCGTAAGGGACGTGCCGCTCGCCGGGCACACGGGGGTCGGTCCCGCGACTCCCGTGCACTCCCCCCACACCCGCGCGACCCCCCACCGGCAACTCCCTCAGCAAGGAGATCGATGTTCGGGATCACCCGTGCCAAGAAGGCCGCGGCCCTCGTCGCGGCCTCGGCCGCAGCGGTCGCGACCGCCCTGCTCAGCGCCCCCACCGCTGTGGCAGCCCCCCAGCCGATCGTCGGCGGCACCACGACCACGACGACCGCGTACCCGTTCATGATGCAGATCACGGACGCCTCGCAGAACCAGTTCTGCGGCGGCACGCTCGTCTCGGCGACCAAGGTGGTCACCGCGGCCCACTGCATGGTCGGTGAGACGACCAGCAGCGTGCGGGTCGTCGGCGGCCGCACCTACCTCAACGGCACGAACGGCACGGTCAGCCGGGTCAGCAAGATCTGGATCAACCCGGACTACACCGACGCCACCAACGGCGACGACGTGGCCGTCCTGACCCTGTCGACGTCGATGCCCTACACCAAGGCGTCGTACGTCACCTCCTCCCAGACCAGCCTGTACGCGGCCGGCACCACCGCCCGGGTGCTCGGCTGGGGCACGACCTCCGCGAGCGGCAGCTCCTCCAACCAGCTGCGCACCGCGACCGTGCCGATCGTGTCCAACTCCAGCTGCGCGAGCAGCTACGGCTCCGACTTCGTCGCGAGCGACATGGTCTGCGCCGGATACACATCCGGCGGCGTAGACACCTGCCAGGGCGACAGCGGCGGTCCCCTGCTCATCGGGGGCGTCCTGGCAGGCATCACTTCATGGGGCGAGGGCTGCGCGGAAGCCGGTTACCCGGGTGTCTACACCCGGCTGACCACCTTCTCCAGCCTCGTGACCGCACAGGTGAACTCGTAGTCAGTAGTCAGTAGTCACCGCGTGACCCCGAAGAACCCCTGAGCACCCCTCAGGTGAAAGACCGGGGGGCGCTGCGAGCCTCCACGAGCGGCCCGCAGCGCCCCCTCTCCATGTCCCGGACCCCGCAGGGGGGACCCCTACCGGACCACCGCGCCGAAACGGATGTCGTACGACGACGACTCCCCGTACATCGCCTTCAGCAGCCGTTCCCCTTCGTCCGTCACCTCCCGCTTCCGCTCCCTGCCGAGCGGGCCGAACGGTTCGACGACGAGGGCGTCCGCCTCCAGCTTCCACACCCCGGCGAGGAAACCGTCGACGAGGAGCGTGCAGTAGGCCTGGTTGCCCTGCCAGGAACGGCCCCGATGCTCGGGCGGGACGACCCGGGCGCGGTCGGCGTGGGAGAGCAGCAGGTTGTCGAACTCGGGCAGGAAACGCGGCGGGGCCGGGGTGTCCGGGTCCGGGCGCGGGGCGTCGGGCAGGTCGAAGAGTTCGACGCCGTTGTCGTCGCGGAAGGTGACGAGCTGCGGGCGGAGCCGTTCGAAGGCCTCGCGCAGCCGGGTCAGTCCGGACCAGGTCTGCATGTCCTTGACGGACGCCGGCCCGAAGGCGGCGAGGTAGCGCGGGACGATGGCGTCGGGTGCCGGGGCCGGCTCCGCGGGGCGGCCCAGCCAGTGCTCCGCGGTGGTGAGCACGACCTGCCCGCTCCTTCCCCACAGCCCGCGCGGGGTGACCTGGACCAGCGGGAGCTTGCAGCGGGCGGCGATCGCGAGGGCCTGCGGATCGGCGTCCGGCCACTCCGCGGAAAGCGCCTCCCGCAACTGTTTCATGGTGCGCGGCTCGTCCTCGACGAGGTCACGGGCGAGGGCGGCCAGCCGGTCGAGGTCGACTTCCGGTAGCCCCTTGCGGAAAATCGTCAGCTCCCGGTCGCGGGCGGGCTGCACCAGCGGCCGCAGGGTGAGGCAGTCGTCCGCGGTGTGCGTGTGGATGGTGGAGCGCATGGTCACGATGCGGACGACCTCGCGGTCGGCCATGAGCGCGGACAGCTGCTCCGGTGCGAATCCGTCGAGACGTGCGGCAAGGGCGAGGTACGGCGGTTTCACGTTCTGGGCCTGAAGACCGACGAGGTGCTCCACGGCGGCCTTCGCCGACAGCGTCGACCGGCGCAGGAGGAGCTGGCGGTCGAGGGTGGCCCGGTTGAGGGCGCGAGGTCCGAGCAGAGGGGCGGGTGCGGTGGACGTCGTCTTCGTCTTCCTCATGCGAGGACGGTAGCGGGGATCGAGGTCGGATTCTGGCCTATAGGGATCCCCGCGATCCGTGATCGAGATCCACAAGTACGGCACCGACCGGGAACTCCAGCGCCATCTGCTGGACGTCGCCGACCACGTCACCCACACCAGCGAACGCGTCGACGGCTTCCGCCAGGACCTCACCGAGATCCTCACGGTCGACGCCACCCTCGTGTTACAGCAACAGGACGCGGAGATACGGGCGTTGGCGGAGGCGGGGTTCGAGCAGAACGAGGAGCTCAAGACGATCTCGTCATGGGCGGCGGGACTGGCTCTGGTGGCCGGCCCCTGCTTGAGCCGGGCGAACAGCCAGTGGAGATCGCTGCGGAGCAGGCTGTCCGACGCCGGGGCGTCGACGGGAGTGGTGAGGGACATGCCGGCACCGTGCCGAGCGGACGCCCAGCCGCACCTGCGAGTGATCTTCTTCCTGACCGTCGAGGAAGAGGCACAGCCGCTTCCTCGACGCGTACGACCGCGGCGCGGCGCGCCAGAGCCGGCACCTCCCGGTCCCGCACGGACAGCGCGGTACGCGGACCCACGCACCCGACCCCGACCCCGGCCGGCGCGAACGTTCCCCTACGGCTCGGGGGCCGTCAGGAGGGTGAGGTGGGCCATGTCGCCCGGTGGGGGCGTCCTCACCGACCACAGCGGGGCGGCGGTTCCGTCGGCGACCGCGGCCGGGGCGTCCGTGAGGTTCATCCGCTCGCGCAGCCGGCCGTAGAAATCCATCGGCCCGAGCCGGACCGCCCGCAGCCGGCGCGGCGCCGCGTAGACGCCGATCCAGTCGCCCGGGTCGAGGACGCCGCGCAGCTGGCCGTCGATGCTGACGGCGGCCCGGCCCGACCGTTCGAGGACGCGCAGGCCGACGGGCTCGTCCGGGGCCGTCACCACCGAGCGGTCGAACGCCATGTGCGGGGCGACCGGGGTGAAGACCAGGGCCTCGGCGCGCGGTGAGACGACGGGGCCGCCGGCGGCGAAGCTGTAGGCGGTCGAGCCCGTCGGTGTCGCCACCAGCAGGGCGTCGGCGGAGTAGGAAGCCAGCAGCCGTCCGGCGACGTAGACGCCGACCGACACCTGGCGGTCCCGCGACAGCTTCTCCAGCACGATGTCGTTCAGTGCGAAGACATGCAGGGGGATGCCCCAGTCGTCGTCGACCTCGCAGTCCTCGCGCACCCGGGGCGGCGGCAGCAGCGGCCCGCGCCCGTACTTCAGCAGCGCCTCCATCTCCTCGGGCACCTCCAGCCGGCGCGAGGCGCGCAGCGTCAGCAGCAACCGGCTCTCCACGGTGAGCCGTTCCTCCCGTACGGCGTCCAGAGCGGTGCGCACCGCGGCGACGGGCACCTCCGTCAGGAAGCCCACGCGGCCCAGGTCGACGCCGAGGACCAGAGCGTCGTTCTCGGCGGCCAGCCGGGCGCCGCGCAGGAAGGTGCCGTCGCCGCCCAGGGTGACGACGAGGTCGGGATTCCCGGCGGCCTCGACCTCCTCCCGCGCGCTGTGCCGCCCGCCGTCCCGCCATACGTCGATGTCCGTGCACGACACGGCGTGCTCCGCACACCACGCGCGTACGACGCGGGCGGCCTCTCCGGCTTCCGGGCGCCCTCCGTGCACGACGAGCCCCAGCCGACCCACCGTCATGTCCGCCTCCGCATCACGTCGTGGACAGCCAGCAAAACACCCTCGGCGCCGCCCCGCCACGCATGCCCGCCCCAGGAGGACCAGGGAGCAGGACCGGCAGGAGGACCGGCAGGAGGACCAGGGCCCGAGGTCAGCGTCCGCGTGCCGTGCCCACCGCGTGCAGGGTGCGCAGTGCCGCCTGTTTCAGGGCCGGGTGGTCGCGGACCAGACGGTGTGCGGCGCGTACGGGTTCGCGGCGCAGCCAGTGCAGGGCGGCTCCCGGGCCGGACGTCCGCAGCGCCCCTTCGTGGACCAGGAGGTCGCCGGTCTTGAAGGAGTTCTTGTACGCCGCCTCGCCCCGGCCGAAGTCGAAGAGGTGGACGCCGGACGCGGCGGCGGCCTCGATCATGCGCAGGTAGAGGACGCGGCCGGGCGAGTAGGTGGCGAGGGTGCGGTCGTAGGAGGGGAACCAGCAGGAGAAGACGGTGCGCGAGCGCAGGCCGAAGTGGGCGGCGACGGGACGATCGGCGGCGTAGAGCACCGAGAGGACGCCGGAGCAGTGCGGTGCGGCGGTGCCGGCGAGGAGGTCGACGAGCCGGGTGATCCACGGCTGGGCGAAGGGGTCGCGGCGGCCGGTGCGCCGGTAGTGGGCGGACTTCCAGGCGATGAGGGTGCGCAGGGCGGCGGGGTCGCGTTCGTCGTGGACGAAGCGCAGCGGGCCGAGGTGCCGGACCATCCGGCGTTCCTGCGCCCTGGCCGTCTTGAGGAAGCCGCGCGCGTGCTCGCGCAGATGCCGCTCGTACCCCTCGAAGCCGTGGGTGAGGTCGACGACGGGCGAGGCGAACTGCCCCGTGGCGTACGGCAGAAACAGTTCCTGACCGCTTTCGAGATGATTGAACTCCCAGGCGTTGAGGGAACAGGCCCGCATCAGGTACTGCGCCTCCAGGTGGACGTCCGGCTGGAGCACGGCGCCCTGGCAGTCGGAGACGCCGAGCCCGACCGCCCGGCCGTAGCCCCAGCGTCCGCGCTGGTGGGGGAAGTAGCCGACGGGGCGGCTCCCCCGGCGCACGACGGCCACCCGCGTGTCGGGCCGGACCCGGCCGACGGCCTGGGTGAACTCGGCGCTCATGAAGGGGTTCGCGACGGTCGCGGTCGTGGTGCGCAGGTCGTTCCACAACGCGAGGTCCGCGGGAGTCAGGTCTCCGGGGTGGACGAGGTCGATGCGCGGTGTGGTCATGCGGACTCCTGGTGTCGCGGGGAGCGGGCGGCACGGCCACAGAAACCCTTGCCGACCCGTCCCTTTCGGCCCGTCCATGATCCGCGAGAAGCGTGAGCACCGTTTCCGGAACGGGAAAATTGCCGCATATGAACGTTCAGCCGAAGACTCGCGAGTTCGGGTGAACGGTTGCACAACGCGTTGCGACCCTCTGCGTCACCCGTCAGAATGGTGACGATGAATCCGGACCATGTCTTCCTGTGCGGAAACCCCGCGCTCGACCTCGCCGCCACCCTCCGCGCCCGCCGGAGCCTGCGGTGGGAGTTGCTGACGTCGCCGGAGCGGCTGGACGCCTGGTACCTCGGGGCGGGGATCGTGGACGGCCTGTCGCCGGGCTGCCGCGAGACCGACGTCGAGCAGGCGGTCCGGGTCCGGGAGGCGGTGTACACGCTGGTCACGGCCCGGCTGCGCGGCGAGCCGTACGACGACGAGGCGCTGGCCGTCGTGAACGGTGCGGCCGGCCGGCCCTCCGCGGCCCCGCAGCTCACCGCGTCGGGGCGGTGGATGGAGGCGACGCCCGCCGAGGCGCTGGCCACGGTGGCACGCCATGCCGTGGAGCTGCTCGGCGGGGCGGACGCTGCCCTGCTGAAGGAGTGCGGCAATCCCGAGTGCACCCGCGTCCACCTCGACAGGTCCCGCGGGGCTCGCCGTCAGTGGTGCGGCATGGAGTCGTGCGGAAACCGGGTGAAAGCGGCTGCCTACCGCGCCCGCAAGAAGGGGGCGCGGCAGATCACCGCCGGGTGAGGGCCCGTGGACTCAGAAGGCGCCCATGCGGACGAGCCACTCGTCTTCGTTGAAGTTGTTCCGTGCCGGGTCGACGGTGCTCGCCGGCTTCTCCTCGACCATGTCGGCCGGGGTGATCCGCTCCGGCAGCGCGCCGAACCGGGCGTGACGGGCCGCCTCGGCGGCGTCCTGGGCGTTCTCTTCGTGCGCCATCTCATCCTCCGGGGTTCGGACGTGCACTGCGGATCGGGCACCCACCAGGGCCTCTGGACCACCGAGGATACCCGGCGCGGGCCGACCCGTCACCGGTCAGAACGGTGACGGACGTCGGGAACCGGACGCCACCGAGGCGGCCCCGCCCTGCAACACCTCCGGGATCACCCCACACCCCCGGCGTCGAGCAGCGTGGTCACCGTCGGCAGGATCAGCCCCGCGAGGTCGTCCGCCCGGATGCCGGCGCGGGCGCTCGCCCCGTCGAAGAGAAGGGTCAACTGGCGGGCCAGCAGGGCGGGATCGGCCGCGCCGCCCCGTTCCGCCTCGGCCCGGAAGAACTCCGCCAGCCCGCCCTTGATCCGCCGGGCGACCCTGCCGGCGGGGTGCTCGGCGTCCTTCAGCTCGACCTGGACGGCGAGGTAGGGACACCCGTAGTACCCCGGCAGGCCCGCCTGCTCCTCCACCCGCTCGAAGACGTGGAGGATGCGATCGCGCGCCGTCCGCCCGTCCCCGGCGGCGGGAATCAGCAGGTCGGTGTAGGCCGCGGCACGCCGGTCCAGGCTCGCGGCCAGCAGCTCGTCCTTGCTCTCGAAGAGCTGGTACATCGAACGCTTGGACACCCCGGCCGCCTTGCAGAGGGCCTCGACGCCGATCCCGACGCCTTCGGTGTAGGCGAGGGCGGCGGCGGCCTCCAGCAGCCGGTCTCGGGAGGTGGGCTTCGCGTCGGCGCTCATGGGGAGAGGCTAACCCGGTGGTCGCCACCGCAGACTCCGACCGGTCCACCCGGGGTGCGGGTCATCGACGCGCCACGGTGCGCCCCACCGCGCCGCCCGCTCGCGCACCCCGCACGTCCCCGGCGAACCGCACCCTGACGCGACGGTGACGGCGCCCGTGGGCAACCACTTGCCGAAACCATTGACGACGCCAGGCCCGAGCCCTATGTTCTGGCCGAAGTTACGAACTGTGTTCGAAATTACGGACAAGGGACGGTCCTGTATGCCTCGGATGTTCCGTCGGCGTGCCCGCGCGCTGACCGCGCGCCGCAGTTCCGCACCCGCCTGCCCGCTCACGCTCCTCGCCGAGAACAGCGGCGAGGCAGCGGACCGCGGGACCGTGAACGGCGCCGACGTTCGGCAGTGGACCCGGCTCACCAGCACGTGCCGGCAGCGGCGGTTCGTGCCCACGACCTGATCCGCCTCCTCCGCACCTCCCCCTCCCCCGCCCCCCTGCGATCCGGAGAACACCCCTTGAGACGCAATGCCCTACGTCTGATCACGGCCGTGCTGGTGGCCCTGGCGGCCACCTGCTTCGCCGGTCCCGCCGGCACCGCACAGGCCGCCGTCCCCGCCTCCCCCGGCGTGACCTACACCAACCCGATCGCGGAGAAGCGCGCCGACCCGCACATCTTCAAGCACACAGACGGTTACTACTACTTCACCGCCACGGTCCCCGAGTACGACCGCATCGTGCTGCGCCGGGCGACGACCATCCAGGGCCTGTCGACGGCCCCGGAGACCACGATCTGGACCAAGCACACCAGCGGGGTCATGGGCGCCCACATCTGGGCACCGGAGATCCACTTCGTCGACGGCAAGTGGTACGTCTACTTCGCGGCCGGCGCCACCAATGACGTGTGGGCGATCCGGATGTACGTCCTGGAGGGCACCGGCAGCAACCCGCTCACCGCGACCTGGGCCGAGAAGGGGCAGATCAAGACCACCTGGGAGAGCTTCTCCCTGGACGCCACCACGTTCGTGGTGAACGGTGTGCGCTACCTCTCCTGGGCGCAGCGCAACCCGGCCGAGGAGAACAACACCAGCCTGTTCATCGCGAGGATGGCCAACCCCTGGACGATCACCGGCACTCCGGCGGAGATCTCGCAGCCCACCCTGTCCTGGGAGACCATCGGCTTCAAGGTCAACGAGGGGCCCGCCGTCATCCAGCGCGGCGGCAAGGTCTTCATGAGCTACTCGGCGAGCGCGACCGACGCCAACTACTGCCTCGGCCTGCTGACCGCCTCCGCGACCGCCGACCTCACCAATCCGGCGTCCTGGTCGAAGAGTCCGCAGCCGGTGTTCAAGTCCAGCGCCGCGACCTCGCAGTACGGGCCCGGCCACAACTCGTTCACCGTCTCCGAGGACGGCAAGTCCGATGTCCTCGTCTACCACGACCGCAGCTACAAGGACATCACCGGCGACCCGCTGAACGATCCCAACCGCCGCACCCGCGTGCAGAAGCTGTACTGGAAGGCCGACGGCACCCCCGACTTCGGCATCCCGGTCGCCGACGGGGTCACCCCGCAGCGCTTCTCCTCGTACAACCTCCCGGACCGCTTCATCCGGCACTGGGAGTACCGCGCCCGCGTCGAGGCGAACGTGAGCCCGCTCGCGGACTCGCAGTTCCGGGTCGTGCCCGGCCTCGCCGGCAGCGGCACGGTGTCGCTGGAGTCGGCCAACTTCCCCGGCTACTACCTGCGGCACAAGAACTTCGAGGCGTGGGTGGAGAAGAACGACGGCACCGCGCAGTTCGCGGCCGACGCCACCTTCAGCCGGCGCGCCGGCCTGTCCGACGCGGCGGGAGTGTCGTACGAGTCGTACAACTACGCGGGCCGCTACCTCCGGCACTACGAGAACCTGCTGTACGTGCAGGTGCCGAGCACGGCGACGGACCGCGCGGACGCGACGTTCTACGCCCAGTGAGGCACTCTCTCTGACCCCACGGGATCCACCGCGTGCGCCCGGACGGCACCTCCGTCCGGGCGCACTCCTTTTGGCGCGTGAACCAGGAATAACCCCAGGTCACCCGCTATACGTCATGTGTATAGTCCCGGCATGCCTTCTCCGACAAAGAAGATGAAGAAAACGGGGATCCCGTTCCGTACGGCCGGCACCGGTGTCGCCGCCGCCTGCCTGGGCCTGGCTCTGACGGGCTGCGCCGGGGTCGACGCCACCGCGCCGAGCGCCGTCCGCGCCGAACCCGCGTCCACCGCCCAGGCGGCCCGCTTCGGCACCGTCGACTGCCGTGAGGCGAAGTGCGTCGCGCTCACCTTCGACGCGGGCCCGAGCGAGAACTCGCCCCGCCTGCTGGACATCCTGAAGGAGAAACAGGTCCCGGCGACCTTCTTCCTCCTCGGCAAGGGACACATCGAGAAGTACCCGCAGCTCGTCGCACGCATGGCCGACGAGGGCCACGAGGTCGCCAGCCACACCTGGGACCACAGGATCCTCACGAAGCTGGAACCGGGGGAGATACGCGAGGAACTGGAGCGCCCCAACCGGGAGATAGAGCGCCTCACCGGCCGCCGGCCCACCCTGATGCGCCCGCCCCAGGGCCGTACGGACGACACCGTCCACGAGGTCTGCCGGGAGCTGGGCCTCGCGGAGGTGCTGTGGACCGTGACCGCCAAGGACTACACGACGGAGGACTCCGCGCTGATCCAGCGCCGCGTCCTCGCCCAGACCGAGCGGGACGGCATCATCCTGCTGCACGACATCTACGCGGGGACCGTGCCCGCGGTGCCCGGGATCATCGACGCGCTCAAGGAACGCGGTTACGTCTTCGTGACCGTGCCTCAACTCCTCGCGCCGGGACAGGCGCAGCCCGGGAAGGTCTACCGCTGACCGGACCGGGGAGACGTTGCGGAAACCCTTTCCGTACGCTTGCGCCCCCATCCCGGACTGAGCCAACGGTGTGAGCCGCCGGGGAACGTGCCGCCCGGCCGACGGGACTCCCTACGATCAGTACGTGGTCACCTTCCAGTTCGAACGCACGGCACCGCTCCCCCTCGACGAGGCCTGGCGCCGGCTCACCGAGTGGACCCGGCACGGTGACGTGGTCCCGCTGACCCGCGTCACCGTGGTCACTCCCGGGCCGACCCGGGAGGGCACCGTGTTCGTGGCCCGGTCCGGGATCGGGCCGTTCGCCTTCGACGACCGCATGGAGGTCACCGTCTGGTGCCCGCCGGACGACGGCGAACCTGGCCTGTGCCGGCTGGAGAAGCGCGGCCGCATGGTCAGGGGCTGGGCGGAGATCGAGGTCCGGCCCGGCCCCGGCGGCCGGACCCGGGTCATCTGGCGCGAGGAACTCCGCCCGCGCCTCGTACCGTCCCTCGTCGATCCGCTCGTACGCCCCGTCGCCCGCACGGTGTTCGGCCGGGCGGCGAACCGCCTGCTGCGCCGCCCCTGACGCGGGTCTGTCTGCCCCCGCGCACCCCCGACCGGTACGACCCGCTGGGGAGCGCGCGGGGGCGCGAACGCCCGTTCCGTGCCGCCGCCCGCGCCGCTGGGGCCCCTGGGCAGCTCCCGGCGCCCATGACAAGGTGAGCCCATGACGGGCGTGGACGTGCGGGCGGAAGAGGTCGAGACGCTGGCGGTGGACGGGCTGCGGTGGCTGCTCGGGGTCGCCCGTGCGACGGACGGCGGGGGGCTCGGATGGCCCGCCGCCCCCTCCGACGAGGCGGTCGGGACGGACCTGTACACCGGAACCGCCGGGATCGTGCCGACGCTGCTGGAGGCGCGGCGGCACTTCGGGGACGACGTCTACGGCGACGCCGCCCTGCGCGCGGCACGCACGCTCGCGGTGGCCGCCGAGACCTGCGAGGACGACTCGCTGTACTTCGGGCGCACCGGCATCGCCCTCGTCCTGCGGGCCGTCCACCGCGAGCTGGGCGACAGAGCGGCCGGGGCCGCCGCCGACCGCGCCCTGGTACGGGTGCGGTCACGGTTCGACGGGACGCGCTGGGGCGAGCTGTTCGAGCTGATGGGCGGCAACGCGGGCATCGGCCTCGGCGCGCTCGCGGCGGGCGACCCCGAACTGGCCGTACGGGCGCTGGAGCCGTATCTGCGGACGGCCGAGGAGACCGCGGCGGGTGTGCGGTGGGCGCACCGGCCCGGCGTCGAGGCGCGGCTGCACCACATCTCGCACGGCACGCTCGGGATCGTGTACGGCCTGGCCGCGGTCGGCGGAGCGACCGGCCGCACGGACCTGGTGGAGCTGGCAAGGGCCGGGGCCGCGGACGTCGTGGCCCGCGACGAAGCGGGCGGAACCGGTTTCCTGGTCCCGCACTCCGACCCGCAGTACCGGCCCGATCTCATCGAGCGGTACAGCTACGGCTGGTGCCACGGGCCGACCGGGGACGCCCAGGTCTTCCGGCTGCTGCGGGAGGTCCTCGCCGAGCGGGTCTGGCAGGAACTCGCCGACCGCTGCTGGCACACCGTCACGCACTCCGGTCTGCCGAGCCGGCTGCGCCCCGGCTTCTGGGACAACCAGGCCCGCTGCTGCGGCACGGCGGGGGTGCTGGCGCTGGCCTGCGACCGGATCGCCGAGCAGGACGACCCGCCGGAGTTCGCGCGGGTCCTGGTCGCCGACCTCATGACCCGGGCGACCCGTGACGCCGACGGCGCCCGCTGGTCCAACATCGAGCACCGGGCCGACCCGAGCGTCCTGGCACCCCGGGCCGGCTGGGGAGCGGGCGGCGCGGGCATCGTGCGCGAGCTGCTGCGCTTCGTGCGGTTGAGCGAGTCGGGCGACCCGCACTACGCGTTCGCCTGGCCGGACCAGCCGGTGGTCCGCCGGGGAACGATCCCCGCACCGGTTACCGTGCAGGCTCAGGCGGCGGTCCGTGCTCAGGCGACCGAGCCGATCCTCCCGGCCGGCACCGACGCCGTGTCGTGATGGATCGGGGTGTGCGCCCCGGTCAGCGACACGCCGCTGCCGCCACGCCGGTCGGCGACGATCTCGGCGGCGATGGACAGGGCGGTCTCCTCGGGCGTACGGGCGCCCAGGTCGAGCCCGATGGGTGACCGGAGCCGGGCCAGCTCCAGCTCGGTGACGCCGACCTCGCGGAGCCGCTCGTTACGGTCCAGATGGGTGCGGCGCGAGCCCATGGCGCCGACGTAGGCGACCGGCAGCCGCAGGGCGAGCCGGAGCAGCGGGACGTCGAACTTGGCGTCGTGGGTGAGGACGCACAGCACCGTCCGCGCGTCCACCTCCGTGCGCTCCAGGTACCGGTGCGGCCAGTCGACGACGATCTCGTCGGCCTCGGGGAAACGGTTACGGGTGGCGAACACCGGGCGGGCGTCGCACACCGTGACGCGGTAGCCGAGGAACCTGCCGATCCGTACCAGCGCCGACGCGAAGTCGATCGCGCCGAAGACGATCATGCGGGGCGGCGGCACCGAGGCCTCGACGAGGACGGTGAGCGGGGCCCCGCACCGGGAGCCCCCCTCACCGATCTCCAGGGTGCCGGTGCGGCCCGCGTCCAGGAAGGCGCCGGCCTCGGCGGCCACCGTCCGGTCCAGTTCCGGATGGGCGCCGAAGCCGCCGTCGTAGGAGCCGTCGGGGCCCACGAGCAGGGCCCGGCCGACGAGTTCGGCCGGGCCGCTCACGACGCGGGCCAGCGCCGCCGCCGTACCGGATGCCGCGGCCCGCAGGCCTGCCGTGACGACCGGGCGGACCGGGTCGCCGGCCCGCACCGGGGTGACGAGGATGTCGACGACGCCGCCGCAGGTCAGTCCGACGGCGAAGGCGTCGTCGTCGCTGTAGCCGAAGCGTTCGAGGACCGACTCCCCGTCGGCGAGGGCCTGTTGGCACAGTTCGTACACCGCGCCCTCCACACAGCCGCCGGAGACCGATCCGATCGCCGTGCCGTCGGCGTCCACCGCGAGGGCGGCGCCCGGCCGGCGGGGCGCGCTGCCGCCGACGGCCACCACGGTGGCGACGGCGAAGTCACGGCCCTGCTCGACCCACCGGTTCAGCTCCTCGGCGATGTCCAACATGTCTCGGTCTCCTTGACTGCGGTCGTGTGGAGGGCGGTCGGGGCGCGGCTAGTGGACGCCGAGCCAGCTCTCGATGGGGTTGAGGGCGAAGTACACCAGGAAGATCACCGTCAGCCCCCACATGAAGGCGCCGATCTCCCTGGCCTTGCCCTGGGCGGCCTTGACGGCCACGTACGAGATGACGCCGGCCGCGACGCCCGCGGTGATCGAGTAGGTGAACGGCATGATCACGACGGTGAGGAAGACCGGGACGGCGGTGGCCCGGTCGGACCAGTCGACATGGCGGGCGTTCATCATCATCATGGCGCCGATGACCACCAGGGCCGCGGCGGCGACCTCGCCCGGCACGATCGCCGTCAGCGGTGTGAAGAACAGGCAGGCCGCGAAGAACAGGCCGGTGACGACCGAGGAGAGGCCGGTCCGGGCGCCCTCTCCGACGCCGGTCGCCGACTCGACGAACACGGTCTGGCCGGAGGCGCCCGCGACGCCGCCGATCGCGCCGCCGGCGCCGTCGACGAACAGTGCCTTGGACAGGCCGGGCATCCGGCCCTGCTCGTCGGCGAGTTTCGCCTCGGTGCCGACGCCGATGATGGTGGCCATCGCGTCGAAGAACCCGGCGAGCACGAGCGTGAACACGATCATGCCGACGGTCATCGCGCCGACCTCGCCCCAGCCGCCGAACTCGACATGGCCCAGGAGCGAGAAGTCGGGCATGGAGACGGCGCCGCCGTGCAGTTCGGGAGCGCCGCTCGCCCACTGCTTCGGGTCGATGACGTCCAGTGCGTTGAGGAGGACGGCGAGTACGGTGCCGCCGACGATGCCGATCAGGATGGCGCCGGGGATGCCGCGCGCCTGGAGCATGAAAATGGCGAGCAGGGTGACGGCGAACAGGAGCACGGGCCAGCCGGCCAGTTCGCCCGCCGGGCCGAGCGAGACGGGGGTCGCCTCGCCCCGGTGCACGAAGCCGGCCTTGTAGAAACCGATCAGGGCGACGAACAGGCCGATGCCCATGGTGATCGCGTGCTTGAGGGCGAGCGGGATCGCGTTCATGATCATCTCGCGCAGGCCGGTGACGACCAGCAGCATGATGACCACGCCGTAGATCACGCACATGCCCATCGCCTGCGGCCAGGTCATCTGCGGGGCGACCTGGGAGGCGAGGACTCCGGAGACGGAGAGGCCGGCGGCGAGCGCGAGGGGCACCTTGCCGGCGAAGCCCATCAGCAGGGTGCTGAGGGCCGCCGCGAACGCGGTCGCGGTGATCAGGGCCTGCTGGCCCAGGGTGGCCCCCGACGCGTCCTTGCCGGACAGGATCAGGGGGTTGAGCAGGAGGATGTACGCCATCGCCATGAAGGTGGTGACGCCGCCGCGCACTTCACGCGTGACGGTCGATCCTCTCTGGGATATGTGAAAGTACCGGTCGAGCCAGGACCTGCCGGCCGGGACGCGGGTTCCCTCGCCCGCGTCTTCGGCTGTGGTCCTGGGCTCCAGTGACTGCTGGGTCATGGTGCCGTCTCCCAAGGTTCACAGGGACACCCGCGGTTGCCGTCGGCGGTCGCGGGATTTGGGATGTGCACGGCCCGGGGGACGGCCCAGGACGGACAGTTGGGGGTCCGGGGGACGAACTCGGCGTCCCCGGACGGACTTGCCGGTTCAGTCCGTGGAGGGAGCTGTTCCGGTGAGGTGTTCCGGGCGGACCGGTGTCCTGTTCAGCTCCAGCCCGGTGGCGTCGCGGATCGCCGCGAGCACCGCCGGGGTCGAGGACAGGGTCGGGGCCTCGCCGATGCCGCGCAGCCCGTACGGGGCGTGGTCGTCGGCGAGTTCGAGGACGTCGACCGGGATGGTCGGCGTGTCGAGGATGGTCGGGATCAGGTAGTCCGTGAAGGACGGGTTGCGCACCTTCGCGGTCTTCGGGTCGACGATGATCTCCTCCATCACCGCGATGCCCAGGCCCTGGACGGTGCCGCCCTGGATCTGGCCGAGGACGGACAGCGGGTTGAGGGCCTTGCCGACGTCCTGGGCGCAGGCCAGTTCGACGACCTTGACCATGCCCAGTTCGGTGTCGACCTCGACGACCGCGCGGTGGGCGGCGAAGGAGTACTGCACATGGCCGAAGCCCTGGCCGGTGCGCAGGTCGAAGGGTTCGGTGGGCCGGTGCCGCCACTCCTCCTCGACCTCCACGGCCTCGTCGCCGAGGACGTCCACCAGGTCGGCGAGCACCTCGCCGCCGTCGGTGACGACCTTGCCGCCCTCCAGCAGCAGTTCGGCGGTGGCCCAGGCCGGGTGGTAGGAGCCGAACTTGCGGCGCCCGATCTCCAGCACCTTCTCCCGGACCAGCTCGCAGGAGTTCTTCACGGCGCCGCCGGTGACGTACGTCTGCCGCGAGGCCGAGGTCGAACCGGCGCTGCCCACCTCCGTGTTGGCCGGGTGGATGGTGACCTGGGCGACGCCCAGCTCGGTGCGGGCGATCTGCGCGTGGACGGTGACCCCGCCCTGGCCGACCTCCGCCATCGCGGTGTGCACGGTGGCCACCGGCTCCCCGCCGACCACCTCCATCCGCACCCGGGCGGTCGAGTAGTCGTCGAAGCCCTCGGAGAAGCCGACGTTCTTGATGCCCACCGCGTAACCGATTCCCCGGACGACGCCTTCGCCGTGCGTGGTGTTGGACAGACCGCCGGGCAGCTGCCGTACGTCCGCGCCCTCGCTGGACTCCCACTGGCGCTCCGGCGGCAGGGGCATCGCCTTGACGCGGCGCAGGAGTTCGGCGACCGGGGCCGGGGAGTCGACGGGCTGGCCGGTCGGCATGATCGCGCCCTGTTCCATGGCGTTGAGCTGCCGGAACTCCACCGGGTCCAGGCCCAGTCGCCGGGCCACCTTGTCCATCTGCGCCTCGTAGGCGAAGCACGCCTGGACCGCGCCGAAGCCGCGCATCGCGCCGCAGGGCGGGTTGTTGGTGTACAGGGCGACGGCCTCGACCTCCACGTCGTCGACGACGTACGGGCCGACGCCGAGGGAGGCCGCGTTGCCGACGACGGCCGGGGAGGCGGAGGCGTACGCGCCGCCGTCGAGGACGATGCGGCACTTCACGTGGGTGAGCTTGCCGTCCTTGGTCGCGCCGTGCTCGTAGTACAGGCGGGCCGGGTGGCGGTGGACGTGGCCGAAGAAGGACTCGAAACGGTTGTAGACGATTTTGACGGGTTTCCCGGTGCGCAGCGCCAGCAGGCAGGCGTGGATCTGCATGGACAGGTCCTCGCGGCCGCCGAACGCGCCGCCGACGCCGGCCAGCGTCATCCGGACCTTGTCCTCGGGCAGGCCGAGGACGGGCGCGATCTGGCGCAGGTCGGAGTGGAGCCACTGGGTGGCGATGTAGAGGTGGACGCCACCGTCCTCCTCGGGCACGGCGAGGCCGGACTCGGGGCCGAGGAAGGCCTGGTCCTGCATGCCGAAGTAGTACTCGCCCCTGACCACGACATCGGCCTTCTCGGCGGCCTTGGTCACGTCGCCGCGGATGATCGGCTGGCGGTGCACGATGTTCGGGTGCGCGACATGGCCGGCGTGGTGGTCGTCGCGGCCCTCGTGGACGTGGATCGCGTCGGGCGCGGTGGCCGAGGCCTCGTCGGTGATGACGGGCAGTTCGCGGTACTCGACCTTGATCCTGGCGGCGGCCCGGCGGGCGGTCTCGGGGTGGTCGGCGGCGACGATCGCGACCGGTTCGCCGTGGTGGCGGACCTTGCCGTGGGCGAGGACGGGGGTGTCCTGGATCTCCAGACCGTAGTTCCGCACCTCCGTCGGCAGGTCGTCGTAGGTCATGACGGCGTACACGCCCGGCAGCGCGAGGGCCTCGGCGGTGTCGATGGAGACGATCTCGGCGTGCGCGACGGTGGAGCGCAGGATCTGGCCCCAGAGCATGTCCTCGTGCCACATGTCGGACGAGTACGCGAACTCGCCGGTGACCTTGAGGGTGCCGTCCGGGCGCAGCGTGGACTCGCCGACACCGCCCTTGGTCCGCGAACCCTGGGTGATCTTGGTGGGGGTGCCGTTGGGGGAGGACATCGTGCTGTTGGAGGATCCGGACACCGTCAGACCACCTCTCCCTGCCGGGCGGCCGCCAGGCGGACCGCGTCCATGATTTTTTCGTAACCGGTGCAGCGGCACAGGTTGCCCGAGAGCGCCTCGCGGATGTCCGCGTCGGTCGGGTTCGGGTTGTGTTCCAGCATCTCGTCGGCGGCGACCAGCAGGCCGGGGGTGCAGAAGCCGCACTGGACGGCGCCGGCGTCGATGAACGCCTGCTGGACCGGGGAGAGTTCGGCGCCCTCACCGGTGTGGGAGTCCTGCGGCCTCGCCGCCCAGCCCTTGGCCTCGTCGAGCGAGACGCCCTCCGGCGTGCCGTCCGGGGTGCCGTCGGAGTGGCCTCCGCAGGCGCCGGTCCCGCAGGACCGCTGCCTGGCGAAGTCCGCCAGGCCCTCGACGGTGACGACCTCGCGGCCCTCGACCTGGCCGGCGGCGACCAGACAGGAGCAGACCGGCACGCCGTCGAGACGGACGGTGCAGGAACCGCATTCGCCCTGTTCGCAGGCGTTCTTGGAGCCGGGCAGGCCGAGCCGCTCACGCAGCACGTACAGCAGGGACTCGCCCTCCCACACGTCGTCGGCCTCCTGCGGGCGTCCGTTGACGGTGAAGTTGACGCGCATCACGCAGCTCCCTCGGTGGTGCGGCGGGTGCCGCGGTACGACTCCCAGGTCCAGGTCAGGGTCCGGCGGGCCATGACGCCGACCGCGTGGCGGCGGTAGCTCGCGGTGCCCCGGACGTCGTCGATCGGGTTGCAGGCGGCGGCGCACAGGTCGGCGAACTGCTTGGCGACCGACGGGGTGATGATTTGCCCGTTGTCCCAGAAACCGCCTTCGTCGAGCGCGGCGTTCAGGAACTCCTCCGCGGTCCTCGCCCGGACGGGGGTCGGCGCGGCCGAACCGATGCCGGTGCGGACGGTACGGGTCTCGGGGTGCAGGGCCAGTCCGAAGGCGCACACCGCGATCACCATGGCGTTGCGGGTGCCGACCTTGGAGTACTGCTGGGGGCCGTCGGCCTTCTTGATGTGGACGGCGCGGATCAGCTCGTCGGCGGCGAGCGCGTTGCGCTTCACACCCGTGTAGAAGTCGTCGATGGGGATACGGCGGGAGCCGCGCACCGACTCGACCTCGACCTCGGCGCCGGCCGCGAGGAGGGCGGGGTGGGCGTCACCCGCCGGGGAGGCGGTGCCGAGGTTGCCGCCGACGCCGCCGCGGTTGCGGATCTGCGGGGAGGCCACGGTGTGCGAGGCGAGGGCCAGGCCGGGCAGCTCGGACCGCAGGTTCTCCATGATCTTGGTGTAGGGGACGGAGGCACCGAGCCGCACGGAGTCCTCGCCGGCCTCCCACTCGTACAGGTCGCCGACGCGGCCCAGGTCGAGGAGGTACTCGGGCCGCCGGTGGTCGAAGTTGATCTCGACCATCACATCGGTGCCACCCGCGATCGGCACGGCGGTGGGGTGCTCGGCCTTCGCGGCGAGCGCCTCCTGCCAGCTGGCGGGGCGAAGGAAGTCCATGACCGGCTCTCTTCTTGGTCTCGTGAGTCGTTCGGTTCGAGCCAGATCGGGTGCGGCGGTCCCGGCTCGTTCATGTGCTGTTCACGCGGATCGTGGCCAGTACACAGCGCCGTACTCCGCCCGGGTCAGTCACGGAAACCATGAAGGAGTTGGCTGGTCGGGGCGGGCATCTTGTAGATTCGTATGAACGGAGGTCATCGGTAACCTCCCAGTTCTCCCGTGGAAACACGGGAAACAACCCGGCAATCTGAGAAAGCCGCTCGTGAGGGTGGGCATGAGGGCCGGGAGCCCGTCACCGGGGCCCGCTCGCCCCGCGACCCCTCACCCTTCATCGTAGATTTCCGGACAAAGAACGGCGGCGACGAGAATGCGGCTGCGCGCACTGCTGGACACCGACGCGCTGGGCCTGCGGCTGCTCGGCGGCCAGGACGAGCTGGACCGTACGGTACGCGGGGTCATGACCACCGACCTGCGGGATCCGAGCCGCTACCTCTCCGGGGGTGAGCTGGTGCTGACGGGGCTGGCCTGGCGCCGGGACGCCGCGGACGCCGAGCCCTTCGTACGGCTCCTGGTGCAGGCCGGGGTGGCCGCGCTCGCCGCCGGTGAGGCCGAGCTGGGCGATGTGCCCGACGACCTGGTCCTGGCCTGCGCCCGGCACCGGCTGCCGCTGTTCGCGGTGCACGAGTCGGTGGCGTTCGCGACGATCACCGAACACGTCGTACGACAGGTGTCCGGGGAGCGTGCCGGGGACCTCGCGGCGGTCGTCGACCGGCACCGCCGGATGATGACCTCGGGGCCGGCGGGCGGCGGCCCGGACGTGGTCCTCGACCTGCTCGGCTCCGACCTGGACCTGCGGGCGTGGGTGCTGTCCCCCGCGGGCCGGCTCATCGCGGGCCCGAAGACGGCGGGGCCGGCGCTCCCGGCGGAAGTGCGCGCGAAGCTGGCCGCCGAGCATCTGGCGGCCGTCCGCACCGGCCGGCGGAGCCCGCACCGGGTGCTCGTCGGCGGGGCGACGTACTCGCTGTTCCCGATCCGCAGCAGCGGGCGCGCCGCGCAGGCCGTCCATGCCGCGCGGGACGTGCGCGAGACGGTCCTGTCGGACTGGCTGCTCGCCGTCGAGGCGGACGCCGGGGACTGGGCGGAGGAACGGCTCGACCTGCTCCAGGGCGTCACCCAGCTCATCTCGGTCGAGCGGGACCGGCGGGACGCGGCGCGCACGGTGCGCAGACGGCTCGCCCAGGAGGTCCTCGAACTCGTCCAGACGGGCGCGGCGCCCGCCGAGATCGCGGCCCGGCTGCGGGTCGCGGCGCCGGTGCTGCTGCCGGGGCTGGGGGCCGCGCCGCACTGGCAGGTGGTCGTGGCGCGCGTCGAATGGGACGGCGGGGAGATCGAGGGCGGCCCGGTCACCCAGTCGCTCCTGGAGGAGATCCTCGTCGACCCGCACGCCACCGGTCCCGAGCCCTCCGACCGGGTAGCCGTCGCCCACACCGGGGACGAGGCCATCGCCCTCGTCCCGCTCCCGGCGGTCTCCAGCGAGCACGACGGCTCGGAGTCCGGCGTCCTCGCGGACGCCCTCCTGGCCTCGGTACGGGAACCGCTTGCCGGGGGTCTCGACGGCGACGGCCGGGTCACGCTGGGCGTCAGCGCGGCGGTGCACTCCGCGGAGGGGCTGCGGGGCGCTCTGGAGGAGGCCCGGCACGCCCGCCGGGTGGCGGCGGCCCGTCCGGGCCGGGTGTGCGCGGCGGGCCACCAGGAACTGGCCTCGCACGTCCTGCTCCTGCCGTTCGTCCCCGACGACGTCCGCCGGGCCTTCACCGCCCGCCTCCTGGACCCGCTGCGCGAGTACGACCGCCGGCACCGCGCCGAGCTGATCCCCACGCTGGAGGCGTTCCTGGACTGCGACGGCTCCTGGACCCGCTGCGCGTCCCGGCTCCACCTGCACGTCAACACGCTGCGCTACCGCGTCGGCCGCATCGAGCAGTTGACGGGCCGTGACCTTTCACGGCTCGAGGACAAGCTGGACTTCTTCCTGGCACTGCGCATGAGCTGAAACCTGTGGAGCCCTTGAGTCCCCCGACTTTGTGAAAAGCTTCACCCGCCCCCTTGGCCCGGCCGTGCGATCCGTGTTGAGATGCGGCCACCACTCATGGCTCAACGGTGTGCCGGGCCTGTCCTTCGGATCAGGTCGGTAGTGAGGGGCGGTGCCTCGGCACGCCGGTGAGCGGGGCTGGGTGCGCGCAGGTGCAGGGCGGCGGAGGGAGTCGACGCGGAGCGTCGAGGACCGACGACGACGCCGCAGGTGTGCGTGCCCGGCCCCGCGACCTCGAGCTGATCCGAAGGACAGGACCCCGGGGAGGGCAACGTGGCGTATTCCGCCATGTCTGGCAATGGAACTTCCGCTGGTGACGATCCCCTCCAGACCGCGGTGTGGCGGCTGCGCTCGCGGGCCTGCTGGGCCGACGCCGCGGCGCTGCTTCCGCCGGACAGCGCGGCGGGGGCCGTCCAGCGGGCCGCTCTCTTCGTGGAACGGTGCCTCTACACCGAACAGGGCTGGCAGGAGGCCGAGGACGCGCTGCGGACGGCGGAGGCCCTGGCCCACACCGACGAGGAGCGGGGCGCCGCCGCTTGTGAACGCGGGCACTTGGCTTACACGGCGACGGTGCACGGGGTGCGCGACCGGGCCGACGAGGCGCGGGCCGCGCTCGGCCGGGCGGCCGCGCTGATCCCTCCGGACGCGGCGGGGCGGCCCCTGCTGGACTTCCGGCGCGGGCTGCTCGCGGAGAACCTGACCCGCTCCCCGCAGTCCGCGCGCGCCGCCTACCGGCGCGCGCACGCGGCCGCCGCGGCCCGCTCGGACGCCCTGCTGCTGTCCTTCACCTGGCGTCATCTCGCGGGCCTCGCCTTGCGCGACGGCGACACGGCCGAGGCTCGCCACGGCTTCGCCGAATCCCTGCGCATCCGGGAGGAGTTGGGCTACCTGGTCGGTACGGCCCCGGCCCTGGTGTCCCTGGCGGACGCCGAGACCGAGCCGGAGGCGTCCCGGCTGCGCGAGGAGGCACGGCGCCTGTTCCGCCTCCTGGGCGGCGTACCGACCTGGCTGGCCCGGCAGTTGGCACCACCACCGGCGGCTACGGCGTAGGGGTCCCAAGCCGGGCCGGGGTCGCCCCCCGCCCGGCTTCGGGGCGCCGGGTCGGCCTGGCGGGCACGGCGGTCGGCGACCGGCGGCCACGGGGACGGGGCCGGGGCCGGGGCCGGGGCAAACCCGGACACTCCGCTGCTGAGGGGGCCTATCGGCGTGGGCGGCAGAGTACTTGGCGCCCAGCGGCGGCTGAGGCGTGGGGAGCGAGCAGGGCGGGGGCGGTCCGGACCCGGCTTCGCAGGGCCGTATCCGAGTGGTTGACACGGCGGTCGGCGTCCACCGGCGGCGGTGGCACGGGGACGGAGGGCGGCGGGACCGCGACCGGTCCGGCCCCTTCCGGCCCCTTCCGGTCGGTTCCGGTCGGTTCCGGTCGGTTCGGTCCGATCCCTCAGCGCGAGCCCGCGAAATGCTCCCGCACGAGCGCCTGCACCACGTCCACGTCCCCCGCCCCCAGCGCCTCCAGCAGCGTGAGGTGTTCCGCCGCGTCCGCCAGCAGATCGGCCCGGCCGCGCGACACGGACCCTCCCACCAGGGGCCATTGGGACCGGCGGTGCAGGTCCTCCGCGACGGAGACCAGCTGGTCGTTGCCGCACAGGGCGAGGACGGCGCGGTGGAAGGCGCGGTCGGACTCGGCGTACGTGGCGCGGCAGCCGGAGGCCGCGGCCCGGACGGTCGCCTCGGCGAGAGGGCGCAGTTCCGTCCAGCGTTCGGCGGGGACGGTGCGGGCGAGCCGCAGCATCACGGGGACCTCGATCAGGGCCCGTACCTCGGCCAGCTCGGCCAGCTCCCGCGTGCCGCGCACGATCACCCGGAACCCCCGGTTGGGCACGACCTCGACGGCGCCCTCCAGGGCCAGCTGCTGCATCGCCTCGCGGACCGGGGTCGCGGAGACGCCGAAACGCTCGCCGAGGGCGGGCGCGGAGTACACCTCGCCGGGCATCAGCTCGCCGGTGACCAGCGCGGTGCGCAGGGCGTCGAGGATCTGGCCGCGGACGGAGGACCGCTGGACGAGGGGCCGGGGACGCGGGAAGGAGGTCTCGCCGTGGGTGTGCTCGCCGCGTACGGCCCCGGAACCGCCGTCCGGGCCGGACATCCGGACGCCGGCGGCGGGAGCCGGCGTGCCCCGGTCCCGCTCGGCGGCGTGCGGCTGCGCGGGCACCCGCGGCCCCGCGCCGGGGATCCCCGTGCCGGCAGAGCCCTGCGCGCTCCGCTCCACGGGTCCTCCTCCGGACGTATCGGTACTTGGGGTCATTACGGCTGGTTGTTACTCGTCCGTCAAGCACCTTAGGCGTACTGGCCGCCAGTTCAAATCCCGAACATGTTCGGTAAGGTAAGGCTTACCTCGCATTCCCTGCTGGATCGGTGGTTCCGGTATGCCCATACGCCTGTCGGCCGTGACGGACGCTTACGCCCGCCTCGCCGAGGCCTGTCCGGGTCTCACCGTCAGGGAACTGGAGCACGGCGAACCGGCCCCGCGCGGCGGCGGCTGGGTGTCGGCGGCGGCGCTCGCGGAGGGCGGCGCGGACCTGGACGCCTTCCTGGCCTGGGACGACGCCCAGGTGGTGCGGGACTACGGGCAGCCGGCCCGGCCGGACGTGGTGGCGAGCTTCGGACTGCACCGGTACGCCTGGCCCGCCTGCCTCCTCATCACCACCCCCTGGTTCCTGCACCGTCGGGTCCCCCGCCTCCCGGTGACCCACGTCTCCTACGACCGCACCGGCGGCGGGATGCGGATGGCCGTCCGCGCGCCCGACTCGTTCGCCTGCCTGCCGGGCGACCCGGCGGCGGCCCTGCCCGGCGCCCGGGTGGTCCCGGACGAGGAGACGCTGCGCGCGGAGGTGCGAGCCGCCGTCGCCGAGCACCACGAGCCGGTGCTGGCCGGCTTCGGCCCGCGCACCCGGCGGCGCGGTCGCGCCCTGTGGGGCATGGTCACGGACGAGATCGTCGAGGGCCTCTGGTACGTCGCCGAACTGCTCGGCGAGGGCGACCGCGCCCGGCACGAACTGGAGCTGCTGCTGCCGGGCGCGACCCGGCCGTACGTCGGCTCGGCGGCCTTCCGGGAACTGACCGGACCGGACGGGGAGCCGCTGCCCACCCGGGACCGGGCGAGCTGCTGCATGTTCTACACGGTGCGCCCCGAGGACACCTGCGCCACCTGCCCGCGCACCTGCGACGCGGACCGGCTCGCCAAACTCACCGCCGCCGCCGCGAGTTGAGGCAACCTCAGGTCGGTCCGGCACCCCGCGTCCCGTAAGATCACCCGAACGAGACTCCCCTCACTCGTCGCGGGTGTTTCACAACTTCCTCACTTGCCACGGGAACTTTCCGTGGAACCACCCGTACGGGTAGTCTTATTCGCACTCAACTCCCGCCCCTCAAGCGCCAGTTCGAGCAGATCGTCGCCCTGGGCATCCCCTTGCACTTCCTTGGCGGCCTCTTGCCCCGAAACCCCCTGAGGGACGGCGGGATTGGGCCACTATGGCGGGCGTTACGCCCTATCCCAATGCAAGGGACCCCAGATGAGACTGACCGACATATCGCTGAACTGGCTGCTTCCGGGCGCCGTGCTGCTCCTGGGCATGCTGGCGGCGGTGGCGGTGCTCGCGCGCGGAAAGCGCTCCTCAGGGGACGCGAGCGACGACTCGTGGGAGCGCACCGAAGAGCGCCGCAGGCGCAAGGAGGCCATATACGGCACCGCCTCCTACGTCCTGCTGTTCTGCTGCGCGGCGGTGGCCGCCGCGCTCTCCTTCCACGGACTGGTCGGCTTCGGCCGGCAGAACCTGAACCTGACCGGCGGCTGGGAGTACCTCGTGCCGTTCGGCCTGGACGGGGCGGCGATGTTCTGCTCCGTGCTCGCCGTGCGCGAGGCCAGCCACGGTGACGCGGCCCTGGGCTCCCGGATACTCGTATGGACGTTCGCGGGTGCCGCTGCCTGGTTCAACTGGGTGCACGCCCCCCGCGGTCTCGGCCACGACGGCGCCCCGCAGTTCTTCTCCGGCATGTCCCTGTCGGCGGCCGTCCTGTTCGACCGCGCCCTGAAGCAGACCCGCCGGGCCGCGCTGCGCGAGCAGGGCCTGGTGCCGCGTCCACTGCCCCAGATCCGTGTCGTGCGCTGGCTGCGGGCCCCCCGCGAGACCTACAGGGCGTGGTCGCTGATGCTCCTGGAGGGCGTGCGCAGCCTGGACGAGGCCGTCGACGAGGTGCGCGAGGACAAGCGACAGAAGGAGACGGCGCGCCTGCGCCGCCGCGAGCAGGACCGTGTGGAGCGCGCCCAGCTCAAGGCGATCAGCCGCGGACACCGCGGGTTCCCCGGCCGCGGCGGCCGGCAGCTGGAAGCCCAGGCCTCCCTGGAGCGGGCCACGGAACGCGTTCCCGCGGAGCCTGCCATAGCGGCGAACTCGCCGGAACAACTGCCCGTGCGTTCGCGGCCCTCCCTCCAGCCCGTCCGTCAGAGCACTGACCCGATCACCGTCGACCTCACCGCGGAGGACGACACGATGGCCCTGCCGCGTCTGGACTCCCTGGAACGCAAGCTCAAGGACCTGGAGCAGCAGTTCGGCTGACCAACGGTCACAAGCGGTTACGGGAAGGGGGCGCGACCGACGAGGTCGCGCCCCCTTCCCGCTTTCCCGTTCTACCGTTCCTACCGCTTACGCCATTTCGGCGCCCAGTTCGAACCAGACCGCTTTCCCGATCCCGTGCGGCCGTACGCCCCACGCGTCGGCGAGGGACTGCACCAGGACCAGACCCCGGCCGTGCGTACCGTCGCCGGTGCCCGGTCTGCGCGGCTGCGGACGGCCGGCCACGAAGTCCCGTACCTCCACCCGCAGACCGTCCGGTCCGACGGTCGCCGTCAGGACCGCGTCCTGATCGGTGTGGACGAGCGCGTTGGTGACCAGTTCGCTGGTGAGCAGTTCCGCGGTCTCCGACAGTCCGGGCCTCCCCCAGTGCCGCAGCAGTTCGCGCAGCGCCCGGCGCGTCTCGGGTACGGCCCTCAGATCGGCCCGCCCGAGTCTGCGCCGGAACTGGGACGTGCGCCCCCGCTCGCCGCCGCCTGCCGTGTCCTCCACTGTCTGCGTCCTCGCCGAGGTGTTCGCGATCACGGTCGAACCGCTGCCTCGTGCCTGCCTCTTCATGACCCCCGCCCGCGTGCCGATGTCGGTTTCCCTCCTGCTCGAACACGTTCACGGGATGCTTGCCCCCTTGGGCGGCGGGCCAGTCATGTCCGATCGTCGACGACCAGGTGTTCGGCCATGTCCCGGCGGGCTCCAGGACTTCCCCGCCGGGTGGCGGCCCTGCCCGGCCCCGGCACCGGCGCGCGAAGTTGGCCGGAATCAGCTCTACTCGGAGCGCGCGATCCGTGGACCCGTGCCACGCGCGCGGCACGCCGTCCGGCCGTCGGCGTACTCGTCGGCGCGGGGCCACCGGCCCTCCCGACCCCCGTGGCGGGAGGGCCCGCGGCCCCGTCTCTTCAGTTGGTCGAGCGGTCAGCGGAGCTTGTTGACGGCCGTGGTCGTCGTCTTCTTGAAGGCCTTCACCGGGGCGTCCCCGAAGTCGCCCATCTGTCCCCACTGCACAAGGGTCACGGTCCGGCCGTCGCGGCCGACGGACAGCAGGTGGACGTCGGTGGCGCCCCAGGAGGTCACGGTGTGCAGGCCGTGGACGCGGGCGCCCTCCTCGACCGCGATGCTGCCGTAGTCCTTCACGGCGGCCTCCGTCTCGGGATCGTTCTGCTCGATCTCCGTGGCGCAGGTGCGCATCTCCTTGTTCAGACGGGTCTGGAGCGCCTTCGCCTTCGACGCGCTGCCGACGACGACCGTGACCTGTACGGCACCGGTGTCGAGGTCGGTGCGGAACTCCCGGTGGCGGGCGTCGTAGCCGGGCAACGCGTCCGTCACGCAGCCGAGCAGCGAGTCCGGGACGCCGTCCTCGACCCGGTCGGCCGTCCAGGACGAGGACGGGTGCGGCGGAAGGTCCCTGGCGGCAAGGAATCCCGGCGCCTTCGGGGCGGCGCCGGCCGGTACGGCGAGTACGGTGCCGAGGGCGAGGCCCGCGGTGGCGAGTGCGGTGAGCGCTGCGGTTCGAGTGCGGTTGGGCATGGGTGTCCCCCGTGGACGAGTGCTGTCGGACGCATGGTTCGGTACGGCCGCCGGGATGCCGGATGGTCGATGCGGCTCCGCTCGGCGGCGACGGCACCAGCATCGGCGGTCGCCGTGGCCCGGAGCAAGCTCCGGCACCCGGCCGGCGGGCATGGAACCATCCCAGCCCACCTGACGTGCAGGTATATGAGTGCCTGGGATGGCACCCGGGCCGGGCGGAACGACGGCGGGCACGATTTCAGGTGCACCGCCGAGTACGACGGTGAGTACGACCGCGAGTACGAGTTCGACTGCGACGGCGAGTACGGAGGAACGGTGTCGACCGGTGACGGCGGGGAAGAGGTCGCGGAGTTCGCGGCCCTGCTGACGGAGCTGAAGGAGCGCACGGGCCGGAGCTACGGCTCCCTGGCGCGCCGCCTCGGCATGAACACCTCCACGCTGCACCGCTACTGCGCCGGCGAGGCCGTACCGCAGGACCTCGCCCCCGTGGAACGGCTCGCGGAGTTCAGCGGGGCGACACCGGAGGAACGACTCGAAGTGCACCGCCGGTGGCTGCGGGCGGTGGCGGTCCGCCAGGCGGCACGGCCCCGCGCGGCCGCGACGACCGAGCCGGAGACGGCGGTCTCGGAGGCCGAGCCCGTCGATGAGACAACGGCCGGAGGGACGGTGGGATCGGACGGCGGGCCGCCCCGGCCCTGGTACCGCCGTCGGCGCACCGCGCTGCTCGCCGCCGTCGCCTGCGCACTCCTCGCGACGCTCGGCACACTCTCCGCACTCCCGGCCGACCGGTCCCCGTCGGCCTCCCCGCCCTCGCCGTCGTCCTCGGCGGACACGTCCGTCTCCGCACCGGCCCGTACGACGGCCCCGGCGGCCCCGCGTCCCTCGTCGACGGCCTCCCCGAGCCGCTCCCCCTCCCCCACGCCCGGCGGCGCCTCGCCCACGCCGGGCACGCCGGAGCCGTCCGCCCCCGGAGGGATCGCGCCCGAGGACACGACGGTCCCGCTGACCTGGACCGCCGACTCCCAGGCCTGGGCGCTGGGTTGCGGTCACGACTACGTCGTCGCCCAGCCGCCCGCCAGGGTCCCGCCGCCCCCGGCCGCGCAGGACGCCGCGCCGTGGGCCGCGGCCCAGGGCGCCGTGCACGGGCGCGAGACCGTCGTGGAGATCTCGGTGCAGGGCCGCAGCTCCACGGCCGTCGTCCTGACGGCGCTCCGCGTCCGCGTGGTCGGCCGCGCCGACCCGGCCCCCGGCAACGTGTACGCCATGGACCAGGGCTGCGGCGGCTCGATCAGCCCCCGCTACTTCGCCGTCGACCTGGACCGGGACCGCCCGATCGCCCGCTCGGTCGCCGGCAACGACACCGGCACGCCGATCCCGGCGGTCCGGATGCCGTACCGGGTGTCCGCGACGGACCCGGAGGTGCTGCTGGTCACCGCGCGCACGGAGGGCTGCGACTGCTCCTGGTACCTGGAACTCGACTGGTCCTCCGAGGGCCGCGCCGGCACGGTCCGCATCGACGACCACGGCCGTCCGTTCCGGACCAGGAGCATCGCGGGTCTGCCCCGCTACATGTACGACACCTCCGTGCGCCGGTGGACGCCGTACCAGTAGGGGACGTCAGGGGCGCGGGACGTTGCGGAGGTTGGAGCGGGCCATCTGGAGCATGCGTCCGACCCCTCCGTCCAGCACGATCTTCGAGGCGGACAGGGCGAACCCGGTCACCATCTCGGCGCTGATCTTCGGCGGGATGGACAGGGCGTTGGGATCGGTGACGATGTCGACGAGCGCCGGACCCTTGTGCCGGAAAGCGCTCTTGAGAGCCCCGGCGAGATCCTTCGGCTTCTCCACGCGCACGCCGTGGGCACCGCAGGCACGGGCGACGGCCGCGAAGTCCGGGTTCTTGTTCGTGGTGCCGTAGGAGGGCAGTCCGGCGACCAGCATCTCCAACTCCACCATGCCGAGCGAGGAGTTGTTGAAGAGGACGACCTTCACCGGCAGGTCGTACTGGACGAGGGTGAGGAAGTCGCCCATCAGCATGGCGAATCCGCCGTCGCCGGACATCGACACGACCTGCCGGTCCCGGTCGGTGAACTGCGCGCCGATCGCCATGGGAAGCGCGTTCGCCATGGAGCCGTGGGAGAAGGAACCGATCACGCGGCGACGGCCGTTGGGTGTGATGTAACGCGCCGCCCAGACGTTGCACATGCCGGTGTCGACGGTGAAGACCGCGTCGTCGTCCGCGAGTTCGTCGAGGACGGACGCCACGTACTCGGGGTGGATGGGAACGTGTTTCTCCACCTTGCGGGTGTACGCCTTGACGACGCCTTCGAGCGCGTCGGCGTGCTTCTTCAGCATCTTGTCGAGGAAACGCCGGTTCGTCTTCTCCCGCACGCGCGGGATCAGACAGCGCAGGGTCTCGCGCACGTCGCCCCACACGGCGAGGTCCAGTTTGGAGCGCCGGCCCAGGTGCTCGGGCCGCACGTCGACCTGGGCGATCTTGACGTCGTCGGGCAGGAAGGCGTTGTAGGGGAAATCGGTTCCGAGCAGGATCAGCAGGTCGCACTCGTGGGTGGCCTCGTAGGCGGCGCCGTAACCGAGGAGACCGCTCATCCCGACATCGAACCTGTTGTCGTACTGGATCCACTCCTTTCCACGCAGCGCATGGCCGATCGGTGACTTGATCTTCTCCGCGAACTCCATCACCTCGGCGTGCGCGCCCGCCGTGCCGCTGCCGCAGAACAGGGTGACCTTGTCGGCGGCGTCGATCAGCCGGACCAGCTCGTCGATCTCGGCGTCGCCGGGGCGGACCGTGGGCCGGGAGGTGACGAGAGCGGTTTCCGCCGCTTTCTCGGGCGCGGGTTCGGCGGCGATGTCACCGGGGAGGGAGACGACGCTGACTCCGCTGCGGCCGACCGCGTGCTGGATCGCGGTCTGGAGCAGCCTGGGCATCTGCTTCGGGCTGGAGATCAGCTCGCTGTAGTGGCTGCACTCCTGGAAGAGACGGTCGGGGTGGGTCTCCTGGAAGTAGCTCAGGCCGATCTCGCTGGAGGGGATCTGGGAGGCGAGGGCGAGGACCGGCGCCATGGAGCGATGGGCGTCGTACAGGCCGTTGATGAGGTGCAGATTGCCGGGTCCGCAGGATCCGGCGCAGGCTGTCAGCCTGCCCGTGATCTGCGCCTCCGCTCCGGCGGCGAACGCGGCGGTCTCCTCGTGGCGGACGTGCACCCAGTCGATGGCGGAGTTGCGGCGGACGGCGTCGACCACCGGGTTCAGGCTGTCGCCGACGACGCCGTAGAGGCGTTCCACTCCGGCGCGGACGAGGATGTCGACGAACTGCTCGGCGACGTTCTGTTTGGCCATGGTGCTCATCTGCCCCTTCGGTCTCCGTAGATACTTCGGATTCCTCCGGGTTCCATCAATCCACAGCGGACCGTCTCACGCCTCCCACACGGCGGCGGCCGTACGGTCGTCCGCGTACCCCTTGACCCTGGTCTGGGTGTCGGCGAGGAAGGCGGCGAGGCCCGGCGGGCTGGGCGCGGACCACCGTCGGGCGAGGTGGGCGGGGAGGTCGGGCTCGCCGCGGAGCGGTTCGGCGAGGCCGTCGGTGCACAGCAGAAGGGTGTCACCCGGGCGGGCGACGGAGGCCCGGAACCGGAACGGTTCGCGGGGCGGCCCGGGGGCCGGCTCGTAGGGGCTCGGCGGGGTCGGAATGCCGAAGTCCATGGTGAGCCGGTCGCCCTCGGGGGTCTCGGCGGGCAGCGCGCCGAAGCCGACGACCGGCCCGCCGGCGACCTCGCCGACCGGCGGCTCGATGTCCCGCCACTCGCCGTCCCGGAGGCGGAACAGCCCGCCGGGGCCGACGCCGAAGAAGACCCGGACCCGGCAGGCCGGATCGGCGGGCAGCAACAGGCAGCGCAGGCCCGCCGCGTACTCCTCGGGGTCCAGGCCCTGTTCGGCGGCGCTGGCGCGGAGCCGGCCCAGACTGCGGTCGGTCAGACGGTGCAGGCCCGACTTCAGGTCCCCTCGCCGAGCGGCCCGCATGTCCTCCGCGAGCCGGACCTGGCTGCGGCCCACGGCCCGGCCGATCCAGTGGCACACCTCGGCGGCCGCCCGGTGCGCGCCCTGCGTGGCACGGGCGCCGGTCGCCATCGCGACCAGGATCAGCGCCTGATCGCCGGTGCCGAAGCGGGCGGTGAGCAACGAGTCGCGGCGCGGCTCGCCCCGGTACCGCGCGGAGTCCCCGCGCACGGACGCGGCCCGCAGCGTGCAGGACCCGTACCGGGCCCCGTCCAGGACGGTGTCCGCGACCAGATCGTCCAGCCCGTCCGGATCGGCGACCGGCAGCGCGGTCGGCTCGGCGTCGTAGGTGGGCGGCCCGGACCCGAGGTAGGGCTTGGCCGGGGGCAGCCCTTGCGGCTGGGGGGAAGTGGTGGGGGCCGCGGTGATCCAGTCGCTCGGGCCGCTCGGGTCGTTCTGGCCGCTCCGGCCGCTCTGGCCGCTGAGGTCGTTCCGGTCGGGGAGCGGAGTCTCCGGCGGGGCATGGGGGATCGGTGGGACTGGCGGCACCGACGGGACCGGTGGAGCCGACGGGACCGGTGGGGCCGCGGGGCGAGCCGGGAGAGGGTCGGTGGGCCCGGTCCCCGCGGGCGGCTCCGACTCCGGGGCCGGGGTGGTGGGGGCCGCCTCCGGGGACGTACCGGCGGGTGGGGCGAACCCCCGCGGTTCCTGTTCGTCGAAGCCAGGTGGCAGGGGACCGGGCAGGAAGGCCGTCGGTCCCGAAGGGCGGTCCGGCGGCGGCTCCCAGGGGGCGCGTTGGCGTGCGGGTTGCCGGTCGGGCGGATTACCGGGCGCGGGGTCGGGTGGGGTGTCGGGTGGGGTGTCGTCAGCCGCCCCGGCCGACGACGGCTGCTCCCCCGTCGGCTTCCCCGCCCACCAGTCGGCCTGCCCGGTCGCCTCCCGGCGCGGCCCCGGCACCTGAGCCGGCGCCGAACCGGTGGGTACCGAACCGACGGCCGGCTCCGCCGCCCCAGGCCGCGCCGTCCCCGGCCGCGTCTCGTCCGGCGCCTCAGCCGGAACGCGCTCGGCCGGAACCACGTGGTCCGGGCCGCCCGATCGCACCGTCCCCGCAGCCGACGCGAATCTGTCGTCCAGTGAGTCCGCGGCGGCCGTGGGGCCGGTGTCCTCGGTGGTGTCGTCGTACAACTGGCCCCACCAGTCGTCCTCGTGACCGGTGGGCCTTCCCCCCTGCTGGCTCATGTCCCTGATTGTCCACCGCGCGGGCCGCGGGGAAACGGGGCATCCGGAAAATGCGTCAGCGCCCGCGTGGGGAACAGCCGTGCGAGCGGCGCGAAATGAGGGCCGCCGGGCGGTTCCACCCCCCACGGGAGAACCGCCCGGCGACTCGGGGTGGTCCGGACCCATCCCCTGTGCGCCCCTGCGCGTCATGGGCCCGGACCACGTCTCCGGGTGCACCCCGGCGCCGGGCCGGCGCGGCCGGCAGGCCCGGGTGTGCACGGTCTTCCTGGTGCTCCGCTGTGGCGGACGATCGGGGCGGCCCGGATGATCACCGGTTACCGCCGTGGCCACACCTTGGCAGAGTGACCGGGGGCGGGGCGATGATGTACCGCGGCGGGATGACGCCGTGGCGGCTTCCCGCCAGTGAGTCAGGCAGGTCCGGGAGACGCGGAGGGGCGGCACCGATGCTGGGAGCGATCGGGCTCGACGAGCGGCACGAGTCGGCGTACCGCGCGCTGGTGTCCGTGGGCGCCGCCGACGTGCCGGACCTGGCGCGCCGGCTGACGCTCGGTGAGCGGGACACCGAGCGGGCGCTGCGCCGGCTGGAGCGGCACGGGCTGGCGGCGCAGTCGTCGGGGCGGCCCGGCCGCTGGGTCGCGGCGCCGCCGGGTGTGGCGCTCGGTGCGCTGCTCACCCGGCAGCGGCACGAGCTGGAGCAGGCGGAGCTGACGGCGGCGCTGCTCGCCGAGGAGTACCGGGCGGCGGCGGCCGAACCGTCGGTGCACGATCTGGTCGAGGTGGTAACGGGCGCGGCAGCAGTTTCCCAGCGTTTCCTCCAGCTCCAGCTGGGCGCGACCGAGGAGGTGTGCGCGCTGGTGACCGGTACGCCGGTGGCGGTGACCGGCATGGAGAACGACGCGGAGGAACAGGCGGCGGCCCGCGGGGTGCGGTACCGCGTGGTGCTGGAGCGCGCGGTCCTCGACCAGCCGGACGGCATCACGGAGCTGACGGCCGCGCTGGGCCGCGACGAGCAGGTGCGGGTCGTGGACGAGGTGCCGACGAAGCTGGTCGTCGCGGACGGCTCGCTGGCGCTGGTGCCGCTGACCGTGCGCTCGGCGGAGCCCGCCGCACTGGTGGTGCACGCCAGCGGGCTGCTGGAGCTGCTGTCCGGCCTGTTCGAGTCGGTGTGGCGGCAGGCCCTGCCCCTGCGGCTCGGCGAGCGGGGTGTCACGGAGGAGGGTCCGGACGGTCCCGACGCCGCCGATCTGGAGATCCTCTCGCTGCTGCTGGCGGGGCTGACCGACGCGAGCGTCGCCAAACAGCTCGGCGTGGGGCTGCGGACCGTACAGCGCCGGGTGAGGCGCCTGATGGAGCTGACCGGTGCGACGACCCGGCTCCAGCTGGGCTGGCACGCGCACGAGCGCGGCTGGGTGAGCCGGGAGCACTGACCGGCGCCGTGCTCCCCGGCCCTCTCGACCTGCCCCCGCTGTCCGCTTCCGGCAGGCTGGGCAGATGGGAGCGTGGGAACTCCTGCTGGTCGGTCTGGTCATGCTGCTCGGCCTGTGCGGCGTGCTGGTGCCCGGCCTGCCGGGATCGTGGCTGGTGTGGGCCGCGGTTCTGTGGTGGGCGCTGAAGGATCCTCAGCCGGTCGCCTGGCTGGTGCTGGTCGGCGCGACGGTCGCGCTGTTCCTGTGCCAGGTGGTGCGCTGGGCGCTGCCGCCGCGCCGCCTGAAGGCGAGCGGCGCCACCCGCCGGATGGCCGGATACGCCGGAGCAGGCGCTTTCCTCGGTTTCTTCCTGGTGCCGGTGCTCGGCGCGATCCCGGGTTTCCTGGGCGGCATCTATCTCTCCGAGCGGCTCCGTCTGGGCCGCCCGGACGCGGCCCGCGCCTCCCTGCGCACGGTGATGCGGGCGGGCGGCTCCAGCATCCTGGCGGAACTCTTCACCTGCCTGCTGATCACCGGCGCGTGGCTGGGGGCGGTGCTGTGGGGGTAGGTGCCGGTGCCCCGCAGGCTCCGGCAGCCCCCGGCAGGCCCGGTAGTCCTCGGGTCCTAGACCCAGGAGCCGATGTGCCACGCCCGGGGATCGTGGTTCGCTGCCGGGCATGACCGAATTCAGCGAGGCCGAGCGCGCGTACCTGAGGTCGCAGCGGCTGGGACGGCTGGCCACCGTCGACCCGCAGGGCCGGCCGCAGGCGAACCCGGTGGGCTTCCACCCGCAGGACGACGGCACGATCCTGGTCGGCGGCCACGCCATGGGCGGCACCAAGAAGTGGCGCAACCTCCAGAAGAACCCGAAGGTCGCCCTGGTCGTGGACGACATCGTGAGCGAGCGCCCGTGGCGGGTGCGCGGGGTCGACATCAGAGGTGAGGCGGAGCTGCTGACCGGCCCGCACGGTCTGGGGCCGCACTTCAGCGAGGAGGTCATCCGCATCCATCCACACCGGATCCACAGCTGGGGCCTGGAGGAGGACGGCTCCTAGAGATCCCCCAGGCCCCTGGCGCGACCCCGCCGCACTCCTAGAGCGCCCCCGCCGGGGTGTCCGGGCGTCCGGCCGGCTGTCCTGCCACGGCCCCCGTCATGACCCCCTCCAGCGTCAGCAGCCGCACCTTGCGCTCGAGGCCGCCCACGTAGCCGGTCAGTGAGCCGTCGGCGCCGATGACGCGGTGGCAGGGCCGGACGATCAGCAGCGGGTTGGCGCCGATGGCCCCGCCGACTGCCCGTACGGCGGCCCGTGGGGCTCCGGCGCGGGCCGCGATCTCGCCGTACGTCGTGGTGGCGCCGTAGGGCACGGCGTCGAGTGCGGCCCAGACGCGTGTGCGGAACGGCGTGCCCTCGGCGCGCAGCTCCAGCCGGAACTCCTCGAGGTCGCCGGCGAAGTACGCGGCGAGCTGCTCCTCGGCGGCGCGGAACGGGCCGGGGTCGCGCCGCCGGTCGTCCCGCACGGTCCGGCCGCCCTTCTGCCCGGGGACGGACAGCGAGGTGAGCGCGCCGTCCGGGCCGGCGGTGAGGAGCAGGGGGCCGAGCGGGCTGTCGACGCTAGTGAAGTACATGGGGTTCCTCCGCTGCACGCAGGTGGTGAAGGGCGTACGTCCGCCAGGGACGCCAGCTGTCGGGGACGTCGGCGCCGGGCGGCGCGACGTCGGGGTCGCCGAGGGCGCGGGCCCGGATCGCCGCCACGGTACGTCCGTCCAGGCCGGGCAGGGCGAGCAGCGCCTCCTGGGCGTCGTCCCGGTCGACGCCCGGGTCGAGCCGTACGGTGCCGTCGGCGAGGGCGGTGGCGAGCGTGCCCAGGGGGCCGCCGGTGTCGGCGAGGGCGGCCGGTTCGGGGAAGAGGTGGGTGAGGCCACCGCGGGGCGCGTCCAGGATCTTGCCGTGGGTGCGCACCAGGTGTGCGGCCTCCGCGCGGCCCACCAGCGCGCGCACCGCGTACTCCTCCGGGTCGGCGGCACCCGGCGCGCGCAGTCCGGGCCGGGCGGCGACGAGCGGGGCGAGCCGCGGGTGGGCGCCGAGCCGCTCGTCGACGGCGTACGGGTCGGCGTCGAGGTCGAGGAGCCGGCGCAGCCGCTGGACGGCGGTGGTGAGGTCGCGCGGGTCGGTGAGGTGCAGGCGGGCGTCGAGCCAGCCGCCGGGGTGGACGGCGCCGCCGGGCGTACGGCCCGGCCGTTCCTCGACGGCGACGATGCCGGTGCCGTACGGGAGGCGGAGCGTCCGGCGGTAGGTCCGGCCGCCCGGCGGGCCGCTCACCTCCTCGACCCCGGGCACGGCCTCCCGTTCCAGCAGGTCGAACACCGGGCGGGCGTGGTAGGGGCCCCGGTGGGCGAGCCGCAGCGGGATTCCGGCTCCGGACGCGGCCGTACGGTCCTGGCGCGGGGCCGCCGCCCGCAGCTGGGTCGGGGTGGCGGCGTACACGGCCCGGATCGTGTCGTTGAACTGGCGGACGCTGGCGAAGCCGGACGCGAAGGCGATCTCGGTGACCGGCAGTCCGGTCGTCCGGAGCAGGACGCGCGCGGTGTGCGCGCGCTGCGCGCGGGCCAGGGCGACGGGTCCCGCGCCGAGTTCGGCGGTGAGCTGGCGCTGCACCTGGCGGGCGCTGTAGCCGAGGCGTACGGCGAGCCCCGCGACGCCCTCCCGGTCCACGACGCCGTCGCCGATCAGCCGCATGGCGCGGCCCACGACGTCGGCGCGCACGTTCCACTCGGCGGATCCCGGGCTGGCGTCCGGCCGGCACCGCCGGCAGGCCCGGAAACCCGAGCCCTGCGCGGCGGCAGCCGTCGCGAAGAACCGCACGTTGCGGCGTTTCGGCGTCACGGCGGGGCAGCTGGGCCGGCAGTAGATGCCGGTCGTCTCGACGGCGAAGTAGAACGCGCCGTCGAACCGGGCGTCCCGGCTGCGGACCGCCTCGTACCTGCTCTCCTCGTCCTCCATCACGGGTCCCAGTCTTCGCCCGCGCGGAGGATGTCGCTAGCGGAAATCGGACATGGCGGTGGCGATCCCGGCCCGGTCCCCCGCGGCGGCCCGGCCCTTCACCACCCCGCTCGCTTGGCCCGCCCGGCAGCCCGCCCGGCGGCCTGCTTGCGCTGCCAGTCGTCCCGGATGTCGCCGCGGAGCCGGGCGTCGGACTTGGCGACGATCCACTGGTTCTCGCGGACGAGCTTGCGGTAGCTGTCCAGCCGTCGGACCGGCAGCTCGCCGTTCTCCACGGCGTCGAGCACCGCGCAGCCCGGCTCCCGCTCATGGGCGCAGTCCTGGAAGCGGCAGCGCCGGGCCAGCTCCTCGATCTCGGCGAACACCTGGCCGACGCCGTGTCCGGCGTCCCACAGTCCGACGCCGCGCAGTCCGGGCGTGTCGATGAGGACGCCGCCGCCGGGCAGCGGCAGCAGATTGCGGGTGGTCGTGGTGTGCCGTCCCTTGCCGTCCATGTCGCGGGTGGCCCGCACGTCCATGACGTCCTCGCCGACGAGCGCGTTGGCGAGGGTGGACTTGCCGGCGCCGGACGCCCCCAGCAGCACGGAGGTGCCCCGGCCGAGGAGAGCGGCCAGTTCCCCCACGCCGTGCCCGGCCATGGCGCTGGCGGTGAGCACGGGCACGCCGGGCGCGCTGTTCTCGACGTCCTCGACGAGGTGCGCGAGCGTGGCCGGGTCGGTGACGAGGTCGGCCTTGGTGAGCACGACGACGGGCTGGGCGCCGGACTCCCAGGCCAGCGCCAGGAACCGCTCGACCCGCCCGAGGTCGAGTTCGACGGCGAGCGACAGGGCGACGATCGCGTGGTCGACGTTGGCCGCGAGGATCTGCCCCTCGGACCGCTTGGAGGAGGTGGAGCGCACGAAGGCGGTACGGCGCGGCAGGTACGCCCGTACGTAGCGCGGGCTGCCGTCGGTGTCGACGGCGACCCAGTCTCCGGTGCACACGACGCGCAGCGGGTCGTGCGGGGTGACGAAGGCGGTGTCCGCGCGGACGACGCCGTCGCCGGTGACGACGTCGCACTGTCCGCGGTCGACGCGGACGACCCGGCCGGGCAGGAGGCCCCGCTCGGCGTGTACGGCGAACTCGGCCGCCCATCCCTCGTCCCAGCCGTAGGGGACCAGCGGGTGGGACGGAGCCGGGGAGGTGGAGAGATTCAAGACGGACCCTTCACAGGGGCGGTCCCGGCGGCGCGCTCAGGTGCGCGCGAAAGCTCGTGTGGCTCGTGTGGTCAGCCGGAGACCGCGGAGGTGGGGTGGACGAACGTCTGGTGGCTGCGAGCAGCACCCGTGTCGGCGACAGTCATCGGTCACACCTCCTGATCCGTGTTCTCCGCGTCATCCAGGTCACGGCCGGTGGCCGCCGGATGAAGCCCCGTCAGCATAGGGGCGCGCCGGGGGTGGACGCCATCGGTTTCTCCCCGGCCCGCCTCCAGGGCCCCGGAACGACAAAGTGATGCACATCACACCCCTCCGGGCGATCACTTCCATGCCCTCCTGCGGTCTTTTTTGAAGCGACTGTCCCACCGTTGGAACCGCAGGAAGGACGCGACCGCCATGAGCGCTCCCGTGAAGGGCCCCGCCAGCTATTTCCCCTCGATCGAGAAGAAGTACGGCCGCCCGATCGCCGAGTGGCAGGAACTGATCCGCACCTCGCCGCTGACCCGGCACATGGAGCTGGTCGCCTGGCTCAAGTCCGAACACGGCCTCGGACACGGCCACGCCAACGCCCTCGTGGCACATACCCTGGCGGAGACCGTCGGCAGCTGAACCGGCCGCACCGTCCCGTGGGACACCTGGGTGGGACGGGGACGCAGAGGCATGTCCGCGCGGCGCCGGGGAAGCCGCACGGCACGGGCGGGGCGCCTCCGCGCGACCCGCCGGGCGGCGCTGGGCCGCGCGGCCGGAAAGGGCGCCGCCCTTCGTCCCTGCCACGCCGGGACGAGGCGGACGGTCGGCGACCTCGTAGGAGACCGAGTGTGGAGGGCATGCGCGACGTGAGGAAACCCACTCCCGCGCACGGCGGTGCCGTGCTGGAGGTGAGCCCGCTGTCCGGCCGTGCCGGAATCCGCGTCAGCGGCGAGATCGGCGCCGCCACCCGCCCGTCCTGGGAGGACGCCCTCGCCGAACTGGCCCGGCGGCACGCGGACGTGTCCTACGTGGAACTCTCCCGCGTGGGCTTCGTCGACGTGGCCGGGGTGTCGGCGCTCGCCGTCACCGCGATGAACCTTCCGGGCGGACGGGTCGTCGTGGAGTGCCCGCCCCCGCAACTGTCGCGCGTACTGGCCCTGTTCTGGCCGACGCTGTCCGGGATCGAGGTGGCGCCGCGATGACGACCGCAGCCGACAAGAAGGACGAGAAGAACCAGAAGGACGACAAGTTCGTCCACCCGGCGCTGTTCTACCGCACCGGGCAGGAGTACGCCGACCACATGGTGCCCTTCGTCCGGGAGGGCCTGGCCCTCGGTGAGCCCGTCGCGGTGGCCGTGCCCGGCCCCAACCTGGAACTCATCAGGGCCGGCCTCGGACCGGACGCCGAGGACGTCCTCCTCCTGGACATGACCGACGCCGGCCGCAACCCCGGGCGGATCATCCCCGGCGTCCTGCGCGCGTTCGCCGACGCCCACCCGCACGCGCGCGTGCGGATCATCGGGGAACCGATCTGGGCGGGCCGCAGCTCCGTGGAGTACCCGGCGTGCGCGCAGCACGAGGCGCTGATCAACGCGGCCTTCGAGGGCCGGGCGGCGACGATCCTGTGTCCGTACGACGAGACCCGGCTGGACGCGGACGTACTCGCCGACGCGCGGATCACCCACCCCACCCTGATCGCCGGGGGCCGCGAGCGGGCCAGCGACGCCTACGACTGGCAGGCCGTGGTGGACCGGTACAACGAGGTCCTCGTGCCCGCCCCGGACGCCGCCGTCTTCTCCTTCGGCTCCGCCGAACTGCCCGACGTCCGCCACTTCGCCGTCGACCGGGCCGCACGGCTGGGCCTCGGCGGGCAACGCCTCCAGGACACGGAACTGGCGGTCGCGGAGCTGACGACCAACAGCGTGGTGCACGGCGGCGGACAGGGCACGCTGTGGATGTGGGCCGAGGCCGGGCAGGTCGTGTGCGAGGTCCGCGACCGGGGCCGGCTGACCGACCCGCTGGCCGGCCGCAGGCCGCCGGCGCGCGGCCAGATCGGCGGCCGGGGCCTGATGCTGGTGCACTACGTGGCCGACCTGGTACGCCTGCACACGGCACCGGACGGCACGACCGTGCGGTTCTACCTCGGCCTGTAGCCACCGCGTCCCCCACGCGCGCGCACCCCCACACAGCCGCCCTCCCGGCAGCCGTGCGCTGACGCCCCGTCAACGTGCCCCGGTCGCCGCCCCGTCCGGCGGTCGCCCCACCGAGGAAACGTCACGCCTGCCGGGATTGCGAGGATTGTCCGCTTAGCATCTAAAGGCCCGCGCCGCGGGCTCCGGCCGCCGAGGCCGCAGACGCCCCCTGATCCTCACGGGAGCCGAGCCCTCATGCGTCCGATCGGCCGTCACCGCACCCCGCTCTCCGGCCCCGCCACCCTCCACGGTCCGGAATCACATGCCGCCGCCCGGCACTTCGGCCGCCGCCGGTTCCTGACGCTGACCGCAGCCGCCGCGGCCCTCGCCTTCGCCACCCAGGCCCCGGCGAGGGGCGCGGCCGCCGCCCGCCGGCTCGACCCGGCGAGGATCTCCGAGGACCCCTTCACGCTGGGCATCGCCTCCGGCGACCCGCTGCCCGACTCCGTGGTCCTGTGGACGCGGATCGCTCCGGCGCCGTACGAGCCGGGCGGCGGGCTGGCCGGGCAGAGCGTCGCCGTCGAGTGGGAGGTGGCGCAGGACGAAGGCTTCGGCCTGGTGGTGCGCAGCGGAACCGCCCTCGCGCTGCCCGAGTACCACCACACCGTGCACGTCGACGTCACCGGCCTCGAAGCGGGACGGCCGTACTACTACCGGTTCAGGACGGGCGCCTGGATCAGTGAGACCGGCCGCACCCGCACCGCGCCCGCCCTCGGCACCGCCCCCGGCGCGCTCGCCTTCGCGGCCGTGTCCTGCCAGGCGTACCACGACGGGTACTTCACGGCGCACCGGCACCTCGCGCAGGAGGACATCGACGTGGTCTTCCACCTCGGGGACTACCTGTACGAGTACCCGGTGAACTCCGCCGGCGGCGCGCGCGGCTACGAGGACCGGGTCCTGCCCACGGTGTTCGACCGGGAGACCGTCACCCTGGAGGACTACCGGTTGCGGTACGCCCTCTACAAGAGCGACCCCGACCTGCGCGCCGCCCACGCCGCCCATCCCTTCGTCGTCACCTGGGACGACCACGAGACGGAGAACAACTACGCCGGCGCCGTCGACGAGCACGGCAGCCCGCCGGCCGAGTTCCTGCTGCGCCGGGCCGCCGCCTACCGGGCGTACTGGGAGCACCAGCCGCTGCGCGCCGACCGGTCGCCGGTCGGACCCGACATGCCGCTGTACCGGCGTCTGCACTGGGGCTCGCTCGCGCAGTTCGACGTCCTCGACACCCGCCAGTACCGCTCCGACCAGGCCTACGGCGACGTCCAGCACATCCCCGGCCCCGAGTCGGACGATCCGGCGCGCACCATGACCGGAGCGGCCCAGGAGCGGTGGCTGCTGGACGGCTGGCGGGCGTCCGACGCGGTGTGGAACGTGATGCCGCAACAGGTCTGCTTCTCCCAGCGCAGACTGTCCACCGACGCGCAGGCCAAGATGTCGATGGACGCCTGGGACGGCTACCGCGCCTCCCGCGGCCGCATCCTCGCCGGGGCGCAGGCCGCCGGGGTCCGCAACCTGGTCGTGCTGACCGGCGACGTCCATGTGGGCTACGCCTTCGACATCAAGGCCGACTTCGACGACCCGGCGTCGCGAACTGTGGGCACCGAGATCGTCGCCACGTCCGTCGCCAGCGGCAAGGACGGCACCGAGCGGCCCGCCAACTGGCAGACCTACCTCACGGCCAACCCGCACTTACGCTTCTACGACGGGCGGCGCGGCTATGTCCGGGTGGAGCTGACGCCGGACACCGCGCGCGCCGACTTCAGGACGCTGGCGGCGGTGACGACCCCAGGCTCGCCCGTCTCCACGGCGGCGTCCTTCGTGACGGAGGCGGGCAATCCGGGGCTGACGCCGGTGTGACGCCGCGCTGTGACGCGAAGGTGTGACGCGAAGGTGTGACGCCACGGTGTCACTCGGCGGTGTCACTCGGCGGCGCGTCAGGACAGGGTGCAGGCCTCCCCGTTGAGGCTGAAGGCGTACGGTGCCGTGTTCTTGTTCTGCCAGGAGGCGAGGAAGCCGAAGGAGAGGGAGCCGTCCGCCGGGACGTCCTTGTTGTAGTCGGCGGCGGAGGCGGTGACCCGCGAGCCGTCCTGCGCCACGGCCGCGTCCCACATCTGGTCGACCCGCTGGCCGTCCCGGAAGGACCAGGCGACCCGCCAGGAGTCGAGCGCCTCGGCGGTGGTGACGGTGACCGTCGCCTGGAAGCCGTCGGGCCACTGGTTGACGAGGTCGTACGCCACCTCGCAGACCGCCGTGCGCGCGGTGGACGACGAGGTGCCCTGGGGTTCCGGGTCGGTCCGGGTCGTCGCCGACGGCGTGCCGGCGCCGGACGGCTTCGGCGAGCCGGAGGGGGTGCCGGTGCCCGTGTCGGTCGACGACGGTGAAGTGCCGGGCCCGGCCGAAGGACCGGCCGGGCTGCCGGGGCCGGCCACCGGCGTGCTGTCGGTGGGGAGGCCGCCCTGCGCCGAGTCGTCGCTCTCGCCGAACGGCATCAGCGACACGGCGAGGGCCAGCGCGGAGACGAGGACGGCGGCGACGAGCAGGCCGTTGCGCAGGGTGCGCGCCTTGTTCGCGGCGGGGTCGCCCCACTCGCCGTCCGGCTCGGGCGCCGGACGGCCGGCGCCCATCCGCACCTCCGCGGCGCGGCGGCGGCGCTCCAGGTAGGCCAGTCCGCCCCAGCCGATCACGCCCTGGGCCAGCGCCGCGGGCAGCCCGCCGCCGTGCAGCCGCAGACAGGCCGCGGCCTCCGCGCACTCCACGCAGGTGGCGAGGTGCCGGGAGAGGTCCTCGGGCGTCTCGGCGACGGGCGAGCGGGTGACCGCGTCGAGGAGCCGGACGTAGCTGCGGCACTCGGCGTCCATCGGCGTGTCGAGATGGTTGCGGTGGCAGCGGTCCCGGAACAGGCCGCGGACCTGGTTCAGTTCCTCCATCGCGGCGGCCGGGTCCAGCCCCTGGCGGCGGGCTACGGCGCGCAGCGGCAGCGCCTCCACCTCCGCCAGCCACAGCAGCGCGGCGTCCGGCTCCTGCATGTCCCGCAGCCCGCGCAGGGCGATGGGCCGGCGCAGGGGCGGTCCCGTGTACCTGCCGGCCTTGCCGGAGTTCAGCCACAGGCGCAGGTCGGGGTCGAGTTTGTGGCCCTGCCCCTGGGCCTCCCAGGCGGCCGCCGTGGTGCGTACGGCGGTCAGCAGCAGGGGGATCCGGGGCAGCCGGGACGCGCGCCGGCCGGCTCCGTGCCGGGTGCTGTCCTCGGCCGCGCGGGCCTCGCGTATGCCGAGTGCGAACGCCTCGCGGGCCAGTTGGTTGGCCGCGGTCGACCCGGAGGTGCACAGGTCGGCGTACGACAGGACGGCGTCCCAGCACTCCGAGAAGAGCGCGGCCTCGGCGGCGTCCTTGGGGGTCGGCAGGTCGGGCATGAGTCTCCTGCATCCACAAGCGAGGTCAACTCAACATGTCGGCAATGGAGTTGGGGGGAACCTCGCGGCAGAGCCAGAGCTTTTCACGACTCCCGCACAACTGACAAGCGCCCTGTTCAGATGTCAGGACAGCTGTCAGACAGTACGGCCGCGCCCGTCACGACCGAGGTCTCCCAGACCATCAGTACGGACGCGGACCACTCCGCGACTCAATGCGGTGGAGGTTTTCTCAACCGGTTTCCATACCGTTACCGCAACGGCAACGGTAACGGCAACCGCCACTACCACCGCTACGTATCCGCCACGGCCACCGCCGAGGCCCGGCCCGGCGGCGGCTTCAAACCGCGGAGGGCTCGTCCTCCGCGGCCGAGGGCTCGTCCGCCGGCAGGCTGTCCATGAAGGAGCTGACGGAGAAGACGGCGTTGCCGGGGCCGGGCGGGCCGTAGCCGGGGGGCGAGGACAGGCCGAACTCGTCCATCGTGGCCCGGTAGGCCTCCAGCAGGCGGATGTGGTACTCGAGCGGCGCGCCCTGCGGGTTGGCCTTGCCGAGGGGCGTGGTCGGCTCCGGGCACCAGGTGGTGAACCGCGGCGTGATGCCCTGCGACATGAAGAAACGCAGGCCCTCGGTGGTGGACGCGATCGCCTCGTCGACCGTGGTGAAACCGAACGGCTCGGCCATCTCCACCCCCGCCACGAAGTTGGGGATGACGTTGCGCGCGCCGAAGATCTCCGCCGAGTCGAGAATGCGCTTGTGCCACTCGTCGCGGCCGACGTAACGCTCCTTGCCCGGGCAGTACAGCTCGAACAGACGGCGGTCCCACACCTCGTAGTTGGGGTGGTAGATCTGCACGCCGTAGTCCTTGAAGCGCTGCACGTCGTCGCGCGGGAGGGCCTGGGCGACGACCTTGCCGATCCAGCGGCCCGGGAAGCGCTCCTCGATGGCCTTGGCGTAGTGACCGTAGAAGTCGGCCTCGTCGCGCCCGGCGACCGTCTTGGTGATCGCGCCGCCGGTGAGCGTGTAGGCGGTGGACGCCTTGGCGGTGTCGTAACGGTCGATGATCTCCAGGGCTTCGAGGACCTCCTCGACGTCCTTGACTCCCGTATACGGTCGGCCGGCGGCCTTGTGCTGGCGCCAGTTGTGGTTGATGTCGCAGTACTGGCACTCCTCCTTGGCGCCGAAGTACTGGCAGACCCGGAAGACCGTCAGGTAGATCAGGTAGCCCCACTGGATGGTGGGGGCGACCTCCATGACGGACTTCCCGTTGGAGAGCTTGTGCCGGTAGTACTCGGGCATGGGCGGCACGCCGACGTCCGAGATGCGCTTCCCGTCGAGATAGAGGCCGAGCATCCCGTCCTCGTCGGCGGCCACGCGGTACGGCGAGGAGGGGTTCACCCGGACCGAGACGACCGTGCGCCGCAGGTCGTAGGGGCCGCCGGTGAGGATGATCTCCTCCGGCGGGCGGCGCAGCGCGGCCTCGCCCAGCTCGGGGAGGGTGCCGTGGTCGAAGGAGAAGATGAAGTACGACTTCGGCTTGACCTCGCCGCCCTCGTTGTCGCTGAGCGCGGAGGGGTCGAAGGCCACGCCCCCGCGCAACAGGTCCTCCTTGAAGACGGCCTCCCGCGGAACATGCGGAAACCGCTTCATCAGATCCTCGACCAGCGCGGTACGGCTGCCCATCGTCTCTCCTCCCGGCTCAGGCGTACGACTCCTCACGGTATGCCCCCGGTCGCGCGGGGGTGGGGGCGGGGGGCCCGGTGTTGCGGGCAGGGTAGGTTCCACCTGGGAATTTCCTGGTTTCTCGATCTCCTCGGGAGGGCGACCGCATGGCCGAGACCGTGACCAACTGGGCGGGCAACATCACGTACACCGCCAAGGAGCTGCACCGTCCCGCCTCGCTCGACGCGCTGCGTTCGCTCGTGGCGGCGAGCGAGCGGGTGCGGGTACTGGGCAGCGGACACTCCTTCAACGCGATCGCCGAGCCGGGCGCGGACGGGGTGCTGCTGTCGCTCGGCGCGCTGCCGGCCGAGGTCGAGGTGGACTCGGCGGCACGGACGGTGCGGGTCGGCGGCGGGGTGCGGTACGCCGAGCTGGCCAGGCGGGTGCACGCGCACGGGCTGGCACTGCCGAACATGGCGTCGCTGCCGCACATCTCGGTGGCCGGCTCGGTGGCGACCGGCACCCACGGTTCCGGGGTGGGCAACGGCCCCCTCGCGGCCCCGGTACGGGAGGTGGAGATCGTCACGGCGGACGGGTCGACCGTCGTGATCGGGCGGGGCGACGAGCGGTTCGGCGGGGCCGTCACCTCGCTGGGTGCCCTGGGTGTCGTCACCGCGCTCACCCTGGACCTGGAGCCGGCCTTCGACGTCGAGCAGCACCTGTTCACCGAACTGCCGCTGGACGGGCGGGACTTCGAGGCGGTCGCGGCGGCCGCGTACAGCGTGAGCCTGTTCACCGACTGGCGGGCGCCCGGGTTCCGGCAGGTGTGGGTCAAGCGGCGCACCGATCAGCCCCTGGCCGGCTTCCCGTGGGCGACTCCGGCCACCGAGGCGCTGCATCCGGTGCCGGGGATGCCCGCGGTCAACTGCACGGAACAGTTCGGCGTTCCGGGGCCGTGGCACGAGCGGTTGCCGCACTTCCGCGCGGAGTTCACGCCGAGCAGCGGGAACGAGTTGCAGAGCGAGTATCTGCTGCCGCGCGAGCACGCCGCCGGCATCCTGTATGCGATCGACGGTATCCGGCAGACGGTCGCCCCCGTACTGCAGATCTGCGAGGTGCGGACCATCGCCGCCGACGAGCAGTGGATGAGCCCGGCCCATGGGCGGGACTCCGTCGCCGTGCACTTCACCTGGATCGACGACACGGCGGCCGTCCTGCCGGTGGTGCGGGAGCTGGAGGCGGCGCTGGAGCCGTTCGAGCCACGGCCGCACTGGGGCAAGGTGTACGAGCTGCCCGCCTCCGCGGTGCGCGGACGGTATCCGCGGATCGACGACTTCCGGGCGCTGGTCGGGGAACTGGATCCGGCCGGGACGTTCACCAACGCCTTCGTGCGGGACGTGCTCGCTAGGTGAGCAGCCGGCCCGGCCGACTTTGTAAACCCCCTTTCCTAACCCCTTGTCGAACCTCGGCGCACGCCATAGCCTGACGCGGCGCCGGTGCCGTCCCGGTCTCGGCACGTCGGCGTGCGGGCATGCCCGCATGTCGGGATGTCGGCTTGTCGGTCTGTCGGCACGGAAGAGAGGGGGCTCTCCGGTGAAGCGCACCTCACGTGACATCCGCACCGCGAACCGCTACGAGGTGCTGCGCCAGATCATCGCCCGGTCCCCCACCTCCCGGCAGGAGCTGGCCGCGGCCACCGGCCTCAGCCTCGCCACCGTCGCCACCCTGGTCGGCGAGCTGCTCGACCTGCGCATGATCACGGAGGTCGGCTTCGAGGACTCGGCCGGCGGCCGGCCCCGCGGCCTGGTCGCCGTCAACGCCGCCGGAGGCGCGCTGATCGGCGTGGACATCGCGGAGACGTACGTCCACGTCGAGCTGTTCGACCTCGCGCTGAACGTGCTGGCCCGCGCCGAGGAGGACATCCGCCCCGGCGAGAGCCGCCCGGAGCAGGTCGTCGGTCATGTCGCCGCGGCCGTGGGCTCGGTCGTCGCACAGGCCGGCGTCGAGGCGGCCCGGGTGCTCGGCGTCGGCGTGAGCGTACCGGGGCAGGTGGACCGGGACACCGGCATCGCCGAGTACGCGCCCAACTGGGACTGGCACGACGTGCCGTTGCTCGACCTGCTCTCCGAACACATCGCGTACCCACTGCACTTGGACAATCCGCTGCGCGCCTGCGCGGTGGCGGAGCTGTGGTTCGGCGCCGCGCGCGGGCACGGGGACGCCGTCGTCGTCAACCTCGGCACCGGGGTCGGCGCGGGGCTGGTGCTGGGCGGCGGACTGCACCGAGGGGTCAGCAACAGCGCCGGCGAGTGGGGGCACACCACGCTCGTGCTGGACGGACGGCTGTGCCACTGCGGCAACCACGGCTGCGTGGAGACGTACGTCGGCGCGCCCGGCATCATGCAGAATCTGCGCGAACTCAGCGCGCGCAGCCCGCTGTTGCATCCGGAGGACCAGACCGCCACCGTCGACGCCCTGGCCCGCGGGGTCGCCGAGGGCGATCCCGTGGCCGTCAAAGTGGTCCGGGACACCGCCCGCTACCTGGCCGCCGGCATCGCCGACCTGGTCAACCTCCTCAATCCGGAGGTCGTCGTACTGAGCAGCTGGGTCGCCGCCCGGCTGGGTGAGCCCCTCCTCGACGAGGTCCGCGAGGCCGTCGCCCGGCATGCGCTGCGGCGTCCGCTGGCCGCCACAGAAATCGTTCTCTCCCCGATTCCCACCGACCCGGTCTGCCTGGGTGCGGCGACGTTCGCGCTCGAAGGGGCGCTGCAATCGGTGGGGCAACGGACCGCGCAACGCGCTGTGTCCGGCAGGGGACGTACGGCGCCGACGGCCTGAGGGGGCTGCGGGTCCGGGACCTGGTCCGGGTCCGGTCTCCGGGGCCTGGTCCGGGTCCGGCCGGTCTCCGGCGCCTGGTCCGGGTCCGGTCTCCGGCCCCTGGTCCGGGTCCACTGGGGCCTGGGGGCCTTCCCGCGTTCCACAGGTGACCGTTCCCCAGGCGCGCCGCGGCTCCGTTTCCCCAGGCGCGCCGTGGCTCCGTTGCCGAGGCGGTCCGCGGGGCCGTTCGCGGGGCGATCCGTGGGCGACCGTCGCCGCCCGCCCTCGTCACGTCCGGTATCCCGAACACTACGCAACGCTTCGAACAGGCTTCGTCCAACCCCTTGCCGAAGGCTTAGCCGAAGGTTAACGTCCCGCACCGCAACGCCTTTCGAGCCCTCTGGCGCTGATGCCGTGCGAGCCGCAGCCGTACTCGAGACAAGGACGTCACCATGTCGGCAATGAGCAACAGCAACTGGTCCCGCCGCTCCCTCTTCCGGGCCGCGGCCGGCATGGCCGCCGCCGGCACGCTGGCCGCCTGTGGCGGCAACAACGGCCGCAGCGGCGGGAGTTCGGGCGGCGGCCTGGTGCAGTACTTCCACGCCTACGGCGAGGCGGGGACCGAGCAGGCCATCAAGAAGTACGCGGCCGCGTACGACAAGGCGAAGGTGTCCACGCAGTGGATCACCGGGTCGAACTTCGAGAGCAAGCTGTTCGCGAGCCTGCTCACCGACAGCGCGCCCGACCTGTTCGAGTTCCACCCGCAGATCCAGCTCGTCAAGAGCGGCCAGGTGGCGGATCTGACCGACATCGTCGCGCCGGTCAAGGACGACTTCAACCAGGCCGACATCCAGTCGCACACGGTCGACGGGAAGATATACGGCGTCCGGATGATCGACGACCCGCAGTTCTTCTTCTACCGCAAGTCGCTGCTGGAGAAGGCCGGCGTGGGCGTGCCGGAGACCCTCGACGAGCTGATCGAGGCCGCCGCCAAGCTCACCACGGACAAGGTCAAGGGCGTCTACCTCGGAAACACGCTGCAAGCGGTCATCCGCCCGATGATCTGGGCGGCCGGTGCCGACACCCTCGACGCCAAGAACCAGCCCGCCTACCACACGGACGGCGTGATCGAGGGGCTGAGCAAGATGCGCAAGCTGTTCACCAGCGGCGATCTGCTCCTGGACGCCCCGGCCGACTACTGGGACCCCTCCGCCCTCACCCAGGGCCTGACCGCGATCCAGTTCTGCGGCATGTGGGCCATGCCGGTGATGCAGCAGGCCCTCGGCGACGACCTCGGCATCTTCCCCTTCCCGAAGGTCGGCGCCGCCGGCAAGCCCGCGGTCTACAACGGCGGTTGGTCGATGTTCGTCAACGCCAAGAGCGACCGGGTCGAGGAGGCCAAGGAGTACGTGAAGTGGCTGTGGATCGACCAGAAGGAGTACCAGGAGGACTGGTCCCTCTCCTACGGGTTCCACATCCCGCCGCGCACCTCGATCGCCCGGTCCGCCGCGAAGCTGAAGTCCGGCCTGCCGGCCGAGGGCGTCAAGCTGTTCAGCGAGTACGGGCACTTCGACAACATCGGCTGGACCCAGGCCATGATCAAGGCGACCGAGGACGTGTTCGCCGACTCCGTACGCAAGGACGGTGACCCGGAGGCCTCGCTCGACAAGTGCGACAAGGTCGTCGGCACGGAACTCAAGAAGCTCTTCGGATAGGCGGGCGGACGGACCACGCCATGTCGACGACCACCTCGCGCGACCTCGCGCAGCCCGCCAAGGCCGAGCCCGTGAAGGCCCGCCCGCGGCGCGGGCTGCGGGGCAACGCCACCTTCAACTTCTGGCTGTTCACCGGGCCCTTCCTGATCGGCCTGCTGATCTTCGTCTACGTCCCGATCGGCTGGAGCGTCTGGCTCAGCTTCTTCGAGGCCCGCTTCACCGTCACGCCCAGCACGTTCGTCGGGTTCGACAACTACCGGTACATGCTGGAGAACGAGAACTTCACCGGCGCCCTCGTCACCTTCACCGTCTTCGCCGCGATCATCGTGCCGACCACCTGGGCGCTGTCGTTGGGGCTCGCCCTGCTGGTGAACCGGTTGCGGTTCATGCGGGCGTTCTTCCGGTCGGTCTTCTTCCTCCCGACGGCGTGCAGTTACGTCGCCGCCTCGCTGATCTGGAAGATGTCCCTCTTCAACGGCGTCCGGTTCGGCCTGGCGAACACGGTGATCGGCTGGTTCGGCGCCGAGAACGTCGCCTGGCTCGCCAACCCCGACCCGCCCTGGTACTGGCTGGTCATCGTCACCGCCCGGCTGTGGCTGCAATCCGGTTTCTACATGATTCTCTTCCTGGCCGCGCTGCAGAACATCCCCGGCGAGCTGTACGAGGCCGCCGCTCTCGACGGTGCCAAGCCGGGCTGGCAGACCTTCCGGTACATCACGCTGCCGCAACTGCGGGCGACCTCGACCGCCGTGATCCTGCTGCTCCTGATCGCCGCCTACCAGGCCTTCGACGAGTTCTTCAACCTGCTGTCGAAGACCACCTGGGGACGGCCGCCGCTGGTCGAGCTGTACTACACCGCGCTGGGCGACAGCCAGGACTACGGGGCGGGCAGCGCCGGCGCGGTGATCCTCACCCTGCTGATCGTTCTCGTCACCCTTTTCCAGGGAAAGATCATGGGTTTCGGCAGGGGTGAGGAATCCAAGTGACCACGACAGCACCCGAGGTGACCAAGACCGACCAGGCCACGGCGCCGCCACGCCCGGTCCGGCGTGCCCGCGGGGTGATGGGCTCCGCAGGACTGTACGTCGCCGTCGGCATCGCCGCCCTCCTGTTCCTGATCCCCTTCTACGTCCTCGTCCGCAACGCCCTCTCCACAGATCCGGAGATCACCGGTGAGGAGTGGAAGTTCTTCCCCACGGACATCCAGTGGGGCAACGTCACCGAGCCGTTCGACGACACGACGATCGACTTCGGCCGGGCCCTGTGGAACTCGATGGTCGTCGGTGTACTGCATACCGTCGGCACGCTGCTGGTGTGCTCCCTGGCCGGCTACGGCCTGGCCCGGATCCCGTACCGGCACGCCAACAAGGTGTTCTACGGCGTCCTCTTCACGCTGATGGTCCCCACGGCCGTCACGTTCGTGCCCGGATTCGTCCTGGTCTCGTCCCTCGGCTGGATCGACTCCTACCGGGGTCTGATCATTCCGGGCCTCTTCAGTGGTTTCACCTGCTTCCTGTTCCGGCAGTACTTCCTGGGGTTCCCCAAGGAGCTGGAGGAGGCGGCGCGGGTGGACGGGCTCGGTTACTGGGGCGCGTACTGGCGGGTCGTCGTCCCCAACTCCCTGAACTTCTTCGCCGCGATCGCGACCATCACCTTCATCAACGGCTGGAACTCCTTCCTGTGGCCGCTGGTCATCGGGCAGGACCCCAGCGCCTGGACGGTGCAGGTCGCGCTGTCGTCGTACATGACCAACCAGACCGTCAACTACCACCTGATCTTCATGGCCACGGCCATTTCCATCCTGCCCCTGTTGTTGGTCTTCCTCTTCCTCCAGCGCTGGCTGGTGCAGGGGATCGCCCAGACCGGCATCAAGGGCTGAGCAAGGAGACCGATGTCTTTGCGCACCTCCCCCGCTCCCGGCGTCGCCCGGACGGGGGGTCCCACGTCGGCCGTTTCCTACGTCGAGGACGTATCGCCGGGCTCCGGGGCTCTCCCGCCCCGCGCCTGGTATGCGACGTCGGACGCGAAATCCCTGTCGCTCAACGGCAGCTGGCGCTTCCGGCTGTCGGCGACGGCCGACGCGGAGGACGAGTCGTTCGCCGCGGCGGGCTACGACGCCGGAGACTGGGCGGAGGTCGCCGTACCCGGTCACTGGGTCCTCCAGGGGCACGGCTCGCCCATCTACACCAACCACCTCTACCCCTTCCCGGTCGACCCGCCGCGGGTGCCGACCGAGAACCCGACGGGCGACCATCTGCGGGTCTTCGACCTGCCCGATGACTGGCCAGCCCTGGCGGAGGGCGGCGCGGTCCTGCGCTTCGACGGCGTGGAGTCATGTGCCCGTGTCTGGCTGAACGGCACGGACATCGGCGAGTTCAAGGGCTCCCGGCTGCCGCACGAGTTCGCGGTCGGCCATCTGCTGAAGGCCGTGGGCAATGTCCTGGCGGTCCGGGTCCACCAGTGGTCGGCGGGCTCGTACCTGGAGGACCAGGACCAGTGGTGGCTGCCGGGCATCTTCCGTGACGTGACGCTGTTGCACCGTCCGGCGGGCAGCGCCGTCGACTTCTTCGTGCACGCCTCCTACGACCATGTGACGGGCGAGGGCACCCTGCGCGTCGACTCCGACGTCGACGGGCGGGTGACCGTGCCCGGCCTCGACATCGATGTCGCGACGGGCGAGCCGGTGACGGTCCCCGTCGAGCCGTGGAGCGCGGAGACGCCCCGGCTGTACGACGGCGAGCTGGTGACGGAGGGCGAGCGGATCCCGCTGCGCATCGGTTTCCGCACTGTTTCCCTGGAAGACGGCCTGATCAAGGTGAACGGCACGGCGGTGCTGTTCAAGGGCGTCAACCGGCACGAGTGGCATCCCGTGCGGGGTCGCGCGCTCGACCTGGAGACGATGCGCGAGGACGTGCTGCTGATGAAGCGGCACAACATCAACGCCGTCCGCACCTCCCACTACCCGCCGCACCCCGCCTTCCTCGGGCTGTGCGACGAGTACGGCCTGTGGGTGATCGACGAGTGCGATCTGGAGACCCACGGCTTCGTCGAACAGGACTGGCGCGACAACCCCGTCGACGACGACCGCTGGACCCCGGCCCTCCTCGACCGCGCCGCCCGCATGGTCGAACGGGACAAGAACCACCCGTCGGTGGTGATCTGGTCGCTGGGCAACGAGGCCGGCACCGGCCGCGGCCTGACCGCCATGGCCGAGTGGATCCACGGCCGCGACACCTCGCGCCTCGTCCACTACGAGGGCGACCTCGACTGCCGTGACACCGACATGTACTCGCGGATGTACGCCTTCCACGACGAGGTCGAGCGCATAGGCCGGGGCCTGGACGGCGGGACCGGGAGGCGGCGCCGACTGCCCTTCGTCCTCTGCGAGTACGGCCACGCCATGGGTAACGGCCCCGGCGGACTCGCCGACTACCAGCGGCTGTTCGAGGCGCACGAGCGTCTCCAGGGCGGCTTCGTCTGGGAGTGGATCGACCACGGCATCGAGGACAGCCGTTACGAATACGCTTACGGCGGCGACTTCGGCGAGGAGCTGCACGACGGGAACTTCGTCTGCGACGGCCTGCTCTTCCCGGACCGGACCCCCTCCCCCGGGCTCGTCGAGTTCAAGAAGGTGATCGAGCCGGTCCGTATCGAGGGCGACGGCGCCGACGGCACCGTACGGGTGACCAACGCCCATGACTTCGCGGACCTTTCGGCGATCGCCTTCACGTGGTCGTACCAGGTGGACGGCGAGACCGTCGAGACCGGCGCGCTGAACGTGCCGCCGCTGGCGCCCGGCGAGTCGGCCGACGTCAAGCTGCCGGAGCCGCCCGTGGACGCGCGGGGTGCCGAGACGTCGTGGACCGTTCGGGCGGTGCTGGCGGCCGACACCGCGTGGGCGGCGAAGGGGCACCCGGTGGCATGGGGGCAGTTCGCGGCGGCCGCCCGGCCGCGGCCGCGCGTCGCCGCGACTCACCGCCCGGTGGCCGGAGAACGGCTGATCACCCTCGGCCCGGCCACCTTCGACGCCCGCACCGGCGCGCCGCTCTCGATCGGCGGGGTGTCGGTCGAAGGACTGCGCCTCGATGTGTGGCGGGCGCCCACCGACAACGACGACGGCGCCGAGTGGCAGGCGGACACCCGCTACGGCGTGCTGTGGCGCGAGCTCGGCCTGCACCGTATGCAACACCGGCTGGACGGCATCGAGTCGGACGGCGACGCGTTGACGGTACGGACCAGGGTGGCGCCCGCCGCCCGCGAGGTCGGACTCGCCACGGCGTACCGCTGGACCTCCGACGGCAGCCGGCTGAAGCTGACCGTGTCCGTGTCGCCCGAGGGGGACTGGACGCTGCCGCTGCCCCGGCTGGGCATCCGCTTCGGACTCGCCGGAGCCGACCGGGTGGCCTGGTTCGGCGGCGGTCCCGGCGAGGCGTATCCGGACAGCAGGGCGGCGTCGACGGTCGGCCGGTGGCAGTCGACTGTAGACGATCTACAGACGCCGTACGTCCGTCCACAGGAGAACGGCGCCCGTGCCGACGTCCGCTGGGCGGAGATCGGCGGACTGCGCATCGAGGGCGACCCGGAGTTCTGGTTCAGCGCCCGGCGCTGGACGAACGAACAGCTCGACGCGGCCCGTCACCGCACCGACCTGGTGCCCGGCCCGACCGTGTGGGTCAACCTCGACCACGGGCAGCACGGCATCGGCTCCCAGTCCTGCGGTCCGGGCCCGCTGCCGCAGTACTTCCTCAACGCCGGGCCCGCCGAGTTCTCCTTCGTGTTCGCGGAGACCGGCTGAACCGGCGGCCCCGACTGTTCCGACGGCCGGCCGGGTCACGACCCGGCCGGCCTCGGCCGTGCCCGTTCCCTTCCCACTCGTCCGGAGGTTCGAGTGAGCGGCAGCATCGAGGTGCGCGGCCTGTCCCGCACCTTCCACACCACCGTCCGCCGTCCCGGCTTCGCCGGCGCCCTGCGCTCCCTGGTCGACCCGGAGCGCGTCGCGAAGCACGCGGTCAGCGACGTCACCTTCGACGTGGCCGCGGGCGAACTCCTCGCCCTGCTCGGCCCCAACGGCGCCGGCAAGTCGACCACCATCAAGATGCTCACCGGCATCCTCACCCCCACCTCCGGCGAGGCGCGCGTCGCGGGCGTGGTGCCGTACCGGGAGCGCGAACGCAACGCCCGCAACATCGGGGCGGTGTTCGGGCAGCGCACCCAGCTGTGGTGGGATCTGCCGGTCCGCGAGTCGTTCTCGATCCTGCGGGACATCTACGAGGTGCCGAGGGCCGAACACGCCTCGCGGCTCGGGGAGTTCGACGAGCTCCTCGACCTGTCCGCGTTCTGGGACACCCGCGTGCGCCATCTCTCGCTGGGCCAGCGGGTGCGCTGCGACCTGGCCGCGGCGCTCCTGCACGATCCGCCCGTCGTCTTCCTCGACGAGCCCACGATCGGCATGGACGTGGTGGTGAAGGAACAGGTGCGGGAGTTCCTGAGGCACCAGGTGGAGGAGCGCGGCCGGACCGTCCTGCTGACCACCCACGACATGACGGAGGTCGAGCGGCTCGCCGAGCGGGTGGTGCTGATCAACCACGGCCGGCTCGTTCTGGACGGCACCCTCGACGAGATCCGCCGCAAGTTCGGCTCCACCTGGCAGGTGCGGGCCACGCTCACCGACGCCCACGCCGAGGTCGTCCCCCTGCCGGGCATCGCACTGCTGCGGCACGAGGGCGCGCAGATCGTGTTCGGCCCCGAAGGACCTGGCGCACCCACCGTCCACCAGGCGCTGAAAGCGGTTGTGGAACGGTACGAGGTGACGGACATCGCCCTCGACGAGGCCGATCTGGAGGACGTCATGCGGGCCGCGTACGTGCAGGCCGGGGACGCCTGATGGCCGCCGTCCACGGCTGGCGGGCCGCCCGCGTCACCCCGCTCGGCGAGCTGTACACGCCGCCCCGGATGACGGCCGCGCTGCTGCGGCTGACCGTCCAGGTGGTGCTGGTGACGTCCCTGTGGGGCGGTCTGTACGCGCAGACCGACAGCACGGCGGGGCTCGACCGCGACCAGGCGGTCACCTACGCCGTGCTGGCCGTGCTCGCCTCCAGGTTGCGCGAGTTGGACCAGTACACGGGGCGGGACACCGTCATCCAGCACATGCACTTCGGCACGATCGTCTACTGGTACCTGCGCCCGCTGCCGCCCCGGCGCTACTACGCCCTGCGCGCCCTGGGCGAGCAGCTCTACGGGTTCGCGTGGGCGCTCGCCGGATACGCGGTGTGTCTCGCGGCCGGGGTGGTGGAGCCGCCCCGGTCGGCCGCCGTGGCGGGGGTGTTCGCGCTGAGCCTGCTGCTGGGGCAGTGGGTGCTGTACTACGTGATGCTCGCCCTGGACCAGCTGTGTTTCTGGACGTTGCGCAACAGCGCGGCGATGATGATCCTGATCTTCGCGCAGAACCTGTTGTCCGGCGTGTACGCGCCGCTGTGGTTCTTCCCCGACTGGTTCATCACGCTCAGCGCTTTCCTGCCGTTCCAGGCCACGCTGAGCGTGCCGCTGTCGATCTACATCGGCCGTGTCCAGCTGTCCGACGCTCCCGCGCAGCTGGCCGTCCAGGCGGCGTGGGTCGTGGTGCTCGCCCTGTTCACGCGGCTGCTGTGGCACCGGGCCGCCCGCCGGGTCATCTCCCAAGGAGGCTGATGCCGTTGAACGCCGTCCGGATCATGTGGCGTGTCACGCGCCTCAACTTCCGTGCACAGCTGGAGTACCGCTCCGAGTTCCTGATGATGATCGCGATCGGCGCGGTGTGGCAGGTGTCGGTGATCGTGTTCGCGACCGTGCTGCTGACCCGGTTCGCGGGGATGGGCGGCTGGGACAGCTCGGACGTGCTGCTGATCCCGGCGACGCGGATGCTCGCGCACGGCCTCTTCGTGCTCTTCCTCGGCCGGATGCACGGTCTGGGACGGCACATCCAGGAGGGTGTGATCGACACCTACCTGGTCCGCCCGATGCCGGTGCACCGGCAGGCCCAGCTGGCGTACTTCCCGACGAACGCGATCGGTGACCTGACGGTGGCGGCGGGCCTGATGGCGGGCGCGCTCGGCCGCAGCGACCTCGACTGGACGGCGGGCCGGATCGTCTATCTCGTCGCCGCCGTGCTCGGCGGGATGCTGCTGGAGGCCGCCCTGTTCACCGCTGTCGCAAGCGCTTCCCTGCGTTTTCCGGCCGCCGACTACTGGGGCCGCTGGCTGGAGGAACTTCTCGGCACCTTCGGCAGCTACCCGCTGAACGTGCTCCCGAGGGCGGTAGGCGGTTTCCTGACGTTCGGGCTTCCGCTCGCGTTCGTCGCCTACTTCCCGGCCGCCGTCCTGACCGGCCACGACACCGCGGTCCCCCACTGGCTCGCAGCGGCCTCGCCACTGCTGGGGCTGCTCGCGTACCTCGGGGCACGACTGCTGTGGCGGTGGAGCCTCGGTCGCTACTCGGGGGTGAACGGGTGAGGCGAGGCGAGGGCCGGGCAGGATGACGTCGGGAGCGAGGGCTTGCGGGAGGCGGGCCGGAGCCCAGTTCCTCATGCGGTGCGGTAGGCCCGCAGGAACGCCGCCACACCACCGGTGATCAGCCTCTCCGTCTCCTTCTCGGGCAGCGGCCGTACCCCGTAGTGCGACTGCTGGGTGAGGGTGTGGGAGATCAGCGCCATGAAGTGCGTGGTGGCGAGGGCCGCGTCCCCGTGCACATCGAGCAGGCCGGCGTCGGCGAGGGCCTCCAGCCTCTCGGTGAAGGCGTGGCCGACCGGCGCCGGCCCAGCCTCCCGCCACGCCTCGAGCACCTCCGGCGGGACGTGGTCGGCCTCGGCGTGGATGTGGCGGACCAGGGCGAAGTGGTCGGGATACTGCGTCATGAGTCCGACGAAGCCGCGGGCCAGGGCGACGAAGTCGCGTTCGAGGTCCTCCGGGCGCGGCGGCCGTTCGGGGTCCAGCACGGCGCTCAGCAGGGCGAGTTGGGCGTCCTTCACCGTGCTCGAGGTCCACGTGACGACCGTGCTGAACAGCTGGGCCTTGCCGCCGGGGAAGTGGTTGTAGAGCGTGCGCGTCGACACGGCGGCCTCGGCCGCGAGCGCGTCGACGGAGGCGCGCGCATAGCCCTCGCGGCCGAACACGGTGCAGGCGGCGCCCGCCAGCGCTACCCACTTCTCCACCTTGCGGGGCGGAAACTCGCGTCGCGCCTTCTCCAGCCATGCCTCATTGGTGCTGCCCACGCTCGACTCCTCACGCATGACGAGGGACTAGGCCCGACGACCTAGGTACAACGGACGTTGTACCTTCTACAACGCTCGTTGTAGTTTACCGAACGTGAGGCCGCGGTAGCGCGGCAGTCCCGCCCCGTCGGCGGGGCCCGTCCAGAAACAGGGGGAAACCCATGTCCGCATCCAGCACCACCGGTCGGGAGGCTCCGCTCCGCGTCGCCGTGATCGTCGGCAGCGTGCGCGAGGGCCGGCAGGGCCGGGCCGTCGCCGACTGGTTCCTCGGCACCGTCGGCGGCCACACCGACCTGGACTTCGACGTCATCGACCTCGTCGACCTCGACCTGCCGCTCGTAATGCCCGGCTGGGGCGGCACACCGGCCCCCGAGACCGTGGCCGCGCTGGCCGAGGTCTCCCCGAGGCTGGCCGCCGCCGACGCGTTCGTCGTCGTCACACCCGAGTACAACCACAGCTTCCCCGCCGCGCTGAAGAACTTCGTCGACTGGCACCACCCGGAGTGGCAGGCCAAGCCGGTCGGCTTCGTCTCCTACGGCGGACTGGCGGGCGGCGTCCGCGCCGTGGAGCAACTCCGGCTTGTGTTCGCGGAGTTGCACGCCACGACCGTACGGGACTCGGTCAGTCTGCACGGGCCGTGGTCCGGCCTCGGTGAGGACGGCGTACCCCGGGACGCCGCCGTGTGCGAGGGCGCCGCCAAGGGCATGCTCGGCCAGCTGACGTGGTGGGGACGGGCGTTGCGCACCGCGCGTGCGGCCCACCCCTACCAGGACTGAGGGCGGGGAGTTGTCCGCGACCGAGGCCACCGGAGGGGACGTCGGCACACCGCGGGACACACCCCGCGCCTCCTCCGCGGCCCTGAACCGCACGCTCCTCGTCGTCATCATCGGCTCCGTGATGTCGGTGCTCGACATGACCATCGTGAACGTCGCACTGCGCAGCCTCTCGGAGACGTTCGGCGCGCCGCTGGAGACGATCCAGTGGACGGTAACCGCTTACACGCTGGCGCTCGCCGCCGCGGTCCCCAGTGCGCCGTGGATGATGGCCCGAGTCGGCGCCAAGCGCGCCTACCTGACCGCGCTCACACTGTTCTCGCTCGGCTCACTGCTCGCCGCGTGCGCCTGGGACGCGCCCAGCCTGATCGCGTTCCGCGTGGTGCAGGGCCTCGGCGGCGGGCTGCTCATGCCGGTCGGGATGGGCATGGCGATGGCCGCCGCCGACCGGGAACGCTTCGGTCGCACCATGGCCTGGCTCGGCCTCCCGGTACTGGTCGGCCCCGTGACGGGGCCGGTGCTCGGCGGCTGGCTGCTCGACGCCGCGTCCTGGCACTGGATCTTCCTGGTCAACCTGCCCATCGGCGCGGTGGCCCTCATCCTCGCGGTGAAGCTCCTGCGCCCCGACGCACCGGACGGTCCGGGCCCGGTGCCGAAACTGGACGTCCTCGGTCTGCTGATGCTGTCACCGGGTCTCGCGCTCCTGCTGTACGGGCTGGCCAGGGGCGGTGAGGACGGCGACTTCACGTCACTGGGCACGCTGCTGCCGGCTCTCGCCGGAACAGTGTTGACAACCGGTTTCGTACGACGTGCCCTGACGATTAGTCACCCCCTGCTCGACCTCCGTCTGCTGACCGACCGGACGTTCGCCGTCGGCATCGGCACGCTCACTCTGTTCACCTGCGGCTACTTCGGCTCCATGCTCCTGGGCCCGGTGTACTGGCAGGAGGTGCGGGGCTGGAGCGCGACCGCGACAGGCCTGCTCGGGGCGCCCGTCGGGCTCACCATCGGCACGACCATGCAGATCGCCGCGCGCCGGGTCGACAAGGTCTCGCCACGCCGTCTGATCCGGACGGGGATCGTGACCGGGGCCCTCGGCATGGCCCTGACGGGCCTGCTGATCGGGGTGGAGGACGTCCCGGCCTGGCAACCGTTGTGCGCCACGATGTTGATGGGCGTCGGCTCCGGAATGGTCCTCATGCCGACGACCACCACCGCGTCCCGCGACCTGCCGAAGGACCGCATGGCCGCCGCGGGCACCGTGCTCAGCATCAACGCACAGGTATGCGCCTCCATCGGCACCGCCGTCATCTCCGTCGTCCTGGGAGCGACCGGCCTCGACCCGTCCGGCTTCCGCACCGCTTACCTCGTTGCGGCAGGCCTGCTGGCCCTCGCCCTCATACCGGCGGTACGACTGCCGGGGCGACGGGGGGGCCGAGGGGCGGGGTCTGAGGCGGCACAGGGGGCGGGGCGGGGCGGAGCCGGGTGAGGTCGCGGACGCGGCGACCGGGCCGACGTAGCGACGGGACCTGCACTTGGGTTCCGGCAAGGTCAGCGGTTGCGGCGTGTTTCCTGCCGTACGCCCGGACCTGGTCGGCGAAGGGCAGGTCAGCGGTTACGGCTGTTTCCTGGCGTACGCCCGGACCCGGGCCGGCGAAGGGCGCGGCAACCGGCCGGGTGAACGGTCTCAGTCCGCCCGCTCGGCCGGAGCCGGAGCGGAAGCAGGCGACGCGGTCGCCCCCAGCAGGGTTCTGCTCCCGAGGATCGGTGAAGGCAGCAGCCACAACACCGACAACACCCCTCCTGTCGTATCAAGGGAGTGGACGTTGTCGAACGGCATCACCCCGAACCCGGCGAGGAACTGCGGGGCCCCGAGGGCACCCGCCCGCATCCACAGCGAACCGGCGGCGAACGCGACGAGGGCGTAGGGCGCGGGAAAAGCACCGCACCCACGGCGATGCTCGGCCCGACGCCGATCCACCGGGACACCACGGTGAGGGCCAGCCGTAAGAGACAACTCTCGAGAAAACGGCTACCGCGGGGGACGGTCGTGATCCACGATGACCCGCATGAACGACCCTTACGACATCCCCCGGCCCCGCCCTGTCCGGCCCGGCGAGTTCCCGCTGTGGGAGGAGGCGCTGACACTCGTCAACCGTGACCTGGACGCGCTGCTGCCGGACCGGGGGCCGCTGGTCCTGCTGGCTCTGCCGCCCTGGGACGAGGACGACTCCGAGCGTGAACACGTGTACGTCGCACTGCCCGACGGCCGCTGGCACGGCAACGACCTCTGGCACGGTTCCGAGTCCGACCCCGACGCCGCGCTCGCGGCGGTCGCCGAGGCCGCGCAGGACACCGTGATGGAGTGCCTGTGGCAGGTCTGGCCGGTCTGCGCCGAGCACCGCATCGGGATGCACGCGCGCCAGGAGGACGGCCACCCGGTGTGGTGGTGTGCGGGCGGCCGCGACCCGCGGGACCCGGCGCACGTACGCGCGGCGGTCGGTGAGCTGGACGGGCTGCACCGACCGCGCCGGGCGCGCCGCAAGCGATGCTGACCTCAGTGGTCCGCGCAGCAGGGCGTCGGCTCGGGCACCTCGAACGGGACCAGGGTGCCGCCCACGGCGGGCATCGCGGTGAGGACCAGCTCACCGCACTGCCACTGCGGGCGGACGTGATCGTGCGTCACCAGTTGTGCGGCCGGGCCGGGTTCACCGGCGCCACCCAGCACCGTGACGCGGTCGATCGCGGACACCGACAGCACCTTCTCGACCGTCATCGTGCCGCGCAGAAGGCCTGCCCCGCGGTACAGCACCGCTCGGCCCACGGCGTCCGGGGCGCCTTCGGTCACCTCGTACGCCTGGGCCACCAGCCACGCGCGCACGTCGTCCAGCTCCGCCTCCGACTCCGGTGCGAGGGAGACGACGACGCGCGGACGCTCGCCCCGAACGAGGTGGGTGCAGCCGAACTCTCCCCGTGTCAGGGAGAGGTCGGCCGCGAACGTGCGGAGCAGGTGATCGGCGGCGCGCAGATCGCGCAGACCGGCGTCCACCGTGACGACGTACGGCATGCGGACGTGCGGCGTGCGGACATGCGGCGTGCGGACGTGCGATGTCACGACGGCAGGACCCACACCGGGTTGGTGTAGAACCACAGGTCGGACCACGGGTCCGCGTCACCGACGACGTCGATCGCCGGGCCGGCCGGGTCGACGGCCGCGCCCATCGCGCCGACGGCGCTGCGGTTGCCGTCCGAGCCGCGCAGCCGGACGTACACCGGCCGGTCCACCCGTCCCAGGTCGTAGGTGAGCCGTACCGTCCCGCTCGACTTGTTGACCTCGTACGTGCGGACGACCTTCGCGGTCGGCGCCGTGAAGGTGTCCTTGTCGGGAACCGGTCCCGTAACGTCGCCCCGGATGACGTCCACGCGTGCCAACTTCGGCAGGAACCCTGCCCAGTTGGCAGCTCCGGCGAGCGCCACGTGGACCGTCAGGGTGACGGTCGTGCCCTTCTTCACATGCAGGGCGCCGCCGAGGGTGGCCCAGCGGCTGCCGCCGGAGACCCGCACGTCGAGCCCGCTGAGGAGTTGGCCGTGGTCGACCCAGATGCGGCCGACCCGGATGCCGTCCATGACGGCGGCGTACGAGAAGCCGTCGGAGCCGACGTGGGTACGGCTGTACTGGCCGGGCCAGTAGTCGCCCTGGGCGATGTCGATCTCGCCGCCGTAGACCGGGTCCTGGTAACGGCCGTCGGTGGCGAAGTCGCCGCCGGGGCCGCGCACGGCGGTGTCGGCGTAGACCTGGTGGGAGTCGGAGTTGGCCGTGATCCACCAGGGCTTGCCCTCGGCGATGAGGCTGTCCCACAGACCGCCGACGGTGGCCGTCATCCAGTCGAAGCCGCCCCAGGTGCGGTAGCTCTCCAGGGGGTAGCCGGCGAAGGAGTTGGCGCTGGGATTGTTGTCGTAGATGCCGCGGGCGCGGGCCGGGCCGAGCGGGGCGGGCAGGCCGGTGGCCTGGTGGCCGGGGGCGCCCTCGAAGCCGACGGCGATCTGGTGGCTCGCGGGCGTCGCATCGCGCCAGGCACGGATCTCGTGCGGGGAGTCGACACCGCGCCGCGCCGGGTGGTTGGCGAGCATCAGCGCGTCCTTGACCTTGCGGCGGCGGACCTGGTCGCCGAGGAAGGCCAGCCCCGCGACGGCGAGGGCCTCGTTGGCGGGCGTCGAGTCGGAGGCGCCCTTGACGCTGCCGTCGTAATCGGTTTCGAACTGCTTCAGGACGGAAACCTCGTTGCGCCCCGGGTGGACGAAGACGGTGCCGTGCTCGGCGCCCGGGATGTTCCACTCCAGGCCCTGGAAAACGAGGGTGTCCTCGTGCGCGGTCCGGGCCTCCTTGATGTCCGGGTTGACCTTCTCGACGCCGATCCTTGCGTGCGTGGTGCTGCCGTGGTCGGTGATGACGAGCCAGTCCATGCCGTGCCTGGCGCCCTGCCGGACCTGGTCGACGACGCGGTACTTGCCGTCGCTGCTGTACTGGGTGTGGATGTGGTGGTCGCCGGCCAGCCAGAGGAAGCCAGTGGAGCGACGGCCGCCGGTGGGCGAGACTGCCGGGGCGGCGGCGGCCGGAGTCGCGGCGGTCGTCTGGCCGAGAACGCTTCCCGCGGCCAGACCCGCGCCGAGCAGGCCGGCGCGGCGCAGCAGTGACCGGCGGGACCGCTGCTCGGGGTTGAGGGCCTCGTCGGGCACGGAGGCGTCGAAGGCGGCGGGCAGCGCGGGGGCTACCTCGAGGTCGTGGTGGTGCTCGTGGCCGTGATGGTGGTGGCCGTGCGCGTGTCCGTGCCCATGTCCCATGGTGCCCTCCCGGTTGCCGCTGCCTTCCGCGGCTGCCTTCCGCGGCGCGTGTGCGCCGCGTGAGGAGAATCAAGGCGAAACATGAACTTTGAACGACCCTGGGATGAGCGGCGGCCGACCCGGACGAGGCAGCTCACCCCGTCTCTCACTGTTCCCTCAACTGACCTTTCCCGTCACACTGATTGCCACCGAATCTGAGCAGCGTTCACTTTTCCTAGCAGTCCGCCCCGACCGGGAGACACCCCCACATGAGACGAAGACTCCTCGGCACCCTCGCGGCCGCCTCCCTGGCCCTCACCGGCCTCGCGGCCACGGGCGTGACGCCCTCCGCGGCCGCCACCTCCGCGGCGCCCGCCACGGCGGCGGCCGCCGGCACCGGTTCGTTCAACGTACTCACCTACAACGTCGCGGGCCTGCCCGAGGGCCTGAGTTCGGGCAGGCCGGAGACCAACACCCCGCTGATCTCACCGAGGTTGGGGGCCTACGACATCGTCAACGTCCAGGAGGACTTCAACTACCACGCGGCCCTCTACGCGGGCGACAACCACCCCTACCGGACCGCGACGAGCGGCGGCGTGCCCTTCGGCGACGGCATGAACACCCTCTCCGACTACGCCTTCGAGGATTTCGAGCGGGTGCGGTGGAACGCCTGCACGGGCACCAACTGCCTGACCCCGAAGGGGTTCTCGCTGGCCCGGGTGCGACTTGCCGAAGGCGTTTTCCTGGACCTGTACAACGCGCACACCAACGCCGACTCGACGGACGAGGCGATGGCCGCCCGTCGCGCCAACATCCAGCAGCTGTCGGACTTCATCCGGGCGAACTCCTCCGGCAACGCGGTGATCGTGATGGGTGACACCAACACGCGCTACACCCGCGCCGACGACAACATCCGCACCCTCGTCGCCGAGAACGGGCTCACCGACCCCTGGGTGGAGCTGGTGAAGGGCGGTACGCCGCCGACTCAGGGCGCGGACGCTCTGCTCTGCCCGACGACGGCCCCGACGAACGACTGCGAGGTGGTCGACAAGGTCCTCTACCGCGGCAGCAAGCTCCTGTCCCTCGACGCAACCCGTTACCACAACGAGTGGGCGTCGTTCCTGGACTCGGCGGGCGGCAACCTCTCCGACCACTTCCCCCACACGGTGGACTTCTCCTACACCCTCAACTCCACCCTGCGGGCCAGCGACTTCTTCGGCGGCCCCCACGGTACGGCGTTCACCGACGCGGACGATCTTCCGGCCGCCCCTGCTCCCCGCACCCTCACCCTGCGCGGCGGCTCCCGTGTGGACGCCGTCTCCCTGACCCACGACGGCGGTACGACCCTCACTCACGGCGGCACCGGCGGCACGGCCACCTCACTGACCCTGGCTGCAGGAGAGCACCTCACCTCCGTCAAACTGACCCAGGGTCAGAAGGACGGCCGTACCCGCATCTTCTCGGCGTCCTTCACGACCGACAAGGGCCGCACCCTGTCGACCGGCACGGCGAGCACCGACGCGAAGAGCTTCGCCGCTCCGTCCGGCTGGCAGATCGTCGGCTTCACGGGCCGCGCGGGCGCCGAGGTGGACAAACTGGGCGTGGTGTACGCACCGATCGGCTAGGGGCGGGGTCGGGGTGCCGCCTTCGCCGTGAGGCAGGCGGCACCTCAGCCCTGCTGGTTCCCCGAGCCCGGAATCCCCGTGGCGACCGGGTCACCCGGCTGCCACTCCTCCGAGGTCCACTCGGGTACGGGCGACGGTCGGGACAGCGCGGGCGGGGGGATTCGGGCCGCGGTTCGGATTCTGCGGGACGGCCTCGGACCCGCCCGAGCCGTCACCGCCCGACGACCCACCCCCACTCGTCAGCGAACCGGTGCCGCCGGAACCGGTTGCCGTTCCGGAACCGGTTGCCGTATCGGAACCGGCGTCGGTCCGCGGCTGTGCGTTCCTCGGCTTCCGGGCTACCGCGGTCCCGGAGGGCGTGGACGAGGGCGCCGCGGTCGCGGACGTGCCCGGAGCAGGGCTCGCGGACGCGGATACGGACGGGGCCCCGACGACGTACCCGCAGGCGAGTGCTCCCCCGCCGTCGGAGCCCCGCCACCGCGGCCCGCACAGCCCTCGCAGCCCGCCGCGAGCGGCACGGCCAGGGCCGCCGACACCCGCGGAAACACGGCGTGCCGCAGACGATTCCGGCCGTGTTTCACTCCGCACGTCCTCACCGGTCGGTCGAGGTCAGATGCGGGACACCGTGCCGCAGTCGGAGAGGCTCTCCTCGAAACTCTTGCTGCGGTCGTACGGGTCCTTGGTCGGGCCCGTGGGTGACGGCCCCGTGGGTTCCGTGGTCGGAAACTCGGGGTGCAGAAAACCGTCATGCACATCGCAGCGGTCGTTACCGAAGTCGCCGTTGTACTCGACGAGGGTGAGTCGGCCGGGGGCGACGTCGTACTTCGCGGGGTCGGGGAGTTCGACGTCGAGGACGCGACGCACGATCGTCCGCGTCACCTCGGTGCTGCCGTCGGCCCGGGAGACCGGATAGACGAAGGTGTAGTCGGCGTGCACGGCGACGCCGGCGTACTCGCCCTTCTTGAACGTCATGTGCCCGCGCGCCTTGACCACGTCACCGACGAGCCGCACCTCGTCGGGATCGAAGCGGCTGAACAGCCCGAGGGGGTCGTGGTCCTCGTCCGGGGAACGCAGGAAACCGTTCAGATCGTCGAGCAGGTGCGGTTGCCCCGGGTCGAGGACCGCCAGTGCTGCCTCGGGGCGCTCACCGCGCAGGGTCCTGGGGTCGAGATTCGCGCCGACCAGAAGCTTTTTGGTCAACTGCAGTGCCTGCGCGACGCGTTCCTTCGAGATCGAGCCGACGGCCTTCGCGGGCGGCAAGACGATCCCGGCCTCCCCGTCGGCCCAGCTGAGCGCCGGCGAGCCGGCGAACGGCCGGTCGAGGGTGGGGAGTTCCTCCGGCGCCGGGCCGGGCGCGGCGGTGGGAGCGGCTGTCTCCGCCGGCAGCGGCGACACGGTCACGTCCTTCGGCTGCCCCGATCCGAAGGGGTCGCCGGGCAGCACCGAAGGTTTCAGCGACACCGCCAGTGCACAGAGGGCCAGGGCAACACCCAGAAACGGCCACACCTTCCGCCGACGGCCGGCGGCCGCAGCCGGGCCGGGGCGCCACGGCTGGGGTGCCTCACCGCGGGCGTCCTGCTGCCGGAGCCGCTCGGTGACCATACGGGCACGGGCGGAGGGCTCCTTCGGTGCGGAATCGGCCGCGCCGCGTTCGCTGTCCTGGAGGAAGGCCCGAAGGTCCTCGTCGGATATGGACGAGCCGTCGTTTCCGGACTCTTCGGAGGATCTGCCGACCACCTGTAAGCGCCTTCCCATGTTCACGAGTGGGGACGTTGTAAACGATCTGCAGGCGCTTCCGCAAGTTGCTCATGCGCTTCCGCCGAGGGCAGTGACCATGATGACGCCGCATTCATCGCGAAGCCACCGCATCGAGACACCCCTTAGGATCCTCCCTGACCCGCCAAGGCCCCCTACGAACAAGGCGCCTCCCATGCCCCGAGCCGGCCTCACCCCGGACCTTCTGGTCGCGGCCGCCGCCGACCTCGCGGACGAGGCCGGGTTCGACAACGTCACCCTCTCCGCGCTCGCCCGCCGCTTCGGCGTCAAGGACGCGAGCCTGTACTCGCACGTCAAGAACGTCCAGGACCTGCGGACCCGCCTCGCGCTGCACGCGGGCGCGGAGATGATCGACCGGATCGCCCTGGCCGTCGCGGGCCGTGCCGGCAAAGAGGCCCTCGCGGCCTTCGCGGGCGCCTACCGCGAGTACGCGCTACTGCATCCGGGACGGTACGCCGCCACCCAGATCCCCATGGATCAGACCTTGGTCGCTGAGGCCCCGGCCTTCCGCCGCACCGCCGACATCACCTACGGCATGCTCCGGGCGTACGGCCTCGAGGAACCCGACCTCACCGACGCCGTCCGCCTGCTGCGGAGCACGTTCCACGGCTACTGCGCCCTGGAGGCCGGCGGCGGCTTCGGCGCACCGCGCGACGTCCAGCGCTCGTGGGACAAGGCGATCGACGCCCTGCACACGGCCCTGACGCACTGGCCCGGCAGCGGGTAACCGGCATCCCCGGTCATCGCTTTCGGGGAGGCTCCGTCGAGACCGAGGAACAGAAGAAAGCCGTTACGAGCACAGCGACTGTTGCCGGGGCTCGTCAGCGCTGGAGCCGTTCAGCCCGCCCGCTCGGCCGCGCTGCGCTCCACGCAGAACTCGTTCCCCTCCGGGTCCGCGAGGACCGCCCACCCCGTGCCGTCCGCCCTGCGGCGGTCGGCCACCAGGGTGGCACCGAGCGCGAGCAGACGGTCGACCTCCTCCTCACGTGTGCGGTCCTGCGGCTGGAGGTCGAGGTGAATGCGGTTCTTCGCGGTCTTGCGCTCGGGGACCGTCACGAAGAGGAGGCCGGCGCCCTCGATCAGCGCCTCCTCGTCGCCCGGATTGTCGTCCGCGTGGAGGGGCTCGCCGAGGGCGGCGGACCAGAAGCTCGCCAGGCCGTAGGCGTCCGAACTGTCGATCGTCATGTGACGGATCTTGGAGGTCATGCGGGGGATTCTTGTCCACCGGCCTCCGCGGGGCAACGCAGAAACCGCATCCGACAGGCTGACGGCACTTCACCCCCGCGGGCCGACGGCCCGCCGCCCGTTGGTCGCCACCCGTTGGTCGCCGCCCATGACAACTCGCGTACCAGGCAACTTTTTCCGCAACAACGGCAACGACCGGCGCCTCCCCGACCACGACGACCCTGAAGGTCGCCCGCCTCAGGCCCTGAGGTCCGGCAGCCGAAAGGGACGGCGGCACCTCGCGTCCACCTCTCGTCCGCCTCTCGTCCGCCTCTTGTCCGCCTCTCGTCCGACGCGGTCGGGTGAGTGGTTGGGCATAGGGCGGGCGGGAGGCGGAGCCCTTCGGCGGGGCGGGAGGGGCTCCGTTCTTCCGGTCGGCTCAGCCATCGGGCCGGCGGTGACGCCGGACGCGGTCACCCGTCCGTCGCCGCCGCGCCGGTGACCCGTACACCGTCCGCAGAGAGGTGCACCCGGACCTCGGGCTCTCCGTTCCAGCGGACATGGACGATCCCGTCCGCGGTCCGCACGGACACCAGTTCCTCCAGCGGAACCGGTTCCGCCTCACCGGTGAGCCGGGCGAGGGCGACGAACAGCGAGTCGCCGTCCCCGGTCGCGCCGGTGAGCGAGTCGTCCAGCCCCGCGACGGGCACGAGTTCGGCACGGACGCCGTCCTCCGCCGCCGGCCAGCCGGTCACCCGCACCGGCGTTCCGGGCTCCGCGCCGGCCACCCGATGCACCCGCACCTCCGCGGCTCCGCGTGCGAGCACCACACTGGTCACCCGGGCTCCCCCGCCCGCCGTGTGCCGCGACGCCGCCCAGCCGTCCCCCACCCCCCAAGGTTCGATCCCGGTACGACTGGGATCATCCCCGACGACCACGCTGTTGTCGTACGACGTCGAGGGCGCCGTCACCGTCGAGTATGCGAGCCGCGTGTAGTACGGGTCGTACCGCACGTCCTCGCTGCCGTGGTTGTGGAGGCGGACCAGTCCGTCCGAACGGGTGGCCTGCAGCAGCCAGTTGGGAGCGGAAAGCGGTGTAACCGCATCCATCCGTTCCACCGGTGCGGGCTCCTCCACCGCCGTCCACACCTCGTGCTCCGGCGGGAGCAGCAAACCCAGGAAACCCTTGCTAGCCCAGTAGGGGGACGCCGGGCCCGAATATCCTTGCAGCACCTCCGGGTCGGGGCCGTGCCAGCCCAGACTCAGCAGTCCCCGCTCGTCGACCGCACCCCGCTGGACGAAGTACCGCAGTGCGCCCGAGGCCAGACGCCGGGTCTCGCCGGGCGGCAGCGGCGTGTGGCCCGTCAGGGCTCCCAGCCACAGCGGGACCGTGGTGGCGAAACGGTAGGTGAGCGAGCGGCCCTGGCGCATCGGGGCACCGTCACCGCCGAACAGGCGGGCGTAGTCGGTGAGATGCCGCGAGAGCCGGCCCCCGTACAGCTCCAGCAGCCCGGGGTCGTCGTCGAGCCAGGCGTGCAGCACCGGATACAGGTGCATCGCCCAGCCGTTGTAGTAGTCGAAGGCACGGCCGGCGCCGTCGGTGTACCATCCGTCCCCGACGTACCACCGCTCGATGCGCTCCAGGCCACGGTCGATCGCTTTGCGGGCAGTATCCGATTCGTGGTCGACCGCATACAGAAATCCGCCGACAGTCACCGGGAACAACTCCCAGTTGCACGGCCATGGTTCGGCTGTCAGGGCGTCACCCAGCCAGTCCGCCGCCCGCTGCCGTACGCCGTCGTCCAGGCGGTCCCAGAGCAGTGGACGGGTGAGCCGGAGCGCGAGGGCGATCGACGCCGCTTCGACCAGGGGCTGACTGCGGTCCTCGATGCGGGGCCAGGCTCCGGAAACGCCCGCAGCGAGGCCGTCGGCGTAGCGCTCCAGGGCCGTCTCGTCGCGCCGGAAGGCCGCGAGGAGGAGTGTGCGGGCGTAGCCCTCCAGGCCGTCGGAGAGGCGGCCGGACCAGCTCTCCCGGTCGCCGGGAAGGTGGTAGAAAGCGCGATTTTCGGTGGCGTACGGCGCGACGGCGGCCAGCAGGGCGTCGGCGGCCGCCTCCCAGTGGGCGCGGGTGTAGCCGGTACGAGGGCTGAGGGTGCGATCGGGCGGGGGGAGATGCATCGCGGGCTGCTTTCCTTCCGAACCGGGGCGCGGACGGGCCGGGGCCGCTGCACCCTTCCTTCCGTGCGGGCCGCGGGCCGCGGGCCGCGGCCGGTGGGCGGCGGTCTGCCGGCCGCGGGGCAGGGCCTGGGGGCGTCCCGGTTCCGGTCGGGGCGCCCCCAGGGGTCTATCCCACCCGCACGAGGCCCTCCGGCACCAGATGCTGGGCGACGAGTTCGTCACGGACCAGGCCCGCGTAGACGGTGGCACCGTGCACGGAGGTGTGCGTGTTGTCCCGTTTCTCGTTGTAGAGGTACAGGGCCTTGGAGCCCTCCACGCCCAGGGACTCCACCAGCGCCTTGGTCTTCGCCGTGAGGTCGATCAGTGGCACGTCCCGCGCCGCCGCGATGGAGCGGACGACGGCGGGGTGGTCGACGCCGAGGCCGTTGACCAGCAGGGCCGTGCCGTTGTTCAGCGTGCCGTCGGCGTTGAACCAGCGGCGCACGATCGGAGTGACGAGGACCGGTTCGCCGCCCTTCTCCCGGACACCCGCGACAAGCGTCTCCAGGTTCGCGCGGTAGGTCGCCTCGTCGGTCGTCTTGTCGTTGTGGGCGAGCTGGATCAGCACCAGGTCGCCGCGGTGGATCTGTGGCTGGACGGTGGCCCACAACTGCGGGTTCCCCAGATAGGTGACCGTACTCTCCCCGGAATCCGCGTAGTTGGCGACGGAAACGCCTTTCCGCAGATATTGCGGGAGTTGCTGGCCCCAGCCGGAGTAGGGGTCGCCGGGCTGGTCGCAGACGGTGGAGTCGCCGACGAGGAAGACCTGGCGGGTGTGCCGGGCAGGGGTGACGCGGATGTCGGCGAGGGCGGTCGCCGAGCCGCCGAGGACGAGGTCCAGGCCGGGAGTTCCGTCGGCGCCGGTCGGCTCGCCCTCGGGGGTGCGGACGTTCACCGTGAAGCTGCGTGCGAGGTGCTCGCCGGCCGGGACGGCCGTCTCGGGCAGCAGGGAGCGCCGGGTCTCACCGGCGATCGCGGTGCTCGACGCGGCCTCTCCGCCGAGCAGGACCCGCACGTCGTAGGTGCCGGGCGGGACATCGAAGTGGCATGCGGTGGCGGTGCAGGCGGCGATGCCGAGCGCCGGGCTCCCGCCGTCACGGGCCTGGGCGGCGGGCACGGCCGTCAGGGCGGTGGTCAGGGTCAGTGCCGCCAGCACGGCGGGGGTGAAACGTCTCACATGTGGCTCCTCGGTCACGGCAACAGGACCTGGCGGAGGACCGTACCGCCTCTGGCAAGCGCTTTCTAGACCTCGGACTCATTTCACATGATTGCCAACCCCCAACGGGTGAAAGCCCTTTCGCGAAATCGATTCAACTGCCACTCTGACGAATCACCCGCACCCCCACACCTCCCCGAAGGAGGCACCCCCATGTCCGGATCCGAGAGCCACCGCCCGGTCCGACGCCGCACCTTCGTCCTCGGCACCGCGGCCGCCGTCGGCACCGCCGCGCTCGCCGGTCCCCTCGCCGTCCCCGCGTCCGCCGCGGCCTTCGGCTACACCGACGACGGCTCGCACTACGTCGTCGACACCGGAGCCAACCTCGTCTTCAAGGTCAGCAAGACCAACGGCGACCTGACCTCGCTCGTCTACCGCGGCGTGGAGTACCAGGGCTACGGCGGCATGAACTCGCACATCGAGTCCGGCCTCGGCACCTCCACGGTCTCCGTGAAGCAGTCCGGTACGACGATCCTGATCTCCGTCACGTACGGCACGCTGAAGCACTACTACGCGGCCCGCAGCGGCGAGAACAACATCTACCTGTGGACCAACAAGGCCGACACGTCCGTTTCGGCAACCCGTTACATCCTGCGCGTGAAGAAGGGCCTGTTCCTCAACGACCAGCCCGACTCCTACACGTACACCACCAGCACCATCGAGGCCTCGGACGTGTTCGCGAAGTCCGACGGCCAGACCCGCTCCAAGCACTATTCCAAGCTGCGGGTCATGGACTACGACCACATCGGCTGGAGCGCCGGCGGCGTCGGCCTGTGGATCGTGCGCAGCAACCACGAGAAGGCCTCCGGCGGCCCCTTCTACCGCTCCCTCCTGCGCCACCAGAGCGCGGACGGCGGCGGCCTGTACGAAATCCTCTACTACGGCCAGAACCAGACCGAGGACCAGCGCTTCGGCCTGCAGGGGCCGTACGTCATCTCCTTCACGGACGGCGGTGCGCCCTCCTCGTCGCTGTTCCCGGGCACGCTGACCACGTCGTGGGCGGACTCGCTCGGCATCGCCGGGTACGTCGGCGCGAGCGGCCGGGGCCGGGTCGCGGGCGTCGGCATCACCGGACGGAACACGGCGTACCCGTACACGGTGGGGCTCGCCAACCCCGCTGCCCAGTACTGGGGTTCGGCGCGGGCGTCGGACGGTTACTACTCGATCGGCGGGGTGCTGCCGGGGACGTACACGCTGACCGTCTACAAGAGCGAGCTGGCTGTATACAGCACACAGGTGACCGTGTCCGCCGGGTCGACGACCACGGTCAACTCCGTCGCGATCCCGTCCACGAACGACCCGGGCAACGCGAGCGCCATCTGGCGGATAAACGAGTGGACCGGCTCACCCGCCGGTTTCAAGAACGCCGACCTGATGACGTACGCGCATCCCTCCGACGTCCGGGCCGCCTCCTGGAGCGGCAACGTCGTCATCGGCAGCGGCAGCGAGACCTCCGCCTTCCCCTGCTACATCTGGAAGGACGTCAACAGCGGTCTCCTGGTCTACTTCAGGCTCACCGCGGCCCAGGCCGCCGCCGCACACACCCTGCGCATCGGAGTGACGACGGCCTACGCCAACGGCCGCCCGCAGGTCGTCGTCAACGACACCTGGACCTCGGCCATCCCCTCCCCGCCCACCCAGCCGAACACGCGGTCACTGACCAACGGTTCCTACCGGGGCAACAACCACACCTTCACCTACAGCATCCCGGCGAGCGCCTGGCAGACGGACACCGACCAGTACAACGTGCTGAAGATCAACGTGGTGAGCGGTTCGGGGTCGACCGGATTCCTCAGCGCGGGAACCGCTTTCGACGCGATCGACCTGCTCGCATGAGCGGCTGAGCCGCGGTCATGTGCCGCGCGTCCACTGCTGGTTCGTGCCTCCGTTGCATGTGTACGTGATGAGGGCGGCGGAGTTGGCGGTGGACGCGCCGTTCACGTCCAGGCACTCGCCGCTCGCGCGGGACTTGACGTTGACGTAGCTGCCGGACGTGGTGAGCGACCACTGCTGAGCGGTGGCCGAGGCGTTGCAGTTCTCCTGCGTGACGGTGTTCGCGTTCTCCTGCACGCAGAGGGAGCTGCTCCGGACGACCAACTGGTAGTAACCGCTTCCGACCGACTTGAACCAGTACTTCTGGTTGCCGCCGCCATTGCAGTCGTACTGCTTGATCTGCGCACCCTGCCACAGGGACTGACTGGTGATGTCGGCGCACTTGGCGGAGTGCCGGGCGATCAGTGTGTTGTACGTCGCGCTCGTGCCGGAGACCGTGCCCGCGGCCGTGTCGATCGTGACCTCCGGGGACCAGGTCATGGACATCGAGGTCGAGGTCGGGAAGGTCAGCGGCAGCCACACGTAACGGGAGTCGTTGACGGTGCCGCCGAAGGAGTTCCCCCACCGGTCGCCCAGGTAGAGATAGGAGGTGCCCGAACTGCCCTGCACCGGCAGGACGTAGGCCGTCTGCGAGTTGTAGGTCGTCGAGTCGCCGACATTCGTCATCGCCGACCAGGGGCCGGTCAGGGACGTGGCGGTGGCGTACTGCTGCTGGTTGGGGTTCCAGCCGGTCGCGCCCGAGGTCAGCATGAAGTAGACGTTGCCGCGCTTGAACAGTGCGGGTGCCTCGCGGTGTCCGCCGTGCCAGGGGTCCGCGACCAGGCTTGCGATACCGGTGTAGTCGGCGGTGAGCCGATAGATCTGAAGGTCGTAGTTCTCGCGTGCGGCGGAGACCATGTAACCGGTTCCATCGGTGTCCACGAACACGGTGATGTCGCGGGACATGTGCTGGCCGAGCGGCCGGAAGCTGCCCTGCCACGCGTAGTTTCCGTCCACGGTGTCGGAGACGGCGACGGCGGCACGGGCCTCGCTGTAGTCGGTGCCGTTCTCCTTGTGCATCCACATGACGAACTTGCCGGTGGAGGCGTTGTACATGACCTTCGGTCGCTCGATGTTGGCGGTGGCCAGCTCGGGGTCGCTCGCCTCGGTCAGGACGTGGTTGCGGAACTCCCAGTTCTTCAGGTCGGTGGAGCGGTAGGCGTCCACGTACCGGAACGTGTTGTCGGCGTTGCGGTTCTCGCCGAACCAGTAGTAGTAGTTCCCGACCTTGAGCACCCCGCCGCCGTGGGCGTGTACGGGGTTGCCCGAAGTGTCGGTGAACTGCGTGCCGTTGACGATGGTCTGGGGCGCGGCCTGGGCCTGGCCCGCGGTGGCGAGGGCGCCGGTCAGCGCCAGACAGAGGGTGAGCAGGATCGCGTACGCACGTCTCATGTCACGCACTCTCCTTCACGGTGTCGGCGACGGGGGCGCCGATGTCGGGGGTGCCGTCCGGTGTCCAGGCGGAGGCCTGGAGGTGGGTGCGGCGGTGGACCTGTGCCTGGGGGATCGGCTCGGTTGAGGACGAGGGGTGGGGCTGCACTCGGCTGCCTCTCGCCTGGGTGTCGTTCCAGCCACGAACAACCTTCAGATGTTCGAAACTGCGAACGGCATGTGGAATGACGAACGCCGAAAAGGTAAGGGCGCGTTACGAGGAGGTCAACGGGTCCGGCGAGACAAGGAGAAAGCCCTTTCGCGAGATTTTCCGGCCGGACGGCAAGTTTCTGTTATCCCGCCTGCCCCGGCCCGTCTCCGAGAACGTGAGAAGCCCCCTCCACACCACAGCAGCGGCCGCCGGTGCACTCGCGGCGGTCGCCACCCTTCTGGCCACCGCTCCCCCGGCCGCCGCCGCAGGCCTCCGGGACGTCACCGCCGACGTCCTCGCGAACCGCGACGTGACCCTCACCGGGGACACGGCCGTCACCGTGCCGCCGGGAACCACAACGTACGACGGCGTCTTCCGAGGGCGGGGAACGCTCACCGTGCGCGGCCGCGGGACCCTCGTCCTGACCAGGGACAGCGACTTCACCCTGCCGGACCCGCGGCGGCGGCAGACCGTGCGGACGCTCGGCGGCAACCACCCGTACGTGACCGTGACCCGCCCCGACCCGCCCGCGATCACCATCGAGCGCGGCGCGACCCTTCAGTACGGAGACGGCGGGACGACCGGGCTGATCGGCCACTTCCCGTACGACACCCCGGCGTTCCGGCTCAACCAGGACAACATCCGGGTCGACGGAACCCTGCGGCTCTCCCTGAAGAGCGCCTACAACCTGGGCACCATCAGCGGATCCGGGCTGATCACCCAGCCGAGGTTCCTCTGGGGCACCTGGGACCTGTCGGGCACGCACACCTTCTCCGGGGTGATCGACAACGGCACCCAGGTGAACGCCGGCCGACCGGAGTACGCGACCTCCCTCCCCCGCGTGCGCAAGGTGCTCAACCAGGGAACGTTCACCGTCGACACCCCACTGGGCCGGACGGTCACCATGGGCATGGACTTCTACCAGCGCGAGTACGGCAGCGACATCAACGTCCAGTCCCGGCCCGGCAGTCAGGTCGTGCTCACCGGCCAGTACAGCTGGTCGGACCGGGGTGGCGACGCCAACCCCTCGCTCAGCGACCCCGTCCTGAACTGGACCCCGGCGCGCAAGAACGTCAACAAGCGCGGCACCAACATCAAGGGTGCGGATGTGCGGTGGGGTGACGGCACCACGAGCAAGATCTTCATGCCGGGCACCGCGGAAACCGTATACATCAACCTGCTGGCGGCCCGCTCCCGTTCCAAGCTGACCTTCGACTACAACGGCCCGGTGACGCTGGGGGCGCCCATCGGTGGCGGCCGCTTCCACGACACGCTGGCCGCGCCCGGTGCCGGAGACATCGTCATCGCCGGCACCGAGGGAAACGACGTCACCTTCGCGGCCGCGCAGTACTACGACGGCTCGACGACCGTGCAGAAGGGCGCGGTGCTGCGGCTGGGCTCGGGCGCGACCGGGGGCGACGGTTCGCTTCTCACCGGGACGGACCGGCGGCGGATCGTGAACGACGGCACACTCGTCGTGCGCAACACGAAGGCCGCCGTTTCCCTGTCCCGGATCGGCGGGAGCGGATCGCTCGTGCAGGCCGGCACCGCGACGACGACGCTCACCGGAGCGGCGGTGACCTACACCGGGGCGACGACCGTCCGGAAGGGGACCCTCGCACTGAGGGGCGGGGCGACACTCGTCAACAGCCGTTCGGTACAGCTCACCTCGGCTGGCTCCCGGCTCGACACGGGAGGTTCGCCACTGCGGGTGACCGGCTCCCTCAGCGGTCTTGGCACGGTGCGCGGGAGCGTGACGAACGAAGGTGTCGTCACGGGCGGGCTGACAGTAAACGGTGACTACAGGCAGGCGGCCGAGGGCGAACTCGTGCTGCGGAACAAGCCGTTGCACGTTTCCGGCAAGGTCCGGCTGGCCGGGGCACTCGACCTGGCGGCGGCCGGCAGTGCCTCCGCGCCGGAGATCACCGTCCTCGACCACGCCGGAACTGCACCGGTCGCGGGGGCCTTCGAGGGGCTGAAGGAGGGCGACGAGATGAAACTCGCCGAAACCGTCTACCGGATCAGTTACCGGGGCGGTGACGGCAACGACGTCGTCCTCACGGCCACGACCACGAGCCCCTCCGCCAAGGCCGCCGACCGGGCCTCGTCCGGCGCGGTGACGACCGAGGCCCGCAGCACCGCGGCCGCCGAACGCGACGGGCTGGCATGGTGGCCTTACCTGCTCGCCGCGGGGATGCTCGGCGGACTGGTGCTGCCGGTGACACTGCGCAGCCGGGGCGGCGGGCGGCGCCGGGGCGGCGGAGGTGGGCGGCACGCGGCCTAGGGACGGGGCGGGTTCACGGATTCACACGTCGCAGGCCCGCCGGTTCGTGGGTTGGCCGACTGATGGGCCACCGAGTTCGGGCGCCTGCGCTGACGACCGGTCACGGTCCGTCAGGTGCTGGCGGGACCCGACCTGCGGCGCCAGTCGGCGTGCTTCCGCCGCCCACCCGGCCAGAAGGGCCAGAGCCGTTCCGCGTTCCGGGCAACGGAGTTCGGCCGGCACCGTTCGACGGCCGCCACACTCCAGCTGCTCCTCCCCTGCCCGAGCCAGCATCAGGGCGGTGATCCAGTCGTACTTCACGGCCGACGCGCACACCCCCAGCCGTACGCGCCGCTCGTCACCCCGCCATCCGCCCTCCCGCAGGCCGTGCAGATAGACGTCGTAAGCCGTTGCCGCGTAGGCAGGCGGGCGGGCGGCAGGCGGCGGGCCGCGGGAAGGAACAGGTCGAAAACGGTGTCGGTGCCTCGGCGTCCAGGGAGGCCAGGCCGGTCACGCGCCCGGAGCGGTCACCTCTGCCGGCGCGGTCGGCTCCCGGCGCCCGCGCAGCCACACGTACACGGGGATGCCCGCGAAGAGGAACAGGACGCCCTGGTAGACGGCCGCGTAACCGGCTCCCGCGATCAGCCAGAAGGAGAACCCGAAGGAGAGGGCGGCGACGACGAGGTCGCGGACCAGGCCCGCGGGACGGACGCGTTCGCGCGTGCCGCGGGTCAGCCAGTACAGCTGAGCGGCGGCCGACAGGAGGTAGGGGACGCAGCCGGTGAAGGTGGTGATCAGGACCAGCACGCGGAACGTGGTGCCGGGGCCCGCCGTGAAGTTGAGGCCGATGAGCACCGTACCGAGGACGGCCACGGCCCACACGCCGAAGCCGGGCACACCGCCCTTGCCGACGCGGGCAAACGGTTGCGGAAACAGCCCGTCGCGGGCGGCGGCGTACGGCATCTGGGCGGCCAGCAGGACCCATCCGTTGAGACAGCCGAGGATGGAGGCGACGGCGACCAGGGAGATGGCGGTGCCGCCCCAGGTGCCGCCGGTGATCGCGTTCACGGCGTCGGCGAAGGGCGCCCCGGAGTCGACGAGCCTGTCGTGCGGGACCAGACCGAAGACGGCGACCGTGCCCAGCAGGTAGACCAACGCGGATCCCAGTGTGCCGAGGACGCTCGCCCGGCCTACCGTGCGCTCGGGGTCGTCGACCTCGCCCGCGCTGACGGCGGCCGACTCCACGCCGAGGAAACTGTAGAGCAGCAGCGCGGCGGAGGCGGCGAGCGCGCCGGGAACACTGTTTCCGGAAGCGTTGAAGGGTCCGAAGTTGTCGGTGTCGATGAAGAACAGACCGACCGTGGCGACCAACAGCAGCGGAACGAACTTCAGGACGGTGGAGACGATCTGGACCGCGCCCACCCAGCGGGTGCCGGCGAAGTTGGCGGCGGTCGGCAGCCACAGCGCGGCCAGGGCGACGACCGCTTCGAGGGCGTGATTGCCGTGCAGCGGTATCAGCACGTCGACGTAGCCCACGACGGCGACGGCCAGCGCGGCGATGCTGACCCAGCACATCGTCCAGTACGACCAGGCGGACAGGAAGCCGGCGAAGGGGCCGAACGCGTCGCGCGGGTAGACGTACAGGCCGCCGGTGACCGGGCTGCGGCGGGCGAGTCTGCCGAAGAGGAGGGCGAGGAGCAGCGCGGCCACGGAGAGGACGACGAACGCGAGCAGGCTGACGGTGCCGTACGGGGCGACCGCCGCGGGCAACGCGAAGATGCCGCCGCCGATGATGTTGCCCATGACGAGGGCGGTGGCGGCGGTCAGGCCGAATCCGCGGCGGCGGGGAGTGGAGGCGGGGCCGGCGTCCGTGGCCTCGGTGGTGCTGGGGGCAGTCATGGCGGATCCGTACGGTGCGGTGGGGGGAGGACCGTGATCGTAGCCCGGTGTTCCACATGGTGGGCGTTCTGTTCATGAGTTGGACACAGTCGGCTCGTCCGCGACGGCTTCGACTAGCGTCGGTGCATGACCAGCGACACCTCCTCTCCGCACGGCACCTCTCCGCAGAGCACCTCGGCCCACGGTCCCTCGGCGCACGGTTCCGCCGCGCACCGTCCCGCCCTCGCCGAGGCGCTCAGCGCCGGGGCCGTGGTCCTCGACGGCGGCATGTCCAACCAGCTGGAGTCCGCCGGACACGATCTGAGTGACCAGCTGTGGTCGGCGCGGCTGCTCGCCGAACGGCCCGAGGCGATCACCGAGGCGCACCTCGCCTACTTCGAGGCGGGCGCGAACGTGGCGATCACCTCCAGCTACCAGGCCACCTTCGAGGGCTTCGCCAAGCGCGGGATCGAACGCGAGGAAGCGGCCCGGCTGCTCGCCCTGAGCGTGGAACTGGCCCGGGAAGCCGCCCGCCAGGCTCGGGACAAGGGCGCACGGCAACCGTTGTGGGTGGCGGCTTCGGTGGGTCCGTACGGGGCGATGCTCGCGGACGGCTCCGAGTACCGCGGTCGTTACGGGCTGACGGTAAACGAGCTGGAGCGGTTTCACCGGCCTCGCCTGGAGGTGCTGGCGGCCGCCGGGCCGGACGTACTTGCGCTGGAGACGGTGCCCGACGCCGAGGAGGCCGAGGCGCTGCTGCGGGCGGTGCGCGGGCTGGGCGTACCGGCCTGGCTGTCGTACAGCGTCGCGGGTGATCGCACGCGTGCGGGGCAGCCTCTGGAGGAGGCGTTCGTGCTGGCCGCCGAGGCCGACGAGGTGATCGCGGTCGGCGTGAACTGCTGCGCGCCGGAGGACGTCGAGGGCGCCGTGGCGACCGCGGCGCGGGTGACCGGGAAGCCGGTCGTCGTCTACCCCAACAGCGGTGAGGTCTGGGACGCCGAGGCCCGCGCCTGGAACGGCCGCTCCACGTTCGCCTCCGAACAGGTCCTCGCCTGGCGGGACTCGGGCGCCCGGCTGATCGGCGGCTGCTGCCGGGTGGGTCCGGACGCGGTCGCGTCGATCGCGCGGACACTGACGGCGACCTGACCGGCTGGGGTTGTCGCCTCCTGGTAGCCGTCGGCCAGGGGGAGGTCGGCGGGTCGGGGGCGTGGAAGGTTCTGTCGTCGCAGGAGTCCCGTCATCCGTGGCCGTCGCTGCTAGCCTCCGCTCGGGAAACCGGTTGCCGCCGGGTTTCCGATCGGAGGGGCGGGCATGACGAGGAAGAGCGGCGACGCGGCGCGCAGCACCATCCGTGACGTGGCGGCCCGCGCGGGCGTGTCCGCGGCGACGGTGTCGCGGGTGCTCGGCGGGGTGTATCCGGTGAGCGCCGAGACGCGGACCCGGGTGCTGGGGGCGGTGCGTGCGCTGGACTACGTCGCGGACGCGCGGGCCAAGGCGGTCGCCGGGGCCGGGACACCGACGCTGGCGTTCGTGCTGGAGGACATCACGGGGCCGTCGTTCGCGCACATGGCGCACGGTGTGGAGCGTGAGGCGACGCGGCACGGCCATCTGTGCCTGGTCTGCGGCACCGAGGGCGACGTGCGGCAGGAGTTGGAGTTCGTGGAGATGATGCGGTCGCAGCGGGCCGCCGCCGTGCTCCTGGTCGGCGGCGCCGCCGACACTCCGGAGTACCGCGAACGGACCCGTCGTATCGCCGACTCGCTGGCCTCGGCCGGCTCGCGCCTGGTGCTGTGCGGCCGCCCGCCGCTGGGCCCGGGTGCGCCGGTGACGGTCGTCGAGTACGACAACGAGGGCGGCGCCCACGCCCTGGTGTCCTACGTCCTCGCACAGGGCCATCGACGGGTGCTGTTTCTCGGCGGGAAACCGGACCACACCACGGCGATGGGCCGCGAACGCGGTTACTTCGCGGCCCATCGGGTGCGTGGCCTCGAACCCGACCCGGCGCTGGTCCTGTACGGCGATTTCACCCGCGACTCCGGTCACCGTCTGCTGCGGCAGGCCCTCGACCAGGGACTGGAGTTCACGGCCGTGGTCGCCGCGACCGACATGGTGGCGGCGGGCGCCCTGACGGCGCTCCACGAGGCAGGCCTGAACGTCCCGGGAGACGTTTCGCTGGCCGGTTACGACGACATTCCGTTCGCCCGCGACCTGTATCCGGCCCTGACCACCGTCCACGTCCCCTATGAGGAACTGGGCCGCCTCGCCGTCCGCACCGTACTGGGCCGGGCACCGGGCGCGGCGGCCGAGCATCTGTTGCTCGGGACGCACGTGGTGGTACGGGACTCGGTGGGTGCGGTCGGCAAGGGTTCGCGGCGAGGACGGTGAGCCGGCGGGCGGGTCAGTCCCGGCTGACTCCCCCGGCGCGGCGCAGGCGACGGACCACCGCGCGCAGTTCGGTGCCGCGCACGGGCCGGCCGGTCAGGGCGTCCGGTGCCGCGGGCGACGAGAGCGCTTCGGACTCCCCGGCGTCCTCGCTCGCTTCCGCGGTGCGGCGGGCGTCAGCCGACCAGAGGGCGCGTTCACGATCCCGTAGACCGCATTCTGTATACGAAATCCTGTCGACCTCTCCGAAGACCCGCACGGGATGCGTCGCGTCCCACGGCTCCCAGCCCGGATCGCCCGTCGTGGCGAACCGCACCCACGCGCCGTGCATGGCGTCGGCCAGGTCCTGCGGAGCGCCGTCCCCGGCGAGCCTCGCGGAGTCGGACGTGTCTCCGGTGTCGAAGACGAAGCCCAGCTCAAGGGCATGGCACGCGCCGAGCCCCGGCCGCAGTGACGGCCAGGCGAACTCGTACACGTACGAGGCGCCGGGCCGGGCCTCGGCCAGCCGCTGGAGCGGCAGCCGCAGCAGGTGGTCGGTGACCATCTGGCCGACCGTCTCGGCGGTGCCCGCCTCGGGACGCAGGGACCGGTAGCCGCGCGGCACCTCGGGGCCGCAGTGGCAGCGGGCCATGGCGCCGGCGAGGGCGACGGCGCCGAGGCGGTCCACCCGTTCCAGCAGACCGCCCGGGACGAGCCACAGCCGGTACTCGTCGCGGGTCCAGCCGAGCAGCAGGTCGGTGTCGGGGGCCGCGTCCCCGTCGACGAGGGCCTCGAGCGGGTGGCGCGGGACGAGGTCGCCGTCGATGACGATCCCGAAGGCGGGCCCGCCCAGCACCGGACTGCTGAGCCTGCCGATCTCGACCTGGGTACGCAGCAGCAGGTCGCGGTCGACGGCGGCGAAGGCCTCGGCGGTGGCCGGGACCTTCAGCCGGTTCGCCATCCGGCGGACCATGCGCCGCACCTTGTCCCGCTCGAAGGCCTCCGGCGGCCCGCTCTGGAGCACCGCCCGCCGGAACAGGCCCTGGGCCTGCGGGGCGGCGATCAGGGCGCCGACGCTGATGGCACCGGCGGACTGCCCGGCCAGGGTGACCTGAGAGGGGTCGCCGCCGAAGCCCCCGATCGAGTCGTGCACCCAGCGCAACGCCGCCAGCTGGTCGCGCAGGCCCGGGTTGGCGGGAACACCCGGAAACACTCCGTAACCCTCCACACCCAGCCGGTAGTTGATCGAGACGAACACGACACCGTCCCGTGCGAAGTGCCGCCCGTCGTACACGGGCACCGCCGAGGAACCCCTGGTCAGCGCACCCCCGTGGAACCACACCACGACCGGCAGCCGCGCGCCCGGCCCCGGCTCGGGCGTCCAGACGTTCAGATTGAGACAGTCGTCCCCCCCGACGACCGGATCGGACAGGTACCGGGCGAAGGCCTCGGAGTACGGCGGTTTCGGCGCCGTCGGCCCGAAGGCGCCCGCGTCGCGCACACCGTCCCAGGGCTCGGGCGGCGCAGGGGGCCGGAAGCGGCGCGGGCCGAACGGCGGTGCCGCGTACGGGATCCCTCGGAAAACCGCGACACCGTTTTCGTAGCGGCCGCGCACGAGCCCGTACGGAGTCGTGGTCACCGGATCCTGACAAGCCCTGGTCCCGGGGTTCGCCTGGCCTGCCGTCATCTGCCCACCAGCCCTTCGCCGCGCTCGCGCACCGGTAACACCAGAGCACCACAGCGGTGCACGGTATTCCGGTGCACGAGTCCCACGCAGGGCTATTTGGCGTACATGAGGGTGCCGAAACCCAACTGGTCGTATCCACCGCTGGTGGAGCCGTAGTCTCCGCCGCCCCCCTCTGGGGCGACGGAGAAGCACATCTGCGCGATGTACTTGTCGTCCAGGCCCAGGCGGCGGTTGTAGTGGTAGTGGAGCATCGCCCAGACGGGGCGGACCTGGCCGCGGGACGAGGCCGAGACGACGGTGTGCGACTGCTGGGCGCAGTTCTGGCCGCTGCCCCAGGTGTAGGTGGTGAACGGCACGTCGTTGCCCAGGTTGTACTTGGCGACGTACTGCGCGGCCTTCATGAACCGCCGGCTGTCGTAGGAGTAGAGGTCGTCGCCCTGGTTCCAGGCCATCTCACAGATCGCGCCGAGCTGCCCCATGCCCATGACGGTGTGGCCCTGGTCCCGGCCGGACTCCTGGTACTGGCCGAGGGCGTAGCCGTCGGCGTCGGTGTGGAGGTAGGGCACGGCGTGGGCCATCGAGCCGTTGCCGGCACCGGATTTGAAGTAGGTGACGGCCTGGTCGTACTTGGCGGCGTCCTCGGTGAGGATGCCGATCGCCATGACGGACGCGATCGTGCACAGGTCCCAGTTCGCCCAGTAGTTGGTGATGCAGGCGTCGTTGTGGCCGGTGAGGAACTGGTTGTTGAGCGGGTAGAAAACGCTGACCATCATTTCCTGGAAGGCCGCCAGGTCGAACGCCACGTGGTCCCGCACGAGTTCGGCGGCGTTGGCGAGTTGCCAGCCGTAGATGCCTGCGGCCAGGAAGCGGTCGGCATTGCCGGTGACGGTGGTCAGCGTCGAGGACCAGGAGTTGAGGATGTTCGCGGCGCAGCGCCCGTGCGCCTCACTGCCGGTGACCTGCCAGCGCAGGGCGTTCTGGTAGGCGGCGGCGATGTCGTTGTAGAGAAGACCGTAGTTCTCGCCCGTGCCGCCGCGGACGACGGTGGCCTGGGGGCGGGGTGTCCAGGTCGACTGGGCGTGGGCGTTGGCCGTCAGCCTGTTCCAGCCGGACAGCCAGGGGTCGTTCCCGGCGGCGACCCTGACCTTGGCACGGTTGATGTCGCCCCAGTTGTGCAGCATGCCGGGGTGGGTGAAGGCCGCCGGGGCCGCGTCCGCCGCGGTGGGCGCCGAGCCGGCACCCAGGGCGAGGGCGGCGGTGAGCCCGCCCGCGGTCTTCAGCAGACCGCGGCGGCTCAGGTGGTCTCGAGGGCTGGGGGAAGAGGGGCCCGAGGGGGCGGTGTGCGGGGAGGGGTTGTGGGGGAACGGGGGTTGGGGGGATGTGCGGCTCATGGGGTGGGGCTCCCATCGTGGGGGGATCCGTGGGGGGGGACCCGATCTACCGCGAGGTGACCATCACCTCGCTGAACTTCGCTGTGCAGAGAGACGGTTGGCTGCGGGAGCAGACGACCGGGCCCACGTGGAAGGGGGCGTCGCCGAAGGCGGGTACCTCGCCCTGGGCCAGTGGGGTCCAGGTGGCGCCGTCGTCGGTGGAGACGGCCGCGGAGAAAACGGTTCCGGTGCGCTTCAGCCGTAGCAGGAGAGGAAGTCGGACGGTGGTCGTGCCGGTGAAGGCGGAGGCGCCTGCCACGGTCTGGCGCAGCATGAACTGTGCCGTGGTGCCGCCGGTGACGATCAGGCCCGCCGCCTGGTCGAAAGGCGAGAGCGACTTGGCCATCAGCAGGCCGACGCGGTCGGCCGTGGTGCCCTCCCGGGAGAGCAGCCGGGCGGTGACCTCGCAGTCACCTGAAACCATCTGCCGTACGAAGTGGCCCGTCATCCCCTGGGAGTTGACATTGAGGTCGCTCCCCGCGCCCCGCACCGTGAGGATGCTGTCGCCGTCATGGATCGCATCACCCGGGGTGAGGACGGCCGCGACACCGAGCGTGCCGTACGCCCGCCGGTCGAGAACGACGTCACCGAGGTCGCCGTGGGTCCAGGGGGCGGGCAGCGGGGTGCTCGCGGCGGATGCCGGCCGCGTGGGTGCGGCGGTCGCCTCCGGCACGAGGACGGCCACGGATGACGAACGGGGCCCGCTCCCGGCGCAGTTGGTCTTGGCGACGGCGTAGTGGTACGTCGCTCCGGGCGTTCCGCTCGGGTCGGTGTAGCGGATGCGGGCGCCGAAGCCGACCGCGCCGACGTTCGTGGCGATGGTGCGGTAGGGGCCGTGGGGACGTGGGGCGCGCAGCACGGTGTAGCGGGCGGAGAGATCCAGGTCGGTCCAGGCGAGCCGGACACCTGCCGATCCGGCTGTCGCTCGGAGATCGGAGGGGGTACGGGCAGGGCGGGGGGTGCGCCAGACGTCTCCGTCGGGGGCGGTCACCCTGACGTTGTCGAAGGCGCCGGTGCCGGTGTCGGCGTAGGGCTCGTCGACGCCGAGGGAGGAGGTGAGGAGCAGGCCCGCGTATACGGTCTTCGGCATACCGTCGACCTCGGTCGTGCCGACGACCGTCCACTGGACACCGTCCGCGGAGATGGCCCCCGTGCAGCGCCGTCCCTCACGCGTCACCCGCACCCAGTAAGGCATCCGCAACCGGTATCCGTCGCCCGCGCCCTCGACGTGGGGAGCGGCGAGCGGGGTCGCGGACTCGGGCAGCTCGCCGAGGTCGGAGATCGGGAAGGCCGCCCTGGCGGTGATCGCTTCCTGCTGGGAGGGAGGCACGGGAGTGCTGCCCCTCGCCGTGACGGGCACACCGACCCTCGGGCGTACTGTCCACACCCCGCTCCAGGTGTGCAGCGGCAGCCCTTGGATCAGCATCGACGCGTGGGGGGCGTCCGCGTCGAGGGAGGCGCGCACGGTGACGCCGATCTTGGAGTACTGGGAGCTGAGCGGCCACACCACCCGGGCGGTGACCGCGCCGTCGCCGTGCAGGGGAAGGTGGGCCGAGTGGTAGGTGTCGGCGGTGCCGGAGGCTTCCAGCACGAACCGTTCCCCGTCGAAGTGGGCGGAGCCGGGGATCTTCATGGAGCCGATGTCGGCCGTCGCCCAGGGCGCGGGGAGGCCGGCGGTTGCCGTCACGACCGTGGAAGGCCCACTCTCGCCCCGCGGGCTGGAGGCGGAAACCGTGTAGTGGTACGTGCGTCCGGCGCCGACACCGCTGTCCGTGTACGCCGGCATCCCCAGGCCTGTGGTGACGGCTTCGTAGGGACCGTTGATGCGTGCGGCTCTCAGCACTGTGTAACCGGTTGCCCCGGCCGACGGCAGCCACGACACGGTAACCGCCTTCTCCTCCCCCACCGCCGTGACGCCGGCGGGAGGCACGGGCATGCCGGGCTCGGTCGCGGCCGCACCCGCGTAGGCGAATGTCCCCCAGCCGGGCAGGTCGTCGTTGGCACCCTCGACGACCCGCGTCCCGCCGGTGCCGCGGAAGACGGCGGCTTCGGTGTTCGGGGCGTGCAGACCGCGCACGCCGACGTAGTGGGCGTGGTACATCTCGTAGATCGGGGGCAGGGTGCCGCGGACCTTGTCGGAAACGGTTGTCTTGATGTACTTGCCGGTGCGGTCGAGGTCGGGGGTGAAGGGAACTGCGCCGCCGAGGTTGTAGCGGGCTGCGTACTCGGCGTTGGCCAGGATGCGGTGGCCGTCGAAGCCCCACAGGTCGACGCCCTGGTTCCAGGCGACCTGGGCGGCGTCCCCCAGGAGACCGATGGCGAGCTGCTCGTGACCCTGGTCACGGCCGCTCTCCTGGCCCTGGCCCGCGGCGGTGACGATCCGGTGTGCGACGCTGCCGTTGCCGGCGCCGGCGGCCGCGAAGCGCAGGGCGTCGTCGAAGAGGGTGCGCTCCTCGCAGAAGACGCCGATGGCAAGGATGGTCTGAAGTGCCGTCAGGTCCCAGTTGCCGTTGGCGTAGAGCATGTAGCCGGAGACGGCCGGGTACCAGACGTCCAGGAAGGATCGCTCACAGCGCGCGATGTCGGCGTCCGGCCAGCCGTCGTAACCGGTGTGGCGCAGCAACTCGGCCGCGTTCAGGAACTTGAAGGCCTGGAGGCCCGCGCCGAGCGGGCCGTCCGCGCCGGTGATGATCGTGAGCGAGGCCGACCAGGTGTCGAGGATGTCCCGGGCCTTGTCTGCGTGGGCGCGGTTTCCGGTGACGGCCCACAGCAGGGCGTTCTGGTAGGCCGCGGCCGAGTCGGCGACGGCCTGACCCATGAAGTTGGAGGGTCCGCGGCCCCAGGAGGTGATCTGGCCGGTGTTCTGCGGAGTGTATGCAGTCTGCGATCTACTGTGGGCGGCAAGCGCCAGGTACCCGTCGTGGACAGGCGACTGCACACGGTCGATCGCGGACTTCATACGGGCCAGGTCGGCGGCGCTGTGCAGCAGGCCCGGATGGGTGAAGGCGAAGGTGTCACCTGTCCCCTCGGCGGCCGCCTGCGCCGAGGACGCGATCGAGGTGCTGGTGCCCGCGGCCAGCAGCAGCGCGGTGGAGGACTTCAGCAGGCCGCGACGGCTGACCGGGCTCACTGTGCGGCCGCTTCCGCCTCGGCCGTCGTGAGGAACTTCAGGTTGACGACGTGCTCGTTGGAGAACCACTGCATGGCGTCGGTCGTGTAGTACCAGCCCGGTTTCCGCATCGAGTCGGCGATGACCTTGCCGTTGATCACCAGGTTCTCGAAGGTGACGTTCTTGACGGCGTGGTCCGCGTCGTAGCCGAGGAACATCGACGGGTTGGCGTGGCCGCCGGTGTAGGTGAGGTTCTTGACATAGACGTCTTCGATGCCGCGGCCGACCGAGGTGTTGTACTTCGTGTTGTACATCACGCGCATGTGGATGACCTGGCCCCATCGGAAGTCCTCGATACGGACGTCCTCGATACGCACGTTCTTGATGAGGTTGGAGTCCCCGGTGTTGAGGGCGATGCAGCCCTGGTAGCCCATCTGCGGCTCGCGGTGGTCGAGAATGTCCACGTTCCTGATCACCAGGTTCTCGATCATCTCGGGGGCATCGGTGTTTCCGTGGGTGCCGACGTTGACGGGGTGGGCGACATCGGCCCACAGGGTGCAGTTCTGGATGGTGATGTCGCGGGTGTCGCCGTAGTACTCCCAACGGTGGCCGTAGATGGCGAAGCAGTCGTCGGAGTTGCGCATGAAGCAGCCGTCGAAGACGACGCCGGTCGAGGAGAAGACGTCGAAACCGTCTCCGTTGCCTTTGGAGCTGAACGAGCGCGCCTTCCTGACGTGGACGTTCTCGCTCTCCCCGAAGGTGCCGGCGTATCCGTTGGGATTCATGATGACGACGTCCTCGACGCGGATGTTCCTGCTGCCCTCGCACAAGATGCCGCCGGGACCCGCGTGGAGCATTCCGTGGCCGATGAGGGCGGCCTTCTCCACATCCTTGAAGAACACTTGGGCCCTCAGGACGGCTCCACCCGCGAGGTACACGGTCTTGCCGCTCGGCACGGTCAGTACGTTGCCGGGCACGGTGTGCACGCCGGGCCCGAAGTAGATCACGTCGGGGTCGTCGGCGACCGGCGGGTTCGGGTCGACGCGGTTGGTGAGGACGTGCAGACAGTCGAAGATCTCGTCGTTGATCTGTACGACGATGTCGCGCGGCTCGTCGAGTGTGAACCGCACTGTGTCGCCGAGGAGTTCGGGGGTGATGCCGAGCACGTCCGGTCGCACGCGTGCCTTCGTGGTGCCGCCCTGGCGGTAGGTGACCTCCAATTCGGCCGAGCCGCGGAAGTCGAAGCAGACCATCGAGGTGTTGTAGACCTTGCCGGAACCGGTGGTGGGGTTGATTTCCTCCAGTTGCGGCCGCCAGATGTCGAGGGTCTGCCAGTCCCCGTCGGGGACGGTGCGCACCCGCACCTTGAAGCTCGTGTTGGTCGGCATGGTGGCCGGGCGGGAGTAAGTGACCAGCCTGGCAGCGGGGTTGTCCTCGTCGGCCTGGGCCGCCGCGGCTGTCGTGCCGGACAGTCCGGCCGCGATCACGGTGGCGCCCGCCGCCTGAAGAGCGGTACGGCGAGACAGGGGCGTGTTCATGCGGTTCTCCTTGGAGGCGTAGGGAGAAAAATGCGCTGTGACGGGGCATCGACGACATGACTGCGGCGCCCAAGCCGTGGTGTGCGACGGTGCGCGGGCATGGAGACGCAGAAGTCGCACGAAGCCGCGGTAACACGTAGCAACCGGTTGCTACGGCCGAGTGGGCAGAGCTTGTTCCGCTCCTCATGGCTCGTCAAGGGGGTGCGCACAGTTTCGAAAACTCTGCGAGTGGAGCAAGGCGGTGCGCCGCAGGCGTCCGGGGCTGCTCGAAACCCCGAGACAACCCCGTCTACCTGCGCGGATACAGAGCCGCGCGGGAAACCGCTCGCAAACCGCTTACTCCGCTCGAAGCTTTGCTCAGCACCGGCCCGGCCCTATCGCGGGCTTGGCAACCGGTTGTGACGACTTCCGGCCGCAGCCACCATCCCCGGCGAGGGGAAACACGTTTCCCCACCCCACCGGTCGGCGTACCCTCAGCGCAACTGCTGCCCCAAAACCCGTTTCTACATGGGCTTTTGGCCGATGCCCAGCCTGCGGAGGTCACGTCCATGACGACGTGTCCGACCGATTGACCCGGTCTCACGGCCCCACCTACCGTAGAAGACGCTTTCAGAAAACGTTTCCCACGCACCTCAGGAGAGTCATGCCCAGCGCCCAGCTGCCCAGGGCCGTGTTCGCCATGGATCCGGTGCACCTCCCCCTGCTGTTCCCCGTGCCACTCCTGACCAGGCTGCGGCGGACGGCCGACATCGACCCCACGCTCGTCGTGCGGGACTTCGCCGATCCGGCCGCCGCGACCGCCCTGGCGGGCGCCGAGGTCCTGATCACCGGCTGGGGCTGCCCCCGCCTCGGTCCGGACACGTTGGCGGCGACGCCCCGGCTGCGCTCGGTGCTGCACGCCGCCGGCTCAGTCCGCTCCCTGATCGGAGAGCCCTTGTGGAAACACGGGATCACCGTCTCCAGCGCGGTTGTCGGCAACGCCGTTCCGGTCGCCGAGTACACACTCGCCATGATCCTGCTCGCCGGGAAGGACGCTTTCACCCACCGGGAGCGTTTCCGGCGCACCCACGCCCACCCCTCCGCCGACGAGACGGCGCCCCTCGGCAACATCGGCCGCCGGGTGGGCGTCATCGGGGCCTCACGCGTGGGCCGTCGGCTGCTGGAACTCATGCGCCCCTACGAGTTCGAGGTCCTCCTGCACGACCCGTACATCGACCCCGCCGAGGCGGCCGAACTGGGCGCCCGACTACTGCCGCTGGAAGACCTGTTGAGGTACAGCGACATCGTCAGCCTGCATGCGCCCGACATCCCCGAAACCCTTCATATGCTCGACCGGGACCGGCTCGCCCTCGTCCGCGACGGCGGCGTACTGATCAACACCTCCCGCGGCGCGCTGATCGATCACGCCGCCCTCACCGACGAACTGGTCTCCGGCCGGCTGCACGCGATCCTCGACGTCACCGAGCCCGAGCCGCTGCCCGCCGACTCCCCGCTCTACCGGCTACCGAACGTGTTTCTCACTCCGCACATCGCGGGTTCCCTCGGCAACGAGTTGGAGCGGCTCGGCCGCATCGTCGTGGGAGAGCTGGAACGGCTGGCCGAGGGACTGCCGCTCGCCCACGAGGTACGTCACGAGGACCTGGCACGGGTGGCCTGACCGGGCCCGACCGACCCGACGAACCCGGCGGACCACCCACGCTGCACCGCTGACCTGGCATTCCTGCCGCCGCAGCGCGAGCCGACGGCGTCGGGGGGAAGGGTCCACGCCCTCTTCCGCCGCCTTCACTCAACCGCTCTCGACGGTTATCCACAGGCCCACCGTCAGAGGAGAACCGCGGGATACGGTTCCCGCACCGGTGCCGGACAGAGCGCCGGTCCGACCGATGAGCGGGACACGGCGACCCGCCGAGGGCCGTTACGGCCGTTCCTCGGATGCGCGCAGAAGTGAAGGAGCCACCACGGTGAGTCAACGCAAGACGACCGGCGACATCGGCCGGGCGACCATAAGGGATGTGGCGGAGCGCGCGGGCGTCTCCGTGGCGAGTGTCTCGCGGGTGCTGTCGGGCAACTATCCGGTCTCGGACGAGTTGCGCCGCCGCGTCATGAAGGTGGTCCGCGACCTCGATTACGTCACCAACGCGCATGCCCGTTCCCTGGCCGGGGGCGGCACGCCGACGGTGGCGATACTGATGAACAACATCACCGGCGCCGCTTTCGCACATGTTGCCAAGGGCGTCGAAGGCGCGGCCACCCTGCGCGGTTGGCTGTCGCTCGTCGGCACCACGGGGGACGATCCCGAACGCGAACTGACTCTGGTCAACCTCATGCGCCAGCAGGGGGTTGCCGCGGTGGTCCTGCTCGGCGGGGCCTACGACTTCGACGAGTACCAGCTGCGCATGGCACGCTTCGCGCGTTCCCTCGATGCGGCGGGTTCGCACCTCGTCCTGGTCGGCCGGCCACCGCTGGAGGGCGATGTGCCGGCCACGACGGTCGACTACGACAACGAGTCCGGGGCGTACGCCATGGCCAGCCACCTGCTCTCGGCGGGCCACCGGCGGGTGCTGGTCCTGCCGGGTCCTGCCGAACTCACCACCGCCCAGGGCAGGTTGCGGGGCGCGCGCCGGGCCTTCGAGGCGTACGGAGTGCCGTTCGACCCGGGTTTGGTGCGGCACGGTCCGTACGACGACGAGCACGGGTACGCGGCCGTCGAGGCGGCGCTGCACGACACACCGGACTTCACGGCCGTCCTCGCGGGCACCGACATCGTGGCCGCGGGCGCCTTCCAGGCTTTGCGCGTGGCCGGCCTGCAGGTGCCGGACGACGTGTCGATCGTCGGCTACGACGACATTCCGCTGGCCACCCAGCTCACGCCTCAACTGACCACCGTGCACGTGCCGTACGAGGAGATGGGGCGGGTCGCCCTGCGTGCGGTGGCGGACCGGCGGCGCGCGGGGGCCGCCGCCGGCACCCGACACAAGGTGGGCGTCGGGGACAGCGAGCACCTGGTGCTGGGCACCCATGTGGTCGTGCGGGACTCGGTGCGGCCGCCGAAGACCGCGTCGGTGAGCGCTCGCCGACGCCGGTGATCTAGTTCGAAACCGGTTTCCGCCTCGCGACCTCCCTCGCCACAACTTTTCCCTGCACGCCCCTTGATTAGGCCGGTTCCCTCGGCCTACCGTCCACAGCAACCGGTTACTACAACTTCCTCAGACCTGCGCGGCAACCGGTTGCTCAAGCCCTTCCCATTCGGCCGCCCGCCCCGCACCCGCGAGCCGCTCCCGCCGCCGAGCCGTGCAGGACACCGACGCCGCACGGCCACCCTTTCCGGTCAGTGCCGAGCCGCCGTTCTCTCGTTCCGAGACGCCTACTCTCCGAAGGATCACGGTCAGATGAACTCCACCAGCCCCCGGACAAGGTTCGCCCGCGCCGCAGTGGCGGGCATCGCACTGACAGGTCTGCTCTCCGCCTGCGGCGGGTCGGACGACGGGGACCCCTCGGCGTCCGGCCCGGTCACCCTGCCTTTCTGGGGCTGGGCCAACGGCCAGGAAGCGGTCGTCAAGGCGTTCAACGCCTCTCACAAGGACATACAGCTCAAGTACACCAAGGTCACCGATCAGTTGACCATGCAGAAGCAGCTCACCAACGCGGTCAAGGCGGGAGACGCGCCCTGCCTGATCCAGAACACCGCCGAGTACGTGACCAGTTGGGTCTCACAGGGCGCACTCGCCGACATCACGCAGTACGTCGGGCCGAGCAAGGACAAGTTCAATCCCGGTTCCTGGGCGGGCGCCCAGGTGCAGGGCAAGGTGTACGGCGTTCCCACCAGTTCCTCACCCAACTTCACGATCTACCGCAGCGACGTCTTCCAGAAGTACGGTCTCGAGGCGCCCGCGACCTGGGACGACTTCATCGCCGTCGGCAAGGAACTCAAGAAGCACGGTGTCAAGATCACCAATTTCGCCGGTGAGGACCCAAGCACCCTGGAGGTGCTCGCGATGCAGGCCGGCGCCCACTGGTACAGCGTCGACGGCAATGCCTGGAAGGTGGATTTCCAGGACGCGGGCACCCTCAAGGCCGCGAAGGTGATCCAGGACATCATCGACAACGACCTCAACTCCACCCTCTCCTTCGCCGACTACGCGGCCGTGCAACGCAACTACGACGACGGCGGTACCGTCACCCGGCAGATCTCCACCTGGCAGATGGCCGGCATGGTGCAGAACTTCACCAAGTCCTACGGCAAGTGGGCGCTGTCCCCCTGGCCGGCCTTCACCGGTGAAGCACCCAAGACCCCGGCCGGCACCAACCTGACCGGCAGCGTGACCCTGGTGAGCAAGCAGTGTGCACACCAGAAGCAGGCTGCCGAGGCCGCGCTGTGGATATCCACCGACCCGGCGGCCGTGAAGACGATGGCAAGCCCGGAAACCGGTAACGGTGTGATGCCGGCACTGGCCGACAGCGATTCCTACATCGCCGAGTCGATCCCCGAGAAACTGCTCGGCAGCGATTACCAGCCCGCGCAGCAGGTGGTGAAGGACAGCCTCAGCACCGTCACCACCGACTGGGCGTTCGGACCGAACTGGACCGCGATGTTCACGGAACTGCAGGCCGGCTGGGCCAAGGTGGTCAGCAAGGAGCAGAAGGTCGCCGACCTGCTGGCGCACATGCAGAAGTGGACCGTCGACGACCTGAAGTCCCGCGGCATCAACGTCAAGGGCTGAGGCACCGCCGATGATCCGCTCCCAGCGCTGGAAGGGGGCCGCGTTCACGGTTCCCTTCCAACTCGGCTTCGTCTTCCTCTATCTGGTCCCGATCGGCTACGCCGTGTACCAGTCGCTCTTCCGGGAACAGCAGTCCGGACTCGGCCTCGGCGGTGCGACGCAGGAGTTTTCGGGCCTCGCCAACTACCGGCAGGGACTGACCGATGCGGACTTCCTCGGTTCGGTCCTGCGCGTGGTGCTGTTCGCCTGCGTACAGATTCCGGTGATGCTGTTCGTCAGCCTGGTGCTGGCGCTGCTCCTGGACGCGCTCACCTCACGGGTGGCCGGACGGTTCCGGATCGCGCTGCTGGTGCCGTCCATGATTCCGGGCGTGGTCGCGGCCATCGTGTGGATCAACCTCTACAGTCCGGAGGTGGGCCCGCTCACGTCCATCGGACGGGCGCTCGGGGTCGACTGGAACTTCTTCTCGCCGTCGATGGTGTGGCCCTCGATCGGCAACCTGCTCACCTGGCACGGCATCGGCTACAACATGGTGATCATCTACGCGGCGCTCCAGGCCGTGCCGCGCGAGCTGTTCGAGGCCGCCCGGCTGGACGGCGCCTCGGAGACACGGATCGCGCGGAGCATCAAAGTGCCTTACGTGCGCGGCGCGTTGGTGCTGACAGGGCTGCTCTCCATCATCCAGATGCTGCAGCTCTTCAACGAACCCGCGCTGTTCCGGAACGTCACTCCGCAGACGGTGAACGACGACTTCACCCCAATCATGATCATCTACAACCAGGCGTTCAACGCCGGCAACTACCACTACGCGGCGGCCTTGTCGGTACTCCTGGCACTGATCCTGGGCATCGCCTCCTTCCTCTTCTACCGGTTGACCTCGAAGGAGACGGATCGATGACGCTCACCGAGGACCGCGCCAAGCCGCCCTCCACCCGGGCGGTCCGCCGCCGCGCGCATCCGGATCCCGGCTCGCGTTCCCGAGGAGGTCAGAGGTTCCTTCTGTTCGGACTGACTCTGGCAAGCGCTTACAGTCTGTTCCCGGTGTGGTGGCTGATCGTGGCCGCCACCAAGGACCGCACCGGGCTCTACCAGAGCAACGGCTTGTGGTTCTCCGGCTGGCACCTGTGGGACAACCTGCACCAGCTGTTCACCTACGAGGACGGCATCTTCCTGCGCTGGACGGCCAACTCCCTGCTGTACGCCGGGATCGGCTCGCTCGGCGGCACGTTGATCGCGCTTGCGACAGGCTACGGCCTGGCCCGGTTCGAGTTTCCGGGGCGTGGCATCGTTTTCGCGTGTGTGGTGGGCTCGTTCCTCATCCCGATCGCCCTGCTGACGCTCCCGCTGTATCTGCTGTTCTCGGAGATCGGTCTGGTCGACACGCCCTGGGCGATGCTGATCCCCTGCCTGATCAACCCGTTCAGCGTGTACCTGGCCAAGGTGTACACGGAGGCGACGGTCCCCTTCGAACTCCTGGAGGCGGCCCGCCTGGACGGCGCCGGCGAACTGCGGATCTTCGTCAGCATCGTGCTGCGGATGATGACGACGGGCGGCGCCACCGTCTTCCTGCTGGCCTTCGTCAACACCTGGAACTCCTTCTTCCTGCCGCTGACCGTGCTGCGCGGCGAGAAGAACTGGACGCTCAACATCGGCCTGTACAACTGGAGCGGTAAGCGGCTGGAGTCCGGCGTCGACCTGACGAGCCTCGTCCTGACCGGCGCCCTGCTGTCCATCGTCCCCATGGCGATCATGATGGTGGCGATGCGCCGCTACTGGCGGACCGGTGTGACGCTGGGCGCCCTCAAGTGACGGCTGCTCGACGACCAGCGGCGTCGGGCGCGCCCTGACGGCTGTTCAGTCGAGGACCGCCACCGCCTCGATCTCGACCAGGTGCTCGGGCACGTCCAGTGCCGCGACGCCCAGCAGGGTGCCCGGCGGCACCGGCGTGACGCCCAGCTTCGAGGACGCCCGCGCGGCACCCTCGAGGAACAGGGGCATCTTGTCGGGGGTCCAGTCGACGACGTAGACGGTCAGTTTCGCGACGTCGTCGAAGGAGGCGCCGGCACCTGCGAGGGCGGTGGAGACGTTGAGGTAGCACCGTTCGACCTGGGTGGCGAGGTCGCCTTCGCCGACGGTGATCCCGTCCGCGTCCCAGGCGACCTGTCCGGCGACGAAGACCAGCTTCGAGCCTGTCCCGATCGACACCTGCCGGTAGGCGTCGATCTCCGGGAGACCGCTGGGGTTCAGCAGAGTGATGGCCATACTGTCCGTCTCTTTCGTAAGCGGTTGTGAGCGTTCGCGGGGAGGCACGCCGTAAACGGATTCGTAAGCGGTTCGTACGCGTTTCATCCGCCCCGCTGGACCTCGCCCCGTGGTCACTTGTGGTTACTCAGGAACCGTAGGAGAGTGTGCGCCGGCAGGGAAGAACGCACTTTTCGGTGACTGGGGAACCAGATGGTGACCAAGCAGTCCAAGGGCTCACCCAAGACGCGGACCTGACGCGTGCGGACTCCCTGGCGCGGGAGATCTTCTCGGACATCGCCAACAAGTGGGCGCTCCTGATCACCGAGGTGCTCGGTGATCGGACGCTGCGTTTCAGCGAGTTACGAGATCAAGGGCATCAGCCACAAGATGCTCACCCAGAACCTGCACCTGCCGGAGCGCAACGGCCTGGTCGAGCGGACTGTCTACCCCACGGTGCCACCACGGGTCGAGTAAACCGGGACCGAGCCGGGCCACGCACTGCGGGTGACGATCGACGGACTGTGCGACTGGACGAAGCAGTACCTCGCCAGATCGAGGACTCGCGCCGGCGCTTCGAGGGGACCTGACGGCAAGGTGCCGAAAGCGTCTTCGGGCCCGTCCCCGACCCGACCCACCTGACCCGGCTGCGGCCCCGGCCTCGGTTCCGAGCCCACGCCCAGACTCGCGCCGACCCGACCGGACCCAACCTGCGCCCCGTCCCATCCCGCGGCCCAAAAGTCGTCGCAACCCCCGCCCGGGGCGCCCGACAGCCCCCGCCCAGGGCGATCCACCCGCGACAGCGTCACCGGCACGCACCACCACCCAGGCCGCGCACTCACCGGACACGCGCCGCGCAACCGTTTCCTGCATCTTCACGCCACGCTGAGGCACACCTAGGATAGCAAGCGCTTTCTGTGAGCCGTCGGGTCGGATCGGCTCCGAAAGGGCGGTGGTCGAACTTTCGCTGGCCCTCGGGCGGGCCGGAGAGGTGGTTCCCGATGGTCCGCACGGGCAGTGCGAGCATGGCGGCCGGGCCGACCCTTGCGGTCGTGGCCCGCGAGGCGGGGGTCTCCGTGCCCACCGCCTCGAAGGTGGTCAACGGCCGCGAGGACGTGGCTCCCGAGACCCGACGCCGTGTCACCGAGGCGCTGGATCGGCTCGGTTACGTGCGCAGACCCCGTTTCGACCCGGCAAAGCCGCCCCGGCTGGTCGATCTCGTCGTGCACTCCCTGGCGAGTTCCTGGACGGGCGCGGTGCTGCACGGTGTCGAGGAGGCCGCGCACGACGCGGGTCTGGACGTGGTCGTGTCGGCCGCCCTGTCCCGTACCCGCGCGGGCCGTCCGCAGCGCGGCTGGCTGGACAAGCTCAGCGCGCGCGGCTCGGCCGGCGTGCTGTTCAACCTGGCCGAGCTGGCGGAGTCCCAGTTCCTGTGGCTGGAACAGCACCGGATCCCGTACGTGATGATCGACCCGGTGGTGGAGCCGCCGCCGGGCGTCGTGTCGGTGGGGGCGGCGAACTGGCAGGGCGGGGTGACGGCGACCGAGCATCTGCTGGCCCTCGGCCACGAACGGATCGCGGTGATCGCCGGAACGCGCCGCAGGATGTGCAGCACCGCTCGCGTGGCCGGCTACCGTTCCGCCCTGGCCTCGGCCGGTCTGGGTCACCGCCCGGAGTACGTCCGCCACGGCGGCTTCGACGAGTCCGTGGCCCGTCACCGCATGCGCGAACTGCTCGACCTGCCCGAGCCGCCGACGGCCGTGTTCGTGTGCTCCGACCGTATGGCACTCGGTGTCTACGAGGCTTTGGCGGAGCGGGGGTTGAGGGTTCCGGACGACATCAGCGTGGTCGGCTTCGACGATCTGCCAGAGTCCCGCTGGAGCACTCCGGCCCTGACGACCGTCCGTCAGCCGCTGGCCGAGATGGCGGCGACGGCTCTCCGTCTGCTGGTGCGGATGATGGACGGGGAGCACCCGGAGGGGACGCGCACAGAGCTGTCCACACGGTTGGTGGAGCGCGCGAGCACCGCACCGCCGGGGCGGTGACGCGTACGGCGACGGACGCTCGTTCCCGGTCTGCCCAGGTCGCGATCCGCCCGCCCCTGCTCACATGCACCGCGTGCGCCAGCAGCGTCAGGCCGACGGCGATCACCAGTCCGGCGAAGACTCAGGCGAACAGCGCGAGTCCTGCCTCGCCGTCCGGGTCCCGCCCACCCCGCCGGGAGTCGGCTCGCTGGCCGGCCAGTCCCGCACCGCGCGCACCTGGGCCAGCAGAGGAGGGCGGCGACCGGCAGAACGACGCCCAGGGCGACGCCGTAGGGGCGAGGTCGCCGCGTCGTGCGGGCTCGCGTCGTTTTCCGGAACCGCATCCCTACGTTTCCGGCGAGCAAGGACGCCGGGACGGTGAGGAGTCGCCCGGCGACCAGCCCCGTCAGCACGGACAGGCACGGATGGCCGGACCCGTCCCCCGGGGTTCGGGGAAGGGGGGGCCGACGCCTCCCCAGAACAGCCCGATGGCCAGGGCACGGAGCGAGGTCGTGCCGGCCAGGACGCCGCGGGCGGGCGCTCGGTTCACCCGCGGGCACTCTCCGGCACGGATCGCAGCCGCGCGAGGTTGCCCTCCAGCAGCCGGGTGGCAGTCCCTACGCCGACGCCGCCGGTGTCGTCCGCCTCGGGCAGGCGGCCGTCCGCACGTTTCAGGTCGGTCAGCGCGGAGTGCATGGCCTGGTGGGCGGCGAACAGGCACGGCGTGCTGTAGATCGCGATGTCGACGCCGAGGTCGGTGAGTTCACCGAGGGACAGGCTCGGGGACTTGCCGCCGGCGATCTGGTTGAACAGCAACGGCTTGTCGCCGACGACGCCCCGGATGCGGCGGATCCACTCCACGCTGCGCACCCCGTCGACCAGGACGACGTCCGCGTCGGTGGCCGCGAGGGCCTCGGCCCGGTGCAGGATGTCGGCCTCGTCGGTGGCGTCCGTCCGCGCCACGACGACCATGTCACGGCGGGTGGACAGAACCATGTCCAGCTTGGTGAGGTAGTCGGCGAGCGGCAGCACCTGTTTGCCGTCGGCGTGCCCGCAGCGGCGGGGCCGTTTCTGGTCCTCGAGGATCACACCGGACGCCCCGATCCGCTCCAGGCCCTCCACCACATGGCAGGCGACCTCGGGATCGACGTAGCCGTCGTCGATGTCGACCAGCAGGTGGTGTCCCGGGAACGCGCCCCGCAACCGCTGGACGAACGCCATCATGTCCGGCCAGGCGATGAAACCGATGTCCGGCAGTCCGTAGTAGGAGGCCGCGAAGCCGAAACCGGAGACGAACATCGCGTCGTAGTGCTGGGCTGCGATGGACGCCGAGTACATGTCGTACACGCCGATCAGCGGCGTCGTGCCCGGTGCGGCGATCCGCTCCCGCAGCTTGGTCCCGTAAGTCAACGTCCGGCTCCTCCTGCTGTGCCATTTCCGGGACAAGAGGATCTCCGCGGCCGGGCGCGAGCGCCGCGCCCCTGTGGGCCGGACTCACCCCGATGGCGCAAACGGTTCACCGCAGAAACGTCACTTGACGCGTTACCGCACGCGCTGCCGACCAGTCACTGCACGCATTGCTGAGCACGCTTACTGAACGCGTTTCGGGGGACGCTTGCTGAAGGCGTTTACCGAAAACCTGCACCGAAGCCGTTTACCGAGCGCGACCCCACCGCACCGAGCGCCTCACACTTCCACCCCGGCCGACCACCCGATTCCGCCGCCCAGATGTGCCACGAAGTCGGGATCCCGGTAGGCCTCGGAGGAGTGGCCGAGAGCGGTGTAGAAGACCCGCCCGGCGCCCTGTTCGCGGCACCAGACGAGCGGGTGGTCCGGGCCCATCCGTCCGCCGTCGTAGGAGGACTCGTCGGCGGTGGCCAGTACCCGGACGCGGCCTCGTCCCCCGTCTTGGCCTCGGCCTTCGCCTCGGGGGTTGGTGCGGAAGTCGTACCACTCGTCGGTGAACTCCCAGACGGCCGGCAGGTGACGGGTCGCAGGGTGGTCGCGGTCCTCGACGAGTGCCTTGCCCGGCTGGAGGGCGGGGTGGCGGGCGAAGCGGGCGCCGAGGAGTTCGCCGTAGTACGGCCAGTCGTACTCGGTGCAGGCCGCCGCGTGCACCCCGACGAAGCCGCCGCCCGAGTCGACGTAGCGGGCGAGCCGGTCCCGCCCGGCCGGGGTCAGCACCTCACCGCTGGTCGAGAGGAAGACCACGGCCGCGTATCCGTCCAGCGGGGCTTCCAGGGCTGACGAGTCCTCGGTGTGCTCGACGGCGTACTCCCCCAGTGCGCGTACGGCGGCGACGGCGTCCGGGATGGAGTCGTGTCGGTAGTCGGTGGTGCGGGTGTACACGAGCAGGCGTGCGGTCATGCCACCCGACTTTATGCGGGCCGGGGTGCACGTCCCAGGGAAACGCTTGCGGAGAAACTTTCGGGGGCACAGAGAGGCAGGCGGGACGGGCGGACTGCCACCGGCAGCGGCAGCGGCAGCGGCAGCGGCAGCGCACGCAACCGGTTTCGGCGCCCTGCCGTGAGCGGTTCCCTCAGCCGCCCGCGTCGACGTCGTTGTTCGGAGCTCCGTCGCCGACCGGCGGCAGGTCGCCGCGCTCCACCGGCTCGCCGCCGGCCGGTGCGGACGGCAGGAGGGTGTCGAGTTCGTCGGCGGACGGGCGGTGGAGGTGGTCGGCGGCCTCACGCAGGACGTCGCGGGGTACGTTCGTGCCGCCGACGCGGATGACGAAGCCCTTCTTCGGGACGGCGTACTCCGCCCACTGCCCGGAGCTGCGGTACCAGGCGTCGCCGTCCAGAGCGCAGGTGACAGGTGTTGCGGAGGGCTCGGCGCCGGGTTGCTGTTCGCAGGTGGCGGCGGTCATCGTGCCCCGATCGACGGTGAGTCGGACCTGCGTCCCCTTCTGCCGGGAGACGTAGGTGGCGGAGAAGCCGTCGCCGCCGTAGACGCCGACGGACTGCTGGGCGAGGGTGTGACCGGGGGCATCGGTGGCGTACACCGACTCCGGGGCGATGCCCAACGCGCGGGCCCGTGAGGCCAGTTCGGCGGGGTCGGCTTCGGCTTCGCCTGCCCGCTCGCTGCCGCAGGCGGTGAGCAGCACGGGCCCCAGCAGCAGCGCGGGAAGCAGGCGTACGGTACGGATCATGCGGCCATCCTGCCGCACAGGTGTTCCACAGTCGCGGCGATTCGAGGCCGAGCGCGTAGTCTCGGGCGGGATGAACACCGTTCCGGCACGGCTCGACCACCTCGTCCTCGCGACTCGCGATCTGGCGGCGACGGTCGCCGAGTTCACCCGGCGCACGGGAGTGGCCCCGGCTCCTGGCGGTGTGCATGTCGGATTCGGCACCCGCAACTACCTGGTCGGGCTGGGTGGTTGCGCGTATCTGGAGATCATCGGCCCGGATCCCGAGCAGCCGGCGCCGACGGGTCCGCGCATCTTCGGGGTGGACGGGCTCGACTCGCCGAGGACCGTCACCTGGGCGATCAGTCCGCCCGATCTGGACGCGGCGGTCGCGACCGTCCGTGCGCGGGGCTACGACCCCGGCGAGGTACGGAGGATGAGCCGACGACGCCCCGACGGCACCCTGTTGAAGTGGCGGCTGACGGACGGCGGAACCCCGCATCCGTCCGGCCTGGTCCCTTTTCTCATCGACTGGGGCGGTACGACCCACCCGTCGGCGTCGGGCCTGCCGGTCACGCCCCTGCTGGAGCTGACGGCCACCGCCCCGGACCCCGGCGAGGTCCACGCCCTGCTGACCGCGCTCGGCACCGACCTCGCGGTCTCCGAGGGCCCGGCGGGCTTCTCGTACACCCTGGACACGCCGAACGGGCCGGTCGTCTTCGTCTGATCGCCGAACCGGACGGGCACTCTGACTGACCAACCTCACGGACCAGCCTGACGGGAGGGCCTGACGGGAGGGCGTGGAACAAAAGCGTGTCCGTTTCTTTCAAGACCCCTCGGGCGGCCCTGCCTACGGTGGCCGTATGAGTCCACGATTCGATGCCATCGGCCTGGTCGTCTCCGACATGGCCGCCTCCGTCGCCTTCTACCGTCGGCTCGGCTTCGCGTTCCCCGAGGGCGCCGAGCGCGAGCCGCACGCCGAGGCCGCTCTGCCGGGCGGGCTGCGGCTGTTGCTGGACACCGAGGAGACCGTCCGGTCCTTCCATCCCGGCTGGCAGGCCCCGTCCGGGGGCGGCCGGCACTCCCTCGCGCTGCGCTGCGACGCTCCGGCCGAGGTCGACGCGGTGTACGAGGAGGTGGTGGGCGCCGGATACACGGGCGAGCTGAAGCCGTGGGACGCCTTCTGGGGGCAGCGGTACGCCGTCGTGCAGGACCCGGACGGTCAGGGAGTCGACCTGTTCGCACCCCTGCCGTAGCCCTTGGTCCCGCCCCCCGCCACTCTCTGTCCCATACTCTCCCCTGCTCCTTGGCCGCTCGCTCCCTGATCCAGCAGCTCCGTCAGTGTCATACCGCTCAACTCACGTACGTCGCGGGCCAGATGGGCCTGGTCGGCATAGCCGGCGTGGGCCGCGGTGTCCGCGTACGGCACACCTTGACGGGCCAGGGCCAGAGCGCGACGGAGGCGCAGGATGCGGGCCAGCGTCTTGGGGCCGTAGCCGAAGGCGTGCAGCGAGCGGCGGTGCAACTGGCGGGCACCGACACCGAGTTCCTCCGCGGTCTCGGCGATCGGGCGGCCCGTTGCGAGGGCGGTCACCAGTCGGCGCAGCTCGGCGTCGGGTGGGACCGCTCGTTCCAGCGCCAGTTCCTCCAGCGCGGTCGCCGGGTGCGTCGCGGCCTCGACCCTGTCGCGCAGTCGTCGTACCTCCGCCGCGGGCCACAGGTCGGCCAACTCCACGCGTCGGTCGCGCAGTTCATGGGCGGGTACGCCGAGGAGGGCGGGCGCGGTGCCGGGGTAGAGGCGTAGGCCCGCCCAGGCCGCGGTCGGGCCGTCGGGGACGTACGCCCGGGTGTCGGGGCCGGCGACGAGCAACCTGCCCTCGTTCCACAACAGGTCCATGCAGCCGTCGGGGAGCACCGGACGTGGGACGCCGCCCGTCGGGGTGTTGGTCCACACCACCGCACCGGCGAGCCGGGAGGGCCGTTCCTCGTACACAAGGCCCAGGCTACGCGCCGCCCCCCACCGGGAGACCGGCCCCCACCCGGCCCCGATGCTCCTGCGGGCTCACGCCGTACACCCGTTTGAACGCGCTGGACAGGGCGAAAGCGCTTCCGTAACCGACCTGGCGGGCGATGGCGCCGATCGTCTCGTCGGTGTCGCGGAGGAGGTCCGCTGCGAGGGCGAGGCGCCAGCCGGTGAGGTAGGTCATCGGGGGTTCGCCCACCAGCTCGGTGAAGCGGCGGGCCAGACCGGCCCGGGAGACACCCGCCTTCACGGCGAGGGAGGCGACCGTCCAGGGGTGGGCCGGGTCGTCCTGGACTAGGCGCAGCACCCGGCCCACGACCGGGTCGGCCATGGCCCGGTACCAGGCGGGCGCCTCCGCCCCCGGCCGGGAGAACCAGGCCCGCAGCGCGGCGATGACCAGCAGGTCCAGCAGTCGGTCCAGCACGACCTCCTGGCCGGGCTCGTCGCGGCCGATCTCCTCCATGAGCAGCGGGGTGAGCGGGCACGGCCATACGTCGGACGTGAGGGAGAGCAGGGGCGGCAGCGCGTCCAGCAGCCGGCCGCTGATCTCGCCGTCCATCATGTACGTCCCGATCAGCACCAGGGTGGAGCCGTCCAGGCGGTCGCCCCAGGCGCGCACGCCCAGGTCCATGGAGCCGTTCAGGGCCCGCCCGTCGGGGTAGGCGCACTGCCCCTCGGGGAGGATCAGCGCCTGCGGGGCCGTGGCGGGGTCGTCGGCGCAGGTGTAGGGGCCGGGGCCGCGGGCGATGGCGAGGTCGCCCGCCGTGAGCCGGACCCGCTCGCCCTCGTCGGGCACGACCCAGCCCTCGCCGCGGACCATGAGCATCACCGTCAGCGGGGCCCGGTCCTCGACCCGTACCGCCCACGGCGGGTCGAAGCACGCGCGGATCATGAGGGCGCCACGTGCGCGTGGACCCTCCAGCAGGCCCGCAAGCGGGTCTCCCCGCGTGAGCCCGTTCGAGCGTGGGTGTGCGTCCATGCGGCCAGCGTAGACGCGCGCTTATGGGAATGAGCCGTTCAGCGATGGGCCCGTGCGGCGCACGGCAGTTGACTGAAGCCATGACACAGAACGCAGCCGAGAACCCGGCGCAGGACACGACGAACACGACGAGGGACACGAGCACGACCACGACCCCGAGCCCGAGCCCGACGACGGACACGTCGCACACCTCGCACACGTCGGGCACTTCGAACATGACGGTCGTGGTGACCGGAGCGACCGGTCGTACGGGCGGACGCGTGGCGCTGGCCGCGCGGGCGGCCGGGCTCACGGTGCGGGCGGCCTCGCGGGCAACCGGTTTCGACTGGCGGGACCGGTCGACGTGGGCGGAGACGCTGCGCGGCGCGGAAGCGGCTTACCTGGCGTTCCCGACGGACGTCGGCTCGCCGGAGGCGACCCGGGCTGTCGGGGAAATCGCTCCGGAAGCGGTTTCCCTCGGCGTGCGGCGACTGGTGCTGCTCTCCGCGCGCGGTGAGGAACGGGCGCGGCCGACCGAGGAGGCCCTGCGGGAGTCGGGTGCCGACTGGACGATCGTGCAGGCCTCGTGGTTCGCACAGAACTTCAGCGAAGGTCCGCTGGTGGAGGAGCTGCGGCTGAGCGGCGGGCTGGTGTTCCCGGCCGCCGAGGGGGTGCGGGAACCCTTCATCGACGTACGGGACATCGCGGATGTGGTGGTGGCGGCGCTGACCTCGGGGGACCGGTATGTGCGGCGGGAGATCGACGTGACCGGGCCGCGGCTGGTGGCGTGGGGCGAGGCGGTCGCGGAGATCGCCGCGGCGACCGGGCGGGAGCTGTCGTACCGTGCCGTGCCGACGCGGGAGTACCGGGAGCACCTGGTCGGGTTCGGGGTGCCGGGCGAGGAGGCCGACTTCCTGGTCGAGCTGTTCGAGGAGCTGCTCGACGGACACAACGCGCACCTCACGGACGGTGTACGGCAGGTCCTGGGCCGGGAGCCGCGCGACTTCGCCGAGTTCGCGAAGGAGGCCGCGGCGGCGGGCACCTGGGCGTGACACCGCGGTCGCGCGAGGGCGCGCACGACGGCATCGACAGCGCCGTCACCGTTCCGAGCGTCCTCGCGGCCCTCCGGCGTTCGCCTCTCCGGGCCGGGCCCCCACCGTTCCGAACGCTCGCCCCGGAGCGTCGGGCCTCACCACTCGCCCCCTGCCCGCTCGCCTCTCGGGAGCGGTTCTCCTCACCGTTCCCGAGGGCTCGGATCCTGGAACAGGCCCCCCACGCCGGCCGCTCGCGCCAGGGGACCGGACTCCTACCACCCCCGCGCGCTCACCTCTCGGAGGGCGGGCACTCCTCCCCGCCCCCGCCGCCCTTCGGCGATGTCTTCGCGTGGGTGCGCAGGCGGCCCGTGACGTCCTCCGGGGGCAGGAACCGTGACCACCGTTCGGGGAACTCGGAGGGCATGTCGGGGTCGTCGGGGTCCTCGTGGGGGTGGGCGGCGGCCATGCGGGCGACGTACTCGGCGGCTTCCTCCTGCCGGATCCGCTCGTTGGCGGCGCGGGCGGCGGCCGTCGCGGCGGCCGGCCAGACGCGGTCGATGGCGGCGTTCATGGCGGCGCCGACGAGGACGGCGAACGCGGACACGCCGATCCACAGCAGGACGGCGACGGCGGCGGCGAGGGAGCCGTAGATGGTGGCGCCCTCGACGGTGTTCTCCAGGTAGATGCGGAGCAGGAAGCTGCCGAGCACCCACATGGCGAGGGCCACCAGCGCGCCGGGGACGTCCTCGATCCACGGGGAGCGCACGGGCACGGACACGTGGTAGAGCGTGGTCAGGAAGGCGATCGACAGAACGATCACGACGGGCCAGTACAGGACCTGGACGACCGTCGCCGACCACGGCACGATCCGTACGACGGCGTCGGGCCCGGCGACCATCAGGGGCAGCGCGACCGCGCCGAGCAACAGCGCGGCGACGAACAGCAGGAACGCCACCAGCCGGGTCTTGACGATCCCGCGCACGCCGTCGAGGCCGTACATCACGGTGATCGTGTCGATGAAAACGTTTACCGCGCGTGATCCGGACCAGAGGGCGAACAGGAAACCTATGGAGATGACATCCGGGCGGCCGCCATTCATCACGTCGTCGAGGATCGGCTGGGCAACCTGGGCGACACCCTTTTCGGACAGGACCGTGCGGGAGGCCTCGAGGAGGTTCGACTCCAGGCTGCTGATCGTGTCGGTGCCGGTCCAGTCGTCGACGTAACCGAGCAGGCCGATGAGGCTGAGCAGCAGCGGCGGCACGGACAGCAGCGTGAAGAAGGCGGCCTCGGCGGCGAGGCCGAGGATGCGGTACTCGATGCAGGAGTTGACGGTGTCCTTGACCAGCAGCCAGGCGGTCCTGCGCTTGGAGACGTTCCGGTAGAGGGCACGCGCCCGATGGAGACGCCCGGTGGGTGCCTCGGGTTGCTCGGGTGACTGACTTGCTGGCTGCACGCCTTAAAGGTATCCGCCGTACGGGGCTGCACTCACCTCCGGTGGTGGGCCGTCACCCCGTGCCGAGCAACCTTGCCACGGACCGCGCGGGTGGTGCCACGCGGAACGTCCGCACGGCAGGTGCCAGGGCACCTGTGACGGCATGCGCCACGGCCGTCGGCACGGGCCCGTGCGGCGCCGCGCGGCGCGTTCCCGAGCTGCCCCGGCCATGAGCGGCGTACCCGGGGGTACGTTCGCGGTATGGCAGGCAGTACGCACACAGTGACCAACCAGCCCCCGCCCCTCCTCGGGTACGACGTCTACGGCACCGACCAGGCCCTGGTGGCCGCGGTGGAGCGCCACCTCGATCCGGAACTGCTCGACGAGGCCTGCGGCGAGCTGTCGGCGCTGGGCCGGGCCGCCGGGTCGGCCCAGCTCCAGGAGTGGGCGGTGCAGGCGAACGAGAATCCGCCCAGGCTGCACACGCACGACCGTTACGGGCACCGGATCGACGAGGTCGACTTCCATCCGGCGTGGCACCGGTTGCTGGGCAAGGGGGTCGGCGCGGGACTGACCGCGGCCTGGACCCGGCCGGGCGGACACGTGCGGCGGGCCGCGGGGTTCCTGGTGTGGACGCAGGTGGAGGCGGGAAACGGTTGTCCGCTGTCGATGACGCACGCGGCCGTGCCCGCACTGCGCACCGACCCCGAGTTGGCCGCCGAGTGGGTGCCGCGGCTGACGTCCACGATCTACGAACGGGAGTTGCGGCCCGCCGGGCAGAAGGCGGGGGCGCTGTTCGGGATGGGGATGACCGAGAAACAGGGCGGAAGCGATGTCCGGGCGAACGCGACGTCCGCGCGGCCGTTGGCCGAGGCCGGGACGTATGTGCTGACGGGGCACAAGTGGTTCTGTTCGGCGCCGATGTCGGACGGTTTCCTGGTGCTGGCGCAGGCCGCGGAGGGGCTGACCTGTTTCCTGGTGCCGCGGGTGCTGGAGGACGGCACGCGTAACCGGTTCCTGATCCAGCGGCTCAAGGACAAGCTGGGCAACCGGTCGAACGCCTCCGCCGAGGTGGAGTTCGACGGGACGTGGGCGCGCCGGGTCGGTGAGGAGGGGCGCGGGGTGCGCACCATCATCGACATGGTGGCGGCGACCCGGCTCGACTGTGTGCTGGGGTCGGCCGGACTGATGCGGGCGGCCGTCGCGCAGGCGGTGCACCACTGCGCGTACCGCGAGGCGTTCGGCGGGAAACTTCTCGACAAGCCGTTGATGCGCAATGTGCTGGCCGATCTCGCGCTGGAGTCGGAGGCGGCGACGGTTCTCGGCCTGCGGCTCGCGGCCGCCTGCGACGACGGCGGTGAGCAGGAGCGGGCGCTGCTGCGGATCGCGGTGCCGGCCGCCAAGTACTGGGTGACCAAGCGCTGTACGCCGGTGGCGGTGGAGGCGGCGGAGTGTCTGGGCGGCAACGGTTACGTGGAGGAGTCGGGGATGCCCCGGCTGGTGCGCGAATCGCCGCTGAACTCGGTCTGGGAGGGCGCGGGAAACGTCCAGGCGCTGGACGTGCTGCGCGCGTTGCGGCGGGAGCCCCAGGCGCTGAACGCGTTCCTGCAGGAGGTGGGGCGGGCACGCGGCGCGGATCACCGGCTGGACGCGGCGATCAAGGACCTGCTGACGGAACTGGCCGATCTGGACGGTGCGGAGGCGCGGGCGCGGCGGATCGCGGAGCGGTTCGCGCTGGTGCTGCAGGGGTCGCTGCTCGTACGGTTCGCGCCGCCGGAGGTGGCCGACGCGTTCTGTGCCTCGCGGCTGGGCGGCGACGGGGGCGCCGCCTTCGGCACGCTGCCCCACACCCTGGATCTCCGGGCGCTCGTCGAGCGGGCCCGGCCCTTGTCGTGACCTGTGGGAATCAGGAGCGGGGGTGGTGCTGCGCCGACACGGCACCACCCCCGCGACAATGGCCCTGCGAGGCCAGAAACGCCGCTCGGGACGGCGTGCTACAAGTTTCGGACAGTTCGTGGATGCTGGCCAGGGTTGCAGGGGGTTGCAACGCGGGGGGATTCGGTGACCGGACTGTGCCCCTCCGTCACCGGTGGACGGCAGTATGGGACCCCCAGCAAGACCGGAAACAGTCGGCGCAGCCGCTTGACATCCGGTCCTGAGTCCGTCTGCTCACCGGGAGGCCCCGTGGCGAAGTCGCCGTTGAACGTGCCGCAGCTCGCCGCCGTCGACGCCGCGCGGGCGGCCCGGATGCTCAGTGAGGTGCGTGACGCCCGGCTCGCCGGCCGACGGGCCGGGCACGTGCACCGGCCGGTGATCGAGCAGTCCTGGGAACGGACGCTGCGCAGCGGTGTCGATCCGGAAAACGGTTACCGGGCCAGGCTGCTCAGCCCCGACGAGGTGCGGCGGCGCCGGGAGGAGTCGCCGCTGCGGGACGTGCTTCCGGTACTGCGCGAGGGCCTGCTCTCGGTCGCCGACATCGCCCGGCACATCATGGTCGTCGCCGACGAGGACGGCCGGGTGCTGTGGCGGGAGGGGTCCTCCACGGTGCTGCGCAAGGCGGACGGAATCGGTTTCGAACTGGGCGCGGACTGGCGGGAGGACGTGGTCGGCACCAACGGGGTGGGCACTCCCGCGGTGGTACGGCGGCCCGTGCAGGTGTTCGCCGCCGAGCACTTCGTGCGCGCGCAGACCACCTGGACCTGCGCCGGCGCCCCGATCACGGACCCGCGGAGCGGACGCCTGCTCGGTGTGGTCGACGTCAGCGGTCCGCTGGACACGATGCATCCGGCGACCCTCGCCTGGGTCGACTCGGTGGCGAAGCTGGCCGAGGCGACCCTGCGCGAGCGGCATCTGGGCGCGCTGGAGCGGCTGCGGGCGGTGGCGGCTCCGGTGCTGGCCAGGATCGGCGGCCGGGCGGTGGTGGTGGACGGGGACGGGTGGACGGCGGCGGTGACCGGGATGCCGTACACGAACCGGATCGCGCTGCCGAAGTCGCCGTCGCCTGGGCGTCGTTGGGTCCCCGCGTTGGGGCTGTGCACGCTGGATCCGCTGGCGGGGGGCTGGCTGGTGCGCTCGGTCGACGGGGCGGTGGAGCCGGAGGCGCCGGGCGCGACCAGGGTCGTACTGGATCTGACCCGGCGGCACCGGTGGTCGGTGACGGTGACCGGCGGCGCGGGCGCGTGGTCGCACGAACTGAGTCCGCGGCACGCGGAGTTGCTGTACGTGCTGGCGGTGCACCGGGCCGGGCGCAGCGCCTCGGGGCTCGCCGAGGAGGTGTTCGGCGACCCGGCGCGCAGAGTGACGGTACGGGCCGAGATGTCGCGGGTCCGGCGGTATCTCGGGGGACTTCTGGAACATCGGCCCTATCGTTTCTGCGAGCAGGCGGAGGTGGAGGTGCTCCTCCCGGACGACCCGAAGGACCTCCTCCCCCACTCGACGGCACCCTCGGTGACGGGCGCGCGGATGCCGGGTTCCCCGCACCGGTGACCGGCGGCGGGGACACGGTCCCGCACGTCCGAAACCGGAACCGGCAACGTTTCCGCCCGCCCGTGATCAAGGCTTTCGTCCCGTAAGTCGACTTACGGCACAGCATCTTCCGTACATATGCGAGGTCTTCGCCCCCTGCGGAGGCCGACTGCCGTAGCATCCCTCTACGGGTCACCCCACCTGCTCCTCGGTCAACGCAAGGATCAACAGGCGCAGTTGGCCCGCCTCGGGAGGACGAATGAAGCAGCGTGGCCGACATCGCCGGCGCAGGCGGGGCAGGGCGGTACGCGGTTTCCTGGCGGGAACCGCTCTCGCGCTCACCGCGGCCGCCACCATGATCACCGCTTCCCAGGCCACGGTCACCGACGGCCCCGGCGCCCTGAAGCCGCTGACCTCCTCCGCTGCCACGGCCGCGCTGCGGCTGACGGAGGAAGCGGTTCCGCCGGCTTCTCTGGATCGGCTCGCCGCGGAGATGGGTCCGTCGGTGGGGGTCGGTGAGGCGTTGAGCGGCGCCGACCGTTCGCTGCGCGACGCGGCCGACTGCACCCGGGGTGAGCGCAGGGCTCTGCCCGTCTCCCCGACGGCCACGCGCGCGTACTGCTGGAACACCGACGACACCGAGGGCTGGCAGCCGGGCGCGGTCACCACCTCCGGTGACGCGGACGACGACGGCCTGTGGGGCGCCCACCGGGTGATCGTCTCCGGTTGGTCGGGCGATTCCGGCCCCGTCGCCGACCGGGGTCTGGCCCGGATCGCGCTCGTGGACGCGGACAACCTGAACCGCCTCCCCTACACCTGGGCGCTGCTCGCGGTCCCCGTCGACGGGGGACGCGACTACCGAGGCCTGGTCTCCCAGGTCTCCGGCATGGTCTGGTACCAGGACAAGCTGCTGGTCACCGCCGACGACGGGGACCGGGCCGCGCTGTACGTGTACGACGTCAACCGCATCCACCGGGCCACGGTCGCCGGTGAGGCGGTCGGCCGGGTGCCCGGCGGATGGTCGGCGCACGGCGCGCCGTACGTCCTGCCGGCCGTGGCCTCCTACCGGCTGAGCGGCGGCTCCGGCGCCCCGCACCCCGCCACCGTGTCCCTGGACCGCAGCACGGCCCCGGACAGTCTCGTCGCCGGGGAGTGGACGCTCGACGACGGCGACCGGGGCGCCCGCCTGTGGCGGTACGCCTTCGACACCGCCCCCGGCCGGGCCGGGTTCCTCGCCGGTGACTCCGCGGGCCGGGTCGGCGCGACGGAGGCGTACCGGACGGAGGCGACCGGGGTGCGCGGCGTGCTGTCGTACGAGGGCGGCTGGTACGTGAGCCGGGGCGGTGGCGCCGAGGACGGGCACGGGACGCTGTGGCGGCAGGACACGGACGGCGCGCGGGGCCTGCGCTGCGGAGCCGACGACAGCCGCGACTGCTGGAGCCCGCGGACCGAGTCCCTGTCCTACTGGGCGCAGACCGGTGATGTCTGGACGCAGTCGGGCCGCGTGCTGTTCGCGCTGCCGCTGGCCTCGATCGACAGATCGGCGAAGCAGATGATTCCCTGACGGGCATGACCAACATCCCCGTGACCACCTGGTCCCTGGAGCAGACCTCGCCGGGCGACCTCCTGCCGGCCGCCGCGCCCGAGGGCGACGTGCGCATCGTGCGCTCCGAGGTGCCCTCCCCCGAGTTCAGCCGTTTCCTGTACGCGTCCGTCGGCGGGGACATCCGCTGGGTCGACCGGCTGGGCTGGACGTACGCGCGGTGGCAGGAGCATCTGGCCCGGCCGGGCGTGGAGACCTGGGTGGCGTACGACCGGGGGACGCCCGCGGGGTACGTGGAACTGGAGCCGCAGGAGGACGGAGCCGTCGAAATCGTTTACTTCGGTTTGCTCCCGGCTTTCCGCGGCCGCCGGATCGGCGGCCATCTGCTGTCGTACGGCGCCGCGCGCGCCTGGGACCTCGCGGACCGCTGGCAGGGGCTGCCGCAGACGAAGCGGGTGTGGCTGCACACGTGCAGCCTGGACGGCGAGCACGCGATGGACAACTACCAGCGCCGTGGGTTCAAGCTGTTCGACACCAAGGTCGAGGAGGAGGCCGAGGTGGCCGCTCCGGGCCCCTGGCCGGGCGCATACCTCGCCTGACCTGCGTCGACAAGACATCGTGCGGCGCATGTGACCGACACCACCCTGGTCTCGCCTACCGAGACCAGGGTGTCCACATGACGGACGAAGCTGGACTGTGTCCAGATCGCCGTGACACGCTTCCGTCATGTCTGGAACTGGGATTGCCTTGGTGAGTCGGCGGCACGTCGACCTCGGCCGCATGTCCAGCGCCATCTGTCCGGCGAGCTGACGAGCCGAAGCACCGCCGACAGCCCCTTCCAGCCCCCCTCCGCGCAACGACGCGCACGCATGCCTCCGTGCGCCTCTGCCGCGCAGGGCAGAGCCGCCCGCCCCGTCATCCGACCACCGCCCCTCATGGACGGCGCTACGCGCCGACCCCTTCCCGTCGCTGTCCCGAAGGACGTATTCACCATGGCCGCCACCCCCGAGAACCCTGCCGCCTCAGCGCCCCGCCGCAAGGTGAGCCGTCACCGCGGCGAGGGTCAGTGGGCCGCGGGGCACTTCACCCCGCTCAACGGCAACGAGCAGTTCAAGAAGGACGACGACGGTCTCAATGTGCGGACACGCATTGAGACGATCTACTCCAAGCGCGGCTTCGACTCGATCGACCCGAACGATCTGCGCGGCCGGATGCGCTGGTGGGGCCTGTACACCCAGCGCAAGCCCGGGATCGACGGCGGCAAGACCGCGATCCTGGAGCCGGAGGAGCTGGACGACGAGTTCTTCATGCTCCGCGTCCGTATCGACGGCGGCCGGCTCACCACGCAGCAGCTGCGGGTGATCGGTGAGATCTCGCAGGAGTTCGCGCGCGGCACCGCGGACATCACCGACCGGCAGAACGTCCAGTACCACTGGATCCGCATCGAGGACGTCCCGGAGATCTGGAACCGCCTGGAGGCGGTCGGTCTGTCCACCACCGAGGCCTGCGGTGACACGCCCCGCGTGGTCCTCGGCTCGCCGGTCGCCGGGATCGCCGAGGACGAGATCATCGACGGCACCCCGGCCATCGAGGAGATCCACCGCCGGATCGTCGGCAATCCGGCCTTCTCGAACCTGCCCCGCAAGTTCAAGACAGCGGTTTCCGGCTCGCCGCTGCTGGACGTGGCGCACGAGATCAACGACGTCGCGTTCGTCGGCGTGCACCACCCCGAGCACGGCCCCGGTTTCGACGTGTGGGTCGGCGGCGGCCTGTCCACCAACCCGAAGATCGGCGTCCGGCTCGGCGCCTGGGTCCCGCTGGACGAGGTCGCGGACGTCCACGAGGGCGTCATCTCGATCTTCCGTGACTACGGTTACCGGCGGCTGCGCACCCGCGCCCGGCTGAAGTTCCTGGTCGCCGACTGGGGCCCGGAGAAGTTCCGCCAGGTCCTGGAGGACGAGTACCTCCAGCGCAAGCTGGTCGACGGTCCCGCTCCGGCCCAGCCCGTCGAGCGGTGGCGCGACCACGTCGGCGTGCACCGCCAGAACGACGGCCGTTACTACGTCGGTTTCGCACCGCGTGTCGGCCGCGTGGACGGCGCCACCCTGACGAAGATCGCGGAGCTGGCGGAGGCGCACGGATCGGGCCGGGTCCGGACCACCGTCGAGCAGAAGATGATCGTCCTCGATGTCGAGGAGGCGCAGGTCGAGTCGCTGGTCGAGGCCCTCGGGGCACTGGACCTGACCGCCAAGCCCTCCCCGTTCCGGCGCGGCACGATGGCCTGCACCGGCATCGAGTACTGCAAGCTCGCCATCGTCGAGACGAAGCAGCGCGGCTCCGCCCTGATCGACGAACTCGAGCGCCGCATCCCGGAGTTCGACGAGCCGATCACCATCAACATCAACGGCTGCCCGAACGCCTGCGCCCGTATCCAGGTGGCGGACATCGGTCTCAAGGGCCAGCTCGTCCTCGACGAGCAGGGCGAGCAGGTCGAGGGCTTCCAGGTGCACCTGGGCGGAGCGCTCGGTCTGGAAGCCGGTTTCGGCCGCAAGGTCCGTGGTCTGAAGGTCACCTCGGACGAGCTGCCGGACTACATCGAGCGGGTGCTCAAGCGGTTCCAGGCGGAGCGCGAGGACGGCGAGCGGTTCGCCGTCTGGGCTGCGCGGGCCGACGAGGAGGCCCTGTCGTGAGCGAGCGGGCCGCGCCCTTCTACTGCCCCTACTGCGGCGACGAGGATCTTCGTCCGAATGAAGAGGGTCACGGCGCCTGGGAATGCGCGGCATGCAATCGCGCATTCCAGCTGAAGTTCCTCGGGCTGCTCGCCCGGGGAGTTCAGCGAGCCGACAACGGAGGGGACCCGATATGACGACGGCTCAGGAAACCCGTACCGCCGAAGAGTTGAAGGCGCTCGCGGAGCAGGCGGGCCGCGACCTGGAGGACGCCTCCGCGCTGGAGATCCTCCAGTGGGCCGTGGACACCTTCGGCAAGCAGTTCTGCGTGACCTCGTCCATGGAGGACGCGGTGGTGGCGCACCTGGCCTCCCGCGTGCTCAAGGGCGTGGACGTGGTCTTTCTCGACACCGGTTACCACTTCCCCGAGACCATCGGCACCCGGGACGCGGTCGAGGCCGTGATGGACGTCAACGTCATCACCCTCACCCCGCGGCGGACGGTCGCCGAGCAGGACGCCGAGTACGGCCCCAAGCTGCACGACCGCGACCCCGACCTGTGCTGCAAGCTCCGCAAGGTGCAGCCACTGGAAGAGGGCCTCAAGGGCTACCGCGCCTGGGCGACCGGGCTGCGCCGCGACGAGTCCCCGACCCGCGCCGACACCCCGGTCGTCGGCTGGGACGAGAAGCGGCAGAAGGTCAAGGTCTCCCCGATCGCCCGCTGGACCCAGGACGACGTGGACGCCTACGTCACCGAGCACGGCGTACTGACCAACCCCCTGCTGATGGACGGCTACACCTCCGTCGGCTGCGCCCCCTGCACCCGCCGGGTCCTGGAGGGCGAGGACGCGCGCGCCGGCCGCTGGGCGGGCCGCGCGAAGACCGAGTGCGGACTGCACGGCTGACGCCCATGACCGCGCTTCCTACCGATTTGGAGAACCACGTGACGACCGGAGCCACCGTCTGGCTCACGGGTCTGCCGAGTGCCGGCAAGACCACCATCGCGTTCGAGCTGGCCGCCCGGCTGCGCGAGGAGGGCCACCTCGTCGAGGTGCTCGACGGCGACGAGATCCGCGAGTTCATCTCCGCGGGCCTCGGCTTCAGCCGTGAGGACCGGCACACCAACGTGCAGCGCATCGGTTTCCTCGCCGAACTGCTCGCCCGTAACGGTGTGAAGGCGCTTGTGCCGGTGATCGCGCCGTACGCCGACAGCCGCGAGGCGGTGCGCAAGCGTCACGAGGAGGGCGCGACGGCGTACCTGGAGGTGCACGTGGCGACCCCGGTCGACGTGTGCAGCGAGCGCGACGTGAAGGGGCTGTACGCCAAGCAGGCCGCGGGCGAGCTGACCGGGCTCACCGGGGTCGACGACCCCTACGAGATCCCCGAGCGGCCCGATCTGCGGATCGAGTCCCAGAACCAGACCGTCAAGGAGTCCGCGGCGTCGGTGTACGCCCTGCTCAGCGAGAGGGGACTGGTGTGACGACCGTCGCACGGACCGAGGAGGGCACGGACTCCCCGTACGCCCTCAGCCACCTGGACTCCCTGGAGTCGGAGGCGGTGCACATCTTCCGCGAGGTGGCGGGCGAGTTCGAGAACCCGGTGATCCTTTTCTCCGGCGGCAAGGACTCCATCGTCATGCTGCATCTGGCGCTGAAGGCGTTCGCGCCGGCGTCGGTGCCGTTCTCGCTGCTGCACGTGGACACCGGGCACAACTTCCCCGAGGTCCTCGAGTACCGCGACCGTACGGTGGCGAAGCACGGGCTGCGGCTGCACGTCGCCTCCGTGCAGGACTACATCGACCGGGGTCTGCTGAAGGAGCGTCCGGACGGGACCCGCAACCCCCTCCAGACGCTGCCGCTGACGGAGAAGATCCAGTCGGAGCGGTTCGACGCGGTGTTCGGCGGCGGCCGCCGCGACGAGGAGAAGGCCCGCGCCAAGGAGCGCGTGTTCTCCCTGCGCGACGAGTTCTCCCAGTGGGACCCGCGCCGCCAGCGCCCCGAGCTGTGGAACCTGTACAACGGCCGGCACGCCCCCGGCGAGCACGTCCGCGTCTTCCCGCTGTCCAACTGGACCGAGCTGGACGTGTGGCAGTACATCGCCCGTGAGGGCATCGAGCTGCCCGAGATCTACTTCGCGCACGAGCGGGAGGTGTTCCGGCGGGCCGGGATGTGGCTGACGCCGGGTGAGTGGGGCGGTGCCAAGGAGAACGAGACCGTCGAGAAGCGGCTCGTGCGCTACCGCACCGTCGGGGACATGTCCTGCACCGGCGCCGTCGACTCCGACGCTCTGACGCTGGAGCAGGTCATCGCCGAGATCGCCGCCTCCCGGCTCACCGAGCGCGGGGCCACCCGCGCCGACGACAAGATGTCCGAGGCCGCGATGGAAGACCGCAAGCGCGAGGGGTACTTCTAAGCATGAGCACCATCACGACCGAGGAACTCTCGGCCACCACCCTGCTGCGGTTCGCCACCGCCGGCTCCGTCGACGACGGCAAGTCCACGCTCGTCGGACGGCTGCTGCACGACTCCAAGTCGATCCTCACGGACCAGCTGGAGGCAGTGGAGCGCGCCTCGGCGAGCCGCGGCCAGGAGGGCCCCGACCTCGCGCTGCTCACGGACGGCCTGCGCGCCGAACGGGAGCAGGGCATCACGATCGACGTGGCCTACCGCTACTTCGCCACGCCCCGGCGCCGGTTCATCCTCGCCGACACGCCCGGCCATGTGCAGTACACCCGCAACATGGTGACGGGTGCCTCCACCGCCGAGCTGACGGTGATCCTGGTCGACGCCCGTAACGGAGTTGTGGAACAGACTCGGCGGCACGCGGCGATCGCGGCTCTGCTGCGCGTCCCGCACGTCGTCCTCGCCGTCAACAAGATGGACCTCGTGAAGTACGAGGAAACCGTCTTCGCGGCGATTGCCGAGGAGTTCACGGCGTACGCGAGCGAGCTGGGCGTTCCCGAGGTCACCGCGATCCCGATCTCGGCGCTCGCCGGGGACAACGTGGTGGATCCGTCGGCGAACATGGACTGGTACGGCGGGCCGACCTTCCTGGAACACCTGGAAACGGTTCCCGTGAGTCACGACCTGGCGCACTGCCACGCGCGGCTGCCCGTGCAGTACGTGATCCGGCCGCAGACCGCCGAGCACCCCGACTACCGCGGTTACGCGGGCCAGATCGCGGCCGGCACGTTCCGGGTGGGCGAGCAGGTCACGGTGCTGCCGTCCGGCCGCTCCACGAAGATCGCGGGCATCGACCTGCTCGGCACGCCGGTCGACGTGGCCTGGACGACGCAGTCGGTGACCGTCCTGCTGGAGGACGACATCGACGTCTCGCGCGGCGACCTGATCGTGCCCAGCAAGGACGCCCCGCCGACCACGCAGGACGTCGAGGCGACCGTCTGCCATGTCGCCGACGCGCCGCTGACGGTCGGCCACCGGGTACTGCTGCGGCACGGCACCCGCACGGTCAAGGCGATCGTCAAGGACATCCCGTCCCGTCTCACGCTCGACGACCTGTCCCTGCACCCGCATCCGGGACAGCTCGTCGCCAACGACATCGGCCGGGTGAAGATCCGCGCGGCGGAGCCGCTGCCGGTGGACTCCTACGCGGACTCGCGCCGCACCGGCTCGTTCATCCTGATCGACCCGAGCGACGGCACCACGCTCACCGCGGGCATGGTCGGCGAGTCGTTCGCCTCCCCCGAGCCGGTCAAGGACCTGTCCGACGACGACGGGTGGGACTTCTGACATGAACTCCACCGACTACTACTCCACGTTCGCGAAGGAGGGCGGCCGCATCGGCAGCGGCGCCCTCGGCAGCGGGCAGGGCGGGGTGGCGCGATGTGTGCGCTGACGTACGCGCACTGCCTGCGCGCCCGCACCCCCCACCGCTGTAGACGAAAACCTGCCGACCTCCCGGCCACGACCTGAGAGACCGTGACCGCCGGGCCAACGAGAGGAACACCTCCCGTGCCTGCCACTCGCTCAACGCTTCTTCGCCGCGGACTCGCCGCCGTCGCCGCACTTCCCCTTCTCACCCTCGCCGCCTGCGGTTACGGCTCCGAGGCGAAGGACGAACCGGCCGCACAGAAGGTCGCCGCCGGGGCGGAGAAGATCGACGGACTCGACTCGGTCAAGATCGGCTACTTCGGCAACCTGACCCACGGCACCGCCCTCGTCGGCGTGAACAAGGGCTACTTCCAGAAGGCTCTCGGCGCCACCAAGGCGTCGTACCAGATCTTCAACGCGGGTCCGTCCGAGATCGAGGCGCTCAACTCCGGGTCGATCGACATCGGCTGGATCGGCCCCTCGCCGGCGATCAACGGCTACACCAAGTCGGCCGGCAAGAACCTGCGCATCGTGGGCGGTTCGGCGTCCGGCGGGGTGAAGCTGGTGGTGAACCCGGCCAAGATCAAGTCGTTGAAGGACGTCAAGGGCAAAAGGATCGCCACGCCGCAGCTCGGCAACACGCAGGACGTGGCCTTGCTGAACTGGATCTCCGAGCAGGGCTGGAAGGTCGACGCGGAGAGCGGCAAGGGCGATGTGTCGGTCATCCGCACCGACAACAAGGTCACCCCGGACGCCTACAAATCCGGTTCCATCGACGGCGCCTGGGTGCCGGAGCCGACCGCGTCCAAGCTGGTGGCCGAGGGCGCCGAGGTGCTGCTGGACGAGTCCGACCTGTGGCCCGACAAGAAGTTCGTGATCACGAACATCATCGTGTCGCAGAAGTTCCTCGAGGAGCACCCGAAGGCGGTCGAGGCGGTACTGAAGGCGTCGGTCGACATCAACAAGTACATCAACGCCAACCCGGACGAGGCGAAGGCGGCGGCGAACGCGCAGCTCAAGGTGGACTCCGGCAAGGAGCTGCCCGCGGCGGTCCTGGACCCGGCGTGGAAGTCCATCCAGTTCACCGACGACCCGCTCGCGGCCACGCTCAACAGCGAGGCCGAACACGCGGTCAAGGCCGGTCTGCTGGAGGACCCGTTGCTGGACGGCATCTATGACCTCGCGCCCCTGAACAAGGTCCTTCAGGCCGCGGGTGAGCCGACCGTCGACGACGCCGGTCTCGGCGTCAAGTAACCCAGCAACCACGAGAGTTCCCAGGAGGTGACGACCATGGCAACCACCCTCGCCAAGGCCGCCGACGGCACCGAGTCGGTGGAGTACGCCGCGCGTATCGAGCATGTCTCGAAGTCGTTCGCCGGGCCCGCCGGGCAGCAGCTCGTCCTCGACGACATCACCCTCGACGTCGCGCCGGGCGAGTTCGTCACCCTCCTGGGGGCCTCGGGCTGCGGCAAGTCGACGCTGCTGAACCTGGTGGCGGGGCTCGACGCCCCGACCGCCGGTCACATCGGCACCGACGGGCGGCCGGCCCTGATGTTCCAGGAGCACGCCCTGTTCCCGTGGCTCACCGCGGGCAAGAACATCGAACTCGCCCTGAAGCTGGGGGGAGTTCCCAAGAACGACCGGCGCGACCGGGCCGAGGAGCTGCTCGAGCTGGTCCGGCTGAAGGGATCGTACGGAAAGCGCGTACACGAGCTTTCCGGCGGTATGCGGCAGCGGGTGGCGCTGGCCCGCGCCCTGGCGCAGGACGCCCGGCTGCTGCTGATGGACGAGCCGTTCGCGGCGCTCGACGCGATCACGCGGGACGTGCTGCACGACGAACTCACCCGGATCTGGGCGGAGACGGGCCTGTCGGTGCTGTTCGTCACGCACAACGTGCGCGAGGCCGTGCGGCTCGCGCAGCGCGTCGTCCTGCTGTCCTCCCGGCCGGGGCGGATAGCGCGCGAGTGGACGGTCGGCATTCCGCAGCCGCGTCGCATCGAGGACGCTCCCGTCGCCGAACTGTCCCTGGAGATCACCGAAGTCCTGCGTGGGGAGATCCGCCGTCATGGCCAGCACTGAGACCACCGATCCGACGGCGAAGGCCCCGGTCCGCGACAGCGGCATCGCGGGGGTGGAGGCGGGCCTCGACGCCCTGGAGACCACGGCGACGGCCGGTACGTCCTTCCGGCAGACCTTCGTCAACAAGATCCTGCCGCCGATCGTCGCGATAGCGGTGGTCCTGGTCGTCTGGCAGGCGCTGATCACCTTCAAGGTCGTCGACGATCCGGCGAAGCTGCCGTCGCCGTCCGACGTGGGCAACGAGTTCAAGGACGCGTGGCTGGAGGGCAAGCTCCTCGAGTACATCTGGACCAGCGTCTCGCGCGGTCTGCTGGGCTTCCTGCTGGCGCTCGCCATCGGCACCCCGCTGGGTCTGCTGGTCGCCCGGGTGAAGTTCGTGCGCGCGGCGATCGGCCCGATCCTGTCCGGTCTCCAGTCGCTGCCCTCGGTGGCGTGGGTGCCGCCGGCGGTGATCTGGCTGGGCCTGAACAACTCGATGATGTACGCGGTGATCCTGCTCGGCGCGGTCCCCTCCATCGCCAACGGCCTGGTCTCCGGCATCGACCAGGTGCCGCCGCTGTTCCTGCGGGCGGGCCACACGATGGGCGCGACGGGGCTGAAGGGCGCCTGGCACATCGTGCTGCCGGCCTCGCTGCCCGGCTACCTGGGCGGTCTCAAGCAGGGCTGGGCCTTCTCCTGGCGCTCGCTGATGGCGGCGGAGATCATCGCCTCCTCCCCCGACCTGGGCGTCGGCCTGGGCGCGCTGCTGGAGAACGGCCGCAACGCCAGTTCCATGGCGATGGTGTTCGAGGCGATCGTCCTGATCCTCTTCGTCGGCATCGCCATCGACCTGCTGATCTTCAGCCCGCTGGAGCGGCGGGTGCTGCGCGGGCGCGGACTGCTGGTGAAGGGCTGACCCCGTGCGCCATCAGCCGGTTCTCCTCGTCATCGCCCACGGCAGCCGCGATCCGCGGCACGCGGCGACCGTCCACGCCCTCGTGCGGCGGGTGCGGTCGTTGCGGCCCGGGTTGCGTGTAGAGACCGGTTTCCTCGATTTCAACATCCCGTCCGCGCAGGGGATGCTGGAGTCGCTGGCGGCGGAGGGCGTACGCGATGTGGTGGCACTCCCGCTGCTGCTGACGCGTGCCTTCCACGCCAAGGCGGACATCCCGGCGGTCCTGCGGGACGCGCCGCGCCGGCTGCGGATCCGCCAGGCGGAGGTGCTCGGCCCCTCCCCGCTGCTGCTCTCCGCCCTCGAACGGCGGCTGTACGAGGCGGGGTTGACGCCCGCCGACAAGTCCTCGACCGGGGTCGTGCTGGCCTCGGCGGGGTCCACGGACCCGGAGGCGATCGCGGTGATCGCAGACATCGCGCGGGAGTGGTGGCACACCGGTTGGTGCGCCGTGCGACCCGCGTTCGCCTCCGCATCCCTTCCGCGCACCGAGGACGCGGTGCGCGAACTGCGCGAGCTGGGCTGCTCGACGGTGGCGGTGGCCCCGTACGTCCTGGCCCCCGGCTTCCTCCCCGACCGCATCGCCCGGGGCGCGGCGGGGGCGGACGTCCTGGCCGACGTGCTGGGCCCGTCCCCCGAGGTGGCCCGAGTACTGCTGGAACGGTACGACGCGGCCCGCACCCCGATGCTGGCGGCGGTCGGGGCCTGAGGGGCCTTCTGCGACCGGGACCCGCAGTGCCGTTGCTTCTTCAGTGGTCCACCTGGGCGACGACGCCCTGCCGCGGGTCCCGTCCGCTCGCCGCCAGCGCTCGTTCGAAGGTCGGTGCGTCGTCCGGCACCGGCACCGGATCGGCGAAGCCGTCGTACTGGCGGTAGAGGTCGCCGTGGCGTTCGACGACGTCGAGGATCAGGCGGGCGGCGCCCTCCGAGACGCGAAACCGCAGGCCGGTGGCGACGGCGACGTCCCAGCCGTGTACGGCCATCTCCTTGACGATCATGGCGCCCAGCTCGTCGGCGGGCATCGCGCCGCCGCCCAGGTCGACCTCGCCCTCCCAGACCGCCGGGTCCGCCCAGGCCGCGACCGCGCGCTCCAGTTGGGCTGCGTAGGCATCGGCCCAGCCGGGGTCGGCGGTGAAGTCGCGGGCGACCAGTTCCCCGGGGAGCTGCTCGCGCCGGGCGCGGTGTTCCAGGCCGTGGGAGGTGTAGAGGACCCAGTGGTTGACCAGGGCGCGCACGTCCCAGCCGGGGCAGTGGGTCGGTTCGTTCAGGCCGGCCGCCGGGACACCGCGCGCGACGCGGGCGGCCTCGGCGGCACATTCGGACATGTACCGGTGCGTCTCGTCGTACTTCATGTCCCTCACGCTAGGGACGGGGGTACGGGGTCCGCTTGAAGAAACGCGACAGGATTCAGGTCCGGGTCATCTCCACCAGCTTGGCCACGGTGTTCCAGTTGCGGGTGGTCGCGATCAGCCCCTTGACGACCCGGGGCCGGGAGAGCTGTTCGGCGAGCTTGGAGCGGCCGAGGCCGTCGGGGGCGTACAGGTACAGGGCCCGGTCGCCGAGGCGGAACTCCTCGGGCAGGTACGCGGCCGGGTCGATCCCCGCGAAGCGGTCGGCGTCGACGGGGGCGGAGAAGTACGTGACATGGAGTTGCTTGGCCTCCAGGTCGGCGGCCGGGAAGGGGCAAGCCTCGGCAACCGCTTTCAGATACGCGTGGTCGCGCACGATCACGTCGACGGCGAAGCCGAACTGCTTCTCGATCGCCCCCGCCAGCTCCCGGGCGAGGCTGTCCTCGTCGCCGTGGCCGCTGGAGAAGACGGCCTGCCCGCTCTGGAGGTACGTGCGGACGTCGTCGTGGCCGAGGCCCTCCAGCAGCGTCCGCAGGGCCGCCATCGGGACCTTCCGGCTGCCGCCCACATTGATGCCGCGCAACAGTGCGGCGTACGTCGTCGTCATCAGGTCAGGCTAAGCGGCCGGCGTGCCCCGTGGGGGCGGGCACGACGGCCGCCGGTCCCCGGCCCGGTCCCCGGCCCGGTCCCCGGTCCGCGCGCCGCGGAACGGTTTGCGGAAACGCGTTAAGGAGCGGCGTTGCGGAGCGGGTTGCGCGAGACTTTCGCCGATCGGCGGGGCCCGGATCAAACGTCTCTGCGCACCTGTGACTTGTTCAACAGGCTTGCGCAACCGCATACAGGGATCGGTCCGGCGGACCGGACAGCAGGGTGCGACCCTGATCATCGTCCCCGAGACCCGCCGATAGGTGTAAGGGACCACAGTCCTCCCCAGTGCTGAGACGGCGGGGTCCGAGGGGAGGAGCCCGGTGGCCCGTACCTCGTCGAACAGCACGACGAGATGGCTTTATACGGCCCATACCTTCGAAGGGAGAGGTGACGGCAGGGGGCCGCCACCGCATCTCGAGGGGGGGAAAGCCCGTCATGCGGAACGGAGATTCACGGGTGCGGGGCATCGCCGCGCGGGCCGGCGGCTGGAGTGCCCGGCATCGTTGGACGGCCGTCGGTATCTGGGTGCTGTTCGTCGTCCTGGCCGTGGGGCTGGGGTCGGCGGCCGGCCGGGTCGACGTCAAGGACAGCGACCAGCTCAAGGGCGAGACGCACACCGCCGCAAAGATCATCGAGGATGCCGGGATCGAGGAGCCCGCCGGCGAGACGGTCCTCGTCCAGGCCAGGGACGCGAAGCTGACGGCCACGGACGCCGAGTTCCGCAAGGCCGTCGAAGCGGTCGTCACGGCCGTCGAGGGCACCGGCGAGGTCACCGAGGTCACCTCGCCGTACGACACGCGGACGATCTCCAAGGACGGTCGCAGCGCGCTGGTGCAGTTCGACGTCCGCGGCGACTCCGACACCGCGGGCGAGCGGATCGAGCCGGTACTGAAGGCCGTCGAGGGGGTGCAGAAGGAGCATGAGGCACTGCGGATCGAGGAGATCGGCGGCGCCAGCATGATGAAGACGTTCGACGACGCGTTCGGCGACGACTTCAAGAAGGCCGAGTACTCCGCGGTGCCGGTGGCCCTCGGCATTCTGCTCATCGCGTTCGGCGCCCTGGTCGCCGCCCTGCTCCCGGTGCTGCTCGCGGTCACCGCGATCATGGCGACGATGGGCCTGATGGGCGTCGTCAGCCATGTCATGCCGATGAGCGACACCGCCAACTCCGTGATGCTGCTGGTCGGTCTGGCCGTCGGTGTCGACTACTGCCTGTTCTACCTGCGCCGTGAGCGTGAGGAGCGCGAGGCCGGCCGGGACGGGCAGACCGCGCTGCGGATCGCCGCCGCGACCAGCGGCCGCGCGATCATCGTCTCCGGTGTCACCGTGTGCGTGGCGATGGCGGGCATGCTGTTCACCGGGCTCGCCGAGTTCGAGGCGATGGGCCTGGCCTCCCTGATGGTGGTGGCCGTGGCCATGGTCGGCTCCGTGACCGTGCTGCCCGCGCTCCTCTCGCTGCTGGGCGAGCGGGTCGAGAAGGGCCGTATCCCCTTCCTGCGCCGGCGTAACCGTAAGCGCGGCAACGGCGGGGGTGGCGAGAGCCGGTTCTGGTCGGCCGTCCTCAAGGGCGTCCTCGCCAGGCCCCTGGTCTCCGTGCTCGTCGCGGCCGGCGCGCTGCTGGCCATCGCGGCGCCCGCGCTCGGCATGAAGACCCAGAACCTCACCCTGGACCAGGAGTTCGGCGACTCGCTGCCGATCGTGCAGACCTACAACCGGGTCAACGAGGCCTTCCCCGGCGGCTCGGACCCGGCCGAGGTGGTCGTCCACGCGAAGGACATCAACGCACCCGAGGTGAAGTCCGCGCTGGCCGACTTCCGTGAGCGGGCGATCAGTTCGGGCGCGTCGCGCGGCCCCGTCGAGATCAAGCTGCACGACGCGCAGAACATCGCCTTCGTGTACGTCCCGCTGGTCGGCGGGTCCGACCTGGACAAGGCGGGCGCGAGCCTGGACAAGCTGCGCGACGACGTACGGCCCGCGACGCTCGGCCGGGTGGACGGCGTGGAGGCGCCGATCACCGGGCAGGTGGCCGGTTCGAAGGACTTCAACGACCAGCTCGCCGGAGCCGTCGTCCCGGTCTTCGCCTTCGTCGTGGTGTTCGCCTTCGCGCTGATGCTGCTGTCGTTCCGCTCGCTGACGATCGCGATCACCTCGATCGTGCTCAATCTGCTGTCCGTGGGCGCCGCCTACGGCATCCTGGTGGGGGTCTTCCAGCACGGCTGGGGCGCGTCCCTGGTGGGCGCGGAGGGCGTCGGTGCCATCGTCACCTGGCTGCCGCTGTTCCTCTTCGTGATCCTGTTCGGTCTGTCGATGGACTACCACGTGTTCGTGGTCTCCCGGATCCGCGAGGCGCGGCTGCGCGGCCTGACGACGCGGGACGCCATCACGCACGGTGTCGTCACCACGGCCGGGGTCGTGACCAGCGCCGCCGTCATCATGGTCGCCGTGTTCGCGATCTTCGGCACGCTGTCCATGCAGTCCATGAAGCAGATGGGTGTCGGCCTGGCCGCAGCGGTCCTGATCGACGCCACGGTCATCCGGGGCGTGCTGCTCCCGGCGGTGATGGCGCTGCTCGGCGAGCGCAACTGGTACCTGCCGAAGTGGCTGCACCGGCTGCCCGACCTGACGCACGACGAGTCGTCCGAGGCGATCGCGCCGACGGCACGGGACGGCGAGGGCGAGCCTCTGCGCGTGTGACCCGCGGACCCGACCCGCACGCCGCTGCGACCCTGCATCTCTGCATCGCTCGATCCCCCCAGACCGAGGGCCCGTTGACCACCGGGGAGTCAACGGGCCCTCACTCATGTCCGCCCGGAGCCGGGACATGCCTGCGCGCCGGACACGCCTGCTCGCCGGAAACGGCTACCCGGCGCGCAGTTCGGCCTCGATCAGGTCGGCCGCCCGGCGGGTGCCGCCCTCCTCGGCCATGTCCGCCTGGATCTCCTTCAGGCGCCGGGCGACCTCGGGGTCGGCGACCAGGGCCAGGGCGGCGGCCCGCAGCGTCTCGGCGGTGGCCTCCTCGGCGGGGACGTGGCGGGCGACCCCGAGCGCCTGGAGCACGTCCGCGTTGCCGAACTGGTCCACGGCCTGCGGTACGGCGATCATCGGCGTCGCCGTGGCCATCCCCTCCTGGCTGCCGCCGGCGCCGGCGTGGGTGACGAACAGGTCCGCCTGCCGCAGCACCGCCAACTGCGGTACCCAGGAGCGCACTTCGACGTTGGCGGGTACGTCGCCCAGCTCGGCGGGGTCCACGTGCTTGCCGATCTGGAGCACGAGGTGCCAGCCGGGCAGGCCGGCGAAGGCCTGGACGCAGGCGCGGTAGAAGTCCGGCTGTCTGGTGAAGGCGGAGCCCAGGGAGACGAGGACGACCTTCTCGGTGCCGGCCGGCCTGGTCCAGTCGCCCTCCGCGGTGCGGTCGCCCTGGCAGGCGCCGACGAAGGTGTACACGCTCTCGTCGACCCGGTCGGCGTTCGGCTGGAGCGCCTTCGGGATGAGCACCAGGGAGCGGGCGGGCCGGCCGCCGAAGTCGTCCGGGTGGAGGGTGATGCCGTTCTCCTCCAGCCACGCCTGGAAGCGGGCGTAGTAGGCCTGTCCGCGGGCGGTCCTCTTCGGCTCGGCCCACATCGGTTCGGCGACCTCCTGCTCGTAGCCCTCCCAGGCGACGAGGGCGGGCGAGAGGGAGATCGCGGGCACGCCCCAGCGGTGGGCGAGGACGCGGGCCGGGTAGGAGGCGATGTCGTGCAGGACGAGGTCGGGCTCGTCGCCGTCGTAGGCCTCGATCAGCTGGGGCAGTGCCTGGACGGCGTCGTCGAGGAAGGGCTCCACGTTGTCGAGGAGGGTGGAGCCCCAGGCCGACGGGTCGGCGTCCGGTGAGGGCAGGGTGGAGTGCCAGGGCTTCACCTCGGCGCCGGTCGCCGCGACCTTGTCGGCGAGGACGGGCGGGATGGCGTAGGTGACCCGATGCCCGCGGGCGACGAGTTCGCGGATCACCTCCAGGCTGGGGTTCACATGGCCGTGGGCGGCGATGGAGAACATGGCGATGTGCGCGGGTGCGGTCATGTGATCGACGATAGACGAGACGAGACGTCTCGTGCAACACGGATAGCGGTGTCGGAACCGTCAGCGCTGATAGCGGGCCAGCACCAGGTTCCCGTCGTCCTCCAGCCGGTCGCGCAGTTCATCGAGGCCGATGGCGCCGCTGTAGTACTCCTGGAAGGCCGGGGTCGCCACCTTGTCCTTCCACTCCGGGTAGCCGCGCACCGACTGCGCGGGCGCGGGGCGCAGGTGTGCGGCCAGGGCGGTGCCGGTGGCCCAGTCGTGCTCGGTGGTGTGCAGGGCCGGGTCGGCGAGTGCCGCCGTGCCGGTGGGCAGCATCCAGTCGCCGAGGGCCAGGCGGACCATGTGGGGCGGCCTCAGGAGGAAGTCGATGAAGGCGGCGGCCTCCTTCTTGTGCGGGCTGTCCTCGGCGATCGACAGGGTCTGCGGGCTGACGCCCTGGGTGAGGCCCTCGGCGCCGGCCGGGGCGGGCAGCACCTGCCAGTCGAAGCCCTTCGGAGCCTGCTGGACGATCTGCTGGCGGTAGGAGAGGCCGAGCGGGACCATGGCGTACTTCCCGGCGAAGAAGCCGGGCAGGGTGTCCGAACCACCGCTGCCGAGCAGGGAGCCGGGCGCGCTGCGGTCCTCGCCGACCTGGTCGTGGACGGTGCGCGGCACGACCTCGTCGCCCGCCTCGAAGCGGACGGTGACCTTGCCGTCCGGGCCCCGGTGGAACAGCTGTCCGCCGGCCGAGAGGGAGAGGTTGAGGGTGGCGGAGACGGGATCCTTCAGCGGCCAGGCCACCCCGTACCTGCCGTCGCCGCTGAGCTGTTCGGTGATCCGGCGGAACTCCTCCCAGGTCCAGGGCCGTTCGGGGGTCGGGACCCGGACCCCGGATTCCTCGAGCCAGGTGGCGTTGGCGATGAGGACGCGGGGTTCCTGGAGGAAGGGCACGCCGTAGACGCCGTCGCCGAAGGTCACCGTCTCCCAGCTGCGCCGCGGGATGTCGGAGGTCAGCCGGTCGGGCAGCAGGCCGGTGAGGTCGGCGAGGTAGCCGCCGTAGGCGAAGTCGGCGAGGTCGTCGGAGGCGTCGTGGATGATGTCCGGTGCCTCGCCGCCCTCGAAGGAGGTGAGGAGCTGGTCGTGGACGCTGTCCCAACTGCCCTGGACGTACTCGATCTTGATGTCCGGATGGCCGGCGTTCCACTCCTTCACCAGTTCCTTGTTGGCCTCGACGGACTCCTCCTGCCAGGCCAGGGACTGGAAGCGCAGGGTGACCGGGCCGGTGCCGGAGTCGCCGTCGGCCGAGCAGCCCGCGCAGCTCGCCAGGAGCAGGGCGAGGACGAGGAGGAGGGAGGCCCGGGTGCGCATCAGCTCTTCACCGCCCCGGTGAGCATGCCGCCCGTGATCCGTCGCTGGACGATCGCGAACACGAGCAGGGAGGGAAGGGTGGCGAGGAAGGCGGCGGCCGCCAGCGGGCCGAGGTCGGCGACGCCCTCCGCGCCGATGAAGTGGGTGAGGACGACGGGCAGGGTCTGTTTCTCGGGGGTCTTCAGCAGGACGAGCGCGAAGAAGAACTCGTTCCACGCCGTGACGAACGCGAACAGGGCCGTCGCCACGATGCCGGGCGCGAGCAGCGGCGCGGTCACCGACACCAGGGTCCGCAGCCGCCCGGCCCCGTCGACGGCCGCCGCCTCCTCCAGTTCGACGGGCACCGCCCTGACGTACCCGGTGAGCATCCACAGCGCGAACGGCAGGGCCCACACCACGTACACGAGGATCAGGCCGGAAGTCGAGTCGATCAGCCGCAGGTTCTTCAGCACCAGGAACAGCGGGATGATCACCAGCACCAGCGGGAAGGCCTGGCTGACCACGACCCAGCCGGTGGCGGCCCGCGCGAGCAGGGTGCGGCGGCGGGCGACGACGTAGGCCAGCGGGGTCGCGATCAGTACGGCGATCAGCGCGGCCCCGGCGGCGGCGAGCAGGGAGTTGCCCGCGGCGCGCAGCAGCGGCTGTTCGTCGAAGGCCTGCCGGAAGTTGGCGAGAGTGGGCTCGTCGGGGATCCAGGTGGGGTGCAGACTGCCCAGTTCGCGGGGCGACTTGAAGGCGGTGGAGATCAGCCAGAGGAAGGGGAAGGCGAGGAAGACGAGATAGCCGAGCAGGGCCAGGTACTGGCCGGCGCGGCCCGCCGTGCTGGTCCTCATGTCTCGTCGCCTTCCCGGAGGCGGCCGACGAGGAAGAGGGCGAGGAGCACCGAGATCACCGCGACCATCACGCATCCCATCGCCGCCGCGTAGCCGAACTGCCCGTAGCGGAAGGCCTCTTCGTAGGCGAAGAGCATGGGCAGCCGGGTGCGGCCGCCGGGGCCGCCGCTGGTCAGGACGTAGACCAGGGCGAAGGAGTTGAAGTTCCAGATGAAGTTCAGGGCGGTGATCGCGAGGGCTACCGGGCGCAGGGCGGGCCAGGTGACCGTGCGGAAGCGGCGCCAGGCGCCGGCGCCGTCGACCGCGGCGGCCTCGTGGAGTTCGCGCGGGGTGTTCTGGAGTCCGGCGAGCAGGGCGACCGTCGTCTGGGGCATGCCCGCCCACACGCCGACGACGATCACCGCGGGCAGCGCGGTCGTCAGACCGCTCAGCCAGTCCCGGCCGTCGCCGAGGTGGAGGTCGTGCAGGGTCTCGTTGAGGACACCGGCGTCGGGGTTGTAGACGAGCCGCCACATCACGCCGACGACGACCTCGGGCATCGCCCAGGGGACGATCGCGAGGGCGCGGGCCAGCCAGCGCAGCCGTAACTCCTGGTCGAGGAGGAGGGCGAGGCCGAGGGCGAGCAGGAACTGCGGGACGGTGACCCCGACCGCCCACACCAGTCCGATGCGGAACGACTCCCAGAACAGCGTGTCGTGCCACAGGTCGCGGAAGTTGAGCCCGCCGATCCACTGGGTGGCGGCGGTCCGGCCCGACTGTGCGTCGGTGAAGGCGAGCAGGATGCCGTACACCAGGGGGCCGACGCTGAGCAGCAGGATCGGCAGCAACGCGGGCAGGACGAGGAACCACGCGCCGTGCCCGGTGCTCCGGCGGCGTGGCGGGCCGGTGCCGGACGCACGGCGTACCGTCCGGCTCCGCTCGGTCAGCGACGGCACGAAGCGATCCCCCCTTCCCGGCGGCTCCGACGGGCCCCGCCATGGTCGTGAAGCCGCGGTACGCCGTCAAGGGACCGCGCACACGGTCCGACCTGTGTGAATGCGAGACTGGGCGGCGGATGGCCGGATCCCGACGCCGTTCCGGCAGGAGCAGACGGTCACGACTGGGAGGCGGACGATGGACGAGGCACGGGCGAGGGACGTACTGGCCGCGGCGGGGCTGCCGGCCGGGGAGGCTCGGCTGCTCGCCCTGGGTGAGAACGCGGTGTTCGCCGCCGGTGACCTGGTGGTGAAGGTCGGCCGGGACGCCGAGCTGCTGGAGCGGGCCCGGCGCGAGCTGGACATCGCGGCCTGGCTGGCCGGCGCGGGTGTCCCCGCGGTGCGGGCGGCCGAGGCGAAACCCCTGCTGGTCGAGGGACACCCGGTGACGGTGTGGCACCGCCTGCCCGACCCGGTACGGCCCGCCGAGCCACGGGATCTGGCCGAACTCCTGCGCCTCGTGCACGCGCTGCCCTCCCCCTCCTTCACGCTGCCGCCGCGGGATCTGCTGGCCGGGGTGGAGCGCTGGCTGCGGCTGGCCGGCGACGCGATCGACCCGGCGGACGCGGCCTATCTGCGCGAGCGGCGTGACGGCTTCGCGACGGCCGCCGCCGCGCTCACCCCGCGGTTGCCGCCCGGCCCGATCCACGGCGACGCGCTCCCCCGCAACGTGCACATCGGCCCGGACGGGCCCGTCCTGGTCGACCTGGAGACCTTCTCCGCCGACCTGCGCGAACACGACCTGGTCGTCCTGGCCCTGTCCCGCGACCGCTACGGCCTGCCCGCGGAGGCCTACGACTCCTTCACCGACGCCTACGGCTGGGACGTGCGGGAGTGGGAGGGCTGTGCGGTGCTGCGAGGCGCCCGGGAGACGGCGAGCTGCGCCTGGGTGGCCCAGCACGCGCCGGCCGATCCCAAGGCGCTGGCCGAGTTCGGGCGGCGGGTGGCATCGCTGCGGGACGGGGACGAATCGGTGCGCTGGTACCCCTTCTGAGCCGCGCCCGGGATCCCTTCCGGGCCGCTCCCTTCCGGGCGGCCGGTCAGAAGGTGTGGCTGTCCGCCGGCTCGCGCACCGGCCAGACGCCGTCGACGACCGCGTCCGCGTCGCCCTTGCGGCGCAGGAAGTCCTGGAAGTCCGCCGCCCAGGCCGCGTACCACTCGATCTGGCTGCGGTGCAGCTCCGCCGGGCCGAGGGTGGCGACCTTGGGGTGGCGCTCGGCTATCGCACGCGCCAGGCGGGCGGCGGCGAGCGCGTCGGCGGAGGCGTCGTGCGCCGCGTCGAGGGAGACGCCGTACTCGGAGCAGACGGCTTCGAGGTTGCGCTTGCCGCGGCGGTAGCGGTCGGCCCAGCGGTCGATCGTGTACGGGTCGACGACCGGAGCGGGGTCGAGACCGCCCAGGCGGTCGCGCAGGGACGGCAGGCGGTGTCTGCGGAGTTCGGCGGAGAGCAGGGTCAGGTCGAAGGCGGCGTTGTAGGCGACGACCGGGACGCCGGTGCGCCAGTAGCCGGTGAGGACGCCGGCGATGGCGTCCGCGACCTCGTCGGCGGGGCGGCCCTCGGAGGCCGCCCGTTCGTTGCTGATGCCGTGGACCGCCACCGCGTCCGCCGGGATCTCCACGCCCGGGTCGGCCAGCCATTCCCGGCTGCCGAGAACCTGCCCGTCCCTGACCTCGATCACGGCGCCCGTGACGATGCGCGCCTCGCGCGGGTCCGTCCCGGTCGTCTCCAGGTCGAAGCCGATGAGCAGCTCGCGATGCCAGGCCATGCCGGCCCCCCTTCTTGGTGGTGCTTCCCCCAGTGGTCTCCACCTTCGCATGCGCCACTGACAATCAGAGGACCGCGTTCCGCTTCCCTCGGGACGGTTCCGGACAACTGCCGCACATCACCAGCGAACGGTCAGGACACCGGCCGCGAGTCCGCCCAGGCCAGCTCGAACTCCTCGCGGTAGGCGGCGAAAAGTCCGCCTTCGCCGACATCGCCCGACTTGACCACCCGGTTGCCGTTGCGCAGCACCAGCACCGGTGCCTCCATACCGCGCATGCGCCGCAGATAGGACTGCACGACCGCGATGCCGTCGGTGCCGTCGCCGTCGACGAGGTAGGCGGTGAAGCGGGGCGTCTCGTCGTACACCTGGATCTGGAAGGCGCCGGGGTCGCGCAGCCGGGAGCGGACCCGGCGCATGTGCAGGATGTTCATCTCCACCGCGCGGCTCAACTCGCCCCGCTTCATACCGAGTTCCCGCTCGCGGCGTTTCACGGCGCTGGAGGCCGGGTTGAGGAACAGCAGCCGCACCCGGGCGCCCGCCTCGGCCAGCCGGACGAGGCGGCGGCCGGAGAAGTTCTGCACCAGGAGGTTGAGGCCGATGCCGATCGCGTCGAGGCGGCGGGCCCCGTCGAAGATGTCCTCGGCGGGGAACTGGCGCAGCAGCCGCACCCGGTCGGTGTGGACGGCGACGACGTCCGCGTACCGGTCGCCGATGAGCTCCTCCACGGCGTCGACGGGCAGCCGGCGCGCGGAGGGCACGTCGCCGCCGGTGCCGAGCATCTCCAGCAGGCGTGCGGAGGCGCGTTCGGCCTGGTTCAGGACGGCTTCGGACAGCGCCCGGTTGCGGGAGACGACGTTGCGGGTCACCTCCAGCTCGTCCAGGGCGAGTTCGACGTCCCGCCGGTCGTCCAGGTACGGCTCGAAGCACGGCCAGTGCTGCACCATCAGCTCGCGCAGCTGCGGCAGGGTGAGGAAGGAGATCACGTTGTCGTCGGCCGGGTCGAGCAAGTAGCCCTTGCGGCGGCTGACTTCGCGTACGGCGACGGCGCGCTGCACCCACTCCTGGCCCGCGGGGCCGGCCGCGGCGACCACCCACTCGTCGCCGTGGACGGGTTCGTAGATGGGCCGCAGCACGGCGGACACCACGGCGCGCAGCCGCTGTTCGACGAGGTTCAGCCAGATGTAGGCCCGGCCCGCCCGCTGGGCACGGGTGCGCACCTCGCGCCAGGCCTCGGCGTCCCAGTCCAGCTCCGGCCCGATGGCGCCCTCCATCGGCCGGGCCAGGGACACCGTGCCGGGCGGGACGTCTGTGGAGCCCCCCTCGCGACTGTCGTCACCAGGGGGCAGCTCCAGCCCTCCCGAGCCCACCCGCGCACCGCCTTCCGCTCCCCCGAGCATCCCCGTCCCAACGATCAAGGAAGGGTACTCCGGGAGCGGTCGGCGGTGCAGCCGGATGGACAGGGTCGTTTCTCAACTCTCGGTGCGCGGGCGGCCGTTCTCTCCGACCAGGGCCGGCGGAGTGAGCGGATTCATAGCGGTGACGTCCCGGGGGGCGATCGAGAATCCCTGCCAGTGCACCGGCATGGGCTGCTGGTCCTCGTCCCGCGCGACATGGTGGAAGCCGACGTTCACCCAGGCCACGGGGTGGGTGAGGGCCTGTCCGTTCACCCACTTGTCGACGGCCGTGGGGTGCCGGGGAGCACACAGCCGGAGGTTGTTGTTGGCGTACTGCTCGCACTTGTTGTACTGCGTGAAGTAGACGTCGTGCCGGGTGAAGGCACGCCCCGGGTACTTGCTGCTGACGCCGGGGACGATCTCGTACGAGCGCGGGTGGCCGTCCTTGTTCTTGCCCGTGGTGCTGACCACGCGCCACCAGCGCATGCTCTTGGCGTCGCCCGCGAGTTCCTTGGTCACGGGCGTGCGGGTGGTCTTGTTGGTGGGGGCCTGGGCGCCGGCGGCGGGCGGGCTGACCACCGAGTCGTACTGCTCGACCTTGTTCTTCGAGGACCCGTCGAGGCCGAAGTCGAGCCGCCAGAACACGTTGTGGTTGTGGCTGGTGGAGTAGGCCTTGGCGCCCTTGCCTATCGGCCAGCCCCGGCCGTCGCCCGCGTCGTAGTCGAAGGGCGAGAGGCTGCCGGTGGCGCCGACGTTCATGGAGACCGTGCCGTCGTCGGCGAAACGCCACTCGGTGATGTACTCGTACCAGCTCACCTTGTTGACGGTGTAGACGAGCAGGTCCTTGCCCTGGGACTGGTAGACCTTCCCGGAGTCGGTCTGCATCCGGTACGCGTGACCGCGGGCCCGGGTGGTGGTGCACAGGCCCTTCACGTTGGGGTTCTCGGAGTTGTAGGCGTCCGGGACCTTCACCGTCTTGATGGTGCCGCCGGGGCATTCGGCGGGGGTCATGTTGACCAGGCCCGCGCCGAAGTTGTAGTCGGTGATGTCGTTGTACTCGTTGGAGCCGTCGTCGTACGGCACATGGATCTGGGCGAGTTTGGCGCTGTTGAGGACCCGGATCGGGCGGGCCTCGCCGGGCGGCTGGTAGGAGACCTTCTCCAGGACGAGCCCGGACTTGGACTCGAAGCGCCAGCACATGCTCCAGGTCGTGCCGTTGGAGAGTTTCTGCTGGATGCGGTAGGTGGCGCTGCAGTCCGCGGCGGCCGCGGGGGCCGCCTTCGGCCGGGCGGTGGCCGGGGCGGTGCCCGTCGCGGACGCTCCGGCGGCCAGCGCGACCACGGACAGGCCGAGGGCCGCGCTTCTGCGGGCGCGGCTGATGCCGGGCGGCCGGTGGCCGCCGTTCGGGTGGTTCAGGCGCATGAGGACATGACTCCCTGTGCGTCACCCTCCCGGGGGCAGGGCAGCTCGGCCCGGCGCGGGAGGCGTGAGTCGGAAAAGTGGACGGAGGGGCGCTCAGCGGGTGAGCGCGGCCACCTTGCGGGTGCTGAGGTCGATCACCAGGGACCGGGTGTCGATCCACGGGCCGTTCTTCACCTTCAGCAGCAGCCGCGCGCAGCGGTGGATCCCGCACTGGTCGAAGGCGGCGGGCTGGGCGCCCGGCACCGCGCGGTACACCATGCTGGAGAGCTGCAGCTGTTCCGGTGAGGTGAGTTCCTTGCCGGTGGCGTCCTGGTAGTCGGCGCGCAGGCCCGCGCCGAGCGGGTCGGCGATCAGCAGCGCTGCGGCCTCGGTGTTCTCGGCGCGGCTGAGCGGCGGCTGGACGCCCTGTCCGCTGCCGGTGGCCTCGACCTTGCCGGTGTCCAGGTTGACGGTCCTGGTGACGAGCGTGTCGTCCTTGTAGTCGTAGAACGTGACCTCGGCGCGCCGGGGGGCCGAGGGGTCGTCCACCTCGTCCGCCTCGGGCTCGGCGAGGTCCACGCCGAGGAGCTGCGGGCCCCGGTCGCCGTCGACGTCCTGGCCGGCGTCGAACAGCTGCCGGCTGAGCGCGACGCGCTCGACGCGGGCGATCTCGTCGTCGGTCAGCGGGTCGCGCCCCGTGCCCCGCTCGCCCTCGGCGGGCGCCTGCTCGACGACCCCGGGCGCCACCGCCGCGGAGCCGCCCTGCTGCCCCGTGCCGCCCTGCTGCCCCGCCGCCGTCCTCTCGCCGGAGCCGCCTCCGGTTCCCTCCGCCCCTGCCGTGCCCGGCAGGGTGATCGCGATCATCGCGGCTGTCGCGGCCACCGCGACGGCCGCGCCTGCCACCACCTTGCCCAGGTGGCGACGCACTGTCGTGCGCACATCTTCCCCCTACTCCCCCTGTGCCCCGGGAGTACGTTGTAGGCCCCACTGGTTCGGCGTACGCCGGATGGGACGTATGCACTGGTCGCCGGGTAAGAGGGACGTAAGTCACAGGTGGTTCCCTCACTTTCCGGGAGACTCGGTGCGAAGGCGTCCCCGGCGGAGCGGCACACCTGAAAGAGTCGTATCCATGCAGGTCTGGCCTGGAGAGGCATATCCCCTCGGCGCCACGTACGACGGCGCCGGTACGAACTTCGCGGTCTTCACGGAGGCCGCGGACCGAGTAGAGCTGTGTCTGCTGCACGACGACGGCTCGGAGACGGCGGTGGAACTTCGCGAGAGCGACGCCTTCGTGCGGCACGCGTACGTGCCGGGCATCATGCCGGGGCAGCGCTACGGCTTCCGGATGCACGGTCCGTACGCGCCCGAGCGCGGCTCCCGGTGCAATTCGGCGAAGCTGCTGCTCGACCCGTACGCGAAGGCGATCAGCGGTTCGGTGACATGGGGCGAGGAGGTGTACGGCTACCACTTCGGGGCCCCCGACAAGCGCAACGACCTCGACTCGGCGCCCCACACGATGACGTCGGTGGTGGTCAACCCCTACTTCGACTGGGGCGACGACCGGCGCCCGCGCACCGAGTACCACCGCACGGTGCTCTACGAGGCGCATGTCAAGGGCCTCACGATGCGCCACCCGGGGCTGCCGGAGGAGCTGCGCGGCACCTACGCCGCCCTCGCGCACCCGGCGATCATCGAGCACCTGACCGAGCTGGGCGTCACGGCACTGGAGCTGATGCCCGTACACCAGTTCGTCAACGATCACCGTCTGGTCGACATGGGCCTCAACAACTACTGGGGCTACAACACGATCGGCTTCTTCGCCCCGCACAACGCGTACGCCTCCTGGGGCGACCGCGGGCAGCAGGTGCTGGAGTTCAAGTCGGCGGTGCGGGCGCTGCACGAGGCGGGGATCGAGGTGATCCTCGACGTCGTCTACAACCACACCGCCGAGGGCAACCACCTGGGCCCCACGCTGTCCTTCCGGGGTATCGACAACGCGCAGTACTACCGGCTGGCGGACGATCCGCGGTACTACATGGACACCACCGGGACCGGGAACTCGCTGCTCATGCGGTCCCCGCACGTGCTCCAGCTGATCATGGACTCGTTGCGGTACTGGGTCCTGGAGATGCATGTCGACGGGTTCCGCTTCGATCTCGCGGCGACCCTGGCCCGCCAGTTCCACGAGGTGGACCGGCTGTCGTCGTTCTTCGACCTGGTGCAGCAGGACCCGGTCGTCTCCCAGGTGAAGCTGATCGCCGAGCCGTGGGACGTGGGCGAGGGTGGCTACCAGGTGGGGAACTTCCCGCCGCTGTGGACCGAGTGGAACGGCAAGTACCGCGACACCGTACGGGACCTGTGGCGGGGCGAGCCGCGCACGCTCGCGGAGTTCGCCTCCCGACTGACCGGCTCCTCCGACCTGTACCAGGACGACGGGCGCCGGCCGCTGGCCTCGATCAACTTCGTCACCTGCCACGACGGGTTCACCCTGCGCGACCTGGTGTCGTACAACGCCAAGCGCAACGAGGCCAACGGTGAGGACAACCGGGACGGCGAGAGCCACAACCGGTCCTGGAACTGCGGTGTGGAGGGCGACACCGACGACCCGGACGTGCTGGAGCTGCGGGCCCGGCAGATGCGCAACTTCATGGCGACGCTGATGCTGTCGCAGGGCGTGCCCATGATCAGCCACGGTGACGAGGTGGCGCGCACCCAGCACGGCAACAACAACGCCTACTGCCAGGACAGCGAGCTGTCGTGGGTGGAGTGGCCCGACCCCGAGGGGGAGGGCGACGGGATGCTCGACTTCACGCGGGCGATCGTGCGGCTGCGCAAGGAGCACCCCGTGTTCCGCCGCCGCCGCTTCTTCCACGGACGGTCCGTGGAGGGAACCCATGACGATCTGTCGGACATCGCGTGGTTCACGCCGGAGGGCAAGGAGATGGCCCAGCGGGACTGGAACTCGGCGCAGGCCTCGACCCTGACGGTGTTCCTCAACGGCAACGCGATCTCCGAGCCCGGCTCGCGCGGGGAGCGGATCACCGACGACTCGTTCCTGCTGATGTTCAACGCCTCCCCCAAGACCGTGGAGTTCGTGGTGCCGGTCGACCACGGCCGCCAGTGGCAGGTGGTCGTGGACACCGCGAACCCGGAGGCGGTGCAGCGGGGGGCGGGCGCGAAGGTGGCGGCCGGGGACCGGCTGACGCTGGTGGACCGGAGCATGACCGTCCTGCAGCGGCCCGCGTAGCGAACGCCCGGCGGCCACCTGGTGGGCGGGATGACAGGAAAGGGGGCAGGGCGGGTACGTAGGTCTGCATGACCTCTGAGCGCCCTGTCCCCGTCGTGCCCACGGCCACCTACCGGCTCCAGCTCCAGCCCGGGTTCCCGTTCGAGGCGGCGGCGGCGGCCGTGCCGTACCTCGCCTCGCTCGGCGTGTCGCATCTGCACCTGTCGCCCGTGCTGGAGGCCGTACCCGGCTCCCTGCACGGCTACGACGTGGTCGACCACGCGCGCGTGCGTGCGGAGCTGGGCGGCGAGGAGGGGCTGCGGGCCCTGTCGCGCACCGCGCGCGAGCACGGGCTGGGGCTGGTCGTGGACATCGTGCCGAACCACATGGCCATGGTCCCGCGGCACAACCGCGCCCTGTGGGAGGTGCTGCGGGAGGGCCCCAGGTCGCCGTACGCGCGCTGGTTCGACATCGACTGGGAGGCGCAGGGCGGCCAGGTGCTGCTGCCCGTCCTCGGCGGGCCGGTGGGCGAGGTGATCGACGAGCTGCGCGTCGACGGGGACGTCCTGCGCTACTACGACCACGCGTTCCCGCTGCGCGAGGGCACCGGGGACCTGCCGCTGCCGCGGCTGCTCGACGCGCAGTGGTACCGGCCGGTGTGGTGGCGGCTGGCCCGCACCGAGCTGAACTACCGGCGGTTCTTCAGCATCTCCGAGCTGATCGGGGTGCGGGTGGAGGACCCGGAGGTGTTCGACGCCACGCACGGAAAGATCCTCCAGCTGCTGCACGAGGGCGTGCTGGACGGACTGCGCGTCGACCACCCCGACGGGCTGGCCGACCCCGACGCCTATCTGGCGCGGCTGCACGCGGCGAGCGGGGGCCGCTGGACGGTCGTGGAGAAGATCCTCGCGGACGGCGAACGGCTGCCGGACGCCTGGCCGGTGGCCGGCACCACCGGCTACGACGCCCTGCGTCACGTCGACGGCCTGTTCACGGACCCGGCGGGCGCCGGGGAGCTGCTGGAGCTGTACCGCCGGTTCGCGGCCCCGCAGACGGACCGGGGCGGGGACTGGGCGGCGACGGTGCGTCGGGCGGCGTACGCGGTGCTCAGGCACGAGCTGGCCACCGAGCTGGACCGGCTGACGCGGGCGGCCACGCGCGCGTGCGCCGCGTCCCCGGACCCGGCGCCGCGCGACCGGGCGCCCTGGGCGCTGCGCACCGCGCTGGAGGAGCTGCTGGTGCGGATGGAGGTCTACCGGCCGTACGTCTCCGGTGACGCGGCCGCCGTCGTCACCGAGGAAGCCGCCGCGGAGGCCCGGCTCGCCTTCGTCGTGCCCGAGGAGGCGGGCGCGGTGGACGTGGTGCGCGGCCTGGTGCTGGGGCGCGAGGACGGTCCGGCGGCGGTGGAGTTCCGCACCCGGTTCGCGCAGACGGCGTCCGCGCTGCGGGCCAGGTCGGTGGAGGACACGGCGTTCTACCGGTACGTGCCGCTGCTCTCGGCGAACGAGGTGGGCGGTGATCCCGGCCGCCAGGGCGTCTCCCCCGCCGGTTTCCACGCGTACTGCGCGCGCGTGGAGCGCGACTGGCCGCTCACCGGGACGGTCCTGTCCACGCACGACACCAAGCGAAGCGCCGACGTCAGGGCGGCGCTGGCCGTTCTCACCGAGTGCCCGCGGCGCTGGGCGGAGCTCCTGGAGCAGGTCACGCACGCCGAGGTGAGCGTGCCGGACGGGCAGCTGGCGTGGGCGGCCTGGCAGACCGTGTTCGGACTCGGTCCGGCCGCCCCGGAGCGGGTGCGGGAGGCGCTGCTCAAGCATGTGCGCGAGGCGGGCATGTACACGAGCTGGACGGAGCAGGAGCCGCCGTACGAGGAGGCGGTGGCGGCGTTCGTCACGGCGGGGCCGTGCGGGCTGCCGGGCGAGCGGGTGGTCGCACTGCGGCAGGCGCTCGCGCCGCACATCCGCGCGAACGTGCTGGGCGCGGCGCTGGTACAGCTGACGATGCCGGGGGTGCCGGACGTCTACCAGGGCACGGAGAGCGAGTACCTCGCCCTGGTCGACCCGGACAACCGGCGCCCCGTCCGCTTCCCGCCGGGGGACGCCGGTACCGAGGACGCCGGCGTCAAGGGCGCCGTGACCGCGGCCGCGCTGCGGCTGCGCCGCCGGCATCCGGACGCCTTCGGTGCGGCGGCGACGTACGAGCCGCTGCCCGCCGAGGGCCGGGCCGCCGATCACCTCCTGGCCTTCGCCCGCTCCGGCCGGGTCGTCACGGCCGTCACCCGGCTGTCCCTGCGGCTGGCGGAGGCGGGCGGCTGGGGGGACACGCGTCTGACGCTCCCTCCGGGCAGGTGGGTGGACGCCCTGGATCCCGGCCGTGAGTTCATGGGGCACGCGCGCGTGGCGGAACTGTTCGAGCGACTGCCGGTCGCGCTGCTGGAGCGGCTCGGGGGGGACGCGGAGTAGGCCCCGGCGGGGCGGCTCGGCTCGTGGCCGGGGCGGTGCCCGGCGGGCGGGCGCGGTACGCCTCCGCGGTCACCCGGGCCGCGTCCGGGTGCTTCCGGGCGCCCCCCGCAAGCGCCCGTGGCGCGTTCTTGACAGGGCACCGAGACCGTGGGGTACTGCGGATGCGAAGGCCGGGCGGACGTGACGGGGGTGAGTCTCCTGCCGGAGCTGCGCTACCCCACGGTGACCGAACTGACCGCGTCCGCCAGGGCGTTGGCCGCGCTCCGACCCGGGCTGTGCGCGCTGCGGAAGGTGGGGCTCTCGCGGGCGGGCCGGCCGCTGCACCTGCTGTCCGTGGGGCATGCGCGGCTGGCCGTCCTGGTCGTCGCGGGGGCTCACGCGAACGAGCCCACCGGCGGCCCGACACTGCTCGCCCTGGCCGAACGGGTCATGTCCGAGCGGGAACTGAGGGACGGCACGTCCTGGCACTTCCTGCTCTGCGCGGACCCCGACGGGGCGAGTCTGCACGTGACACCGGCGCCGCGCAGCCTCCTCGAGTACCACCGGGGCTTCTTCCGGCCAGCGGGCCCGGAGCAGCCGGAGTGGTCCCCGGCCGTCCTGCCGGCGGACCGGCTGCCGCCCGAGACGCGCGCGCTGACCCGTGTCATCGACGAGCTGCGGCCCTACCTCCAGGTCACGCTGCACGGCACCGAGCTGGGCGGCAGCTGGGTGCAGCTGACGAGGGACATACCGGGTCTGGCCGAGCCGTTCGCCAAGTCGGCCGCGCAGTTGCACATCCCGGTGGAGACCGGCGCCTCCGACGCGGCGGGCTGGCCCGCGTCCGGACCGGGGGTGCATGTGATGCCGGAACCCGGCGCGGGCGTGGCGTACCCGAGCATGCCGGACGACGCGCGGCACAGCACCTGGTACCACGCCCATCGCCACGGCGGTCTGACCGCGGTCGTGGAGGTGCCGATGTGGGCGAGCGACATGGTCGACGACCCGGCGCCGCACCCCGATCCCGCGGAGGCGATACGGCGTCTGGCCCGCCGCCTGCTGCGGGACGCCCGGGAGGTGGAGCACGTGCTGGCGGAGGCCTCGCCGCGGCTGGAGGGCGTCGACGGACCGCTGCTGAGAGCGGCCCGCTGGGTGCTGGAGCTGGTGCCGGGCCTGGCCGCCGACTGGACCCACACGCCCCCGGCCGGCACCACGATGGCGTACGTCGGGAGCGTGGACGCCTTCGGCCGCCGCCTGCCGTTGCGGGCGGCGGCGATGCTGTGGCGGGTGCTGCGGGAGCGGGACGACCGGGCGGCACCCCACCTGGAGCGTCTCGTCGAGGGGTGGAGCGACGCGTTCGCCGAGCGGTTCCGGGCCCGCTGGGTGCCGTTGGAGCACCAGGTCGAGCACCAGTCCCGCACGGTCGTCGCGGCGGCGCTGCACGCGCGCGAGGGGTCGGCGCGGCAGCCGTAGGAGCCGCAGCGGCCGTACGACCGGGGAAGGCGGCTCCGGGCACGCCCACGCGCGCGTGCCCGGAGCCGACCGGCCGGTCGGCCGGTCTCAGACCCCGGGCAGCTCGGCCAGTGTCAGTTCGGGGAGTTCGGGGAGCTGCTCGTCGTCGAGGGCGAAGACCGCGCCCGTCTCCGCGAGCATCACGCAGGTGTTGGAGAAGGTCTTCGTGTACTCGACCGGGCGGCCGTTCCACCGGCCGCTCGCGTGGGCGGTCACGGGCGCGTACAGGAGCGAACAGACGGCGTCCCTGTGCACGACGGCGCCGATGTCGCCGTCGGCCGCCGTGAGGTCGGCGCACGCCTCGGCGGCGCGGGAGTGGCCCTGGGGCGGGTCGCACAGCAGGAGGGTGCCGCGGGTGTCGCTGGAGCGGGAGTCGCCGGTGGTGACGGTCAGCCGGAGCCCGTCGCCGGGGAGGTGGGTCCGGGGCGCCGAGGCCTGGGCGGGGGCGACGGCGGCGAGGAGGAGGGCGGCCGTGACGGGCAGGGCGCCCTGGAGGGGGTGTGTGGGGAAGGGCTTCATTCCCGGTGCATCGGCACGGCGGCCTCGGTTCCCCAGTCCGGCTCACCCGATCGTGCGGGTGCGGGTGCCGGACGGGCGGCCAGTTCGAACGCGGCGAGGACGACTCTCGTCTGGTACTCCACCTGGCGGGCGACCGGGATCCAGCGGGCCCCGAAGCCGTCGTGGTAGTCGGCGCACCACGCGTCGATGAGCGCGTCCAGCTCCGGAAGCGCCCCGGCCGGGTCGTGCCCGGACCCGGCGACGAGCTGGTGGAGCAGGCCCGCAGTGCGTACGGCGATACGGCGCCCGGCGATGCGCAGGGCGGCCAGGTGGGCGGTGTTCAGGGGCGGCAGCGGATGGGCGGGGTCGCCGGTGTCGGGGTCCCAGGCGTCGGCGAGGCCGGGGCAGACGAGGAGGTAGTCGTGGACGGGGGCGAGCAGGCGGACCGTGTCGGGTGCGGCGGAGAGATGGGGCCGCACGCGCGCGAGGACGCGTTCGAGGAGCCGGCTCTCGTGGCGCAGCGTCCGGCTCACCGCGCGTAGCACGGCGTCGCGGTCGGCGGGCGGTGAGTCGTCCTCGACGGCGGCGACACCCCACATGGGCGCCTCGACGACGGCGGTGACGGTGCCGTGCCGGTGCGGGTGGTACCAGGTCGACTCGACGGCGGCCTCGGTGATGGCGGCGGCCAGGTCGCGCGGGCGCGGCAGCGGGATCCGGTAGACGGCGGGCCCCAGTCCCGGCCAGTACAGGGTGTCGTAGGAGCCGAGTTCGCGGGGGATGCCGAGGCGGGCGGCGGCGTGGGCCACGCGTTGCGGGAGTCCGGGCAGGTCACGGGTGAGTTCGACGAAGCCGCCGCCGACGTCGACGCCGTGCAGCGAACACTGGAAGAAAGGTTTCAGCTCGTCCTGGAGGCCGAGCAGCGCCCGTGTCTCCGGCAGCGCCGCGGCCTGCGCCCCGTCGGGCAGCCACTCGGGCTGTTCCAGGAAGCCGGGCCGGAAGAAGTGCCGGAAGTAGCGGCCGAGGGTGTACGGGCCGGACAGCCAGCCCTCGTTGCGGCGCAGGCCGTCGGGGTCGAGGCAGAGCAGCAGGTTCCAGGTGGCGTCGGCGTCCTCGGTGAGCCGCGGGTCGGCGAGGACGCGCTCGGCGAGCCGCAGGACGGTGGCGCCGCCGACGGGTTCGTTGGCGTGCGGTCCGGCGACGATCAGCGCCTGCCGACTGCCGTGGCCCACGGAGAGCAGCCACAGGGGCGTGCCCGCGCGCGAGACGCCGACGCGGCGCAGGCGGGTGTCGCGGGGCCGGCGGGCGACGAGTGCGGCCGCGCGGGCCGCGAGTTCGTCCGCGGTCGGGTAGCGCAGGAGTGGCGGCAGGACACACCTCCGCGTCGGGGGCGCCGTCGGTTCACCGCGAGTGGCGGGTGTACGCACAGTGAGTCATGGCACGGGAGGTACGTCAACACCGCCCCACAGGGCTTGACCTGCCGGCCGGGACTCAGTTCACGGAGAGGCGGAACGCCATCCGTCCGAAGGCGACCTGGTCGCCCTCGCGGACCACGGCGGCGCCGATGACGCGGCGTCCGTTGACGGTCGTGCCGTTGGTCGAGCCGAGGTCGCGCAGGATCCACATGCCGCCCTGGCGGCTGAGTTCGGCGTGCACGCGCGAGACGCTGTCGTGGGTCAGCCTGAGGCCGCTGGCGGGGTCGCGGCCGATGCGCAGGGCCCGCGCGGTGCCGGGGTGCGGCAGCAGCAGCTTGGGCAGCCGCTCGGCCTGCCAGGCCCTGCGCAGCCGTACGGTGAAGCCGGAGACGGCCTCGACGGTGCCGAAGACGGCGCGCGAGAAGCGGTTCTCGCTGGGCAGGTCGGCGGTGAGGACCGCGAGTTCGTCGGAGCGGCGGGCGGCGAGCGCCAGTTCCATGCGCCGGATGAACGTGTCGTGGGAGAGACGGCCCATGGCGACACCGTCACGGAGCACCTTCAGTGCCCTGTCGCGCTCCACGTCGGACAGGCGCGCGGGGTACGTGTTGAACTCGAATGACGACGTCACGTTCGTGATTGTCGGGCAGTGAACGGCGGGTGTCCAGAAAACGGGAAAACGGCGGCCACGCACGCGTGCCCGAGGCGATCCGTCGCGACACCCGCCACGACATCCGGTGCGAAGGGGGGGTTCGCGCAGCGGATCGATCTCGTTTGGAGCACGATGGGTCGGGTCGGGCTACATCACGGTGAGCAGACTGTGAGCAGACGAAGGGGAACCGTCCGTGCAGTTCGAGGTGTGGGCACCACAGGCCGAACGTGTGACGCTCCAGTGCGAGGGCGTCACGCGCGCGTTGGAGCGCGACGCCGCGCGGCCGGGGTGGTGGACCGGCGAGGCGGAGGCGCGGGACGGCACCCGGTACGGCTTCGCGGTGGACGACGGCCCGGTGCGGCCGGACCCGCGTTCGCGCCGTCAGCCGGACGGGCCGGACGGACTGAGCGCGGTCGTCGACCACGGCCGCCATGTGTGGCGGGCGCGGTGGCCGGGACGTCCGCTGCCGGGCGCGGTCCTGTACGAGCTGCACGTGGGCACGTACACCGCCGAGGGGACACTGGACGCGGCGGCCGGCCGGCTCGACCATCTCGTCGAACTGGGCGTGACACACGTGGAGTTGATGCCGCTGTGCCCCTTCCCCGGCCGGCACGGCTGGGGTTACGAGGGGGTGTCGCTGTGGGCGGTGCACGAGCCGTACGGCGGGCCCGAGGGGCTGAAGCGGTTCGTCGACCGGGCCCATGAGCTGGGGCTGGGCGTGGTCCTGGACGTCGTGCACAACCACCTCGGCCCGTCGGGCAACTACCTGCCCGTCTTCGGCCCGTACTTCACGGACACCCACCACACTCCATGGGGTTCGGCGGTCAACCTGGACGCGCCCGGCTCGGACGAGGTGCGGGCGTTCCTGCTGGGCAGCGCGCTGGCGTGGTTGCGCGACTACCGGATCGACGGACTGCGGCTGGACGCGGTGCACGCGCTGGCCGACACGCGCGCGTACCCGTTCCTGGAGGAACTGTCGGAGTCGGTGGACGCGCTCGCCGCGGAGACGGGCCGGCCGCTGTTCCTGATCGCCGAGTCCGATCTGAACGACCCGCGGCTGATCACGCCCCGCCGGGAGCACGGGCTGGGGCTGCACGCGCAGTGGAACGACGACTTCCATCACGCCCTGCACACCGCCCTGACCGGCGAGTCCCAGGGCTACTACGCCGACTTCGCCCGCGAACCGTTCGCCGCGCTCGCCAAGACCCTCACCGGCGGCTTCTTCCACGACGGCACCTACTCCAGCTTCCGCGACCGGTCCCACGGACGGCCGCTGGACCGTGGCCGGCTGCCCGCGCACCGGCTCCTCGGCTACTCCCAGACCCACGACCAGGTCGGCAACCGCGCCCAGGGCGACCGGCTCGCCGCCTCCCTCTCCCCCGGCCTGCTGGCCTGCGCGGCGGCGCTGACGCTGACGTCCCCGTTCACGCCGATGCTGTTCATGGGCGAGGAGTGGGCGGCGGGCACGCCCTGGCAGTTCTTCACCGACCACACCGACCCGGACCTCGCGGAGGCCGTACGGCGCGGCAGGCGGCGGGAGTTCGCGGCGCACGGCTGGGCGGAGGAGGACGTGCCCGACCCGCAGGACCCGGCGACCCGGGACCGTTCCTGCCTGGACTGGTCGGAGCCGGAGCGCGAGCCGCACGCGCGCGTGCTGGCCTGGTACCGCCGGCTGATCGCGCTGCGGCACGCCCAGGCGGACCTGACCGACCCCGACCTCGCCGACCTCAAGGTGGCCCACGACGGGCAGGCCCGCTGGCTGGCCTTCCGCCGCGGCGACATCCGGGTGGCCGTGAACCTCGGCAAGGCGCCGGCGGCGATCCCCCTGGGCACGCGTCCCGCGCGCGTGCTGGCCGCGTGGGAACCGGTGGACACACCGGGCCCGGACGGGCTGCTGCACGTACCCGCGGAGTCGTGCGTGGTACTGGAACAGGACTGAGGGCCACCCCGCGGGCCTGGGGCGGCGGGCGGATCCGCTAGTCGTCCGCGCCGTCCTCGCGGAGTTCCGTCACCCGTTCCAGCAGGATCGCCTCCCAGGCGCGGCGCAGCTGGGTGCGCAGCAGGGCCGGGGACTCGGTGCCGTGGCCGGTCAGGCGTTCGGCGAGGCGTACGACGGTGTCGCAGCGGGCCAGCCACAGGCCGCGCAGGCAGGCGCGGGCACCGTACCCGGTGAGGGTGGCGGCGCGGACCGCGGCACCGGAACCGACGGCGAGGGCGAGCCCCGCGATGTCCTCGGCGGGGTCGCCGACGACCGCGCCGGTCCAGTCGAGGGCGCCGCGCACCCGGCCGTCGGCGCTGACCACGAGGTGCTCGCCGCGCAGCGTGTGGTGGACGAGGACGGCGGTGGCGGGCTGCGCGGCGAGCTGGGCCGCGCCGGGCGGGGTGAGCTGGTGCAGCCGGACGGGGTCGAACTCGTCGGCGGCGGCGAGGCGTTCGGCGGCGGCCACCGCCATCCGGCGCAGTGCCTCCAGGGAGCGCGGGGCGACGCGGGGCACGCCGATCGTCTCGGCCTGCCGGACCGGTACCTCGCGCAGCCCGCCGAGCAGTCCGGCCAGGTCGGCCTCGCCGACGGCGGACACGTCGTGGTCCTCGGCGGTGCCGCCGGGCACCTTGGTGTCCAGGGTGAAGGTGAGGCCGGGCGACCATTCGCCGCGCGCGACGGAGGTCGGCACGGCGACCGGGACGTGCGGCCGGACGAGGTCGCGCAGCCGCAGTTCGCGGCGCATCCGGACGGTGGCCTCGCGGTCGGGGGCGAGCCGCAGGACGTGGCGGGTGCCGACCCACCAGGTGCCGTGCCGGCCCTCCTCGGTGACGGGCCGGACCTCGGGGCCGCGACCGTCGTCGTCGCCGGTCTCGAGGAGCGTGCGGACCAGCCGGCGGACGGTGTCCGCGGTGGGTGGGGGTGCCTGGGTCATGGTCGCGCCGTAGCCGTTCGGGTGCCGTTCGGGTGGGTGCCGGGACTCCTGTGGTCTCAGCCGACCATGACCATCTCGCGGGTGGTGTCGTTGAGGCGCCGGCCGCCGTCCTCGGTGACGGTGACGATGTCCTCGATGCGCACCCCGAACCGGCCGGGCAGGTAGACGCCGGGTTCCACGGAGAAACACATGCCGGGCACGAGGGGCTGCTCCTCGCCCTCGATCATGTACGGCGGCTCGTGGGTGGTGACGCCGATGCCGTGGCCGGTGCGGTGGATGAAGTACTCGCCGTACCCGGCGTCGGCGATGACGGCGCGGGCGGCCCGGTCGACCTCCTGGCAGGCGACGCCGGGCCGTACGGCGCGGAAGCCGGCCTCCTGGGCCTCGCGGACGAGGTCGTGGACCCGGCGTTCCTCGTCGGTGGGTTCGCCGACGTGGACGGTGCGGGAGGTGTCGGAGCCGTAGCCGTCCTTGAGGCCGCCGAAGTCGAGGACGATCATGTCGCCGTGCTCGATGACGCGGTCGCCGACCTCGTGGTGCGGGTTGGCGCCGTTCGGGCCCGAGGCGACGATGGTGAAGTCGACCTGGGAGTGCCCGAAGCGGCGGAGCAGGCCGGCCAGGTCGGCGCCCACCTCGGACTCCCTGCGCCCGGCGAAGGGAACCTTCCGGATCTCCTCGTACGTTGCGTCGGCGGCCGCTCCCGCGGCCGCCATCAGCTCCAGTTCGGCCGCGTCCTTGACGGCGCGCAGCATCGGCAGGGCCTCGGTGAGGGAGGCGTAGGAGCTGTCCGGGAGGGCCCTCTGCAGGCGGAGCAGGTGCATCGCCCAGGCGTTGTCGCTGACGCCGAACCGTCCGCCGGTGTCCAGGAGGGCGGCGGTGGCGGCGTAGGGGTCCTTGCCGTCGGTCCAGTCCCGCAGGGTGAGGGCGGGGGCGCCGACCGCCTCGGCGGCGTCGGGGGCCTCCAGGGCCGGGACGACGAGGACGGGGTCGCGGTCGGGGGTGAGGACGAGCAGGGTGAGCCGTTCGGTGACCGCGGGGGGCGCGTAGCCGGTGAGCCATACCAGGTCAGGGCCGGGCGCCACGAGCAGACCGGCCAGCCCCGCGTCGCCGGCCGCGTGCACGGCCCGCTCCATGCGGGCCCGGTAGTCGTCGGCGGTGAAGCGCGCGGGCGTACGGCCGGTCATCCGGGCCTCCCTCGAAGGACGTGTGACTACGGGCAGCATCCTGCCCGGTCAGCAGGGGCGGCGCGACCCGGTCGACGGGGTTTTCGCGGGGAGCTCCGCCCGCCGCCCCTGACGGATATGCATTGCCTGCCCGTCAGATCTAATGGTTAGATCCTCAGTAAGCGTTAATCCACTTCGGGAGGCCGGCACCGTGCTCGTACTCGCCCACATCAGCGATCTGCACCTGGACGGCAGCGCCCGTGCCACCGAGCGCGCCGAGCGGGTGTGCGAGCGGCTCCGGAACCTGCCGGGGCGGGTGGACGCGCTGCTGGTCACCGGGGACATCGCGGACCACGGGACGGAGGCCGAGTACGAGGAGGCCGCACGCATCCTCGGGCCGCACGGCCCCGGCACTCCCTGGCCGGTGCTCACCTGCCCCGGCAACCACGACCGTCGCGCCCCGTACCGCAAGGCCCTGCTCGGACGGCCGGCCGCAGACGGGCCGGTCAACAGCGTCCAGGTGTTCGACGGGGGCGCGGTCCTGATGTGCGACTCCAGCATCCCGGGCGAGGACGAGGGCGCCCTGGCGGACGAGACGTACGCCTGGATCGAGGAGACGCTCGACGAGCTGGACGGGGACGTGCCGGCGCTGCTCGCCTTCCACCACCCGCCGGTGGCGCTGCACCACCCGCTGCCGGACGGTTACCGGCTGGGCGACCCCGCCCGGCTGGCCGCGCTGCTGGAGCGGCGGCCGGAGATCGCCGGCATCGTCACGGGCCACGCCCACACCCCGGCCGCCACCACCTTCGCCGGGCGGCCGCTGATCGTGGGCCCCGGCGTGACGTGGACGCTGCGGCTGCCCTGGGAGGGCGAGGAGATCGCCGACCGGGAGGCGCCGGTCGGGCTCGCGTTCCACGTCCTGGACGACGAACGGCGGCTCACGAGCCACTTCCGGGTGGTCGTCTGACTCCGGCAGCACGCCCTCCGGGCCGGGCCGTCAGGTGACGATACCCGGCACGACCGTCAACTGCTGGTAGCCGCCGCTCTTGTGACGGACCGTCACCTTGGTCTCCCTGCCCGGCTTCGCCTCGTCGACCGCCCGCGCGAGATCCGTCGCCGAGTCGATCCGGGTCCGGCCGAAGTGCAGTACGACATCCCCGCGCACCAGACCGGCCGAGTAGCCGGGGCCGGGCACGTGGACGGCGACGATCTCGGCGCCCGCCTTCTCGGCGTCCACGATCTCCAGGCCCAGGGTGGCGTCGACCGGCGCGCCCGGCGGGAAGGACGGCACGGACGGACGCGGGCCCGCCTGGGGCACCGCGCCCGGCGCGGCCCCGCCCGCCTGCCGTTGCAGCTCGGCCAGCCTGCTCGCGCCGATCACGGTGGCGCCCACGGTGCCGAGGCCGACGCCGGACAGCACCAGGACCGTACCGACGAGCGCGCCGAACAGCAGGGTCGTCAGACGCCGGCCGCGCCGGCGGGCGGCGTGCGGGTGGCGGGGCCGGCCGTCGGACGGCGGGCCGCCGCCGGGCTCCTGGCCGGGCATGGGCTTGGGACGCAACGCGGTCTGTTCCATGGATCGCCTCCGGCTGGTGCTCTACCCCTCGCACCGGAGCGTCACGAGCCACGAACGAGTGAGACTGACCAGCGGTCAACGACGGTACGGCCGGCGCGGAACCCGGGCTCACGCGCGCGGGGACAGCGCCGCGACCAGGGCCCGCGCGGCACCCGTCGGCGTACCGGCGTGGACGAGTTCCACCCGGTGGACGACCCGCGGTGCGGTGAGCGGCACGGCCACCGTGCCCGGCGCGTGGGCCGTCGCCGAGCGGGGCAGGAGGGTCAGGCCGTGGCCCGCGGCGGCGAGCGCGGCCAGGACGCGGACGTCGGTGCCGTCGTAGCGCAGGGCCGGGCGGAAGCCTTGGCCGCCGTTCGCGGCGCGGAGCTGGGGCAGCGGCAGGCCGGTGTCGGGGGCGTCGATCCAGCGGGCGTCGGCGAGGTCGCCGAGGCGCAGTCCGGTGCGGCGGGCGAGGGGGTGGCCGACGGGCAGCAGGACGCCGGCCGGTTCCTCCCCGACGCCGTAGGTCGTGAGCGGTGCCACGTCGGGCAGCCGGAGGGGGTCGCTGGGGGCCGCCAGGCCGTCGACGAGGCCCACGTCGGCGGTGCCCGCGGCGACGGCGGCGGGGACCTCGTCGCGGGCGAGCACTCGCAGCGTCACCCGGGCGGACGGCAGCGCGGCGAGCGCCGCGGGGGTGAGCGCGGTCGCGGAGGTGGCCAGGGTCAGGCCGTGGTCGGGGGCGGCGGCCATCCGTACGACGTCCGCGCGGGCCGCCTCCAGGCGCAGCAGGAGGGGTCCGGCGTGTTCGAGGAGCCGCTCGCCGGCTGCCGTGGGGGCGACGGGACGGCGGGTGAGCAGCGGCGCTCCGAGGTCCTGTTCGAGGGCCGCGATGTGCTGGGACACGGCCGACTGGGTGTAGCCGAGGGTGCGCGCGGCCTCGGAGAAGGAGGCGAGGCGGGCCACGGTGACATAGGTGCGCAGGAGGTGCGGGTCCATGTCCACAGCGTTGCATCAGTTCTGCTTATCGTAGGTGCAGGAATCATCGTTGGACGTGAAGTGCGGGCCGCTCCGAGGATGGGACGCATGACCGACAGCACCGCTCAGATCTCCGGCACCGCCCGGATCGCCAAGGTCGCCCTGGTGGGCGACCGCTCCCCCAACGTCGTCTCGCACACCCGGATCCCGCTTGTGCTCGACGCCCTCGCCGCCCGGGACCGGCTGGTCCTCGACGCGTACTGGATCCCGTCGGCCGACGCGGAGGCCGAGGCCGCGGTGCGCGGCTTCGACGCGGTGTGGGTGGTGCCGGGCAGCCCGTACCGCAGCGAGGCCGGTGTCCTCGCCGCGATCCGCACCGCCCGCGAGGAGGGCATCCCGTTCCTCGGCACCTGCGGCGGGTTCCAGCACGCGCTGCTGGAGTTCGCCCGCGACGCCTGCGGGCTCACCCACGCGGCGCACGCCGAGAACGACCCCGACGCCACGGACCCGCTCCTGGAACCGCTGGCCTGCTCGCTGGAGGGCCACGAGGACACGGTCCTGCTGGAGCCGGGCTCGCTGGCCCGCGAGGTGATCGGCCGGGAGTCCACGGTCGAGCGCTACTCCTGCCGGTACGGCCTGTCCCGGCACTTCGACACCCTGGTCGCACACGGCCTGCGTTTCTCCGGCCGGGACGCGGCGGGCCAGGTCCGGATGGCCGAACTCCCCGGCCACCCCTTCTTCCTGGCCTCCCTCTTCCAGCCGGAGCTGCACGGCGACGGCTCGCGCCCGCACCCCATGGTCCGGGGGCTGGCACGAGCCGCGGTCGAGCACGCGGCGCGACGGACGGCGGCGCGGTCCGTGTGACGAGCACGCCGGGCGCCGGTCGGCGGGCGCGGTCCGTGTGAGCGGTCCGTGTGAGCGGTCGGCCGACCGGCAGCGCGCCGGCAGTCCGTGTGCGCGGTCAGCCGACCGGCAGGGCGGGGACGGCCGGTGGGTGGTCGGGCAGGAAGCCGTGGGACCGGCGGGACAGGTAGGAGTCCTTGTAACGGTCCACCTCCCGGTGCCAGTTGAGGATGCCGGCCATCCAGTTCTGGAGGTCGGTCACATATCCGCGCATGGCCTCGCGGGCTTCCGCCGACAGCTCGAAGTCGTCGTAGAGGACGGGCAGTTCGTGAGCGACCACGTGCTCGAACTGCTGCATGCGCTGGGTCATCAGGTCGTGGACGACACCGAGCGCGGTCGGGTAGTCGCAGCCGAAGAAGTTCTGCACGACGAGGATCGCGTTGTGGATCTCGCCCTCGAACTCGATCTCCTTCTGGTACGAGAAGACGTCGTTGAGCAGGCAGGCGTAGTCGATGGCCGCGTTCTCCAGCGAGCGGACCGGGCCGCTGGCGTACACCTCGGACGGTACGGCGGGGCCCTGGCCCATGCGGCACAGGCTCAGGGTGAGGTCGGAGCCGAAGGTGGCGCGCCGCATCTCCAGGTAGTCGACGGGGTCGGGGATGCGGTTCTGGAGCTGGTTGGCCAGCTCCCACACCCAGCTCTCCGTCATGCTGTCCACCGCCGCGCGCAGGGTGCGCCGCTGGTCGGGGGTCATGCTGGCGGTCGTGCGCGCCCACAGGTCGATCAGCGACCGCTCCATCGCGTTGGCGGGGACGAGGGTCTCCTCGCCGTCGACGGGCATGCAGGCCGAGAGGCGGGCGGTGGTGACCCTGGCCGCGGCCAGGTCGCGACGGTGGCCGTAGACCAGCGGGTAGTAGTCGTCGCCGTAGGTGCCGAACGCGAGCCACGAGGCGCTGAGGTCGAGGGCCTCGGGACTGGCGTCGGGGTCCAGGCCCGCCGAGCACACCGCCAGGTCGCAGGAGGCGAGTTTGTCCTCGTCCCACACCCCTTCGGACAGCATGCCCATCCGGCGCGTCCACCCGACCAGGTTGTGGCGGGCCCGGTCCAGGTGCGGGCTCAGCTCCACCTGGAAGGGCATGTGGAACTCGGGCAGCCGGGACGGGCCGACTTTCTGGAACGGCACGTGCGTGTACGCGCGCAGGCGTTCCGCGGCGGCCGAGGCGAGCAGGGCGCCGACGTCCGCGGCGGAGGTGCCGGGGCGGGTCAGCTTCTCCCAGGGCGAGGTCGAGCCGGCTCCCTTGTTCATGTACCGGCTGGAGCGCATGTGCCACTCGTGGCCGCCGGACTGCCAGTCCTGGAGCCCCTTGGTGTAGGCGGCGACGGCGGCCACCTCGTCCGGCCGGAGGCCGTTCTCCACGGCCAGCGCGGGCACCTCGGTCACGGCTGTGTGCTCGAACTGGTGGAGGCGGGAGGTGAGGATGTCGTTGACGGTGTCGGCGGCCTCCTGGGTGGTGCAGCCGAAGAACGTTTCCAGGACGAGCACGCCGTTGCTCAGCTCGCCCTCGTCCTCCACCTCGCGCTGGTAGGAGAACAGGTCGTTGCGCAGGTGCACGCCGTCGGAGAAGGTCTCCATCAGCACCCTGAGCGGCCTGGACCGGGCGACGGCGGCCGGGACTTCGGCGGTCGCGTACTCCACGAGCCCCGCGGACCAGGGGGCGCCGCCCACCTTGCGGCGCATCTCGATGTACTCGACGGGGTTGGAGACCCGCCCCTCGTTGATGTTGGACAGCTCCCACATCGACTCGTTGAGGAGGTGCTCGGTGGCGACGGCGAAGCGGCGACGCCAGTCGGCGGACATCGCCGGCACGGTGCGCGCCCACAGGTCGGCGAGGCCCGCCTCGACCGGGTTCTCCGGCTCCGGCACGGCGGTCGCCAGGTCGAGCGGCATGAACAGCGGAAGCCGGTCCAGGTGGGCTTTGCCGGCCGCCCGGTCCGGGGTGCGTTTGAACATGTCGAGGAAGTGGTCGTCGAAGAAGAACACCCACACGTACCAGTCGGTGATCAGCGACAGGGCCGGGCCGTCGCAGTCGGGGTGGGTATAGGCGCAGAGCAGGCCGTAGTCGTGCGCGTCGAGGTCGGCCTGCTCCCAGATCCCGGAGCCCTCCAGCATGCCCATCTCACGCGCCCACGCCGTCGAGTGGGCGCGGGCCTCGTCGAGGTGCGGGTTGAGCCGCGCGGGATACGGCATGTAGAAGTGCGGGAGTTCGAACGGCTGCGTCATGGCCGGGCCCTACCCGGGGGCGCCAACCCTCATCCGCGGCACGGCACATGATCACACCATCGCGTGAACCGGGGGCGAATCGCTGCGAATCGGGCGCTCTTGACCGCGGGCGGACGACGCGGCTCGCGCCGTGCTCACTTCCTGGTCTGGATCAGCGCGTGTGTGCCGCCGGTCCGCCAGCTCTGTCCCTCGGCAGCGGTGAGGGCGGCCTCGGTTCCGGCGGACAGCCCGGTGATCACATCCGACTTCAGGGTGCGCAGGGCCACGACCGGTCCGGGGAAGTACGCGGTCACCTCGTCGAAGGGGGTCGTCGGCGGCCAGAGCCGGTCGCCCACCAGGCGGCGGTAGTTGAGGTCGCCCTTCACGATCGTCAGGGCGGCGGCCGCGAACTCGGCGCGCAGGTCGTCCGGCATCCGGTCGTACGGCAGCGGGGCGGCGGCGAAGGGGTGGGCGCGGACCGTCAGCGTGCCGTCCGCCATCGCCGCCCACAGCCGCCGCCCGTACCCGGCGGCCGCCCCCGGAGCGGCCGTCAGACGGCGCAGCGCGTCGACGACGTCGGCCGTCGTGGCGTCCGAGACGTAGTAGGGGTACGGCTTGACGTGCAGGACGACCCGGCCGGCCCGCCCGTGGGCGAGGAGATGGGCGGCGAGGAGCAGATCGGGGATCAGCTCACGGCCGGCGTTGTCGGCGACCAGGCACAGCGTGCCGTCGGCGGCCTGCGGAGGCGCCAGCAGCGCCCACAGGGTCTCGCTGTCGTCGGCGACGAGTCCGGGGACTGCGGCCCGGTCCTGCGCGCCCGCGTCGGAGAGTCGAAAGCCGAGGTCCGCGCGGTTGCCCCAGAGCGAGCCGTGCAGCAGGGCCCGTGCCTGTTCCGGCGCCGGGCGGCCTGCGAGGCCGTCGAGCGCGGCGAGTTCCTCGTCGGTCTCGGAGGCGTCCAGCTCGGCGAGCTTGAACGGGCGGAACGGGTCCAGGCCCTGCCAGGGTCCGGGCCGGAAGTAGCCGACGGTTTCGAGGAGCAGGCGGTAGAAGTAGCTCTCCGACCACAGCCAGGGCACCTCGTACCAGGAGCGGCCCGCGTACGCGTCCAGCCCCCAGGCACGCCAGCGGTCCCGGTCGTGCGCGTCGGCGGGGAGCGGCTCGATCACACCCTCGACGCAGCTCGTCAGCAGGGCTTCCAGGGACCGCCGGATGTCAGGTCCGTAGGGGAAGGCGTCCCGCACCCGCCGGATGATCGCGGGGTGCCGCTCGGCGAGGACACCGCGCGGAAAGGAGCCGGGCTCGTCGCCCAGAATCACGGGCGGGACGGGCGGCACGGGGGTGTCGGACATGCGGATCACGGTATCGCGGGGCGGGGGTCGGAGTGGGGTAGCGGTGGGTCGGGCGTGGGTGCGGGCTGGGGCACGGGTGCATCCCGTCCCTCACACCGCCGCCATGACCTCCCGTTCCAGTCGGGCCGCGAGGCTCAGGTAGCGGGGTCGGCGGGGGACGGGGACCAGGCCGCGGATGAGGACGTGCCACATCTCGGCCATGCGGCGCGGGAGCCGGGCGCCGGGCTCGCGGGAGCGGCCGACCACGCGGGTGCCGACGAAGAAACAGACCAGCGAGTGGGCCACGGCGTCCACGTCGACGTCCGGATGGATGTCGGACTCCCGCACCGCGCCTGCGAGCCGACGGGACATCAGCTCCAGCCACTCCGTGAACGGGTGCGGCACGGGCGGCCGTACGGCGACGCCGCCGGTGGCCAGGCGAAGGCCGGCTCGGGCGACCGGGCCCTCGACCGACAGCCTCACCATGCCGAAGGTGAGGCGCATCAGCGCTTCGAGGGACGGATAGCCCCGGTCGTCGATCTCACCCGCGACCCGGCGCGAGGCCTGGGACTGCAGCTCCAGGATGGCCTGGGCGAGATCCTCCTTGGCCGCGAAGTGGAAGTAGAGCGCGCCCTTGGTGACCTGGGCGTGCTCGACGATGTCACTGAGGCTGGTCGACTCGTAGCCGTTCCGGTCGAACAGATCGGCTGCGGCCCTGATGATCGTCGCGCGGGTCTGCTCCGCACGTAGTTGCCTCGCCATCGACTGGACACTCCTGGGCGTAAAGAACGGGTCATGCCGTTTGTTTCTCACACCCAGTAAACAACAGTTCACGATCCGGCGGTACCGACCAGGCAGGCAAAGACTGTCGACTCCCCTTGTACGCCGACGACTTGCACGCCGGTGTCATGGGTGCGCCTCGCCTCGATCCAGAGGGGTTCGTCCAGCTCCGCGTACCGATGGAAGACGGCGTGGTAAGCCGTCGGTACCCGTTTGCCCGGCGTTTCCAGCAGGGCCGCCTGGCGGGCGCCCTCCAGCAGGAGCATGCCGGGGACATGGTCGAGAGGATGGTCGAAGAAAACGGGGTGCGCGGTATTTACTCGGAGTTGCCAGCGATCCGGCCGGCCGGTGGGGGCGAGGACGACGTCCGTGGGCAGGGCCCGGTCGACGGTGTCGGCGGGCACGCCGGGCGGGACGGGGACGGCCGTCACGGTGTCCGGGGTACGGCCGCCGCGCAGCCGCTGGTAGACGGGCTCGCTGACGCAGGTGAAGGAGACGTCCGCGGTGGCGACGCGGGTGCCGTCGCGCAGCACATGCGCGGTGTAGCGGGCGCCGACAGGGCGCCGGCCGCGGTACTGGACGTCGGTGAAGACGAGTTCGACCTCGGGTTCGGCCGGCCGCGGGCCCAGCGTCAACGCCCATGGCTCGGTCGTGACGTGGAACTCCTTGAGGACGAACTGCCGGTCGAGCGGCACCTCGTACTCGGTGTGGCTGACCAAGGTGCCGCTCTGCCGGATCGTTTCGACGACGAGCAGCGGGTCGTACGCGGACCAATCGGGCGACACGTGTAACCCGTGTGCGCGCGGCCACTGCGCCGACACCGTGAACCGGTCGGCCCCGGTGCGCCGCCAGCCGGTGAGGAAGGTCTCCGCGAGGGCGGCGCGGTGGACGAGTTGGCGTGGGACGGTTGCGGTCAGGGACGGCGTGTCGGCAAGCTGCCGCGGTCGAGTCATCTCTCTCCCTACGGTCCCCCGAAGGCCACGGCAGACGGCGAACCGTCCGCTCGGTGAGCGTTAGAGTACGAGGCGACCGGTTTGTTTTCAATGAGATCAGTCGACGGCATCCTATGATCGGACCGAATCCGCATCCGACTGCGGGACGGCCGATCCGGTGCCGTGAAAGGGCTCTCAATGGCGAAACAGGAGCGCGCGATCAGGACGCGCAGAGCGATCGTGGAAGCGGCGGGCGCGGTGTTCGACGAACACGGCTACACCTCCACCACCATCGCCATGGTCCTGGAGCGCGCCCAGGTCACCAAGGGCGCCCTGTACTTCCACTTCGCGTCGAAAGAGGCCTTGGCCCAGGCGGTCCTGAACGAGCAGGTGCCCTTCGGGGCGGTCCCGCCGCAGCCGTGCAAGCTCCAGGAGATCGTCGACATGACCTTCGTGGTGGCGTGCCGGCTGCTGGACAACGCCCTGCTGCGGGGCAGCGTACGGCTGGCGGTGGATCAGGAGACGCCGTCCGGGGTCGATCACGGCGAGCCGTTCCGACAGTGGGCGCGGGCGCTGACCGAACTTCTGGAACTGGCCGGTGAACGGGGCGAGTTGCTGCCCACGGTGAAACCGGCGGAAACGGTCGGCCTGCTGGTGGGCACCTTCACCGGCGTCCAGCTGATGTCGCGGGCGCTGACCGACCGCGCCGATCTCGGTGACCGGCTGTCGGTGATGTGGGCGCACATCCTGCCCAGCATCGCGGTGCCCGGTCTGCTCCCCGGCCTCGACGCCCGCGCCGACCGGGGAGCACGGGTGCTGGCCTCGCTGGAGCGGCGCGAGGCTTCCTGACCCGGACGTACGGCGGGCCGGTCGGTGTCCATCCACACCGGCCGGCCCGCCCGTTCGTACGGCTGCGAGGGCTTCCCCTTCGTACCGCCTCCCGGCCTAGAAGGTCAGCTTCCAGCTGTTGATGCGGCCGGTGTCCTGCGCGGCCACGTCCTGCACCCGCAGCTTCCAGGTGCCGTTGGCGACCTCGCTGGAGGCGTTCACCGAGTAGGTGGTCACGACGTTGTCCGCGGAGTCCGAGGTGCTGGACGCCTTCAGGCGGTACGCCGTGCCGTCCGGGGCGACGAGGTCGACGACCAGGTCACCGCGGTAGGTGTGGGTGATGTCCACGCCGACCTGGAGGGCCGTGGGCGCGTTGCCGGTGCGGCCGGTGACGGCGATCGGGGATTCGACGGCCGATCCGTTGTCCGGGATGCTGACCGCGGTGGTGCTGGTGAAGGTGGTGCCCCCCGTGGAGCCGCCGGAGCCGCTCACCGCCTGCACCGTCCTGGCCGCGTCAGCCAGGCCCGCGCCGCAGCCGCCGGAGCAGGCGCCGGGCAGGGCACGGGCGTTGCTCTTGATGGCCGTCTCGATCTGCGCCGGGGTCAGCGAGGAGTTCGCCGACTTCATCAGCGCGACCAGGCCCGCGATGTGCGGGGTGGCCATGCTGGTGCCCTGGTAGTAGGCGTACGACTCGGTGGACGCCGTCTTGGTGCCCGAGTTCAGCGTGGACAGGATGCCGTTCGCGGTGCCGGTGCTGGTCTGGCCGCCGGGCGCCGAGATGTCCACGAGGGATCCGTAGTTGGAGTACGAGGCCTTGGCGCCGGTGCGGCTGGTCGCGGCCACCGAGATCACGTTGTTGCAGTTGCCCGGCGAATGGTTCGCGACGTTGTCGTTCTCGTTTCCGGCGGCCACGGCGACGGTCGTGCCGCGGCTCACGGCCGCGTTGATCGCGCTCTGGGTGGCCGAGGTGCAGGCGCCGTCGCCGCCGAGGCTCATGTTGATGACCTTGGCGACGTTGGTGTTGGCGGGAACACCGGAAACCGTACCGCCGGAGGCCCAGGTGATGGCGTCGATGATGTCGGAGTCGTAACCGCCGCACTTGCCGAGGACGCGGACCGGGGAGATCTTCGCGCCGTGGGCGATGCCCGCGATGCCCTTGCCGTTGTTGGTGACGGCGGCGATGGTGCCGGCCACGTGGGTGCCGTGCCAGGAGGAGGTGCCGGCCGGGACGCCGGAGCCGCACTCGTTGGCGTTGTACCAGTCGCCCGGGTCGGCCGGGTTGCTGTCGCGGCCGTCGCCGTCCACCGAGACGGCGGTGTCGGCGATGAAGTCGTAGCCGCCGACGATGTTCGCGGCGAGGTCGGTATGGGCGACGTAACCGGTGTCGATGACGGCGACCGTCACCCCGGTGCCGGTCGTGGTGGTCCAGGCGCCGGGCACGTTCATGCCGGCGGTGGCCTCGTACAGGTCCCACTGCTTGGCGTACTCGGTGTCGTTCGGGTCGGCCTTCGCGGTGTTCAGGCGGTCCGGTACGACGTAGGCGACCTGCGGGTCGGCCCGGTACTCGGCGACGACGTCGGCGACGTCCGCGCGGGTGAGGTCGGAGCCCAGGTCGACCAGGGCGGCACCGGTGCCGAGACGTCGCTCGAAGTCGAGGTCCTCGCCGGTCTCCTTGCCCTTGGCGGCGGCGTCGGCCTCGGCGGCCTGGTTCGACCTGGCCTCCGCGGCGGCGGACGTGTAGCCGACGATGAGACGCTCGGCCGGGGTGCCGGGCGCGGCCTCGGTCTGGGCGGCCGGGACGGCGGCGGCCTCCCGTGACGCGACGTCCGGGGTGGCGGCGACCGAGGCGGTGGTGGCGGCGGTGAGGAGGGCCGCGGAGACCGCGGCGACGGATATCAGCTTCCGTCTGAGAGCGGGAGAGGTGCGCAAGGGGGCGTGCCTTTCGTGGCCGGCTCCGGGCAGGGGGGAGCCTCGGTCGATTCGCTTCGTCGTCGAAGCGGCGGGGGGTGAATCGAGGAGCAACGCGATGGCCGCCAGGCGGGTAGCCGGTCCACCAGGGGTTACCTGTGGGTCAGCTGTGCTGGAACGATAGGCAGGGCAACGGTTGTTCGGATACGGGGGAAACCCTCGATCCGGCCGGAACACCACCCTTGACAGGGGCAACCGGACGGCGAATGCCCGGGTTTGCTGGGGAGACGCCCGGTGCGTCGGCGTATTGAACGCGCCGGGCCGGCGCCGCGTACTGGACGTCGAAACCGTTCCCGCGCCGGCCGAGGAGACGTCCCCGATGCGCCGCACGACCGCACACCGCACCGCCGCCCTGGCGGCCACCGCCCTGAGCCCGCTCCTGCCGGTGCTGCTGTGGGCAGCGGCACCGGCGCAGGCGCACGGCGCGCCCACGACCCCGGTCAGCCGGGTCTACGCCTGCTCCCCGGACGGCGGTTCGCCGTCCGGGTCCGCCGCCTGCCGGGCCGCGGTGGCCGCCAACGGCGCACCCTTCACGGCCTGGGACAACCTGCGGGTGGCGAACGTCGACGGCCGGGACCGGAGCACGATCCCCGACGGGCAGCTGTGCAGCGGCGGCCTGGCGGCCTACCGGGGACTCGACCTCGCGCGCTCCGACTGGCCCTCGACCCGCCTGACCCCGGGCGGAACACTGCGCATGACGTACGTGTCGACGATCCCGCACACGGGAACGTTCACGTTCTATCTGACGAAGCAGGGGTGCGACCCGTCGCAACCGCTTACCTGGAACGATCTGCCCGAGCGGCCGTTCGCCCAGGTGAAGGACCCGGCGCTGCGCGACGGCGCCTACCGGCTCACGGCCGAACTGCCCGCCGACCGCACGGGACATCAGGTGCTGTACACGATCTGGCAGAACAGCAGCACGCCGGACACCTATTACTCGTGCTCCGACGTGGTGTTCCCGGAGAAGGCCGCGGCGGCGTCCTCACCGTCGGCGGCCACGGCCGCCGGATCGCCGAAGCCTCCGTCCGCCCGCCCCTCGGTTCCGGCCGGCGCGGCGGCCGGTACGACGGCCGGCACAACGCCGTCCGCCGCCCCCGCGTCGGGAGCGGCGAGGGCGTCCGGCGCACCGGCCGCCGCGACGCCCGCGAGCACCCCGGTGGCGTCCGCCTCCGGGGCCGGCTCCGGGCCGTCCGCGCCCGTGCTGGCGGGTGGCGCCGCCGCGGTACTGGTGCTCATCGGCGGCGCCACCCTGGTCCTGCGCCTGCGACGGCGCTGAAGCTGCCTCTCCGTGGGGTCAGTTGACGGTGACGGCTGCGCCCGCGGCGGTCACCGGGGCGTACTTGGCGGTGAAGTATCCGTTTGCGAAGCACAGCGACGAGCCGGACGACTTGGTGAAGTGCTGGCTGGTGAAGGTGATGCTGTTGTCGGCGTTGCTCGCCGCGCCGGTCAGGCTGGGCGCCCGGTAGACGCAGTTGATGCTGCCGAGGAGGGTGCGCAGCACGACCGTCGTCTGGATGGCGGAGCCGGCCGCCGGGGTCACCGTGACGGTGCCGCCGGAGGACACCGCCGTGGAGTACGGCAGGTTGTTGACCGTGATGCTGGTGACGCCGAGCACGCCCGCGACGTTCGCGGAGCAGCTGCCGAAGGTGTGCCCGGTGAGTGACTCGGTGGCCGTGCCGGGGGCGGTGGGGTTGGCGGTGACGGTGGCCGTGAAGCCCGAGGAGGCGCAGGAGACGCCGCTGGTGCCGGTGGCCGAGGAGTAGAGGGTGGCGTTGGTGCCGCTCGCGAGGGAGGCGGTGAGGACGTCACCGACCGCGACGTCGCCGTTGGCCGTGGTGAGGACGGCCGGGTCGGCCGCGGAGGCCGGGGTGACCGCCGTCAGCGAGAGGGCGGCGACGGTACCGGCGAGGGCGAGGAGAGGGCGAGTGCGCATGCGGGTGCCTCGTTTCTCAAGTGGGGGTGCCTCAGAGGTTTTCTGAAAGGCGTTCTGAGAGGTGTTCCGAAAGGTGCGCTCGGGGGAGTTGCTGGACGCGAGTCGACCCCCGACCGGTGCCGGCCCGGAAACGCCTTCTCCGTACGTGACGGACCGGCAGCGGAGATGGCGGCGGGCACGGCCGGCAGGGGGAAGCGGCCGTGGCGGCGCCGTGCGGGAATCGGACTCGGGGCGCGTGAGGGCCCGTGCTGGATGCCCGGGCGGGTGGTACCCGTATGGACGGGAGGTCCGGCCGTCGGTTCGGACGGCCGGACCGGGGGTCCGGGAGCGCGGAGAACGGCTCACCGCGCTGCGGATCCGGCGCCACGGATCCGGGCTGAGTCACCGAGAGTTGTAGACCTGATGGACCGTCAACGTCAAGCGCTCCTGCGGAAGTTGGTGGGAACGCAGATATATGCGAGGAGCCGGCGAACGTGCCGGTCGGCCGGGCGGCACACTTCGCACACCCTTTTTCCACATCTCCCTTGACCCTGCGGTGTAACCATCGGTAACTTCCGAATCGGCTACTGACGCGTAACGAGAAAGCCCTTGCGGCTTCCGGGAGTTGCGAGGAGACGTGCGCGGCAGCCGCTGTCCGCGCCAGGACAACACGCCACTGAAGCCCAACCCGCATGACTATGCCCATGGGAGCAGACATGGCCTCGTCCTCGGACGTCACGTCGTCCGCCGAGAACACCCCCGGGAACCCGGAAAGCGGTTCCGCAGAAAGACGCGGCCGGGTCCGGCTGCGCCGGGCGGCCGTAATGGCCGTGCCCGCCACCTTCGTCGCCGCCGGCCTCGCGGTGCTCACCGCCCAGGGAGCCCTGGGTGTGCAGTTCGCGATCTCCGGCATGCCCTTCGTGGTGACCGCCGACAAGCTCGAAGGGAACGGTTTCGCGCAGTTCGGCTCGCTGGACCACATGATCGAGAACAGTCCCAACGAGGGCGACACCGGCGGTCAGGTGCTGGTCGTCACCTCGGTGGTGAAGTCGGGCAAGCTGACCAGCCTGTGCCAGAGCGTCGACCTCGGTGGCATCCAGCTCGTCCTCACCGCGGGCGACAAGGGCACCAAGGTGAGCGTGGAGAACCTGGCCATCGACTCGGACGACATCACCGGCGACGCCTCGTTCAACAACATCGAGATCGGCCGCGACGCCAGCACCTTCGACAAGGTCGACACCCGCGGCATGCCGGGGGTCTACGGCCAGCAGGCGGACAAGGTCGTCATCAACAACCTGTACCAGCACAACTACGCCTCCACGGCCGCCGTGTTCAAGCTGCCCGACCTGCACATGCGCTTCGGGGGCGAGGGCTGCCCGCGATGAACCGCTTCCGGCGGTGGACCGCGGGCCGACCCTTCCCGGGCGGGCTGCTGCTCGTCCTGGGCGGCGCGGAGATCCTGGTCACCATGAAGGCGCCGCTTCCGGTGATCCTGCGCATCGGCATGCAGGGTGTGGCCGGCTATCTGCTGCCGACCCTCATGGTGCTGATCGGGCTGCTGATCCTGTTCAACCCGACGCAGCGGCTGTTCTACTCGGTCATCGGCGTCCTGCTCTCCCTGGGAACGTGGCCCACCTCGAACCTCGGGGGCTTCCTCGTCGGCCTGCTCCTCGGGGTCGTGGGCAGTTGCCTGACCTTCGGATGGCTGCCGGACCAGGAGACGCGCAGGGTCCGCAGACAGCGGCGCAAGGAGGCGCGGACGGCCGATCAGTCGTCGTTGGCGCAGGCCGGTGAGCCCGCCTGAGCGGGACTCCGCAGGGCTCACCGCAGGGGCCGGGCACGATCCACCGTCGGCGGGGATCGCGCCCGGCCCCTGTTCCGTCGGCGCCCCTACGGCGTGGGAGCGGCCGACCCCGCGGCGCGCAGCACGGCGATCGTCTCGGGGTGCGGTCCCCGCCGCGCCCACTCCAGCGGTGTCCGGCCCGTGCCCCGGTCCTCGCGCAGGCCGGGGTCGGCGCCGTGCGCCAGGAGGGTGCGGACCGTCTCGGTGTGCCCCCAGCAGGCGGCCGCGCACAGCGGCGTGCCCTCCGAGCCGGGTCCGGCGCTCTCCGCGTCGGGCGGAGCGCCGGCTTCCAGCAACCGGCGGGCGATGCCGGGGTGGCCCTGGACGGAAGCGAGGTACAGCGCGGTGGTGCCGTCGCGGTCGGCCGCCGCCGGGTCGGCGCCGGCCCGCAGCAGTGCGTCGACACGGGCGTCCTCGTCGAGCAACACCGCGGTAACCAGTTTCGTGGCCAGTTTCTTCTGCCGCCGCCTGTTCATGATCGACGAGGGTAGCCGGGCGTGGGAAGCGGCGCTCACAATTGTGCGAGCAGCGGCAGCAGGTCGGCCGCCGCCGTCACGTCACCGGTCAGTGGGCGGTCCTCCGTGCCGTCGGGCAGGGCGCCGGCCGCCACGGTGAAGGCGGCGACCTCCGGTGGTACGGGGTGCATTCTCAACGCCCGTACAGCAGCGACGAGTTCGCAGCCCAGGACCGTGCGGTACGCCTCTGCCGCGCGCAGGGTCTGACGGGCGGCCTGGCCGGCGAAGCTGGCCGCCTCCTCCAGGCCGCGTGAGAGGACGGCGTGGCCGACGGAGGCTGGGGCCGCGCAGGAACGCAGCTCCGCCAGTGCGGAGTTGGCGGTGTACTCCAGGATCATCGTGCCCGAGCTGCTGGCCGGGCCGGTGGCGAGAAACGCGGGCAGGCCGGTGAGAGCGGGGTCGCCGAGTGCGGTCAGGCGGGCCGCCGAGAGCTGGGCGGTCTGGAGCAGCGTGAGGTTCACCGTCTCCAGGGCATGGCCCAGAGGCGCGGCGAAGAAGCCGCCGTGGTGGTAGGCCGCGCTGCCGTCGAGGGCCAGGAGGGGGTTCTCCGAAGGGCAGTTGACCTCCGCCTCGACGACCTCGCGGAGTCGCTCCGCCGCGTCCAGGGCGCAGCCGTGGACCTGAGGGAAGGCACGGAAGCCGTACGGGTCCTGGATACGGCGTCCGGAACCCTCCGGCCGGTCCGGCAGCCCGAGCATCCGTCGCACCTCTCCGGCCGCACGGACCGCGCCGGGGTAGGGCCGCAGGGCGTGCACGGGCGCGGCGTACGCCTCGGCCGACCCGGAGACGGCGGCCAGCGCGAGAGCGGCCACGGCATGGGTGGCCCGCAGCAACCCGTCCACCTCGTGCAGGCCCAGCGCGGCCTGCCCCAGCGCGAGCGCATTGCTGCTGAGCAACGCGAGCGCGTCACCGGGGCGGAGGGTCACGGGGGTGGGGAGGGAGGTACGGTCGGCGGCGCCGACGGCCGCGGTGCCGGTCGACGCGGAGTTGCCGTCGACTGCCGTGTCGGCGCCCCTGTCCGGGACTTCGGGCGCGCTGCCCCTCTCCGCAGGGACGGCTTCGGGCACGGAATCAGCCGGAGCAGACGTGGTCGCGGGTCCGGCTGGAACAGGCGTGATCGCAGGCCCAGCCGGAACAGGCAGCACGGCGGCTCCGGGAGGAACAGACGCGGCCGCAGGCCCAGCGGGACCGACCGTGGTCGCAGGCCCAGCGGGACCGACCGTGGCCGCAGGCCCAGCCGGAACAGCCGCGGCCCCACGCCCAGCGGGACCAACCGTGATCGCAGGCCCAGCGGGACCAACCGTGATCGCAGGCCCGGCCGGAACAGGCATCACGGCGGCTCCGGAAGGAACAGACGCGGCCGCAGGCCCCCGAGGGGCAACCGTGACCGCAGGCCCAGCCGGAACAGCCGCGGCCCCACGCCCAGCGGGACCAACCGTGATCGCAGGCCCAGCGGGACCGACCGTGATCGCAGGCCCGGCCGGAACAGGCAGCACGGCGGCTCCGGAAGGAACAGCCTCGGCCGCAGGCCCAGCCGGAACAGACGTGGCCGCAAGCCCCCGAGGGGCAACGGTGGCCGCAGCCCTCCGAGGGGCAGCCATGGCCGCAAGCCCGGCCGGAACAGCCGCGGTCGCAGGCCCAGCCGGACCGGACGTGGCCCCAGGCCTCTGAGGGGCAACCGTGGCCCCAGGCCCCCGAGGGACAGCCGTGGCCGCAGGTCCGGGGGCAGACGGAGACTCGGCCCGGGTTCCTCCCGAACCGCTCGGCCCGCCCAACCCGCTCTCCAGCCAAGGCCGTTCGCCCAGGAGGGTCAGGCCCGTCTGGGCCAGGGCCGTCAGGTCGCCGGTGCCTACCGCGCCGTATTCGTTGACGGCCGGGTGGACGCCCAGGTGGAGGGCTTCGGTGAGGGCGTCGATGAAGTCGGGGTGGATGCCGGAGCCGCCGGCGAGGAGCTGGTTGGCGCGGATCGCGAGCATCGCGCGGACCTGGCGGGCGGGCAGCAGCGCGCCCGCGCCGCCCGCGTGGCTGCGCAGCACGCGCAGGCCGTGCGCGGTCTCGTCGTCCGCGTCGACGGACACCGCGCGGTGGGCGCCGACGCCGGTGCCGCGGCCGTACAGCCGTCCGGCGGCGGCCAGCCGGCGGCCGGCGCGGAAGGAACGTACCGCCCGCTCGCGGGCCTCGGGGGCGACCGCCGGCACGGCCGCACCGTCGACGAGCGCGATCAGCTCGCCGACGGTGAGGGTGGTGCCATTCAGGACGACCAGGGGTGCTGTCGTGTCCAACGCGGGCAGGTCAGCCCAGTCCGACGGACTTCAGCCACGCCTTGGCGACGTCCAGCGGGTCCTTGCTCTCCAGCTGGACCTGGTAGTCCAGGTCCAGCAGGGTCTTCGTGTCGAGCTTGGCGGAGACCGCGTTGAGCGCGTCGACGCCCTCCTGGGAGAGCCCGCTCTTGTAGACGAGCGGGGTCACGTTGGCGAAGCCGAAGAGGTTCTCCGGGTCCCGGAGGACGACGAACTTCTCCTTGGTGATGGTCGGGTCCGTGGTGAAGATGTCCGCCGCCTGCACGGTGTTCTTCTTCAGCGCGGCCTGGGTCAGCGGACCGCCGGCGTCCAGCGCCTTGAAGGACTTGAACTTCAGTCCGTACACCGCTTCCAGGCCGACCATGCCCTGCTGCCGGGTCTGGAACTCGGGCGAACCGCCGAGGACCAGGTCGGGAGCGATGTCCTTGAGGTCGGCCAGGGTGGACTGCGCGGTGAGGTTGTACTTCTTCGCGGTGTCCGCGTTGACCGTGACGGAGTCCTTGTCCTCGGCGGGCGAGGACTCCAGCAGGGTCAGCTTCGGGTCGAGCTTCGCCTTGGCCGCGGTGTTGACGGCCTCGAGCGACTTCTGCTCGGCCTTGGCGTCGAGGTACGCCAGCAGCGAGCCGTTGTACTCGGGCAGGACGGTGATGGAACCGTTCTTTAGCAGGCCGTACGTGGTCTCACGGCTGCCGATGTTGGGCTTGTAGGACACCTTGATGTCCTTGGCCTTGAGGGCCTCGCCGTAGATGTCGGCCAGCAGGATGCTCTCGGCGAAGTTGTTGGAGCCGACGACGACGGTGTCACCGGCCGCCTTGTCCTCGGAGAGCGGGTCGGAGTCGTCGGAGGAGGAACAACCCGCCAGCAGGGCCGTCATCGCGGCGAGCGCGACGGCCGCCGCGCCTGGGTGGTTCCTGAGGGACCTGCTGCTGTGGGCGTTGGAAGTCACGTCTGCCGTTCCGGGCTCGGAGGTTGGTGGAGTAAACGAACGCTCCACCTGATCCAATCCAGCGCGTTCTCCGTCAGTCAAGTGCCACCGGGTCACCGATTGGCTTCGATGCGCAAGCGGTTGTGACCATTTGTGAAGGAGGAAACGCCAGTACGACACCCGTGAGACGGCGCTTTGTAATGGATTCTTGACGTAGGGCGACACGCTTGATCGTTCGAAGAGGCGATAGTCTCGCCGGAGTTGGCGTCGGTCACAGCGGTGTGCGGGGGCCGCTCCGGTGCCGTGACGCATCACTCGTGGTGCCGTCGCGCGCCCGACCGGGTTGCTGAAAACGTCGATCACAATCGGACAGAAGCGTGCGTCGCGCGGTGCGCACGACCTCATGAAGGAGGCCTGGTGTCCACGACCAAGGTGGACGCGCCCTCCCCCCGTCCCTCGGCTTCGCACGAGCGGCACGACCAGGGGGGATCCCGACGGTCGGCGGCCTCGTCCGTCCGCGGGGGCCTGCGGGGATTCGCCGACCGGTGGCCCTTCCAGCGCAAGCTCAACGTCCTCGTCGGCGTCCCGCTGACAGTGATCGCCCTCCTGCTGACCTGGCTCATCACCGACCTGCTGGAGGAGTCCGACCACTCCGAGTCGGCCGCCCAACTGGTCCGGGACAGCGCCCAGGTCGCCCAGCTGGTCGCCGACGTGCAGGCCGAACACCAGCAGGCCGTCCTGCTCTCCGTGCGCTACGAGGCGTCCTTCGACGGGGGCACGCCCTCCACCTCCGCCTACCGGATCGCCCAGCTCGCCGTGGACTCGCAGATCCAGAAGGTGCGCGACGCCTTCGGCGACCGGCTGCCGGACACCGAGGCGCAGGCGCTGCGCGAGATCGAGGGCCTGGCCGGCCTGCGGGACACCATCGAGCAGGGCTATCTGCCGGCCGACAACATCGACCCGGCGTACTCGGGCGCCGCCGACGGCGTCATCGACGGCCTCGGCCTCGAGCGCAACACCTCCCTCGCCACCACCTTCACCGGCAGCCTGCTCGACTCGCTGCTGCGGGCCGACGCCGCCCACGGCGCCTACGAGACCGGCGTGTTCTCGGCGCGGACCGGCGACAGCAACGCGCTCATCGAGTTCACCGGCGCGGTCGGCTCCCACGAGCTGTACACCTACCAGGCCGCACGTTTCGCCCGGTTCGCCACCGAGGCGCAGACCGACCTCCTCGGCGACATCGAGCACAACGCGGCGCAGGCCGTCATCGGGCAGCACTACGCCGAACTCGCCGTCGATCCCAGTGCGTTGCAGGCCGAGTCACGGGAAGAGATCCGCACCGCGTTCCGCGAGGCGCTGGACTCCTACCACCACTACAACGAGCAGGCCGAGTCCCGGCTGAAGATCACCGGCTCGCTCATCGACCAGATCGCCGACCGTGCCGACGACGCGGCCGCCAGCGCCGAGTGGCGCGCGGGTCTGCTGCTGACCCTGGCGCTGCTGGGCTTCGCCCTCTGGATCGGGCTGGCGGCCCTGGTGCGCCGCTCCGTGATCCGTCCGGTGCTGGCCCTGACCGGGGCCGCTCAGGAGGTCGCCGACGTCGCCGGACGCGAGCTTGCCCGGGTGGCCGACGACGACGCCGAGGAGAGCGGGCCGCCGCGGCTGCGCGAGCTGCCGGTCACCGCCGACGACGAGATCGGCGCGCTCGCCGAGGCCTTGAACAACGTCCAGACGACAGCGGCAGCGCTGCTGGAACGTCAGGTGCTCAGCCGGCGCAACGTCGCCGAGATGTTCGGCAACGTGGGCCGCCGCGTCAGCAACCTGACGACACGTCAACTCGCGTTGATCGACGCGGTGGAGCGCGGCGAGACCGACCCCGCGCTGCTCGAACGCCTCTACTCCATCGACCACATCGCGGTCCGGCTGCGCCGCAACGCCGACAGCCTGATGCTGCTGGCCGGTATTCGCGAAACCGTTCTCGACTCCGGTCCGGCCGCACTCACCAACGTGGTGCGCGCCGCGCTCGGCCAGATCGAGGGCTTCCGGCGCGTGCAGCTGTACGCCGGCACCGAGGTCATGGTCGAGCCCGACATCATCGGCGACCTGACCCTGATGATCGCCGAACTCCTGGAGAACGCCGTGTCGTTCTCCCCCGAGGGCAGCCCCGTCGAGGTACGGGTCCGGCCCGGCGACGACGGCGCGACGATCACCGTCGCCGACCACGGCCTGGGCATGAGCGCCGGGCGGCTCGCCGAGGAGAACGCCCGCCTGGTGCGCCGCGAACGCCTCGACCTCGTCCCGACCAAGGTGCTCGGCCTGTTCGTGGTCGGCGCGCTGGCCCGCCGCTGGGACATCGACGTCACCCTCACCCGCACCCCGGGCGGCGGCGTGACGGCGGAGGTCGCCATCCCCTCCGCCCTGCTCCTGACCCTGAGCGGCGCGGCCCTCAAGGGAGCGGCCCCGGCGACGGCGGCACTCCCGCCCGACGCCAGGACCGCCCTCCCGTCCGGTGCGACGGCGGGTACGACGTCCGGTGCGACGGCCACCGCCGTGCCGGGTACGCCGGTCTCCCCCACCGCGTCGGCCCCGGCCCCGATCCCCGCGGGCGGCCCCTCGCGGGCGGCCTCCGTGCCGGCCTGGGCGGCGGAGGACCAGGACCCGGTTCCGCTCCCCCGCCGGGTGCCTCGACGCGAGTCGGCCGAGGCCGAGGCCGAGCCCGAGGCCGATGCCGAGCCCGAGGCCGATGCCGAGCCCGAGGCCGATGCCGAGCCCGAGGCCGATGCCGAGCCCGAGGCGGAGTCCCCCCTGGTCCCCGGCCCCCGTCCCGAGGAACCGACCGTCCACGACCGTACGGCGGAGCCCGCGCCGCACGCTCGTACCGAACCCGTCGGCACCGAGCCCGCCGGCATCGCCGTACTCCCCGGGGCGCGAGTCGGCGCCTCCGCGCCGGGCTCCGCGGAGCCCACGGCCCGCACCCGCACGCACGACGCCGCCCACGACGGCGAGAGCCCGCCCCGCCCGGCGGTGGACACGGCCCCCGACGGTGCCCGTCCGCTCCGCCGCCGCGTCCGCGGGGCCACCCTGCGGACCACCGCGGAGGCCGCCGCCCAGCAGAGCGCGCGGCTGTCGCCGCCTCCGCCCGCCGACGCGGACGCCGTCCGCAGCGCGCTGGAGGAGTTCGAGGCGGCGGTGGAACGCGCCCACCGTGACACCGGCGAGCATCCTCGCCCGACGACCGACGGTCCCGCCCTCCGCGACGACGCCGAGGGCGACGACGGTACGACCGACCGCCGGACCGACCGCCGGACGGACGACCGGACAGCCCACCGGACCGACGACCGGACCGATCATGACCGGAACACCACGCACCACCAGAACCACCTTCCGGAAGGAGCCGAGCAGTGAGCACGTCGACAGGTGAGACTCCCGCGGGAGGCGCCACGCCGACCGACCTGCGGGCCGCCGCAGCCGATTTCACCTGGCTGCTCAACCGTTTCGCCACCGAGACGGCAGGGGTCGTGGACGCCATCGCGGTGTCCACCGACGGCCTGCTGATCGCCGTGTCGGAGCTGCGCGAGCACGCCGACTCGGAGCGGCTGGCCGCGATCGTCTCCGGCATCACCAGCCTGGCCGCGGGCGCCTCCGGCAACTACGGCCTGGGCGGCCTGAACAAGGTCATCATCGATCTGGAGGGCGGCCACGTGCTGGTCTCCGCGATCGGCAGCGGCGCCGTGCTCGGCGTGGTCACCGACAAGGAGGCCAAGCTGGGCAACATCGCCTACGAGATGACCGTGTTCGCCAACCGGGCCGGCACCGCGCTCAGCCCTCAGCTCGTGCTGGAGCTGAAGAACAGCGTCGGCGCCACCAGGTCGCGCTGAGCGCCCGCCGCCGGTCCAGAGAGGAAACCAACCACCGATGGCGGACGGCCGCACTCCGCGCGGCGCCGGCGAGGACGGCGTCGCACCCGTCGGCCCGGCGTCCGCCGTCCGGCCCTTCCTGGTCACCGCCGGCCGGGTGGCCGGCGCGGGTGAGGCCGCGACCGGCCGGCCGATGCCCGTGGAGACCCAGCTGGTGGCCACCGCCGCCGGGCTCGAAGCGCTCGACCGGCTCTCCTTCGAACAGCACGACATCGTCGCCGCATGCAGGCAGCCGCAGTCGATCGCAGAGATCGCGGCCCGGCTGCGGCTGCACCTGAACGTGGTGCGGGTCCTCGCCGAGGACCTGCGCGCGGCCGGGCAGCTGTCGGTGCACGTGCCCGACTCCGGCGTCACCCATGACGCGTCCGTCCTGCGCAGGGTTATCGATGGCCTGCGGGCCATCCCCGACTCCCGGGGGGTACTCCGTGACTCCGACTGAACCGCTTGTCGGCCATTTCGCCGGTCAGGCCGCCGTACGGCCGCCGCTGCCGGTGAAACTGGTGATCGCGGGCGGCTTCGGCGTGGGCAAGACCACCGCCGTCGGCTCGATCTCCGAGATCGAGCCGCTGACCACCGAGGCGGCCATCACCGAGGTGGCGGCGGGGGTGGACGACCTCAGCCACACCCCGCGCAAGACCACCACCACGGTCGCGATGGACTTCGGCTGCATCACCATCGACCCGACCCTGAAGCTGTATCTGTTCGGCACGCCCGGACAGGAACGATTCGGGTTCATGTGGGACGACATCGTGGAGGGCGCGGTCGGCGGGCTCGTCATCGTCGACACCCGCCGCCTCGACGACTGCTACGCCGCCGTCGACTACTTCGAGCACAAGCGGATTCCGTTCGCCGTTGCCGTAAACGCTTTCGACGGTCAGGTCGAGCACGGGCTGGACGAGGTCCGCTGGGCCCTCGACGTGTCCGAGGGCGTCCCGGTGCTCGTCTTCGACGCCCGCGAGCGCGGCTCGGTGCGGGACGCTCTGCTGGTGGTCCTGGAGCAGGCACTGGCCCGGTCGGAGGGGTGACGGCGTCCTGATCCGGGCGGCACGGGAACACCCTTGATCGTCGGGCGGGTTGTGCCCGCTGTGAGCGGCCGCGACGCACGGACGAGCACCAACCCGCCCGCCCCGCACGATCCGACGCCCTCGGCTGCGGCCACACCGTCTCGGCGCCCGGCGAACTCGTCCTCATCGCCGGGCAGTACGCCTCCGGCGCCTCCGGCGCGCCCGTGCCGGGTGGCTTCGCCGCGCAGGTCGACCGCGCCTTCGACCGGCTGGAGTCGGCGCCGGCCGGGGTGGGCCACGGTCCGGAACACGTCGTACGGCTGGGCTCGTTCGTCGTCGACCGCGACCCGACCACGCTGGAAACCCTCGGTAAGGCGTTGCACGCCCGCCCCCCGCGCAGACGCTGAGCGGGGTGGCCGCGCCGGCCCTGCCGGGGAAGCTGTTCGAGGTGGACGCGATCGCCGTACGGCCCAATCCGACGGCCTGGCGATCGACGGCACAGCTGTCGACGGCACGGCTGTCGACGGTGGCCGCCGACGGTGGCCGCCGACAGCCCTGCCGGTCGGCGGCCCGCCGGTCGGCGGCCTGGCCGCTACGCGCTTCTGCGCACCCCCGGTGACACCGTCACCTTGGTGATCGCCCAGAACACCGCGAGGGTGGCCAGCGCCATGCCGGCGGTGAGGCTGGCGCCGCCGACGACCTTCTCGTAGTCGCGCTGGTAGAGGCCGTCGATGATGTAGCGGCCGAGGCCGCCGAGGCTGACGTACGCGGCGATGGTGGCGGTGGAGACGATCTGGATGGCGGCCGAGCGCAGGCCGCCGAGGATCAGCGGGAGGGCGACCGGGACTTCCACCTGGAGGAGGATCCGGGTCTCGGCCATGCCCATGCCGCGCGCGGCGTCCACCGGGGACGGGTCGACGGAGCGCATCGCCTCATAGGTGGTGACCAGGATGGGCGGGACGGCGAGGACGACCAGCGGGATCATCACGGGCAGCATGCCGAACCCGATCAGCATCGTCATCAGCACGAGCAGACCGAAGGTGGGCAGGGCCCGTCCTGCGGTGGCGATGAGGGAGAGGGCGTTGCCGCCGCGGCCGTAGTGGCCGGTGATCAGGCCGACCGGCAGTCCGATCACGGCGGCGATGGCGAGCGCCTCCAGCGTGTACCCGAGGTGTTCGCTCAGGCGGGTGGGGATGCCGTCGTAGCCCTGCCAGTGGGCGCTGTCGCTGAAGAAGGCGCTGACGAAGTCGAGTACGTTCACCGGGCTGCGTCCTTCAGGGCGGGCTCGGCCGGTACGGGCCGGGTCCCGGCGGATCTGGGCGTCGTGCGGCGGTCGGCGCCGCTCGGCATCCAGGGAGTGAGCAGGATGCGTACGAGCACCAGCGCGGCGTCGGCGAGCATCGCCAGGACGGCCATGGTGATGACGGCGTTCCAGGCGAGTTCGGGACGGTTGTAGATGGTGGCGTCGTGGAGCAGGTTGCCGAGGGCGCCCTGGTTGCCGATGAGGGTGCCGACGCTGACGAGGCTGATGCTGGAGACGGTGGCCACCCGCAGCCCGGCGATGATCGCGGGCACGGCGATCGGCAACTGGACCTGGAGATAGCGGCGTACGGGCCCGAAGCCCATGGCGGTGGCCGCGGCGAGGGTCTCCTGCGGCACCGAGCGCACCGCGTCGACGATCGCGGGGATCAGCACGACCAGGCTGTACACGGTCAGCGGGATCATCACGGTCAGCTCGGTCTGGCCGGTGTAGTCGATGAGGACGACGAAGAAGGCCAGCGACGGGATGGCGTACAGCACGGTGGTCACCCATAGCACCGGCGCGTACAACCAGCGCACGCGCACGCAGAGTTGGCCGAGCGGGAGGGCGAGCAGCAGGCCGGCCAGGACGGGCAGCAGGGCCTCGCGCAGGTGCAGTCCGATGAGGCCCCACCAGCTGTGCTGGAGGTCGCTGGGGATGTCGAAGAAGCCGCTCATCGCAGGACCTTGGGCGGACTGACGCTGTCCTCGTGGGCTCCGCGGATCGCCTCGCCGATGGCCTGCTGGGAGACGACTCCGGCCGCCCGTCCTTCGCCGTCCACGGCGACCGCCCAGCCGGTGGGCGAGAGGACGGCGCAGTCGAGGGCGGCCCGCAGCGATTCCTGTCCGGCCACGAACGGCCGCCCGTGGGACAGCAGTCGGCCCCGGTCGATGCGGCCCGCGGTCAGCCGGTCCGGCTCGCTCCAGCCGAGGGGCTTGCCGTCGACGTCGGTGACGAGGAGGTAGGGCGCTCCGGCGTCGGCGCGGGCGGCGATCTGCTCGGCGGTGGCGTCGACGGCGACGATCGGCGCGGTCAGCAGGCCGAGTCCGGCGGAGGAGAAGAACGACAGGCGCCGGATGCCGCGGTCGGCGCCGAGGAAGTCCTCGACGAACGCGTCGGCGGGGCTCGACAGGAGTTCGGCGGGCGGCGCGAACTGGGCGAGGCGGCCGCCGGTGCGCAGGACGGCGACCATCGTTCCGATCTTGACGGCTTCGTCGATGTCGTGCGTGACGAAGACGATGGTCTTGCCCAACTCGTCCTGGATGCGCAGAAGTTCGTCCTGGAGGCCCTTGCGGACGACCGGGTCGACGGCCGAGAACGGCTCGTCCATCAGCAGGACCGGCGGGTCGGCGGCGAGGGCGCGGGCGACGCCGACGCGCTGTTGCTGTCCGCCGGAGAGCTGGTAGGGGTAACGCTTGGCGAGCGAGGCGTCGAGGCCGACGCGCTCCATCAACTCGCGGGCCCGCGCCCGGGACTTGTCCTTGCTCCAGCCGAGCAGGCGGGGCACGGTCGCGATGTTGTCGATGATCGTGCGGTGCTGGAAGAGTCCGGCGTTCTGGATGACGTAACCCATGGAACGGCGCAGGATGTTGACCGGCTGCTGGCGGCTGTCGACGCCGTCGATGAGGATGGTTCCCTCGCTCGGCTCGACCATCCGGTTGATCATGCGCAGGGTCGTCGTCTTGCCGCATCCCGAGGGGCCGACGAGGACGGTGATCGAGCGGTCGGGTATCTCGAGCGAGAGGCGGTCGACCGCCACCGTTCCGTCCGGGTACCGCTTGGTGACTGAATCTATCCGTATCAAAGCGCCGAATACCCTTCGGGTCTGGCCGTATCTGCCCGCTCTCGACCACACGAGTTCCGAGCCGTTGCGGGGAGAGTCTAGACCGCTCGTGTTGCGGGGGTTTTGACGGGCGGGACGGGCTTCCCGCCGCCCTTCACCAGATCAGCAGGCCTCCGCCGAGCCGCTGTGCGTACCGTGCGCTCGCCTCCATGCCGTCCAGACGGCTCTCGATGTGCCGGGCGTGCTGCCCGACCGTCCGGTCCGGCGTGCGGGTCTCCGTGGCGAGCCGGGTCAACTCGGCGCGGACCAGGGCGATCTCGCCCAGAAAGGCGGGGATCTGTGCGGGGGCGACGACATCGCCGTCGCGGACGTCGACCAGGGCGGGCAGGAAGCGGGCGCCGATGCGGCGGATCGACGGCGAGCCCCACACCTTCGTACGCCACGACTCGGGGCCGGCCAGGTCCGTCCCGTCGGGCCTGGCGTCCTCCTCGATGCCGAGGATGTGGCGGCTGCCGTCCTCGCGCAGGAGGAAGATCTCACTCGTCAGGCTCATGACCGCAGTTGACCATGCGGTGCGGTGCGGGGGCGACGCGTTTTCCGGCGCCGGCCGAGCGTGATCCTCCTCCGCTCCGGACGGGCTCGAAGTCCCGCGGGCTTCACCTCACCGAGTCGGGTGGTGGGTGGACGAACGCCCGGGGTCGGGACGGGACGGGGCGACGTGGCGAGGAACCACCCACGCCACCACCGCCGCACCCCACCCCAGCCCCCACACCACGACCACCAGCACCCCCACCCAGACACTCACGCCGCTGCCACCCCCGCCGACGGAAACCCGGCCGTCCGTACGACGCCTCGCCCCGCGTCCACGGCGTACACCTCGCACCCCTCCAGGCCCGCCGCCCACCGGACGCCCTCCGTCCCCATCGCGAAGGCGGCCGTCGCCACCGCGTCCGCCTCCGTCAGCGTCGACGCCACGACGCTGACGGAGAGCAGCCCGGTGGCCGCGAGCCCGGTACGCCCGTCGACGATGTGGTCGCCGCGTTCGTAGCGCGCGGAGGTCGCGACCGCCCCGTCGGTCAGCTCCAGGACCGCGCACACCTTGTCGGCGATCTCCGGGTGCCGTATCCCCACCCGCCACGGGCCCCCGCCGACGACGACGTCACCCCCGGCGTTGAGGCAGAAGCGCCCCGCCCCGGCGGCGGCCAGCCGCTCCGCCGCCCGCTGCACCGACCAGCCCTTCACGATCGCGCAGGGATCGAACCCCCGCCCGGGCAGCCGGGCGTCGAAGGCACCGCCGGTGGCGACCCGGTACCGCTCGCACAGGCCGAGGATCTCCACGAGGTCGGCGCTGAGCCGGGATGCGGGCAGTTCGCCCCGGCCGTACCGGGAGACCTCGCTGTCGGCCTTGAAGGGGCTGAACCGTTCGTCGACCTCGCGCAGCCAGGCGAACACGGCGTCCCCGGCCTCGGACACGACGTCGATGTCGTCGGTGCCCTCGATGTCGTCGATGCGCAGGGAGACCGGGAACCCCATCACCTGCTCGACGCGGTGCACGTCAGGCGCCCTTCGCGTCGATCGCCGCCTGGAGGGACTCCTTGTAGCCCTCGCTGGTGAGCGTCGCGCCCGACACCGTGTCGATGTCCGCGCTCTGCGCCTCCAGCGTCTCCGAGACCAACGTCGGCACGGCCGCCGTCGTCTGCGGATGATTCGGCTGCCTCAGCATCCGCACCGCGGTGATCTCACCACCCTCGAAGGTGACCTCGACCTGCACGTCACCCTTCTCGGTGCCCACCGTCGTGCCCTCGACGACCTGGGAGGCCGCGGAGGGTGACGGGGAGGCCGCGGCTGCCGCCGCCTGCGCGTCGATCGCCGCCTGGAGGGACTCCTTGTAGCCCTCGCTGGTGAGCGTCGCGCCCGACACCGTGTCGATGTCCGCGCTCTGCGCCTCCAGCG
>NZ_JBHXHX010000001.1:0-40848 GCF_042723915.1 Streptomyces sp. NPDC058335 | reverse complement strand
TCGGCTGCCTCAGCATCCGCACCGCGGTGATCTCACCACCCTCGAAGGTGACCTCGACCTGCACGTCACCCTTCTCGGTGCCCACCGTCGTGCCCTTGACGACGACGGCCGGCCCGGCGGTCCCGGCGGACGAGGTGGAGGGCGTCGAGGCGGGCGCGGCGACCTCGGTGGACGCGGTGCCCGTCGACACCTCGTAGCGCCAGACGGGGATGAGTCCGGCCACGGACAGGACCAGGACAGGTATGGCTCGCTTCACGATGTCTCTCTCATCCCGCCAGGCTGAAGCGTTCGAAGTGGATCTGCGTCCGGGGCACGTCCAGCGCGCGCAGGCTGCCCAGGACCGCGTTCATCATCGGGGGCGGGCCGCACAGGAAGACGTCCCGGTCGGCGATGTCCGGCACGAGGCGGAGCAGCTCGCCGGGGGCCAGCCGGTCGGGCACGGGCGGCCCGGTGACCAGGTACAGCTCGGCGCCCTTGAGATGGGCGAGGTCGCGCAGCTCGTCGTAGAGGACGGCGTCCCGGTCGGAGCCCACGCGGTAGATGACGACGGCGTGGCCGTGCAGCTCCTCCAGCAGGGCGCGGATGGGGGTGACGCCGACGCCGCCGGCGACCAGGACGGCCTCCGGCCGGGTGCGGTGCATCGCGGTGAACGCGCCGTAGGGGCCCTCGGCGAAGACGCGCGTGCCGGGCTTGAGGTGGCGCAGTCCGGCGGAGCCGTCGCCGGCGGCCTTGGCGGTCAGGCGCAGGGTGCGGCCGTCGGGCGCGGCGGACAGGGAGAACGGGTTGGCCTGCCACCAGCGGTCCTTGGTGAGGAACCGCCACAGGAAGAACTGGCCGGCGCGGGCCGGCAGCCGGTCCAGGTCCCGGCCGGTGATGTACACGGAGACCACGTTGTCGGACTCGGCGACGACGGCCTCGACGCGCAGCTGGTGGCGCCGGTTCCGCCACAGCGGCAGCACGAGCCGGCCCACGCAGACCGAGCCGAGGGCGACGGTCCACAGGGTGTACCAGTACGTCGTGGCGGCGGACGTCGCGGTGAAGGTCGTACCGGCGGCGACCTGGTGGGTGAAGGCGAGCACCACGGCGACGTACGCGTAGAGGTGGACGAAGTGCCAGGTCTCGTACGCCAGCCGGCGGCGGGCCCAGCGGGCCGAGACGCCGCCGATGACGAGGATCAGCCCGAGCGCGACGACCGCGCGGAACACGCCCTCGACGGTCTCGGCGAGGTCGACGAGCTGGCTGACCGGGTCCATGGACGAGGACTGCGCGTAGCCGAAGGTGATGAACACGACGTGTCCGAGCAGCGTCCACAGCAGGCCGAAGCCGGTCCAGCGGTGCCAGTTGGTGAGCCGGTCCATGCCGATGCGACGGTCCAGCCAGGGCAGCCGGGCGACCAGCAGCAGCTGGAACGCCATCAGCAGAGCGGCGTAGAGGCCGGCGAAGCGGCCGAGCACGACCAGGGCGTTGGAGGCGAAGCCGGCCTGGACGGCGAAGAGGGTCACGACGGCCGCGTTCGCGGCCAGCACGGCGTACAGGCCGGTGCGGGCCACGACCTTGGGACGTATCGCCGTGGGGGGTACGGGGGGCGACTGGACGGTCGTCACGGACGGAAACTCCTTGATCGGGTCCTCAGGACATAGAGCTTCGCCGCCCTTTGCTGTCGATACCCTGTCGTACAACTTTCAAGAGGATATCGATCCGGGTCCGCGGGCCACCGGGGTCTGGCGCCGGGCGCCGCGTGGCGCACTATGAGCGAGTGGAAAAAGTACGACTCCTGGTGGTGGACGACGACCCGCCGATCGCCGATCTCGTCGCGACGGTCGCCCGCTACGAGGGCTGGGACGCGGTCACCGCGAACACGGGCGAGGAGGCGCTGCGGCGCGCCGCCGAGTTCCGCCCGGACATCGTGGTGCTCGATCTCATGCTGCCCGATCTCGACGGGTTCGGCGTCCTGGACCGGCTGCGCCGCTCCGGGACGATGGTGCCGGTGGTGTTCCTCACCGCCCGGGACGGGGTCGCCGACCGGGTCGCGGGGCTGACCCGCGGGGGTGACGACTACCTGGTCAAGCCGTTCGCGGTGGAGGAGCTGATGGCGCGGCTGCGAACCGTGCTGCGGCGCAGCGCGGGCCCGGCGTTCCAGCGGTCGGTGCTGCGGGTCGGGGACCTGTCGATGGACGAGGACACCCGTGAGGTCCGGCGCGGCGACAGCATGCTGACGCTCACCCCGACCGAGTACGAGGTGCTGCGCTATCTGATGCGCAAGTCGCCGACGGTCCTCACCAAGGCGCAGATCCTCGACCACGTGTGGGAGTACGGCTTCGGCGGCCGCTCCAACGTGGTGGAACTGGTCGTCAGCCGGCTGCGCCGCAAGCTCGACGCGACGGGCGACCCGCTGATCCAGACGGTGCGCGGGTTCGGGTACGTCGTCCGGCAGGCCGCCGAGTGATCCGCCGCGCCTGGCGGTCGTACCGCAGGCTGCGGCTCGGCACCCGGCTCGCACTGGGGCTGGGCGCGCTGTCGCTGGTGGTGTTCGCGGTGGTGGGCACCGCGCTGACGGCGTACATGCGTGACTATCTGCAGCACCAGCTGGGCTACCAGATGAAGGTCGTCCAGACCGTGCAGTCCAAGGACGCCGCGGCGCACGGCACGGTGACGCAGAAGCCGTACTGGGGCTGGTTCTCCGCGGTGTACGACGTGTCGGGCGGCTCGGCCGTGCTGCGGCAGCCCGCCGACATCCCGCACGACACCCGGCCCCTCACCCGGTTGGCCGAGGACATGGCGCACTCGGACACCGAGCTGCTGCGCACCGTGAAACTCGACGGTGAGGGCGTCTACCGGCTGCGTGCCTGCGAGGTCGAGCCCGGCGTGGTGCTGGTCAGCGCGGCGCCCATGAAGGACATCGACGACACGATCGAGCAGTTGGTCACCGTGCAGGTCATCGCCTTCGGCCTGGCGCTGCTGGGGCTGGTGGTGGCCGGGCGGGCGCTGCTGCGACGCGGGCTGAAGCCGTTGAGCGACATGGCGCACACCGCGCACGGCATCGCCTCGCACAACCTGACCGAGTCGGCGTCCCGGCTGCACGTACGCGCGGACGCCCTCGGCGGCGGGCCGGAGGTGGAGGAGCTGCGCACGGCGTTCAACACCATGCTGGAGCACATCGACGACTCCCTCGCGGTGCGTGCCGAGGCCGAGCAGCGCCTGCGCCGTTTCGTCGCGGACGCCTCGCACGAGCTGCGCACCCCGCTGATGTCCGTACGCGGTTACGCCGACCTCTTCCAGTACGCGCCCGCCAACGCGCCCGCGGAACGCGACAGGCACCTGGCCCGGCTGCGCGCCGAGGCCGCCCGCATGGGCGTGCTCCTCGACGACCTCCTGCTGCTGGCACGGCTGGACGCGGCCGAGGTGGAGACCCCGCTGCGGACGGAGGACGCCGACCTGGTGGACCTGGTCGAGGAGGCGGCCGACGCGTTCCGCGCGAGCCACCCCGGTCATCCGCTGACGGTGGCGCCGGGCCCGGCTGCGGTCCGGCTGCGGCTCGACCCGCAGCGCGTCCGGCAGGTCCTGGACAACCTCCTCACCAACGCGGCCGTGCACACCCCGGCCGGCACCCCGGTGTCCGTCCGGGTGGCGGTGAGCCCGCACACGGCACAGGTGCACGTCGCCGACAAGGGCCCCGGCATCCCGCCCGGCGACCGCGACCGCGTCTTCGACCGCTTCTACCGCGTCGACAAGGCCCGCAGCCGCGACCGCGGCGGCAGCGGACTCGGCCTGGCGGTGGCCCGCTCCCTGGTCGAGGCCCACGGCGGGAGCCTCGACCTGGGCGACGACCCGGCCCACACGGTCTTCACCGTCACGCTGCCCCTGCGGCCGGCCCGGTGACACGCCGGGGACGCGCCGGGGGCGCGGACGGCACGAGGCCCGCGGGACGGACCCGGGCCGCGTTCCGACCCGCGACGGTCGCATCGGCCCCACGACACTCCGTCTCCGCGCCTCGACGCTCCACCTCCGCGCACTCACGGATGAGCGGCCCGAGCGCAGGGCAGACATCTCACAGCACCGCGGTCGCCCCTCCGCCCGCACCCCGTCGGTCACCGGACACCGCACGGTCACACCGGAGGGGAAGGTTTCCCCCCGTCCCTCCCGTCCCCTCGCCTCCCCCGTCCAGGGTCCGCCCGACGAGTTCCCGCCGGCCGTGCGCCGCCGCCCGGCCCGGCCGTGCCCGCCGTGGTGCGGTGCCGTGCGGCCCGCCCCCGGGCGGGCGGCGGGGACCCGCCGGGCGGGCCCGCCCCGATCCGTCACGCCGCCGCGCGCGGACGTGACGCGGAAGGACGCCGTGCGCCGTGTCCCTGATGCCGCTCGACGGTCCCGCCTCCCCGCTCCCCCGCGCGGACGACCGCCCCCCGCCGCCCGCCTCGCCCGCCCGCCGCGCCCTCGGCTCGGCCACCGCCCGCCGCGCCCTGAGCCTGCTGCCGCTCCTGCTGCTCGGGATCTGGGCGGCGATCGACTGGAACGCCGTCCGCGACGGTGCCGCCCGCCTCACCGCCGCCGACCCCTGGTGGCTGCTGGCCGGGCTCGTCTTCACCTGCCTGGGCTGGGTCGCCGCCGCCTGTGTCCGCCAGGGCGCGGTTCCCGACCGGCTGCCCAAGGGCCTGCTGCTCGCCTCCCAGATCGCCGCCGGCGCCGCGAACCACCTGCTGCCGGCGAGCATCGGCGCACACGCGGTCACCGTCCGCTTCCTGCTGCGCCAGGGCGTCCCGCTTCCCCGCGCGACCACCTCGATCGCCCTGTACTCCCTGGTCAGAGCCCTGGCGAAGACCCCGCTGCTGCTGGTCTTCGTGCTGGCCGCCCCCACGGCCGTACCGCCCGTCACGGTCCTCCCCGACGGGCGGACCCTGATGCTGGCCGTCGGGGGCATCCTCCTCGTGCCCGCGGCGGCCGCGGTCGTCCTGACGCTGGTACGGCCCCTGCGCCGCCCGGCGCTGGACTTCGTCCGTACGGCCCTCACCGACGCCCGGCATCTGCACACCCGGCCCGGCCGCTTCCTCCCGCTGTGGGGAGGGGCGATGGCGGCACCGCTGCTCCAGGCCTGCGTGGTCGCCTCGGTGGGGACCGCGCTGGGCGTCCCGCTGTCCTGGCCGCAGCTGGTCTTCGCGTTCCTGGCCGCCAGCACCGCCGCGGGCGCGGTCCCGGCCCCCGGCGGCATCGGCCCGATCGACGCGGCGCTGGTCCTCACCCTGGCCGGCTACGGCACCCCTCTCGCCCTCGCCACGGCCACCGTCATCGGCTACCGCGTCCTGACGGTCTGGCTCCCCCTGCTGCCGGGGATGCTGGTGCTGTCGGCGCTGGTGCAGCGGAAGGTGCTGTGAGGAGCGGGGGCTCTATGAGGGAGCGTCGGCCTTCGGCCGGTGTCGGCCTTCGGCCGGTGTCGGCCTTCGGCCGGTGTCAGCCTTCCGTCGGCGTCGGCCTTCGGCCGGTGTCAGCCTTCCGTCGGCGTCAGCCGCAGCGAGATGCTGTTGATGCAGTACCGCTGGTCGGTGGGGGTGGCATAGCCCTCCCCCTCGAAGACATGGCCGAGGTGCGAGCCGCAGCGCGCGCAGCGCACCTCGGTCCGCACCATGCCGTGCGAGCGGTCGTCGATCAGCTCCACCGCGTCGGTGTCCTTCGGGTCGAAGAAGGACGGCCACCCGCAGTGGGACTCGAACTTGGTGTCGGAGGTGAAGAGTTCGGCGCCGCAGGCCCGGCAGGAGTAGACGCCGGTCGTCTTGGTGTCGGTGTACTCCCCGACGAACGCGGGCTCGGTCCCGGCCTGGCGCAGTACGGCGTACTCGGCCGCGGTCAGCTCCGCCCGCCACTGCTCGTCGGGCTTCTCGACGTCGTACGACATGGTGGCCAACCCCTCTACTTCTGTGCGAGACGGTCCAGGATGCGCGGGCCCAGGTCCGTCACGTCACCCGCGCCCATGGTGAGAACCAGATCACCGGGGCCGGCCATTCCCGCGATCACCGACGGCACCTCGTCCTTGTCGTGCACCGGGGTCACCGCGGCGCCCGCGGCCCGCCCGGCGTCGATGATCAGCTCGCTGGTCACGCCCGGGATCGGGTCCTCGCGGGCCGGGTAGATGTCGAGGACGACGGAGCCGTCCGCGAGGGCCAGCGACCGCCCCATCTCCTTGCCCAGTTCCTGGGTCCGGGAGAACAGGTGCGGCTGGAAGACGACGAGGATGCGGGCGTCGCCCGCGGCGGCGCGCATCGCCTCCAGGTCGGCCGTCATCTCCGTCGGGTGGTGCGCGTAGGAGTCGATGACCTGCACGCCGGCCGCCTCGCCCTTGAGCTGGAGGCGGCGCTTGACGCCGGTGTAGGCGGCGAGCGCGGGCGCCAGCTCGGCGGCGGGCACCCCGAGGGAGACGCCGGCCACCAGCGCGGCGACGGCGTTGTGCGCGTAGTGGCGTCCGGGCACGGAGACCGCGAAGGTCAGCTGCTGCCCGTCCAGCAGGACGCTGACCTCGCTCTTCAGCCCCTGCGCCACGACCGACAGCACACGTACGTCGGCGTCCTCGGCCTCGCCGTACGTCACCACCCGCACGCCCTCGACCCGCCGGGTCAGCTCCCGCGCGCCCTTCTGGTCGGCGGAGATCACCAGCGTGCCGCCGGGGACGATCTTCTCGGCGAACGTCTCGAAGGACTCGTAGATCTCGTCCATCGACGCGTAGTTGGCGTGGTGGTCCAGCTCCACGTTGAGGACGATCGCGACCTCGGGGGCGTACTTGTGGAAGCTGCGGTCCGACTCGTCGGCCTCGGCGACGAAGATCTCGCCGTCGCCGTGCAGCGCGTTGGAACCGGGCTCGTCCAGGTCGCCGCCGATGGCGTACGAGGGGTTCAGGCCCAGCTCGGACAGGGAGACCGCCAGCATGGAGGTGGTGGTGGTCTTGCCGTGCGTGCCGGCGACGGCGATCGGCCGCAGGCCGTCCATCAGCCGGGCGAGGGCGTCCGAGCGGTGCACCACCGGAATGCCCAGCTCCGCGGCGCGGGCCAGCTCCGGGTTGTCCGCGCGGATCGCCGACGACACGACCACACAGCTCGCGTCGTCGGCCAGGTGCTCACCGGCGTGCCCGATGTGCACGGTCGCCCCCAGCGCCCGCAGCGCCTCGGCGGTCGCCGACTCCTTGGCGTCGCTGCCGGCCACCTTGGCCCCGCGCTGGGCCAGGATCTTGGCGATCCCGGACATCCCGGCCCCGCCGATGCCGATGAAGTGCGGTCGGTCCATGGCGGAAGGAAGGCCGGGTGCCATGCGTGTCTCTCCCAGATGCGGTACGACGGTGACGCCCCCACCCTAATCCGCACAGCACCCCGGACCGACCGAGGGGCACACCCCAGGCCCACGGCGAACCCGCACGACCGGCCACGAACCCAGCCGACAGCAGCCCTCCCGCAAGGGCCACCACAGCCCACCCAGGGGCGCGGGGAACTGCGCGACCAGCCACGAACCGCCGCCGGCCGCCCAGCCACCCGCACCCCCACGACGCATCACCCCCCGCACAGCCGACGGCAGTTACACCTTGCTGTGCGAGAACAGCTTCAGCACCGGCACTCCCACCTTGTGCCGGGCCCGCGACGCCCAGTCGCGGTGGAAGAACTCCTCCACGTAGTGCGGATCGGTCAGGACGATCACCTCGTCCGCGCCGGTCTCCTCGACGAGTGCCTTGAGCGCGTCCAGCGGATGGTCCTCCACCAGCCGTCCCACCGCCTCGCTTCCGGCGGCGTGCAGCGCCTGAAGGGACACGTCCAGGGCCCGGACCCCGAACCCCTTGGCCTCGGCGCCCTCGGGCGTCTCGCGCTCCTTCGCCGCCTCGTCCAGCTCGCCGAGCGCGACGTCGTCGATGGCCCGCAGCAAGCGGTCCGCCTGATCGCCGCGAGGCTGGAGCAGTACGTGGAAGGAGACCGGCTCGTCCCCGTGCAAAGTGGTGACGAACTCCACGTCGGCGGACGTCAAGGCCTTCTCGATCATCAAAACGCTTGTGAACACCAGCGCCTCATTCTCCTTCGAGGACCCCCGTGGCCCTCAGTCCTCCGTGGGCCGTCAAGGCCTGCGGAAACCATCCTTCCCCGTGCTCGCACGGGGTCTGCGTGTCCTAGTCTGCCCACCCGAAGCTAACCGGAACGGCAGATTCCACCGAATTCGGCTTCTTGGGGTGTCGCCCCCGCCTTCCCCGGCCGCGCCCGGTCACACCCCTTTCCACCTGGCACATCAGGCCCGCCGGTACCGGCTGTAGAGGAACCCGTCCTCCTCCAGAAGAGACACCAGTGCGAACCTTTGCGGAACCGCGACCGCCGGTCCCCCCGCGATGCGCTGCGCGCCGCCCGCCGTGAGCATCGGGGAGACGGTCAGACACAGCTCGTCGAGCACCCCGGCGGCCACCAGCTGCCCGAGCAGCCGGGGTCCGCCCTCGGTGAGCAGCCGGGTGTGCCCGAGGTCGGCGAGGGCGCGGACGGCCCGTGCGGGCTCGACGCCCATGCCGTCACCGGCGGTCACCACGCGGGCGCCCGACTTCTCGGCCGCCGCGACCCGGTCCGGGGCGGCCGCCGCGCCGGTCAGGATCAGCGTGGGGACGAGCGGGGAGGTGAAGAGGGGGAGCGAGAAGTCCAGGTCCAGGCCGGCGCTGACGATCGCGATCGCCGGGGCGACGCCCTGCCCGGCCGCCTCCCGCCGCTCCGCGAACTCCGCACGCGCGCGTGCCGGACGGTACTGCTCCTGGCGTACCGTTTCGGCACCGACGATCACCACATCGGCGAGCGCCCGCAGCGTGCCGAAGACCCGCATGTCGGTCGCGTTGGAGATGGGCTGGGAGCGTCCGTCGTGCTGGGCGGCCCCGTCGAGGGTGGAGACCATGTTGGCGCGCAGCCAGGGCACGTGCTCGCCCGGTCCGGCCTCCGGATAGGCGTAGGCGTCGGCGATCTCGTCGAGGCTCCACTCATGCCCGTCGGGGCTCCGCTCATGGGCCCCGGTCACCGCACCCCCCTCCCCCGGAGTGCCGGCCACCGTCTGGTCGGTCGCTGTCTGGTCGGTCGCTGTCTGGTCGGTCACAGGGAACAGCCGTCGCATGCCTGGCAGTCTGGCACGGCGCTTACCATGGGGAACCGTGTCGTCCTCCCATCGCGCCCCCGGCCTCGAACCGATAGCCGACGCGGCCCCCGTGTCCCTCTGCGCCCGTGAGCCGCGTGTCCCCGCGGACCGGCTGGTCGCGGAGATGGTGCCGCCGCCCCGGTTCGACTCGGTGCGCTTCAGCACGTACCTCCCGGATCCGAACCAGCCCAGCCAGGTCCAGGCGGTGGGGGTCCTGGAGGACTTCGCCGCGGGGCTCGGCGGGGCGCATGCCGTCGGTACCGCCAAACGGGGGTTCCTCGGCCTCGGCCGGGCGAAGGCGCCGAAGATCCCGGCCGGCCCGCGCGGCGTCTACCTGGACGGCGGGTACGGCGTCGGCAAGACCCACCTGCTGGCCTCCCTGTGGCACGCCACCCCGGCGGAGCCCGCGCTCAAGGCGTTCGGCACCTTCGTCGAGCTGACGAACCTGGTGGGCGCCCTCGGCTTCCAGCAGACGGTGCGGACCCTTTCCGGGCACCGGCTGCTGTGCATCGACGAGTTCGAGCTGGACGACCCCGGCGACACCGTCCTGGTCTCGACGCTGCTGGGCAAGCTGGTCGAGGCGGGCGTCGCGCTCGCGGCCACCTCCAACACCCTGCCGGGCAAGCTCGGCGAGGGCCGGTTCGCGTCGGCCGACTTCCTGCGCGAGATCCAGGGCCTGTCCGCGCACTTCCGCGCCCTGCGCATCGACGGCGAGGACTACCGCCACCGCGGCCTGCCCGAGGCGCCGGCGCCGTACTCCGAGGAACAGGTCACGAAGGCGGCGTACGCCACCGCTGGATCCTCGCTCGACGACTTCCCGCGCCTCCTCGACCACCTCGCCCGGGTCCACCCCAGCCGCTACGGCGCGCTGACCGATGGTCTGAAAGCGGTCTGCCTCACCGACGTACGGCCGATTCCGGATCAGTCGACGGCCCTGCGTCTGGTCGTCCTCGCCGACCGGCTCTACGACCGTGAGGTCCCGGTGCTGGCCTCCGGGCTGCCGTTCGACCGCCTGTTCAGCGACGAGATGCTGAACGGCGGTTACCGCAAGAAGTACTTCCGGGCAATCTCCCGCCTCACGGCGCTGGCCCGCGACGCCAAGGGGCTCGTCGAGCCCGTCTGAGCGTCATCCCCCTGGTGGGGGGTCGGTTCACGCCACTCGACCCTCGCTTTTGAGGCGCACTTTCTTTCGAAACGCCGCGTTAACCCTGCAAACAACTTCGCAGGGTTAACGTGTTTCTTGACCAGTGGTTGACCAACCGTTGGTCTGGACTAGAGGTGCGAGATGCCGGGAGGGGGCGCATGTTCCGAGGTACTACGACCCGGACCGTGGTGTCGGTCCTCGCCGCCGCCCTGCTCGCGCTCCCGTTCTTCGCACTCACGTCTTCCTTCGCACAAGCGCACACGGCCCGTCATGTCGAGGCCAAGGCCCAGCCCGGGATCAAGCCCTCCGCCAAACCCGCGCGCGACGAGATCCTCACCGCCCGCCCCTGCGGCCGGTCCGAGGAGCCCTTCGGCCCCCTGGGCACCCGCGACCGGCACCGCACCACCGTCACGGCCGACACGGCGCCCCAGCAGCCCGAGCGCGACCGGTCCGTCCAGAGCCAGGCGGCCGGGCACCACCCCGCCCACCGGGGCGACCACCACCGGCACTGGTCGAGATCCTCGACGGCCCACTCTCCGGCGGCACTTCAGGTCTTCCGCTGCTGAGAGCGGCGCAGAACAACAGTCCCCCACCTGTCCTGCCCGTCCGACGCGCCCCCACGGCGCGCCAGGAGGAATCACCACGTATGCAGCCCCTCATCGACAACGCCCGTACGTTCGGACAGCGCCCTGAGGAGTTCGCCAAGCTCGCAGACGGCCAGTCCCCCGAGGTCCTGTTCATCACCTGCTCCGACTCGCGGGTGGTCCCCGCCCTGATCACAGGCGCCCGCCCCGGCCAGCTGTTCGAGCTGCGCACCGCGGGCAACATCGTTCCCCCGTACGTCTCCCCATCCCCGACCGGCGAGGCCGCCACCATCGAGTACGCGGTGGAAGTCCTCGGCGTCCAGGACATCGTCGTCTGCGGCCACTCGCACTGCGGTGCCGTCGGCGCGCTCGTGCGCGGCGACGACCTCGACTCCGTCCCCGCCGTGCGCGCCTGGCTCGCGCACGCCGCCGACGAACCCACCGCCACCGACACCGGCGACCCGACCGTCGCGCAGGCCGTGCAGCACCACGTCCTCGCCCAGCTGCTGCGGCTGCGCTCCTACCCCTGCGTGGAGAAGCGGCTGGCGGACGGCCGGCTGCGGGTGCGCGGCTGGTACTACGAGGTCCACACCGGTGCCGTGCGCGAACACCGCGTCGACACCGACTCCTTCGAGGCCCTGTGAGGAACCCGATGACCAAGTTCCCTCATCTCAAGCAGGACTTCGCCGCTTCCCTCGTCGTCTTCCTGGTCGCGCTGCCGCTGTGCGTCGGCGTGGCCGTGGCCTCCGGTGTGCCGGCCGAGCTGGGACTGGTGACCGGCATAGTCGGCGGCATCGTCACCGGCCTGATGCGGGGCAGCAGCCTCCAGGTGTCCGGCCCGGCGGCCGGTATGACCGTGCTGGTCTTCGAAGCGGTGCGGGAGTTCGGGCTGCCCGCGCTCGGCGTGATCGTGCTCGCCACCGGCGTGCTCCAGATCGCGATGGGCGCCCTGAAACTGGGGCGCTACTTCCGGGCCATCTCCGTCTCCGTCGTCGAGGGCATGCTGGCCGGGATCGGCCTGGTGCTGATCGCCGGACAGCTCTACTCGTTGATCGGCACCAAGGCGCCCGAATCCGGCCTGGAGAAGATCGCCGGGCTGCCGGAGGCTCTCGTGGACGCCTTCGACAGCACCGGCGCGCTCGCCTCGCTCGCCGTCGGCATCGGCACCATCGCCGTCCTGGTGCTGTGGAAGCGGTTGCCGGCGAAGGTGCGCACGGTGCCCGGCCCGCTCGCCGCGGTCGGTCTCGCCACGCTCGCCGCGCTGGTGCTGGACCTGCCCGTGGCCACCGTCGAGGTGCACGGTCTGCTCGGCTCCATCCAGCCACCGTCCCTGGACGCCTTCGGCGAACTGGCGAGCGTCGGCCTGCTCGGCACCATCGTCGCCTTCACGCTGATCGCGTCCGCCGAGTCGCTGTTCAGCGCGGCGGCGGTGGACCGGCTGCACGACGGACCACGCACCGAGTACGACAAGGAACTGCTGGCGCAGGGTGCGGGCAACACCGTCTGCGGTGTGCTCGGCGCACTGCCGATGACCGCGGTGATCGTGCGCAGCGCGGCCAACGTCCAGGCGGGCGCCCGCACCAAGGCGTCCCGGGTGCTGCACGGCGTCTGGCTGCTGCTCTTCGCGGCGCTGCTGCCGAACGTGCTCGCCTACATACCCATCCCGGCCCTCGCGGGCATCCTCGTGCACGCGGGAGCCAAGCTCGTCCCCGTCCGCTCGATCGTGTCGCTGTGGCGCGAGCACCGCGGCGAGGCGCTGATCCTGGTCGTCACGGCCGTGTCGATCGTCGCGGTCAGCATGTTCGAGGGCGTCCTGATCGGCCTCGCGCTGGCGATCGTCAAGACGGCCTGGGAGGCCTCGCACATCAAGATGGAGATCGTCGACAAGGGCGCCGGACCCGTCCAGGCCTACCTGTCGGGCAACGCGACCTTCCTGCGGCTGCCGAAGATCCTGGACAGCCTCGAGTCCCTGCCGCAGGACCGCCCGGTCGAACTTGACCTCTCCGGCCTGCACCACCTCGACCACGCCTGCCGGACCGCGCTGGAGAGCTGGGCCGAACGGCACAGCGACGCCGGCACGGAACCGGTACGGCTCACCATGGCCGCGTAGGACGGAGGAGGGCCTTGCCGGAAACGCTTCCGGCATGGCTTTCCGGCAAGGCCCCCCTCCGGCGAGGCCCGGCCTCCGGAAACCGCTTCCAGCAAGGCTTGCGGAAGGTCGCGGGAAACCGCTTCCAGCAACACCTCGTGAAACACCTCGGCAAACGGTTCCAGCAACACCTCGGGAACCGCCTCGGGAAACGCTTCCGGAAAGGCCGACCCTGAGGCCGCCGGAAAAGGCCGCCGAAGCGCTTTCGAATGGTCCCCTGCCCGTCGTCGAGTCCGGCACAGAGCCGCACACAGCCGCGTACAACACGTGGCCCGGACCCGACGGCGGGCATATCTTTGCAGAAAAGGCGTTTCGGACCTCTCGTGGAGGAGGTCGTCATGGTCGAGGAGCTGCTGTCGGCGGCCGCGGCGGTCGGCGCCGCAGGATGCGCGTATGTGGCGGCGGGCGCGCGGGTGGTCAAGCAGTACGAGCGCGGGGTCGTGTTCCGGCTCGGCCGGGTCGTCGGCGAGGTGCGCAGGCCCGGCTTCACCATGGTGGTCCCCGGCATCGACCGGATGCGCAAGGTCAATCTCCAGATCGTGACGATGCCCGTGCCCGCGCAGGAGGGCATCACCCGTGACAACGTGACCGTGCGGGTCGACGCGGTGGTCTACTTCCGGGTCGTGGACCCGGCGGCGGCGATCGTCAACGTCGAGGACTACCGTTTCGCCGTCTCGCAGATGGCGCAGACCTCGCTGCGGTCGATCATCGGCAAGAGCGAGCTGGACGACCTGCTGTCCGACCGGGAGAAGCTCAACCAGGGTCTGGAGCTGATGATCGACAGCCCCGCGGTGGGCTGGGGCGTGCAGATCGACCGGGTGGAGATCAAGGACGTGTCGCTGCCCGACACGATGAAGCGTTCGATGGCCCGTCAGGCGGAGGCCGACCGTGAGCGGCGGGCGCGGATCATCAACGCGGACGCGGAGCTCCAGGCGTCGAAGAAGCTCGCCGAGGCGGCCCAGCAGATGGAGGACACACCCTCCGCGCTCCAACTGCGGCTGCTGCAGACGGTGGTGGCGGTGGCCGCCGAGAAGAACTCCACCCTGGTGCTGCCCTTCCCGGTGGAACTGCTGCGCTTCCTGGAACGAGCCCAACAACAACCACTGCTCCAGCAACAACCGCTGTTTCAGCAACAACCGCAAGCGCAATCACCACAGCAACCGCCACAGCAACCGCCACCACAACAGCAGTCCTCCGCACCGCCTCCACCATCCCCTCCGCCCCCGCCTCCCCCACCGACGAAGCAGTGACACGAGCTACGCGCGTGGTTCCCGAGGCGGGCGCCGGGTGATAGACACGGCGGGGTCACCGTCCCTGTCCGCCAGCAGGAAGGTCACCCCATGTCCGCGACCCGTCGTCAGATCCTCGCCCGCACCGGTGCCCTGGGAGCGGGCATCGCCTTCTCCGGGGCCCTGTCCGAACTCTTCCCTGGCACGGCTACCGCCGCCCAGGACCTCGGCCACAGCGGCTACGGCCCTCTCGTCCCCGACCCGCACGGCCTGCTCGACCTGCCGAAAGGTTTCCGCTACCGGGTCCTGTCCCGCGAGGGCGACCCGCTGCGCTCCGGAGAGGGCCCCGTCCCCTCCAACCACGACGGCATGACGGCCCTGCCCGGCCGCCGCGGCCGCGTCCACCTGGTCCGCAACCACGAGAACCGGCACAACGCCGCGCTCCCCGTCCCCACCGTCGAGGGCCTGACCTACGACCCGGCCGGCAAGGGCGGCTGTACGGCCCTGACCCTGGACTCGGGCAACCGGGTGCTCGCCGAGCGGGTCGCGATCGCCGGTACGGCCGTCAACTGCGCGGGCGGGCCCACCCCGTGGCACACCTGGCTGACCTGCGAGGAGAACGAGGACAAGGCCGGCACGAACGGCTACACCAAGGACCACGGTTTCATCTTCGAGGTCGACCCGTCCGACCCGCGCCGCACCGGGGCGGTCCCGCTGACCGCGATGGGCCGCTTCCAGCACGAGGCGATCGCCGTCGACCCGCACCTGGGGATCGTCTACGAGACGGAGGACGCCTTCCTCAAGCCCTTCGGCCTGTTCTACCGCTTCCTCCCGGAGAAGCCGCTGGGCGGCGTGGGTTCGCTGCGCGCGGGCGGCCGGCTCCAGGCGATGCGCGTGCCGGGCGTACCGGACCTGTCGTCGGTCCAGGAGACGGGCGCGAGCTTCGACGGCGTCGAGTGGGTCGACGTACCGGACCCGCTGGCCGCCGGAACGCCGATCAGGCTCCAGGACTTCGGTCCGAAGGGCGTCACGCACGCCCAGAAGCTGGAGGGCTGTTACTGGGGCGGGCGGTGCGTGTACTTCGTGTCGTCGTTCGCGCGCGGCGCGGAAGGCTCGGCGGCCGACCACTTCGGCCAGATCTGGCGCTACGACCCGGCCCGCCGCCGGTTGACCCTGGTGATCGTCTTCGGCCCGGACACGGACGTACAGTTGCCGGGCGAGTCCCCGGACAACATCTGCCTCGCGCCCAGCGGCGGCCTGATGGTCTGCGAGGACGGCAACGGCGCCCAGCACGTCTACGGCGTGACGCGGGGCGGCGAGGTGTACGCGATGGCGCGCGGGCGGCAGAACATCGGTACGCCCGAGGAGCCGGAGTGGGGCGAGTTCGCCGGCGTCGCCTTCTCCCCCGACGGCCGGACGATGTACGTCAACTGCTACACACCGGGAACGACGTTCGCGGTGACGGGCCCCTGGCGCCGGTAGGCAGGTGACCGGGTCGGGTGATCCGGGCGGGTGACACGGCGCGAGGCGCGCACATATCTACACATTAGAGGCGTTCGCCGCTCATAGCTTCATACGGTGATCCCTCCCGTACGCCGTCTCGCCGCCGTCTGTGTCCTCGGTGCCGTGCTCGCCGCCTGCGGCACGGCCGGGGCGCCCCGTGCCGCCCGCCCGGCCTCCGCCCAGCCCTCACCCTCCCGGCCCTCGCCCGCCCAGGACTCGCCCGCCGTGTCCGGGCCGCCCACGCTCGCGCCGGGCCCGGCCGGCCAGGCCCCCGTCTTCGCGCACGCCCCCCGCACCCGCGACAAGGCCGTCGCCCTCACCTTCGACGCCGACATGACCGCCGGCCAGGGAGGACGGGCGGCGGCGGGTGAGCGCTTCGACAATCCGGAACTGATCGCCGCGCTGCGTGCGTTGAAGGTGCCGGCGACGGTGTTCATGACGGGTCGGTGGGCCGAGGAGTACCCGGTCCAGGCCCGCACCATCGGCCGGGACCCGCTCTTCGAGGTCGCCAACCACTCCTACAGCCACTACGCCTTCACCGACGACTGCTACGGCCTGCCGACCGTGGAGCGGACGTCGATGCGGTCGGACGTGGAGCGGGCGTACGCGGCCTTCCGCAAGGCCGGTGTGCCGGATGCGATGCCGTACTTCCGTTTCCCCGGGGGCTGTTACGACGGACAGGCGCTGCGCGCGGTGCGCGGTACCGGTGTCACGGCCGTGCAGTGGGACGTGGTGAGCGGCGACGCCTTCGCCACCGACGCGGACGCGGTGGCCCGGCAGGTGCTGGAGGGTGTGAAGCCGGGGTCGGTGGTGGTCATGCACTGCACGCTCAGCGCCGCCCCGGTCACCGAGCGGGCGGTACGCGCGATCGTGCCCGAGCTGCGCCGCCGGGGTTACCGGTTCGTCAAGGTGTCCGAGCTGATCGGCGCCACGGGCGGCCGCCGCTGAGACCCGCGCGCTCTCGTACGCTGGAGTCATGAGCGACGACAGCGACGACGCCTACTGTCTGATCGACGCGACCAGGCCGCCCAGGGCCGAGGGGCCGCCGTACGCGGAGTGCGTGCTGTGCCGGAAGCCGACGGAGTACCCGGAGTCGTACAAGGGGATCACGATGTGCCCCGTGTGCGAGTGGCAGGAGGCCCAGCGGACGGCCTGCTCAGGTTGATCCGCGGAAGGTCGGCGCGTACTCGGTGGCCGCCGGGGACCGTGGGGCCTCGGTCGGATCGGCCGGTCCGGTCGGCGGTCCAGTACCCTGCGCCGAGTGAGTGAGAGCCCGTTTCAGACCGAGCCGAATCCGCGTGATGAGGCGCCGCAGTTCGTCCTTCCCCTCGTCGTCCGGTTGGAGAAGGCCGACCCTCCCGGCCGTACCGACGCGCTCGAGACCGCCGCTCGGGCCGTGCTCGTGCTGCTGAGCGACGAGCGGGCCCTCGGGGACGGCGAGTGGGCGCGGACCGTGCGGGACTGGCAGGACGCCCGGATCCGCAAGGTCGTACGGCGGGCCCGCGGGGCCGAGTGGCGGCGGGCCGGGGAGCTGCCCGGGATCACCGTGACCGGAAAGGCGGCGGAGGTGCGGGTGTTTCCGCCGGTGCCGTTGGACGGGTGGCCGAAGGAGCTGGCGAAGCTCCAGGTGTCGGGGACCGATCTCGACGACCCGCAGGAGCCGCCGGCGGCCGATCCGGGCGTACCGGTGCTGTGGATGAGCCCCGAGGTGGAGATGTCGGCGGGCAAGGCGATGGCGCAGGCCGGGCACGGCGCGCAGCTCGCCTGGTGGGAACTGTCCGACGGGGAGCGGTCGGCGTGGCGCGGGGCGGGCTTCCCGCTGGCCGTGCGCACCGCGGAGCCCGAGCGCTGGCGTGAGCTGACCGCGAGCGGGCTGCCGCTGGTGCGGGACGCGGGGTTCACCGAGATCGCGCCGGGCAGCTGCACGGTGGTCGCGGAGCACCCGGCGCTGCGCTCTCGGTGAGGACCCTCGGGGAGGTGCCCGGGGCGTCCGGTCACCTCCGGAGGACCGTCAGTCCGGCTGGACGGAGGCATTCTCCGCCGGGGTGGCGAGCGGGGCCGGGGGCTCGGCGGCGTGCGGGTAGGCGGCCGTCCGGTTCTGGAAGGACAGGATCTTCGGGTTCATGACGACGCCGTCGCGGATCTCGATGGCCTTGCTGACCGTGGCGTCGGCCTCCCACGCCGCGGGGCCGCTCATGACCTTGCGGAGGTAGGGCAGGAGCGCCTCGCTGATCTCCCACGTGGCCGAGTTCCACAGGTGGGACGGGCTGTGGTCCACCGCGTAGTAGTGGCAGTCCTGCCCGACCGTGGGCATCGGGTCGCCGAAGGTCGTCGGCCGGGCCCACTCGAAGCCCATGCCCTCGTCGCAGGCGACGTCGACGAAGAAGGTGCCCGGCCGGAACAGGGCCAGTTCCTCCTCGGTGACGAACGTCAGCGGCGCGTCGGTGTCCTGGAGGACACAGTTGACGATGATGTCGAACCCGGCCAGGTACTCCGCCAGCGGCACGGAACCGGCCGCGGTGAACGCCCGCAGCCGCGACGGATCGCCTTCATCCTCCGCGAAGTGGCCCATCACGACCGACGGCATCGGCGACGCCACCGCCGCCGCGGCGCGCTGGGTGAGGACCGTGACGTCCGAGACGCCCATGGCACCCAGGCCCGTGACCGCTCCGCGCGCCGTGGCGCCGAAGCTGATGACCACGGCCCGCAGGCGGCGCCCATAGCTGCCGGTCACCCCGCCGAGCTGCAGGGCGTGCAGCACCGAGCAGTAACCGGCCAGCTCGTTGTTCTTGTGGAACACATGGACGCTGAAGGCGCCCGTGGAGGTCCAGTGGTTCATGGCCTCCCAGGCGATCAGCGTCAGCCGTCGGTCGATGGCGAGCTGGGTCATCTTCTCGTCCTGCACGCAGTGCGGCCATCCCCACAGCACCTGGCCCTCGCGCAGCTCCGCGACGTCCTCGTGCATGGGCTTGGGCAGCAGCAGTACGTCGCACTCGGCGACGAGTTGCTCGCGGGAGCGCAGTCCGGCCACGAGCGGCAGCAGGGCGTCGTCGGCGACGCCGAACCGTTCGCCGTACCCCCGTTCGAGGAAAAGTCTCTCGCGTACGTCGGGCGCGATCCGGTCGAGGTGAGCGGGGTGCAAGGGCAGCCGGAACTCGTTCTCCTTGCGGGAGGAGCCGAGTACTCCGAGGCTCAACAGGCTCATGCGCTTCCTCATCATGTGGTTCTTGTCGTGCGGGTCACGGCTGCCGGGTTTCCGGGTCAGGAAGGGTCATGCTGGTGAGGGGCGCCCTGGTGCCTGCGTACGCGCTCGTCCAGCGGGAGGGGCGTCTCGTCGAGACCGTCGACGGATCCACCCGCCATGCGTGCGCACGTCCCCCGGCAGGCGAGCAGCTGCCGGTCGTCGCGGTGTGACACCACCACCGCCTCCGGGGCCGACGCGCTGCGGTAGTCGGTGGCGCAGATGAGGCAGGCCAGGCCGGAGAGCGTCTCGGCGGTCGGTTCGGGACGGCCGCGCCGGCGACCGGAGATCGATTCCTGTGAATACATGCTCCCTACATCCTCTTGATCGGTTCGGGACGTGCAGGAGGCGCGGCGCCGGAATGCCTCTCGGACGCCCCGGAAACTAAGGAAATCCGTTACCGCGGGGCGCGGAAAGGGCATTCGGAAGACAGCGCGTCAGAACAGGCCAGGGGGCATCGTGCGGCTCTTTCCGGCCGGACGCGAAGTGCTCCGGCCTTGCCGTTCCCCGAGGGCGACGCCGCCATGGATGACGGCACGCGAAGTGCGCTCGGTGCCGCAACCGTACTCCCCTCCGGGCCTCGGGCCGACCCGTGCGACCGCCCTTGCCCGACGGCCGGGAACGTTCCCCGCCCACCGGCCGTTGGAGGAAGTGGTTGTAGTTGAAGTGTGCGACGTGGCAGCGCCCGCGGAGTTCTGACAGCGGGCGCTTCGCCGTTTCGAGGGTTTTCTTCGACGGCTGGCGACCAGCAGCCCGGGATCGCGCGAGTGCGTGTTCTCCCAGCAACTCGCCATCGAAGGAGACCTCACATGGCTCGACGAACCGTGCGGTGGTTCATCCCCGACAGGGGTTCGGGCTTCCTCGCCACCTCCGGCCAAGGCCCCGAGCGGCCGCGGGCCGACCAGGTCAGCGCCCTCTGAGGACTCCCCGTTCTCGAGACCGGCCCGCGCCGCGGGCCCGCCTCTCGCTGCCTGCGGACGGCGCCGTTCCCGGCGCCCCACCCGCACCCCGGAGGCAGCGCTCGTACACGCGAAAGGAAACACCGTGAACTCCGCGAACTCCACGACAGCCGTGACCGCCGTGACCGCCGTGACCGCCGTGACCGCCGTGACTGCTTCGACGTCTGTGACCTCTGTGACCGCTGTGAACACCGGCATCAGTCATCCGGGCGGTCCGGCGGGTCACGCCGAGATGACCAAACCCCCGCCCGCCGGCCGGGGCAGCGACTACGCCTCGCTGTCCCGCGAGGTGAAACAGAGCGGGCTCCTGAAGCGGCGGCCCGGCTACTACTCCGTCAAGGTGGGGGCGAACCTGCTCCTGCTGGCCGTCGGCTGGACCGCGTTCGCCCTGATCGGGCAGTCCTGGTGGCAACTGGTGACCGCCGCCTTCCTCGCGGTGATGTTCACCCAGACCGGGTTCATCGGGCACGACGCCGGACACCACCAGATCGCCGCCTCCAAGCGCGTCAACAGCCTGCTCGGCCACCTGCACGCCGACCTCTTGATCGGCCTCAGCTACGGCTGGTGGATCGCCAAGCACAACCGGCACCACTCCCACCCCAACCACGTCGACCGCGACCCCGACATCGCCGACGGCGCGATCGCCTTCACCCAGGACCAGGCCCGCGTCCGCCGCGGAGCGTACGCCTGGCTGGCCCGTCAGCAGGCATGGCTGTTCTTCCCGATGCTGCTCCTGGAAGGACTCGCCCTGCACGTGGCCGGCGTACGGGCCCTGTTCGAGCGCGGCGGCACCGCGACCTCGGGGAGGACCAGGCTGGTCGGGGCAACACTGCTGACGGCGCATATCGGCGGCTATCTCGCCGCCCTGTTCCTCGTCCTGTCCCCCGTCCAGGCCGTGTGCTTCCTCCTGGTGCACCAGGGACTGTTCGGGCTGTACATGGGATGCTCCTTCGCCCCCAACCACAAGGGCATGCCCATCTTCGGCAAGGACGCCAAGATCGACTTCCTGCGCCGGCAGGTACTGACCTCACGCAACATCCGTGGCGGCCGGGTCACCGACTTCGCGCTCGGCGGGCTGAACTACCAGATCGAACACCACCTGTTCCCCTCGATGCCGCGGCCCAGCCTGCGCCATGCCCAGGAACTCGTGCGCACGTTCTGCGCCCGGCACGGCGTCGCCTACCACGAGACCGGGCTCGTCGACTCCTACGCCCAGGTCCTGCGGCACCTCCACGCGGTCGGCGGCCCGCTGCGCCCCGAGCTGGAGTACTGATCGCCGGTCCGACCCCGGGCCCCTGTTCCCTGTGTTTCCCTTGATTCGCCGTTTCCTGTGATCCCTCTGTTTCCTTCCTTTTCTGTGCCGTTTCTTTGAACCGGGCGGGCCCGCCGCGCGTACCTCCAGGGGCAGGGCGGGCCGTGCCGTGTGCGCGGCCGGAACCTCAAATGTTGCTCTGAAGGAGAGCCGTCGGCGGTTCAGGCCCGGTCGGCGGGGTCATATCCCCGTCACCACGCAGGGGGGTCGGCGATGAAGGAGGGGACCATGACGCGGCTGGGTACGGGAATCGGCTGGCGGCCGGAGATCGCGGACGCCGTGGAACGCATGCCGGGCATCGACTGGGTCGAGGCCGTGGCGGAGAACGTCTGTCCCGGTCACCTCCCCGAGTCCCTGCTGCGGCTGCGCGAACGCGGGGTCACCGTCGTCCCGCACGGCGTCTCGCTGGGCCTCGGCGGCGCCGACCGGCCCGACGAGGAGCGGCTGACCGCGCTCGCCGAGCGGGCCGAGGCGCTGGGCTCGCCGCTGGTCACCGAGCACATCGCGTTCGTCCGGGCGGGCGGCCCGCTGACCGCCACCCCACGGCTGGAGGCCGGTCACCTGCTGCCCGTGCCGCGCACCCGGGACGCGCTGGACGTGCTGTGCGAGAACGTGCGCATCGCGCAGGAGTCGCTGCCCGTGCCGCTCGCCGTGGAGAACATCGCGGCGCTCATCGCCTGGCCCGGCGAGGAGATGACGGAGGGGCAGTTCCTGTACGAGCTGGCCGACCGCACGGGCGTCCGGCTGCTCATCGACGTGGCCAACCTGCACACCAACCACGTCAACCGCGGCGAGGATCCCGCCAAGGCGCTCGCGGAGCTGCCCCTGGAGGCCATCGCGTACGTCCATGTCGCGGGCGGCTGCGCACGGGACGGCGTCTGGCACGACAGCCACGCGCATCCGGTGCCGCGCCCCGTCCTCGACATCCTGACCGACCTCACCTCCCGTGTCGCCCCGCCCGGCGTGCTGCTGGAGCGCGACGAGAACTTCCCCGAACCGGCCGAGCTGGAGCGGGAGTTGGACGCGATCCGGGAGGCGGTGCAGCTGGGGGCGCGGCAGCTGGGGACGGAGCAGCGAGGGACCGAACAGCAGGGTGCGGCCGCCCAGGAGGCGGCGGGCGCGGATGCCGCCGGGGAGAGCGAGCCGTCGGCCGTCGCCGACGCCACGCGGCAGCGGCTCGGGCTCGCCCAGGCCGCCCTGCTGTCCTCGCTGGTCGCCGGGACGCCCGTCCCGGAGGGCTTCGACCGGGTGCGGCTCGGCGTGCAGGCCCGCGCGCTGGCCGCGAAGCGGGCGGACGTGGTGGCGAAGCTGGCCCCGGAGCTGCCGCTGATCCTCGGCACCGGCTACCGGGCCTCGTTCGTCGCGTACGCCCAGGGTCACCCGATGCGCGGCGGTTACCGGCAGGACGCCCTGGACTTCGCCGAGCGACTGCTGCTCGGCGGGCAGTTGGCGGAGGGGCGGGCCCGGCGCGAGCTGCGGCGCTGGTGGCTGGACCGCTCGGGCCCGGCGCCGAGGCCGCTGTCCCGGCTGGGACGGGTGGGACAGGTGGGTCGGTCGCTGATCGGGCGGTGACCGGGCGGTGATCCGTACGGCGAAGCCGTCGAGTCTTCGCCCCGGCGCTCGAGTGTGCCGGGGTTAACACCGGGGTCGGCAGCCCCTCCCCGGCAACCGATTTCCCGACGGTTTCCACCCCTTTGCCGCCCACCCCGGCTCACCCATTCACCCAGAGATACCCGAGATGCAACGTTTCGCACCCGTACGGAAGTTGGCTCCGCCGTCGCAGTAATATGCCAACTCCGCACCCGAAGCACGAGCGTGCGGTGCCGTGAGCAGGAGGCACCATGCGACCCCGACCCCCGATCCAGGGCAGAGGCATCTTCAATGGCACCGGGCTCATCGTCGTCGGCCTGGCGGCGACGCTCGTCGCGCTGATCTTCCCGGTCTGGTCGTACGAGGACCGGTCGGGAACCGGCGTCGACGTACTGAACGCGGAGACCGTGGCGACGCAGTACGGGCCGCTGTCCGGGCCCGACCGCGACTTCGTCACGAAGGTGCGGCTGGCCGGGCTGTGGGAACTTCCGGCCGGCCGGCAGGCGCAGGCCAAGGGCACCACCGAGGCCGTACGGACGGCGGGGCAGCACCTCGTCGAGGGGCACGCCTTCCTGGACGAGCGGGTGCGCACGGTCGCGGCGCAGCTAGGGCTCGCGCTGCCGAACGAGCCCACCGACCAGCAGCGGGACTGGCTGAAGACACTGGACTCGGTGCAGGGCGAGGACTTCGACCGCGAGTTCGCCAACATCCTGCGACTGGCGCACGGCCGGGTGTTCTCCCTCGTCGCCCAGGTGCGGGCCGGCACCCAGAACGCGCTGGTCCGTGACCTCGCCGACGACGCCAACACCACCGTCCTGGACCACATCAAGGTCCTGGAGGCAACCGGTTACGTCGACTTCGCCGGCCTGGCCCGGGACCTGGCGGCCGGCGGCACCGCGCCGGTCACCCGCTCCCCCGCCCCGCCGGGTCCTGTCGCCGACCCCGGCGCGGTCGTGCCGCTCACGCCGTCGCCGGACCCGAGTTACACGCTCCCGCCGGCCGCGACCGGTCCGCCCCCGGCCGGTGGTTCCTGACCCGGCCGGACGAAGGCAAGCGGAACGTCACATACCCACAACACCGGGTCCGGATAGTGAACAAGGCATGGCGTTTTCCTGCGTTTCTGACATAGAAACACGGCATGTTCTGGGTCCTTCTCCTGCTGCTGGCCTGGGCCGTCGCCGGTGTCGCGTGCACCCGCCTGTGCCTGGCCGCCGTCCGTTCGGCATCCGTCGACACGGAGGCGGGTCAGGGTCACGACCTGACGCTGTACGAGGCGGCGTTCCTGTCCGGCGGCCCCGGCCGGGTCGCCGAACTGACCCTGGTCTCCATGGCCCGGCAGCGGCGGCTGCTGCTCGCCCACACCGGCTGGGCGACGGTCGTGGACCCGCGCGGGCGTGACGAGATGGAACGGTCCGTCATAGGAGCCATCGGCCCGGAGGGACAGAACAGGATCGCTCCGGTGCGGACCGCCGCGGCTGCCGCCGACGCGGTCCGCGGACTCGCCGACCGCCTGGTCGGCGCCGGCCTCGCGGTGCCCGACGGCGCCCGTACGACGGTGGCGGCGGGCGTCCGGCAGGTGCGCGGAGCCGCGCTGGCCGTCCTCGTACTGGGTGCGGCGGCGCTGCTGATGCCGACCCCCTCGGACATGCCGCGCGTCCTCATGGCCGCCTGGTTCGGGCTTCCGCTCGCCCTCACCCTGAGCTGCCTGGCCCTCGCCCGCATCGAGGCGCACCCGTACTCACGGTGGGCCTCCCCTGCGGGACAACGCCTGCTGGCAGCCCTGGCCCGGCACACCTCGGCCACGGCCGACGACCGCACCTACCTGACCTCCATAGCCGTCCGCGGCATCCACGCGGCAGCCGAACCGGAACTCCGCGCGGCCTTCGCCCATCGGGACAGGGCGTAGGGGGCGACTGAGGCGGGCGGCGCGGCGGGCTTTCGACGGGCCCGGCTGAGCCGGCTCCGACACGGACGGACCGGAGGGCCCCGCCCGAAGCGCCCGCAGCGACGCGGGACAAGGCTCGTCCGACGCAGCCTGACGCAGCGTCGGCGGACGGCGGGCCCTCAGCCAACGGGCAGCTGACGCACCTTCGAACGCACGGCGTGCCTCGGCCGACACCGACCACCGCACGGCCCACCCACGACCGAGGCCGGAACAGCACGGACGAGCACTCCACCGACACAGACCGACGCACCGTCGGCACACAACAGGTCCCCTCAGCCAACAGACGACTGACGCACCTTCGAACACACCGCGCGCCCGCAGCCGACACCGACCACCGCACGGCGGCCACGGCCCACCCATGGCTGCTCCCGGCCGCCGCTAGACCGCCCCCGGCCGACTCGGGCCGGCGTGCCGGATCTCCGGCCCCGGCGGGCGAGCGAGCGGCCCAGGACCGACCCCGACCGGCGTGGCACCGGCCCACGCCCGGTCAACCCACGGCATCGCGCCGAGCCGACGCACCGTCGAGACGCCGTAAGCCCACGATCGACGCGCAGCCGACTCCGGCTGTCCCCGAGACGCACCAAGACCCACGCCCCGCCCACGCCGCACCCCGCCCGCCCCCGGCGCGTCCGGGTTTCCCGGGGGCGCACAAGGGGCATTGGCGCCGACACCCCTCGGTGGTGCTTGCCTTCGTCAACAGGCGGACGAACCATCCCTTCTGTCGCTGCCGCGCTTCGAAGGGACACGCGATGAGAGCTGCCGTCCTCTACTCGGCCACGGGAGCCCTGCTCCTGACCACCCTCTCCGCCGTCCCCGCGGGCGGGACCCCGAACGGCGTGCCCGGTGTCGTGATCGCCGCCGAGCGGGCCGCGGCGGAGGGGATCGACTTCGGGACCTGCACCGACGTACCGGATCTGCCGGGCAGCATGGAGTGCGGCAAGGTCGGCGTGCCACTGGACTACGCGCGGCCGAACGGCAAGCAGATCGAGCTGGCCGTCAGCCGGGTCCGGGCCACCCACCGCGACCCGCACAACAGCAAGCGCCGGGTGCCCCGGCAGGGCTCGCTGGTCTTCAACCCGGGCGGGCCGGGCGCCTCGGGCCTGTACTTCCCGCTGATCGGCATGGTCCCCGAGTGGAAGCGCATCGGCGCCGCCTACGACCTGGTGGGCTACGACCCGCGCGGGGTCGGCCGCTCGGCCCCGCTGTCCTGCGAGGACCCGAGGACCTTCTTCAAGGGGCCCGCCCCGGCCCCGACGCACCCCTCGGAGACGTACAAGCGGGAGCGCGTCGCGCGGGCGAAGGCGTACGCGCGTGGCTGCGCGCAGCGGGCGGGCGACGCGCTGCGGCACTACAACTCGCTGAACAACGCCCGCGACCTGGACGTCCTGCGGGCCGCGCTCGGCGAGGACGGGCTGACGTTCATGGGGGCGTCGTACGGCACCTACTTCGGGGCGCTGTACGCCACGCTGTTCCCCTCGCACGTACGGCGGATGGTGTTCGACGCGGCGGTGAACCCGGACCCGGCGCAGATCTGGTACCGCAACAACCTCGACCAGTCGGCGGCGTTCGAGAGCCGCTGGGAGGACTTCCGGGAGTGGGTCGCCAAGCACGACCGGGTGTACCGGCTGGGCAGGACCTCGCAGGCGGTACTGCGCAGCTACGAGCGGGCGCAGGCGAAGCTGGCCGCGGAGCCGGCCGGCGGGAAGGTGGGGCCCGCGCAGTTGCAGGGCACCTTCCTCCAGGCCGGGTACTACGACGACTACTGGCCGTCCCGCGCCGAGGCGCTGTCGGCGTATCTGAGGGGCGATCCGAAGCCGCTGATCGCGCTGGCCGCGCCGCCCCGGGAGGCCGCGGCGGAGGCGGAGAACGCGAACGCCGTCTACACGGCCGTGGAGTGCAACGACGGGCCGTGGCCGACGGACTTCCGGGTGTGGGACCGGGACAACACGCGGCTCGCGCGCGTGGCACCGTTCGAGACCTGGGACAACGTGTGGGCGAACCTGCCGTGCGCCTACTGGCAGGCACCCCGGCAGCAGCCCCTGGACGTGCGGACCGGGCCGGGTGAGCTGCCGCCGACGCTGATCCTGGCGGCCGAACGGGACGCCGCCGCACCCTACGACGGCGCCCTGGAGATGCACCGGCGGCTGACGGGCTCGGTGCTGGTGACGGAGCGGGACGCCGGCACCCACGGCATCGCGGGCGGGCCCAACCCGTGCGTCAACGGCCACCTGGAGGCGTACCTGCTGGAGGGCCGGCTGCCGGTGCGGCGCGCGGCCTGCGCGCCGCACCCGGAACCCCGGCCGGCCGACCGCGCCGAGAAGACGGCGGTCGCCCGGCAGGCGCGCTGATCAGGCGAGGCCCGCGACCAGTTCGGCGATGTCCTTGCGACGGCCCGTGTAGAACGGGACCTCCTCGCGGACGTGCATACGGGCCTCGGAGGCACGCAGGTGGCGCATGAGGTCGACGATGCGGTACAGCTCGTCGGCCTCGAAGGCGAGGATCCACTCGTAGTCGCCGAGGGAGAACGAGGCGACCGTGTTGGCGCGGACGTCCGGGTAGCCGCGGGCCATCTTGCCGTGGTCGGCGAGCATGCGGCGGCGGTCCTCGTCGGGCAGCAGGTACCAGTCGTAGCTGCGCACGAAGGGGTAGACGCTGATGTAGTCGCGCGGCGTCTCGTCGGCGAGGAACGCCGGGACGTGCGAGCGGTTGAACTCGGCGGGGCGGTGCAGCGCCATGTTCGACCAGACCGGCTCCAGTGCCCGGCCCAGCTCGGTGCGGCGGAAGAGGTTGTACGCCTCCTGGAGCTGGTCGCTGGTCTCGGCGTGCCACCAGATCATGAGGTCGGCGTCGGCGCGCAGACCGGACACGTCGTAGGTGCCGCGGACCGTCACGTCCTTGGCGGCGAGCTGGTCGAACAGCTCCTGGACCTCGTCGGCGTAACCGGCGCGGTCCTCGGGGAGGTTGTCCTTCAGCTTGAAGACGGACCACAGCGTGTAGCGGATGACCTCGTTGAGGTCCTTGGCCAGCTTGCCCTTGTTCGGGATCCTGCCGGACTCGGTGGTGGGGGCGTCGTCACTCATGGTTCTCATTCTCCCGCTCCGCCGTGCAGACTTTGCACGGGGTTGGCCGTCAGCTCGCGCGCGGCGCTCGTGTCGCCGCCGATCTGGTCGACCGCCGCGTACGCGCCGGCGATGCAGGCGGGGATGCCGACGCCGTCGTAGGGCGCGCCGCACACCGCGAGGCCGGGGAGCTTCCCGACGTGCTCGCGGATGCGGGCCACGCGCGCGTGGTGGCCGACCGGGTACTGGGGCAGGCCGTCCGTCCACCGGGTGACGCGGGTTTCGAGGGGCGTGGCGTCCAGGCCGGTGGCGGCCTTCAGGTCGTGCCGGGAGACGTCGACGAGTTCGGCGTCGGAGCGCTCCAGGATCGCCGTCTCGCCGTGCCGCCCGACGGAGGTGCGCAGCACGGCCACGTCCGGGTCCTCGTCGGCGATCCAGCCCCACTTCTGCGAGGCGAAGGTGGAGGCCTTGATGGTGCGGCCGTCGACGGGCGGGACGAGGAAGCCGCTGCCGTCGGGCAGGGCGGTCCGGGAGCGGCGGTAGGCGAGGGTGACCAGGGCCATGGAGGCGTACTCGACGGTGCGCAGCTCGGCGGCGGCCTCGGGGGACTCGGCGGCGAGCAGGGCGGCGGCGACGGGCGCGGGGACGGCGACGACGACTCCGTCGGCGTGCAGCACCCGGTCGCCGACGGTGACGCGCCAGCCGCCGGCCGGCTCGCGGCGCAGTCCGCTCACGGACGCGCGCGTGCGGATCTCGCCGCCGCGCGCCTCGACGGACGCGGCCACCGCGAGCGGCAGCGAGCCGACGCCGCCTTCGATGCCCATGAAGACCGGCCCGGACTGCTGGTTCGCGGCGGCCTTCGCCTGGATGTCGCGGACGGCCTCCGTGAGGGAGCGGTGCGTGCGCGCGGCCTGGAACAGCTGCGGGACGGCCGAACGCATCGAGATGCGGTAGGCGTCACCGGCGTAGACCCCGCCGAGCAGGGGCTCCACCAGGCGGTCGACGACCTCGCGGCCCAGGCGGGCGGCGACGAACTCGCCGACCGCCACGTCCTCGCCGACCTCCGTGCGGGGCAGGTCGGCGTCGCGGGCGATCCGGGCGAGGCCCTCGTCGGAGAGGACGCCGGCCAGCGCGGAGGCGGTGCCGGGGACGCCCATGACATGGCCCTTGGGCATGGGGCGCAGGGCGCCGCGGGTCCAGATCGAGGCGGTGGCGGTGGCCGGCGGCCGGAGCCGGCCGGCGAGGCCCACCTCGCGCGCGAGGGCGACCGCCTCGGGACGGCGGGCCAGCATCGACTCGGCGCCCAGGTCGACCCGGACGCCCGCGATCTCGCCGGGCAGCAGCTTGCCGCCCACCCGGTCGGAGGCCTCGAGCACGGTCACGCGCGCGCCGCGGTCCAGCAGCCGGTGGGCGGCCGCCAGGCCCGCGACACCGGCTCCCACCACGACGACATGCCTCGTGCCCGTACCCGTTGCGCTCATGCCCCAACTCTCTCAAACCCCACTGACACACCGAACTCGCCCCCGCTCTCCCCGGCGTCCTGCCTCCGGTGATCTCCCTCCGGTATCCGACTCCGGTGTCCTGCCCGCGTCCCGACCGTGACCTGTTCGGAACCGTCGGAGGCCAACGTCCCGCCCCGCCCCGGCGTCGAAGGACCATCAGCCGTCGCCGAACCCTCGGGGGTACGCCCAGATGCGCACACGACATGCCCTACGACGCCCGACACGTCCGACACGACGTCCGGTGCGACGCCCGGCACGACGCCCGGCACGACGTTCCGTACGACCGCTCCACGCCCTGGCGGGCGTCCTGCTCGCCGCCGCCGTCGCCCTCACCGGATGCGGCGCGAACGACACGGGAGACAGCAGCAGCGCCGACAAGGCGGCCGGCCCGGAGGCCGGCGTCGCACAGCCGGCCGAGGACGCCAAGGCCGGCGTCGCACAGCCGGCCGAGGACGGCAAGGCCGGCGCGGGCGCGAGCGGCTCGAAGGCGACCACGGCGCCGAAGCCGTCCGTGAACCGCATCATCCGCACCGCCACCCTGACCGTGCAGGTCAAGAACGTGCCGAAGGCCCTCGAACAGGCTCGCGCGGCCACCGAGAACGCGGGCGGTTACCTCAGCGACGAGACGACCGTCCGCGACGAGGACAGTGCCGAACAGACCCGCGTCGTCCTGCGAGTGCCGGTGGACAGGTACGACGACGTCCTCGCCGGCCTCCAGGGCGCGGGCAAGCTCCTGGAGCGCACCGCGAAGGCCCAGGACGTCACCGACCAGGTCGTCGACGTGGAGAGCCGCATCACCTCGCAGCGCGCCAGCGTGGTCCGCGTCCGTGAGCTGATGGACCGGGCCACCAAGCTGAGCGACGTGGTCACCCTGGAGGGCGAGCTGAGCCGCCGCGAGTCCGACCTGGAGGCCCTGCTCGCCCAGCAGGCGTCCCTGAAGGACCGCACCAGCATGGCCACGATCACGCTGACCCTGTCCGAGAAGCCGGTGGTGGCCGAGAAGGAGGACGACGACCCCGGGTTCGTGGACGCGCTGGCCGGCGGCTGGGACGCGTTCGTGACGATGCTGCGCTGGATCGCGGTCGCCTTCGGCGCGGTGCTGCCGTTCGCCGCGGTGCTCGCGCTGATCCTTCTCGTGTGGCTGCGGCTGCTGCGGCCCCGCCGGGCGGGTCGGCCGGTCCGGCCGGTCGTGCCGGGCGAGTCCGAGCGGGAAGGAACCGAGCGGGCAGAAGCCGAGCGGGACTGAGCGGGCCGGGGGAGAACCGGCCCGAACCACCGAGCCGGGCCGGGCGGGAGCGGGCCGGGCAGGAGCGAATTGCCGTCGCCCCGTAGCGTGTTCGCATGAGCATGAGCGAGAGCGCGCGCCACGGGGCGTCCGGGCGGGAGCGGCTGGTCGTGATCGGCGCGGACGCCGCGGGCATGTCCGCGGCGTCCCAGGCCCGCCGGCTGAAAGGGCCCGGGGAACTGAGCATCGTGGCCTTCGAACGCGGCCACTTCACGTCCTACTCGGCCTGCGGCATCCCGTACTGGGTCGGCGGTGACGTCACCGAGCGGGACGACCTGATCGCCCGCACACCGGAGGAGCACCGCGCGCGCGGTATCGATCTGCGCCTGCGCACCGAGGTCACGGCGATCGACCTGGACCGGCAGGGCGTCCACGCGCGTGACGTCGATTCCGGGGCCGAGTCCTGGACGTCGTACGACAAACTCGTCATCGCCACCGGGGCCCGGCCGATCCGGCCGGACATGCCCGGGGCCGACGCCGAGGGCGTGCACGGGGTGCAGACGCTCGACGACGGGCAGGAGCTGCTCGACACGCTGACGCGTACCCGCGCGCGGGGACGGCACGCCGTGGTCGTCGGGGCGGGCTACATCGGCGTGGAGATGGCCGAGGCGCTCATCAACCGCGGCTATCTGGTGACGGTCGTCAACCGGGGCAGCGAGCCGATGTCGACGCTCGACGCGGACATGGGCCGCCTGGTGCACCGGGCGATGGAGGGCCTCGGCATCACCATGGTGAACGACGCCGAGGTCACCGAGCTGCTCACGCACGACGACGGCCAGGTGCGGGCGGTCGTCACAGGGGACGCCGAGTACCCGGCTGACGTGGTGGTCCTCGGCATCGGCGTCCGCCCGGAGACGACCCTCGCCAAGGCCGCCGGGCTGCCCCTGGGCGCCCACGGCGGTCTCCTCACCGACCTGGCCATGCGGGTACGCGGCCACGAGAACGTCTGGGCCGGCGGCGACTGCGTCGAGGTCCTCGACCTGGTCTCCGGCCAGGAACGCCACGTTCCGCTCGGCACCCACGCCAACAAGCACGGGCAGATCATCGGCACCAACGCCGGCGGCGGTTACGCCACCTTTCCCGGTGTCGTCGGCACCGCCGTCAGCAAGGTCTGCGACCTGGAGATCGCCCGCACCGGCCTGCGCGAGAAGGACGCGCGCAGAGCGGGCCTCCAGTTCGAGACGGTCACCGTCGAGTCGACCAGCCGGGCCGGCTACTACCCCGGCGCCTCCCCCATGACGGTCAAGATGCTCGCCGAACGCCGCACGGGCCGCCTTCTCGGCGTACAGATCGTCGGCGGGGAGGGCGCGGGCAAGCGGGTCGACATCGCGGCGGTGGCCCTCACGGCAGGCATGACGGCCGAACAGATGACCACCCTGGACCTGGGCTACGCACCACCGTTCAGCCCGGTGTGGGACCCGGTACTGGTGGCGGCACGGAAAGCAGCGGCAAAGGTGCGGAACACATAGGAAACAGCGCGGAACCGCACGACCGGCCACCACGAACCCACAGCCCGCAACCCGCTCCCGGCTCCCGGCTCCACGCTCCCGCTCCCCGCGACCTGCCTACGCGGTCCCGGACAACCTCGGCAACGCGGAAACCGCCGCGGGCTGCTGCTCCGCCGGCTTCGCGTGCGCCGCCGGCGCCGGCCGCGACCGCAGCCGGTGGCTGACGGCCTCGTCGAGCGTCACCGCCCGCTGCATCTGCGCGGCCAGCCGCCCCGCCTCCTGGCCGAGCCGTGCCACGTCCTCCCAGGGGAGTCGGATCACGAGCGCGATCTCCGCCTCGCCGTCGGGCGTGGCATGCATCGGAGGAGTAACCCGGTCGTTCATCGCCTGTTCCTCACGTCGTTCCCGCGACCCGCCTTCCCAGTGCCGCGGGCGGTTGCCGGTTCATACGCAGCCGCGGGTAACCGCGTTCAGCGCGTGCACCGATTCACCGAACGGATCGGGGGCAGTACTTCCTTGTGGTCATCCCCGTCCATGACGTGAACCCCACGCGCAGCACCCCCGTGGTGACGTATGCGCTGATCGGCGTGAACGTCTTCGTGTTCCTGTTCATGCCGGGCCTGTCCGGCTCGGTGGCCGGTGACAGCACGCTGGCGCAGACCTGCCATCTGCACGCGTTCCTGGAGCAGTACGCCGCCGTCCCGCGCGAGCTGATCCACCATCAGCTGCCGCAGCTCGTGCCCACCGGGGACGTCCGCGGCGGCGGCTGTCTGCTGGGCCCGCCGGACTACGACAAGTCCCCGGCGCTGAGCGTCCTGACCGCGATGTTCCTGCACGGCGGCTGGCTGCATCTGCTGGGCAACATGCTGTTCCTGCTGATCTTCGGCAACAACATCGAGGACCGCATGGGCCACGTCCGCTTCGCGCTGTTCTACGTCGCCTGCGGCTATGCGGCGTCGTACGGCTTCGCGCTCGTCAACGCCGACTCGACCGAGCCGCTGATCGGCGCGTCGGGAGCCATCGCGGGGGTCCTGGGCGCCTATCTCGTGCTGTATCCGAAGGCCAGGGTGTGGGTGCTCGTCCCGTTCCTGATCTTCCTGCCGCTGCGGCTGCCGGCCTGGATGGTGCTGGGCTTCTGGTTCGGGCTCCAGGCGGTGTACTCCTCCGGCGAGGGCGTCTCCGACGCGGGCACGGTGGCGTACGCCGCGCATGTCGTCGGCTTCCTCGCGGGCATGCTGCTCGCCTGGCCTCTGAAACGGGGCACGCCGCCGCCACCCGAGCCGCGCGGCCTGCTGTTCGGCAGGAGAGCCCGGCCCGGCTGGTGATGTGCCGTCACCTGGACCGGGGGAACGACTCCGGCTTCCGCCCGCCCGTTCGACCGGTTCGGTCATGGCCCGGTGGGCTCCGCTCGACCTGTGCACCGGCCGCTCCGCTCGTCGTCGCGAGCATCACGTCGGGGTCGAACATGACGATCACGGCGGCGATCAGCAGGACCGTGAGCGGGCCGGCCAGCATGAACAGGAGGAGCGACAGCGGCCCGACGGCCGACTGGCCGGTCGCTGCGGCGCCGTCGAGGTTCACGGACACGGCGGCCGTGCCGGTGCAGTGCATGCCGGTCACGGCCACGCCCATGACGAGGCCCGCCCCCAGGCTCGACCACAGTCCGTGCACGGAGACCGCCGCCACAGGGCAGCGGTGGCGACGACGATCGGCACCGACAGCGCCACCGCCGGCTCGGAGTGGTGCGGGGTGCCGTGCGTGTGCGTGGCCGCACTGCCGAGGTGGTGCATGGCCGCCACGCCAGCCCGGTGATCGCGCCCGCCACGCCCGGTTCAGGGGTGCGGCACCCGGTAGCCGACGAGGAAGACACCGACGGCGACGACAACGATGGTCACCGCCAGGCTGAGCAGGGTCCTGGCCGGTCGTGAGTGACCGGCGCGCCCTGGACGCTGAAGCCGATCACGCCGACGAAGTGCCTGGTCCAGATGCCGCAGCCGGTGGACGACACGGCGCCCAGGGTGAGCCGGCCGGCCTCTCGGCCACGGCGGGCGCCCCGCAGCGACCGCGTCGTACACCTCGGCCCCAGCGCGGCACTGGAACAGGCACGGCCGTTCGACGTGTCGTCGTCACGTGTGATCCCGGCCGCGGTGTCGCCACCTGGCCCGACGTGCCGCGTTGGGTCTGCCGTGGCACCGGTGAAGTGACGGTTCTGCGCCCGGGGCTGCCGACCCCCTGGCCGCGGTGTCACCCCTCGCAGCATCCGAAGAGTGCGGAAGGTCATGAACGTGTGGACGTGTGTCGGCAGCCCTGCGGTGCCACCTGTGGACGACGACGGGCCGGCCGACGCCCTGATCGGCCGGGAGCGGGAATCCGCCGCTCTCGGGGTACTTCTGTCGGAGCACCACCTGGTGACGGTGACCGGTCGGCCGGGCGTGGGCAAGAGCCGACTGGCCGCTGAGGCGGCGGCGAGGACGGGCGGACCGTGGCGCCGGGTGGTCCATGTCCGCTGGCAGGGCACGGGCCCCGGCGGGCCGGGCGCGCTGACCGCGGCTGTGAGCCAGGCCCTGACCGGCAGGCGGCCGCACCGCCGGGAAACGGACATCGCGGCCCTGGTGCGGCAACTTCCGGCAACCGGTGTCCTGTTGTTTCTCGACGACGTCGACCCGGTCCACCGGGAGTGCATGGGACTGGTGCAGCGCCTGCTGGTGGCCGTACCGGGGCTACGGGTCCTGGTGACCTCGCGCCGGGTGCTGGGCCTCGGTGAGGAACAGGTCCTGCCCCTGCCGCCGCTGGCCACCAGCGCCCAGGACGCGGCACCGGACCGGTCCCCCGCCGTCGAACTGTTCCTCCGCCGGGCCCGGACGGTACTGGACACCCTGCCGACGGCCACGACAGCGGGTGATCCGCGGACGGCCGCGGCGAAGGCGCCTCCGGAGGCAGCGGAGCCGCCGACGGACACAGCCGCCCCGCACGCGCGCCCCTCCGAGTCCCGGCCGCACCTCGCCGATCTGCGCGCCGTGGAGGCGATCTGCCACACCCTGGAGGGCGTCCCGCACGCCATCGAGCTGGCCGCCGAGCAGGTGGCGCGGCAGCCGGTGGAGGAGCTGGCGGATCTGCTGGAGAATCACCAGTGCTGGCTGTCCAGCGACCGCCCCCCGCTGCTGCGGCACCGCTCGCTGCGCGACACCGTCGGGGCGACCTACGCGCTGTGTGAGCGCGAGGCCAGGATCGTGTGGGGCAGGGCCAGCGCATTCACCGGGCCCTTCAACGAGTCGACGGCCGTGTTCCTGTGCGCCGGTGGAGGCGTGGAGCCGCACCAGGTGCCTTCGCTGCTCGTGCAGTTGACAGCCGTCAACGTACTCGAGCCGGTGCGCGACCCGGGCGGCCTGGGCCAGCCCCGCTACCGGATGACCCGGGCCGCACGGGAGTTCGGCGCGGAACGGCTGCGGGAGGCCGGCGAGTGCGAGGTGGCCCTGGAGCGCCGGGCCGCGCACTGCCGGCAGATCGCCGCCGTCGCGGAGAACCTGTGGGCCTCGGGCTGCCAGGACCAGGCCGCGCGGCTCGTCCAGGAGGAACAGGCCGAACTGACGTCGATGCTGCGCCAGGCGCTGTGCCGTCCCGACCAGGCCGAGACGGCACTGGAGACGGTCGTGAGCCTGTGGTTCTGGTGGGCCGTCTTCGACCACGGCGAGGAGGGGCGCGGCTACCTGCTCCAGCTGCTTCCGCTGTGCCCCGCGGGCAGCGACACGGGGATGCGCGGCCGCCTGCTGGCGGCCTGGCTCGGCGCCGGGTGCGATCCGCAGGGCGCACGTGCGCTGCTGGGCCGGGCCTGGCCGGCGGCCGTGATGGCGGGCGACGACGCCACCGTCGGCCACATCGCCCACGTCCAGGGGCTGATCGCCCTGCACGAAGGGGATCACCGGGCCGCCGCCGACCACTTCGAGGAGGCCGCCCGCACGACCCCGGACCATGCCTTCGGCGGTCCCCCACCGGCCGTCAGCCTGGCCGCCCGCGCGGTGGCCCAGGCCGCCTTCGCCCCCGCGGCCGCGCGGCGCACCGCGCGCCGCGCGCTGACCCGGAGCGGGGTCCGCGACGACGCCTGGGCCGCTCTGGTCGCCCGCTACGCCAAGGCCTTCGTCGACCACCACCAGGGCCGCAGCGCCGGCGCCCGCAACCGCGCCCGCCGCGCCCTCGCCACGCTGGACGGCACCCTGCCCGCCTCCCACGTGGGCGTGGCACTGCGCGCCCTGGCCGCCGACATCGAGTCCGGCACCAAGGCCCGCCCGCACCTGCCGCAGACACTCCTGTACACCGGCCCGCGCCGCCCGGCACCCACGGGAGCCCGCCGACCGGTCACGCGCTAGCGGCGAAGGCACGGCCCGACGGCGCGACGGATGGGCGTCTTCCCGGACACCCCGCCCGGGGCCCGGAACCGCACCCGCCTCCGCCGGCCGGCACGCACATCCACCAGGCGGGCAGCACGGAGGGGGCGGGGCGTCCCTCGGACACCCCGCCCCCCTCTACCGCCCGTTCGCACCCGTCGGTGGGGGGGACGGTCGCACCGACAGGTCCTGCTCACGACGTACCGCATCGCTACCGGACCGGTGCGCGCCCGCCCCGCCGGCCAGGGCAGCCGTTCACCTCCCGCGCCGTCCCGCTCGGGCGACGGCTCTCCGAGGATCCCCGGTGCAGCCGTCTCCCGGCATCCGTACCCGCCCAAGATCGGTACACGTAGACGGCGAGAGGCCGCAGGCGTACGCACCCCTGCGGCCTCCCGCCCGGATCATGCCGTGCGCCGCCGTGCGCCTGCCCGTCCGGGTGAACCGCTGGCGATCCCCGCTCCTCCGCACCAGGCTGTGCCCGATGGGGCAGTGACACCCCCCTCGTGGCACTCCTCCGTCGCGGACCGTCGGCCCGGTGGCGGCCGCTTCCCCCGGGACCGGCACCGCGGTACGCCGCCCGGCGCGGAGCTTCTCGGCGACCTCACCGACCTGGTCGTCGCCGAGCCGGGTTCGGGTCCCGGTCATCGGACGGCCCACCTCGCGCGGACCGGGCATCCGGCGCGGATCGTCGCGGTCGACCACGACGTCCACCGCACCGCACAGGCCCGCGCTGACTACGGTCACCTGCCGCCGCCGCAACCCGGTCCGTGCGGACGCGACCGTCCACATGAGCGGGCACCCGGGCGGGTTCGACGTCGTCCACAGCGTTTTCGGCGCGCTGGACTTCGCCGACCCGCACCTCCTGCTGCCCGCCGTCGGCCGCGGGCAGCGGCCGGGCGGCCTGCTCGCGTTCTCGACCCTGGCCCCCGACGTCCGGCACCCGCCGCCGCCGGCCGCGCGGCGCCGCCCGGCCCAGGACACCACGGTCTGGCCCCAGTTCCTGGACCGGCACGGCTCCGACCTGACGGCCACCGACACCCTCCAGGACCCCGACGACCACGCCCGGCCCGCATCACAAACGTTTACCGGGCCGTACGACGCCGAGGGCGCCGATGTGTCGGCGCCCTCGGGGCGGCTCAGCGGGCCGTACGGGTGTGGACGTAGTCGACGAGGCGGGTCAGCGCGTCCGGGTCCGTGGACGGCATGACGCCGTGGCCGAGGTTGAAGACGTGGCCCTCCAGGCCCGCCGCCGCGTCGAGGACCTCGCGGGTCTTGGTCTCGACGGCCTCGGTGGAGGCGAACAGCACGGTCGGATCGAGGTTGCCCTGGAGCGCCTTGCCGGGGCCGACCCGGCGGGCGGCCTCGTCGAGGGGCACGCGCCAGTCGACGCCGACGACGTCCGCGCCGGCCTCGCCCATCAGCTTGAGCAGCTCACCGGTACCGACGCCGAAGTGGATGCGGGGGACGCCGTACCCGGCGACGGCCTCGAAGACCTTCACCGAGGCGGGCATCACCGAGCGGCGGTAGTCGGCCGGGGCGAGGGCGCCCACCCACGAGTCGAACAGCTGCACCGCCGAGGCGCCCGCCTCGATCTGCACCTTCAGGAAGGCGGCCGTGATGTCCGCGAGGCGGTCCAGCAGGTCGGCCCACAGCTCGGGGTCGCCGTACATCATCGCCTTGGCGTTCTCGTACGTGCGCGACGGACCGCCCTCGACGAGGTAGCTCGCAAGGGTGAAAGGCGCGCCCGCGAAACCGATGAGGGGGGTCGTGCCCAGCTCGCGGGTCAGCAGGCCGATCGCCTCGGTGACGTAGGAGACGTCCTCGGGGGTGAGGTCGCGCAGCCGGGCGAGGTCGGCGCGGGTGCGGATCGGCTCCGCGACGACCGGGCCGACGCCGGGCTTGATGTCGAGGTCGAGGCCGATCGCCTTGAGCGGTACGACGATGTCGCTGAAGTAGATCGCCGCGTCCACGCCGTGCCGGCGCACCGGCTGGAGGGTGATCTCGGTGACCAGCTCGGGCCGCATGCAGGACTCGAGCATCGGGATGCCCTCGCGCACCTTGCGGTACTCCGGCAGCGAGCGCCCGGCCTGGCGCATGAACCACACGGGCGTGTGCGGCACCGGCTCCCGCCGGCACGCCTTCATGAAGGGGCTGTCGTACGTCGCTGCCGGCTGCCGGCCCTCTGGGCTCTCGTTCGCGCTCACGACGGCAAGTCTCCCATGACGCGGAAACCATGCGGAAACCGGCGGGGGACGCCCGCCGACGGCCCCTGACCGTGCGCGTGTTCGCCCAGCGCGCAGCCGTCCGAGGTCCGCCCACGGGTGTCTTGCCCTGCGCGAAGCTCCCGTTCCCCTTAATCTTCCCCGCATGGCTGCGGCTCAGGGACGACTGTCGGACGGCACGGGCGGGATGGATGACGCGAACGAGGAGGACCTGGATGGGGGAAGGGCGGCTCCGCCGCCCTTCCGGGCCGCCGTCGACGCACTGAGGGCCGCGCGGCTGCGGCCCCAGATCGAGATCGAGCCGACACCGGCCCCGCGGCGCCTCGCGCCGTACGCGTACGCCCTGGAGGCGACCGTCGTGGACGGCGACCAGGACCTGGCCGACGGCCGCCTCGTGCTGTTGCACGACCCGGCCGGGCACGACGCCTGGCGCGGCACCTTCCGGCTGGTCACCCTCGTGCGGGCGGAGCTGGAGCAGGAGATGGCCGTCGACCCGCTGCTGCCGGACGTGTGCTGGTCCTGGCTCACCGGGGCGCTCCAGACACGCGGCCTGATGTACGGCGAGCCGAGCGGCACGGTCACCCGCGCCGGCTCCCACTACTTCGGCGGACTGTCGGAGCGACCGGCGTCCTCGCAGATCGAGATCCGGGCGTCCTGGACGCCCCGCGAGGGGCTGGGCGGGGTGCCGGACACGGCGGCGCATCTGGCGTCCTGGTGCGACCTGCTGGCCCAGGTCGCGGGGCTGCCGCCGGCCGGCCCGGGGGACGCGTCCGTCGTGACGCTGCCGCAACGGCGGGGGCCGCAGTCGCGCTGACCGCGCGCACCGACCAATTCCGCGGGGTCCCTGTCTCCGGGGCCCCGCCGGCCTTTTTTCGACCTGCCGATCTCGCCGAACTCTTCGGCCTCTCCCGTCTCTGTGATCGCTCTGCACCTGTGAGCGCGGCCGCCCGGCCGCGCTCACACGCCGTGTTCGGCTCCGACAACCGTCGACTCCCTCGAACGGCCGCCTCGATTGACCATCTCTTTGTCGATACGGCCACTTTCGATCTCATACGGCACCCGCTCAAACCGACTCGATCTTCGGATGATCGATCACGCGTCCGAATTGCACGGATTGTTACTCACTAGATCGTGATCATTTTCTAAAGGACCAAGGCTTCGGTGCCGAAGACGACTGTGACCTTGAAAGCACGGTTCGTCCCGGCTTCATCCCCACGAGCCGGCCCCGTCGTCCCCCACCCAGGAGGCCTGGTGTCCGTTCTCCTCGAGCAGCCCGCAAGCCTGGTCGCCTACCGCCCGAACAAGCCCACCGCCATGGTGGTCGTGGCCGACCCGCGCGTCCGCTCCACCGTCACCCGCCATCTGTGGGCGCTCGGTGTGCGCGACGTCATCGAGGCCTCGTCCGTCGCGGAGGCTCGTCCCCGCATCGGCAACCCCCGCGACATCTGCGTCGCCGACGTCCACCTTCCCGACGGCTCCGGCCTGACCCTCCTGTCGGAGACCCGCGCCGCGGGCTGGCCCAACGGGCTCGCCCTCTCCGCGGCCGACGACATCGGCGCCGTACGCAACGCCCTCGCCGGTGGCGTCAAGGGCTACGTCGTCACCGGCACCCGCACCAACGTCGGGCTCCCCACCCGGCCCGGTGCCGCCCCCATCGGCTCCGCCGCCGCCCGCCTCCACCGCCGCCCCCCGGGTGCCCCGAGCCACCCGGGCGGCTACCGCGAGCTGTCCGGCCGCGAGGTGGAGGTGCTGCGGCTCGTCGCCGAAGGCCAGTCCAACAAGGCGATCGGCGTCTCGATGGGTCTGTCCGCGCTGACCGTCAAGAGCCACCTCGCCCGCATCGCCCGCAAGCTCGGCACGGGCGACCGCGCCGGGATGGTCGCGGTGGCGCTGCGCACCGGCATCATCCACTGAGGGCTCCGGGCCGAGGGCCCGCCCCCACCGTCCACCTCGATCCCCTCCGACTGGCCTAGTTCCACCGACTCGCCTCGTTCCCTCTCCCCCCGACCCGCCTTGCTCCACCCCGGTCCACCCCGATCCACCCCGATCCTTCATCGACCTGACTGGTTTGGGACCTGCGGCGCCCGGCGCCGGGACCGTACGGGCAGGCCGTGGGGGATAAACACCAGACGCGGCCGCGGGGAGGGGGGGGGGTGATGAGAGGGGTGGCGCGC